>NZ_FXUT01000043.1 GCF_900183385.1 Listeria costaricensis
GAAGGGATTTTTAAAGTCTTTGAAAAATTAAAAAAATCAAAAGAAATTAGACAAACAGAGATAGATGAAATAAGAAGAAATATTTCAAAAGAACAATATCTTTTAGAAACATCTTTCTCTAGCGATGAAGATTTAATGGGATATTGGTTAGTTGAGCAACTTCAAAAGAATCCTATGCACTATAAAAACATTTACTATGAAGATAAAATATTCTCAATTAATTTGAAAGATGCAATGGTTCCAATAATTATTGAATTATTGGCTGATGAAACTATGTATCGCTATCAGCCATTTAAAACGATTATCTCGAATGATTTAATACAAATCCTGTATAAATCTTTATTGAATAAAAAAGTGTTTTTGAATAACAAACCAATATTAGATAATTATCCTGATTCATTATTGGAATTACATTTATTTCAAAGAATTTTAGTAAACATTGATAATGAGAATGGGTTAAATAGCTCTCTTGTAAATAATTTAATAGATCACATTGATTTTTCAAATATTATTTTTGGATATGAGCTAAATGATTTTGTGGAAAATCGTAAAATCGAGATAAACAAAATGGGAATAGAAATTTTAGAAGGCTATCATGATGGAATCTCTTTTAGTAAGTATGGTTTCGTACACCAGAAGTCTTTTATTGATAGTAATCAGATTCTTAGTAAGGAAGTAGATGCTATTTTAGAAATCTTACTATCTCCACCAGACGAGTCTTTTTCTACAAATAAAGACCCCTTTTTAGAAAAAACATATCACGCAACGACAGAGTTTTTATTGAGTTCATTGAAGGAGAACGATGAGGTTTCAAAAAAAATAAAAACAGTAATCCTTGAAAAAGGACTGCTTTTGTATCCGAAATATGAAGAGCTTTTTGCTGAAATTTTAATAGATAATGATGATTATGAGCCAGAATTAAAAGCAGGGGTTCTAGAAATATTCTTAGAGAAATTTAGTTTAGACAGCTTTAGCTGGGAAGAAAAGCATCTTTTCCGAGAATTGATTGACAAAGGGAGATTTGAAAGTCCAGCATTTGATAAGTTATTGCAAGTAAATGTTAATGAGCTGAATTATGATTATGTATACCTAAATAGAAAAAGGCCTGAATTGCTTGAAATTGAAGATTTTATTAACACGGAATTAGGTAGTTATCTAGATATATTGATACAGTTAAATAAGAAAATGGATTCAAGGCGCAGTAAAATCAAAGATATTGTTTCTAATGTGAATAAGGCTGCGTTTAGAGAATTTTCACAGGGTGCTTTATCATTGGTGGATAGCTTTATAGATTTAGAACAGATTACTATCAATACGTTCCAAGGTTATTCTTATTCTATACGTGGATTTCAAAAGGGGAATTTAGAAAAATTTAAATATGTGGGGCAAGAATTATTGAGAAAAGGATATGTTAATGATTGGAACAAAGACAATCTTTTTATTCTGTCTTTATATATGATAAATCCAATAGCTGAAGAAGTGAGAATCAATTGGAGCGAAATTAATTTTTCAGGGCTTATTGATATTATTCTGCAAAGTAAAACTAAGTTTGAATATGAAGTTCAATGGACTAAAGAGATAATTTTGAAAGATACGGATGGACAATATGGAATGAGTATTTGTCATGCTATTGCAAGTGAGAATGCCTTATTAGATAAATCAAAAAGACTTATTGATTTATTTGAAGAAATAATTGATAATTATGATGGGAAAGTAAAGCTTGATTTTTTAATAATTACTATTGAAAGACAACACAATCCACAAAAAAAGGATTTATTAATAAGATTTTTATTTTTATTACTAGATAATGCTAAAATTGCTGTGAGTTCTTTTGGAGGTAGAAAATTAGTAGAC
>NZ_FXUT01000034.1 GCF_900183385.1 Listeria costaricensis
CTGGTGTGGCTGAAAGAAACTGCGTCGTCTGGGTCGTTTTCTTGGATGGTGGTTTCGACGGCTTCATAGTTCTTGTTGACCTTGTTCAGTTCGTGAAACAACCCGGCAAACCAGCTGCTGGCTGTTAGCTCTGCGATGGAGGTCCCCATCTTGACCCATTTCTCGCTGTTGTATTTGATGTCTTTCATTCGGTGTGTCCTTTCTATGATTGTATAATATTCAGTTTAATCATTTTCTAATCACTACTGCTTATCTTTTTAGAACTAAGCAACTATCTGTAAATATGGATAGTTGCTTAGTTAATTAATCTAACGAAATGAGCTCAGATTAATTATCCCACAACGGACAGGGATATTCCGGTGGTTCTCCATTTTTAACTTTTCGACGGTTTGACAAGATTCTACTTTGCATGATATTTAAAAAATATTAACTTAATAATAATTCTTCTTCATCAATCGAGCTTTCATAATCATATCTTCAAAGGCTTCTTCTTCACTATGAAAATTGACTATAATTCCTTGTAATCCAGCTCTTTCATTTGTAGAAAAAACCTGATATCTCTCTTCTTCTTTTTGCAATACAACTTCAAATGGTTGCAGATCATGATCATTATAGACATTGACAGGTAATTTTTCAACATAAATAATGTTTTGTAATTCATCAATTCTTTTCACTTATTAATCCTCCTAGAATATTTCTTTTACTAAACCAATTTTCTCAAGAACTTCAACAGAGAATGGGAACTGCCATTGGGTCCCGCCACCTGGTGTCCCAAATCCAGAAGCAATTTCACCAACGCTTATTTTTATCTGTTGCCAATCGTTGCCATAATATAACACAACATCATTATAAATTTTATCTTTTAACGCAGCATCTGTACATCTATCAACATAACTTTTTATATTTTCAAAATTACCTACCACTTCATAATGATGATATTTTGTAGCATCTTCAACATATGGCAATGAACGTTCCTCGTATCGGTATGGTTTATTATCATTGACCGGAGATGTAAATCGACCATCATTAGGTCCATATCTATCAAACTTATCTCCTATTTTAGGAATGTAGTCTTTTTTTATTGCATTACCACTATCATCAAGAACATAACCGTTATTCGGCACATGACTCCAATCAATTTTTCCATCTATTGTTAAAACATCTGAGCTTTTAGGCACTTGTAACTCTACTGGCCAGTTATTAGTTCTCTTAAATTCTTCCGCCAATTTGCTATCAATATTACTCAAGTAAGTATATAACTCATCATTTGTACAAGTTGATTGTTTTACTATCTTTTGGATATGTTGCTCATATTTATCAATGCTCTCTAGTGTATCATCAATCCGGCTTCCGTTTCCACTGCCACTAATATTGAGATGTGCGGCATCATTTAGGAAGTCTTTGAGTTTATTGCCGGTTGTTTGGGCGCCTTTTTTGATATCGTTAACGACTTCGCCTACGGTTACACCTGCACCGATTTTCCCGCCGCCTGCGACAGCCATTTCTCGACCTGGAGTGAGGTTGAGATTGCCAACCTTTTTACCGGCTTCTTTCACGCTGTCGCCGATGGAATTGGCCGCTTCTTTGAAGCTGGTACTCGCGTTTTTGATGCGACTACTGGCTAATTCTTGCCCCATTTTTAGAGCGTCATCAACTTTGCTGGAAACGGTTTTGGTGCCGGTTTTTAGGGCGTTTTTGCCCCCACTGATCACATTGTCGCCTAAGCGGGCAATATTTTTACCGGCTGAGACGGCTTTCGCACCACTACGTGGCAAGAACCTTGACAGAAGCTATTCTTTTATTGTCTTTGGTAGTCAATTGGATGTAAGGAAAATCATACAAACCTGTTTGTCTTCCCAAACATGCCAAACACTTTAAGATTATTTGAACTATCTTCTCGAAATCTACTACAGATATCCTAATTCCTTACTCAAATATAATTTGAACCGTATTTTCATTAGTATTTCGTTTTACCTGCTCTATAATATCAATTATTTGTTCCTCAGTTACTTTTTCAGCCTGATGTGGTGGTTCCCAAATTTTCATTGAATCCTTGTATACTACAAATTTATTACCAACCAACATTTCTCCATCTGCTTTTAGTACATAGCCATTTTCAAAATCAAATTTAATATAAGAGTTACTTCCTGTAATTTTCATTTTATTACCTCTCAAAAATAATGGTTTCAACCCCCGTTTTAGGGTCAATTGTTGTTATCTTAGTAACATTTGGATTTTCTATCAACCTCGGTAGTTCAACATTTTCCCAGATGTTTCCGGGTCTTAATTCAGAACCAACAACAGCTCTTATTTCTCCTGAAACTTGTTCTGCATATGCTCCCGATGCCAAATCCCATGCTTCCATTGATGACGGATTGTTAAAATCCCACTCTGGCATTGTAATCTTTTTATTGGCTATTGTTGATTCTAAAGTTACGCCACCTTTTCCTTCGGCTATGTTGGCTGCAACATCTGCACCTCCAACCCCGTCTGTTCTACCTGACCAAAAAAATGCTTCGTCAGGATTAGTTTTTAGTTGTGGTCTGATTTCTTCAATATTAAACTCACCAGCTCCACCAACCCCCTTTAGTGTATCATCAATATGACCACCTTTTCCACTTCCACTAATATTGAGATGTGCGGCATCGTTTAGGAAGTCTTTTAGTTTATTGCCTGTTGTTTGGGCCCCTTTCTTGATGTCGTTAACGACTTCGCCTACGGTTACACCTGCACCGATTTTTCCGCCGCCTGCGACAGCCATTTCTCGACCCGGTGTGAGGTTGAGATTCCCAACCTTTTTACCTGCTTCTTTCACGCTGTCGCCGATGGAGTTGGCCGCTTCTTTGAAGCTGGTACTCGCGTTTTTGATGCGACTACTGGCTAATTCTTGCCCCATTTTTAGAGCGTCATCAACTTTGCTGGAAACGGTTTTGGCACCGGTTTTCAGAGCGTTTTTGCCTCCGCTGATCATATTGTCGCCTAAACGGGCGATGTTTTTACCGGTTGAGACGGCTTTCGCACCACCAGACAAGGCTTTGACGCCAGGGATGACGTCTAACATGCCGAATACGCCGCGCGTTGCGCGTTCACTGGTGCTGAGTTCTCGGCCTGAGATCCAATCTTTCCCGCTGACAGCGGAGCTGACTTCTAAACCGCCATAGACCGCTCCTAACGCCAAGCCGGCTGGGGGACAGAAGATACTAACGCCAACAATTACCACGGTCGCTACAATATTCACCCAGAACTCTTTTTCTTCTTGTTCATCCTTGATTGATTTGTAGTCAAACGCTCG
>NZ_FXUT01000033.1 GCF_900183385.1 Listeria costaricensis
CCCAACTTACGCTGTTCCCAATCGTCATAAAACCCATCAAACCGCAGTTCAGGCGCATTTTTCTCTCGCATCATCTGAACACCTCTTTAGTTGCTTCAATCAATTCTTTTGTATCTGGGGTTACAGCCAACTCGTCCAGCATACCAAGAAAATCTGATTCCGCCTGTTTGATATCGTTGTTAACTCGTATAATTTCTTTACTCAACTCGACCAAATCAATAGGCTCTTCTTCCTCAAAGGTATCCACATAACGCGGAATATTTAAGTTATAATCATTCTCTTTAATCTCTTCCAACGTAGCCAAATGCGCATATTTTTCAACATCTTCTCGCGCCTTGAACGTCGTAATAATCTTATCAATATTTGCCTCGCTTAAATTATTTTGATTCTTGCTCTTTTCAAATTCATTACTTGCATCAATAAATAAAACATCACGATTTTTACGATTCTTCTTAAATACTAAAATTGTTGTCGGAATACTCGTGCCATAAAATAAATTGGCAGGCAACCCAATAACCGCATCAAGGTAATTTTTTTCAATAAGAATTTGCCTAATTTTACCTTCAGCAGCACCACGGAACAAAACTCCATGAGGTAAAACAATCGCCATCGTTCCCGTGTTATTCAAATGATAAATACTATGTAAAATAAAGGCAAAATCTGCTTTAGAAGCAGGTGCCAATTTCCCGTATTCACTAAACCGTGGATCCTTCAATTTCGTTTCCGAATTATCCCATTTAGCAGAATAAGGTGGGTTGGCTACCACAGCATCAAAACTTCGCGGTTGGTCAATTCCTTGCTTATTTAAACCGTCTGGCCAATCACTTTCCAACGTATCTGCATTACTCAACGTCATATTATTGTATGTAACGCCATGCATCATTAAATTCATACGTGCTAAATTATAAGTCGTTGTATTTAATTCCTGTCCATAAAACTTAAGTGCACCAATCTTTTTATCACTAGGTAACTCATTTCGAACCGTCAATAATAAAGAACCAGATCCCATCGTTGGATCATAAACACTAAATGCCTGATCAGATTCTTCTACTTCAGCTGTAACCACTTTAGCTAAAATCCTACTTACTTGATGTGGCGTATAAAATTCACCACCCTTTTTACCAGCACTCGCCGCAAACTGTCCAATCAAATATTCATAAATTTCGCCTAGAATGTCTTTCCCATCATCAGACTTATATTCGATATCATCCACTAATTTTACAATATTATTTAATGATTTGGCACGAGCTGTAGTTGAGTTTCCTAAGCGTGAATTCCCTAAATTAATATCATTGAAAATTCCACTAAAATCACTCATAGCATCTTTATTTAATTCAACATTTCGATTAAAATTATCAAAAATCGTTTGATACACACTCGGAATTACTGTAGTATCGTCAATCATCACATTCAATGATGCCCATGTATCATCAGGAGCGATTGCATATCCTAAACTTGAGGAAATATCACGCAAATACTCAATTAAATCCTCTCCAGTAGCTTGTCGCTTATATGCTTCATAGACTGTTTCATCTTCCTCCAAATCAATAATTTTATTTGATAGTAAATAAATTTCTTGATGTTCCGATAAGTATCGATAAAACATAAATGCTAGAATATAATTTTTAAACTCTCCTGCATCCATATTCCCCCTCAATTCATTTGCCATTGCCCACAGCTTGCTCGTAACTGTTTGTAATTGATTATTTGACATGTCCTCTATCCTTCCAGTCATTGATTTTCTACTAATTCATCCGCTAACTTATAGATAGCTTCTCGCAACTCATTCCTATATTTAATTTTGGATAAAGATTGAACGGCTTCATCATATGCGAGCGTTTTATAATCCTTACTTGCCTGAGTTACAATTTTACTAAGCTGCCCAGTATCATCCAAATCCTGCTGATCATAGCGATGCCTACTAAACAGGTTTCGCATCTCTGCACTTGTGATTATGTCAATTATTCCCCATTTAATTCTAAAATCCTGAAAACGTCGATCTAAACTTACATTATTTGCAGCTAAAATTACTTTTTCACTCCCATCTAATTCAGCTGGATACTGATCTACAGTATAATGGCCATTCAAAATAACTATAGCTGCATTCTTAATCTTTCCAGCATAGTTTCTGTCATCCAAGCCATCCGCAAATTGATCAATTCTCTCCTTAGTTTTTTTAGCAGCTTCAATTTCTTTATCGTGTACTTGATTCAACAATTGCTCTACTAGTGCAGTTAAATAATCATAATCAATTTTTACATCTTTAATATGCATCATTTTTAGATCAATATGATAAGTTAATACATTTTTCTCTTTTGCAATACATTCTTTTAACTCATTTGTGAGCACAGTTGTAAGCATTCTTTCTTCTTCACTTGTCATGCCAAGGTTTTCGATTAATTTATCTGGATCATCATAATTAAATCCCTCATTAGAACCATTAACTTCTTCTGGATCATATTGTTTTAGCTTCGAGACACCTTTACTATACTCTCGAAGCAGTTCTAACATTTTTTCCTTTTTCCTTTCACTAGGTGGCAATTGCTGGAATCCTTTTGTTAAATCACCTAGCTCAACCACGACTTTCTTCACTTCATTGAATACATCTTCAAAGGATTTCGCAATGATTCCGTCTTTCTCATTCCTCTCGCGTTGCTCATTCACTGACAAGTTAGCAGAATCTTTATTTGCATAAATAGCTAGCGCTTTATTCATCAGTTTTTCATTTTGAGCAGGCCAGCGATAGTTGACAACTCGCCCCCAAGGTTTATCCTGTAAATCAGCAATACGATTCGTTCTAGAATACGCCTGAATCAATCCCGCTCCTTTTAGCGTCCGGTCAACATAAAGCGTATTAAGCTCTGGTGCATCAAAGCCTGTCAAAAGCTGGTCAACAACTATTACTAAGTCTAAATAATTTTTATCCATTGCGGTTCGATTCAAACGACTGGCAACATCTTGTGTATATCCAGAGACATCATCCATTCCAAAGTTTGTATTAAACTCTTTGTTGTAAGATTGAATTGCTTCAAATAATCCTTGGTTTGTTGAAAGTTGGCTGTCATTATTTGAAGAATTTTGGCTAAAAGTAACTGCAACTTTCAATGTTTGCTCGCCACGTTTTCGATTCTTCTCATTTACACGTTTAAATTCATTGAAATACATTGTAGCCATTGGAGTGCTGGCCTTTCCACCACCAACATGTGTGGTGAATAATGCATTATATTTTCCTTCATTAGAGCGATTTCGCCAATTTTTAAAGACATCTTGAACCACAAGTTTAACATGTTCATAATTTTCATCATAGAAGCTAGGCTCAATCGTATCGTCCATATCTTCTGGTGTTAAATGCTTAATTTTTTCCTGTACATCTTCTTCTGTCCACTTTGGATAGCGAGCACGGTAGAATTGTGGTAAATACGCAGACTTCATTTGCTCTTCATCAATGGTCGTTTCAAAATCAACTTTAAATCCAAGTACATTCCGATCAGCAATTGCTTCACGAATCGTATAAGCATGCAAAAGTTTCCCAAAAATATCTTCTGTGCGTAAACCTGATGTCGTTTCATCAAACATTGGTGTGCCTGTGTATCCAATCCAAGCTGACCTCTTAAATGCTTTTTGAATAATCGCAAAGGAGTCCCCACCTGTTGAGCGATGTGCTTCATCTACAATAAACACAATATTTTTATTTGGTGCTTTAAAATTCTTTTGTTTTACCAACGTTCCTAATTTTTGAACAGATGTGACGATAATATTATTATCTTTACCTTTTAACTTCCGCCTTAGATCATTTGTATTATTAGTTCCTTGAACATTCCCTGTTTTTGTTAAATCTTCTATGTCACCATCTGGATCGTAAGCACGATAATTTTCACTAGTTTGCTTTGTCAGAGCAATTCTGTCTACAACAAAAACAACTTTATCTATTTTAGGCATTCTGCTTGCTAACCAGGCTGTTTTAAAACTCGTAATCGTCTTACCAGAACCTGTTGTATGCCAAATATAACCAACTTTATTAGTTCCTAGTTGAAAATCGACTTGTTTTAGATTTTCAAGCACATTTTGCGTAGCATATACCTGATAAGGACGCATAACTTTTAACGTTTGTTTGTTTTTTGTACCATCCAAAATCATATAATTAGTAGCCATTTGATGTGCCATTGGGATACTTAACATAGAATCAGCAAACTCTCTCCATTTACGCACAATCATATTATCTTCTTTACGTTGCCAGTTAAATGCAAAATCTTTATTGAACTTATCACTCGTCGTGTTTGCCATATATTTGACATTATTAGGTGTCATTGCCACTAAAATTTGTAGTGTTGAAAAGATATCACGAAATTGATTTTCATCTATGTATTGGTGCATTTGATTCAATGCTTCATTCACATCATGTGTATTACATTTTTCTTCGATATGAATAATTGGCAATCCATTAATTAAAAGCGTTGTATCAAATCGACGGTTTCGTTTTCCTGTAACAACAGCTGGGCGCTCAATTTGATTGACAACTTGATAAACTGTATTCCCTGCGCCAACTTGTTTTTGATTAAAAACTGTTAGGAATACATGCTGTCCATCATCCAAATCTATTTCAATTTGAGAAACACCATTCATTCCATATAAGAATTGCCCAGCTTCATATGGCGTTTGAATATCACAGATGATCTTTTTAACTTGTGCAAACTCAGCTAGACTAAGCGGTTCTGCTAACACATTTTGATTAAGCTGTTCTAAAATGCTTTTAAAATTATTCCATAACGCTTCTGTTGTTTTTATATTTTTTTCATACTTCCATTGTTTTGTTCCAGCAATATTTTCAATGTGTTTAATTAATTCTATCTCAAATTGATTTTCATTCATATCTAGTTTTCCTTTCTCTTTTTGCGCTTAAAAATTAGTATCATACTAATCTCTGCTGCAATAAACTAACACGTTTTCATTACTAAATTCTTTTTTAATCATATACTCTCCTTCAAACTAGCTCTAATAACTTCCTTCAATTTTCTCAATATAACATTTTAGGCCTGTCATTTCTATATGCTTCATATTTGTTCTTAAATTCACCTTAGTAAAAAATGGCAGATCAAAATTATCTTTATTAGTGATTATTCCTAAAATAATTTCATATTTTTCTCTTGTTGGTCGTTTTATTTCAGCCTCATCTAATTTATTGCTCAGCTTTTCATTAAATTTTTCTCTAAAATCTTCATTACCTATAAATAAATCGCTTGATACTAACGCTTGAGCCATTAGATGTGATATGTCAGAGGACGATTTATATATTTTGATATGTATAAATCGCCCATCTTTATATAAATCACATACTTCTATTGCATCTTGTTGTGGTAAACGTACTAATTTTTTATCTAGAATTTCATAATTTTCCTGTTGTTTTTCATTATATCTTCCCTCATTATGTTTTCCATGAATCTTTTCGTATTTAGGTAAAGAAGATTTTTGGATATTTAAATCCTTCCACCATTTCTCCAACATTTGTAAATAGCTATCCTCTACCTTATACCAATTTCCATTGGTTAAAATATACTTTTGTTGTCCCTCCTTCACTTCACTATTAATACAGTTATACAGTTTCCATGATTTTTTAATCGTTTGTTCTTCACTACCAATTAAATCTACAACAATATCCTTAATAATTTGAATCGTGTCACTCTCTTCTAGTTTTCCTAGGGGAAGAAATTTATCCAACACAATTTCATCAAAGTTATCATCAATCTCTGAAGAAAATCCTTCAAAATCATCCCAATCTATAAGTTCTGGAGGTGCTAAATTTAAGTCAATAGACGAACTTTTCATTTGCTCTAATAAAATACTATCTAATTCCTCCATCTTACCTGGATCCCTTACTTGTTCAATATAATCAATCCACTCGTACCCATTACTTTTATACTTTTGCTCAATATAGTATTTATATAAAAGTTCTAAAAGCTCATCAATATTTGTAATATCATTAATCACAGTAATAGTCAAGGCATCTCTACCATCAATTGTTTTTCCAAATTTCTCTTTCTCAAATACTTCCTGATTTAGTGAAATGGTGATTCCCTGTAAAATATCTTGTTGAGTATCTACCGCGAATGAGTTTATTTTGCTTACTTTAGCTAATAGAAAGAGCAACCTTCAACCCAAATCTTTTTTCAAATGCATCTGGATTCAATTTGTGAAACCCAGTACCAAAGCAAAAAATAAAATGCTTTTCTTCATTATTAATTGTAATTGTTTTTTTAAACACAGCTGCTACACTTTTAGTTGTCAAATTTAATTCTTCATTTACAAAAAAACCTTTTATCCACTTTGGTGATCTTTCAGGTGTATATGCTGTAAAAATATTTTCTTTATATTCCTTTAATCCATGATTTTCCTTTAAAAAGTTATCACTAAATCCTTCTTTTAAGAGATAATTTATTTTTCCTTTTTTTTCGTCTCATTTACTCATCCTCCACTTATTTTGTTGCGTTCCACCTCTCAACTTCCTGCACATATTTTGCGATAGTTTGATAAAACTGTTTATTCTTAAACCTAGAATAATCTCCAATTATATAAAACTCTTTCTTCGCTCTTGTAATAGCAACGTTTAAAAGATTTGCAGTCTGACAAGACCAATTTGCAGCACCATCGCTATCATTATCCGTTCCACAGACAAAATAGACAATTGCTGCCTCCTTGCCTTGAAAAGTATGAACAGTTCCTATAGACGATTTAGTCCATTGTGTAACAGCTTCTTTATCAAGCCCCACAAACTCACCGGCATGTTGTTTCACATATTTTTTCGTCTGTTCAACAACTGCTTTAAATGGAGAAATAACATAAACACTGTCTAAACTTTTTATTTTTATTAGGTTTTCCAGAAGAACTGTAGCTTGTTCCTCAACAAATTGCCTATTTTTTGCTTTCCCTTTAACATCTAACCATTTCATAATACCTTTATTAGCATTTTCAGAAGGCGCACCTTGAACCATTTTCCCATCATAGGAAATTTCATTTGAAACAAAAAACATTGGGTTCAAACAACGCCGATGCACCCATAATGGAACGCCAATTCGTACACCATCATTCTTTATTACACCGTAGGCATTTGCCTCATCAGCTAAATTTTGAACAGATGCTGTTGAACTTAAGTATTTTTCCTCAATTCCATAAGCTTCTCGTAAGCTTTTAAACACATTTTCACCCATTGTAACAACAGGTTCAATTTGTGCTGGATCTCCCACTACGATAGCGCGTTTTGCTCGCCACATTGCCCCAACAGCTGACTGAGGAGTTGCCTGACCAGCTTCATCAATAAAAAGATTATCAATAGTGCTTGCATCCATCCCTTTATACATTCGTGCAAAACTTGCAAAAGTTGTACTTACAACCGGAATCAATAAATGAAAAATGCTCCATGAATCTGCCAAAATAGCTCGATTATCTGCGCTATCTAAATCCAACTGATTCTTTTTCGAAATCACATTAAAAGCAGAATAGAATTTACCAGAATTCATACAGCAAAATATGATGTGAATATTTAAGGCAAGAATGAAGGTTTTTCCTCGCAAATAATTCAAACGCCTAGTTACCCATGGAATTGTTAATTGTCTTTTCGCGTAATTACTTTCTAACCACATTTCTTGATCGAAAATTGCATATTCATCATCTTGAAAATGAAAATTCAAATGTTGTAATTGCATTTTCATTCGTGTAATCTTTTGCTCTTGATCATTTAATTCTTGTTGAATTTTTTCTTTAACAATAACCATTTCAATCAATTCATCTTGATGCTTTTTTTCTTTTTTTATTAAATCTATTAACTGTTGCTGCAATTTAACAAGCTCTAAATTAGCTTTACCAAATAATTTATTTATCACTATTTTGTACCAAGGAAGCGGTGGCAACAACTCAATAACCTGCTTAACATGGGCAATATCACTAATTATTTTCTTCAACTCTGCTGAATTTTCGAGGTCAGTTGCTTTTTTCTTTACTTCTCCCAACCTATTTTGTAAACGATCTCTTTCTTTAATTTCAGTTCTTAGTTTGGCACTCAGCCGATAATGGGACATAATTTTTTTCTTTTCTTGATTAATTTCTACAATATTTTTTTGAAAATCTTTACATGCCTTTTCCCAGTCTTCTATTTTAAATGTTCTTTCTTTCATGTTGTCGTACAAGCTCTTACCTTTTTGATTATATAATAGTACTTCAAAAACTTTATTGATATTTTTTTGATTACCCATTGGAACCGAAAACATACCCCAATGTTCACTAAAAAGAGCTTGCTTTTCTTCTGTTGAGCAAAAAAGTGAGTCTGCATACTCTGAAAAATAATTTACCTCTTTAATCATCTCGGAAAAACCTGTATCGGTATCCTTGAATTTGTCCGTAGTATGTATGATTTCTTCTTTTTTTGGAAGGTCTTTAGAAATGTTTTCTACCGCACCATTATTTGATGATGCAACAACTATTCCATATCCTTTTATACGATCATCTATTTTATAACGATAATAATCAAAACCATTAAGTTTAAATTTCCCAAGGTTTTTAAAAGCTTCGACTGGGGAAGAAAATTCCATCATTTTTTCTGCTCTTTTTGTGATTAGATTAGCAAATATATCTTTGAGCAGTGTCGTTTTACCTGTTCCAGGCGGCCCATTTACAGAAAAAATCGGACTTTCCTCGTTACAGATTGCATTGACCGCTACTTGCTGCATCATTGAAAGCTTAAAACTATTATTAGAAGGCCATCTACTATCAGGCAAATTAGTCAAACTCAAAATTTTATTAATCAACTCTTCGTTTTCGTCTATTGTACGAAATTCTTTTGTTCCGCTTAAATAAAGATCTAAAGTCTTTGAAGGCTGCTTAGTTAAATATATCTGTTCTAAATCAGCTACAATAAGACTATTTAATTCTACTGGTTCGTTCGATTTTGAACAATTAAGTAATGTAAAAATTTCATCATCCATTATATCAGCAGTTTGAAACTGTTCACACACTAGATTCTGAACCTTTGCTAAAGCTTGGTAAGTTACTCCTTTAGCAAAAATTTGTACTAATTCAGGCTCAATAGTGTCCAAAAATTCTTGATTCGCAGTCTCAACTTTCTTTAAAGTTATTTCAGTAAAATCTGTTTTGAGCAATGACTTTAATAAAAATTGCAGTTGAGGTATAAAAACACTTTTTTCAATGTAAGAACCATTTTCATCCAATTGTATCGATAATGAATACCTTAATGATGTATCTTCATTATAAACTTCCGAATCATCATGAAAATAACTTCTGAGTAACTTATTGACTTGATAAGAACGAAATATCCCAAAATATATGTAACTCTTATTTTCTTTTTTTATCTTTGAAAAGTCTTCTATTGATACTTGAGCGCCTTTAAATACTGGTTTCTGTTGTGATACCTCTGGCAAATTCCCTGAACTTAAATATTCAATTAATAGCCAACTTTCTATCACATTTCTAAGTTTTTCATTCATGTTTAAGTCTCCCCGCTTATGTAAAATCATATAAAAGTTTTAAAAACAGATTTTTATTTCCAACTATATTTTTATTATACATTAAAGCTTAATAAAATGAACCATTATACCTATTTTAGAAAGTTTTAAAAAATATTATCTAATCATGCAATAAAAAGGAGTATTTTCAAATTCCCTCCGTCAGAACATGGAGTCACTTCTACGCCCTTCTTCATACACGCATGCCCGTGTTAAAATAGCCTAGAACACATTCCCTATCCTTTTTTCCAAATCCTGATCAACTTCGAGCTCCCCATAAGTCTCACTATATTCCGTTCGCATCACTTCAATCACTTCTGGCCGATATAAGGATCCTTGCATTTGCCTATGACGTTTGTAAAAGCAACGCATAATTCGCCGATAACGCTCAAAATTCTCCACTGTCAAATAATTAGCAGGCATAACTTTTTCCATAAAAACACCTTCCAATAAGCCTCAAAGTAGTCACTATAAGTTTACAGCATAATGAACATAATTTCGATAGATAGAAGAATTATTTTTCAAAATCAACTTATATTTGTCATACATCATACCTAAAACAAAGCCTCTGAAACATATAAACCCTTTCATGCACTCATTTTAATACGATTGAAACATGCACAAGGCTAAGAATAAATTAAATCATGTTGATATCAATACTTATCTTATACACATTGTTTTACTAATCGATGAAGGAGAAGAGTATCTACTATCAAAGAACACCTAGGGCACGCCAGCATTACAACTACTATAGATATTTACGGGCACTTATTCCCAGATAAACAAATTAGATCGCTTATTTTAAAAAGTGGTCACTTTTGGTCCCCTGCATTTTTCCAAAAAAAACACCAGCACTTGTTAAAGTACTGGTGTTACTTGATACCGGCGGCCGGGGTCGAACCGGCACGATCGTGAGATCACTGGATTTTGAGTCCAGCGCGTCTGCCAATTCCGCCACGCCGGCATAAATCACGATATTATTATATCGTTTATTTTTCTAAAAAGCAATGGAGGCGCCAACCGGATTTGAACCGGTGATGAAGGTTTTGCAGACCTCTGCCTTACCACTTGGCTATGGCGCCGTGTTGCTTTGCCTTTTAGAAAAGCGGAAGACGGGGTTCGAACCCGCGACCCCCACCTTGGCAAGGTGATGTTCTACCACTGAACTACTTCCGCATAATAACTGGGCCAGCTGGATTCGAACCAACGCATGACGGAGTCAAAGTCCGTTGCCTTACCGCTTGGCTATGGCCCACCGTTAATATTTTAAAAGGGGCGGATGATGGGAATCGAACCCACGAATGTCGGAACCACAATCCGATGCGTTAACCACTTCGCCACACCCGCCGTTATATGAAATTTTCATGGCAGGGGCAGTAGGAATCGAACCCACACTGGAGGTTTTGGAGACCTCTGTTCTACCGTTAAACTATGCCCCTAAATGGTGGAGGGAAGTGGATTCGAACCACTGAACCCTAAGGAGCGGATTTACAGTCCGCCGCGTTTAGCCACTTCGCTATCCCTCCGAAAAGAGTGGCTTGGGACAGAATCGAACTGCCGACACCTTG
The DNA here is from genome assembly GCF_900183385.1 of Listeria costaricensis. Taxonomy (GTDB): domain Bacteria; phylum Bacillota; class Bacilli; order Lactobacillales; family Listeriaceae; genus Listeria; species Listeria costaricensis. Next base: position 11,078 of record NZ_FXUT01000033.1, read on the forward strand.
AGCTTCAATCAAGTGCTCTACCAACTGAGCTACCAAGCCAATATGGCGGTTCCGACGGGATTTGAACCCGCGATCTCCTGCGTGACAGGCAGGCATGTTAACCCCTACACCACGGAACCTTCTTTTAAAATTGCGGGGACAGGATTTGAACCTGCGACCTTCGGGTTATGAGCCCGACGAGCTACCAGACTGCTCCACCCCGCGACAATATTATGGTGGAGGTTAACGGGATCGAACCGCTGACCCTCTGCTTGTAAGGCAGATGCTCTCCCAGCTGAGCTAAACCTCCATGTTTACTATTCTAACGCAAAATCATTCATTTGTCTGCCAAAATAGTAGAAAAAGTGACCCGTACGGGATTCGAACCCGTGTTACCGCCGTGAAAGGGCGGTGTCTTAACCGCTTGACCAACGGGCCATTATGTTTTAAAAAACGGAGAGCAAGGGATTCGAACCCTTGAGACGGGGTTGCCCGCCTACACGGTTTCCAACCGTGCTCCTTCGGCCTCTCGGACAGCTCTCCAAGAAAGGCTCCACAGGCAGGACTCG
>NZ_FXUT01000032.1 GCF_900183385.1 Listeria costaricensis
AGAAAACAGAAAAAATAGAGCTATTTAGCTTTGGAAATGGCGACGGAAAATTTGTTAATCGTAATTTTTTATAGAAATTTACTATTTTTGTAATATTTGAAGTCTATGAAAGTCGTTGAAAATAGGGCTTTTGTCTACGTGGCTGATTTGTATATGTAAAATTGTAATTTTTAAGTAATGAAAGAGATTTCTTTGTAATATTATATTGACTTTCTATTTTGAATCCAGTACGCTTGATTTATAAAGTTAAAAAAGGAGATGAAAGCATGGAAGAAATGCAGCATAGAAATAAAAAGAAGGACATCATTATTGCGATCATAGTCGGGTTAGTTGTTATTGCAATTGGGCTAGCGTTGTGGACATTTTTTCGTGGGGGAAGCAGTGATGGGGCTGTTCAGGGAGATACAGAAGTCTACGCTATGGCTGTCAAAGATGTTGTGAGTAGTAGTCAGGGATCAACCGCCAATTATTTGACAGGTGTGATTGAACCGAAAGCGGTTAATAAGTATACGATTAATACAGATAAAGGAAAAGTCGACGAAGTGTATGTCAAAGTGGGCGATTCTGTTGAAAAGGGGCAAAAGCTGTTTCATTATTCCAATCCGGATGGAGATTTAGAAATCAGAGAAGCCCAGCTGGAACTGGAGATGCAGCAAGCCGCGGCCTCAGAAAGTCAGGCGAAAGTCGATCGTTTGAATAAGCAGTTGAAAGAGGCGGACGATGAGGAAAAGGCGACCTTGACGGAGGAGCGGAACCAGGCGCAACTTGAAGTGAAGCAAAATCAGCTGAGCGTTGAAAAAGCACAGGCTGCCTTGTCGACCGTACAGACTAAATTCAGCAATAGTATTGTTTATGCGGATGCCTCTGGTGTTGTGCGTAAGGTGGATGATGGGCAGATGAATGGGGCTGTTTCTGCTGATAGTAGTAATAGCAATGCATCGACTTTTATTGAAGTGGTCGACGATTCGGCTTATTATGTGAAGGGCGCAGTCGATGAATTTCGGCGGGATGAGCTTTCAAAAGATCAGCAAGTGACGATTATCGATCGCAATGATGAGTCGGTCACGTGGCCTGGAAAAATCACGGCTATTGGGGATTTGCCGGAGAGTGATGGTTCTTCAAGTGAGGAGTCGAGTTCTTCTTCGGAGGAAAACCCTGTTCTGACAAAATATCCATTTACCATTGAAGTTTCGGCTGGTGAGGGAATGAATATTGGTCGCCACGTCTTTATTTCTACAGAGGTGATGGGTGATGCGGCCGCAAATGCCGATACGATCGCACTGCCATCAGATTTTATTTTTGAAAAAGACGGCAAGAGCTATGTCTGGCTGGTGAAGGATGGCAAGGCGAAAAAGACGGCGGTTGAGACGGGCGAGCCAAATCAAGAGACGATGACGACAGAGGTCAAATCGGGCGTTAAAATGGATGATTACATTCTGTATCCGGATAACTCGGTGAAGGCGGGAATGGAGGTCCAAACGGATGCTTCGACTGAATAATCTTTCTAAATCTTACTATCAGGGCAAAGAGACGATTCCTATTTTAAAGGATATCAATCTGCATATTGAAAATGGCGAGTATGTCTCGATTATGGGGCCATCTGGCTCGGGCAAGTCGACATTGATGAATATTATTGGCTGTTTGGATAAGCCGACAGCGGGGGACTATTTTCTTTATGGGAAAGAAGTCAAACAAATGAAGGAGAAGGAGCTGGCTCAGCTTAGAAACCACTCGATCGGTTTTGTTTTCCAGACGTTTCATCTGATGCCGCGTCTTACTGCTCGTCAGAATGTTGAGCTGCCGCTTATTTATGCGAAGGTTCCTAAGAAAGAGCGGAAAAGACTGGCCGAAGAGGCGCTCGACAAGGTGGGGCTTGGGGATCGGATGACGTTTAAGCCGGCCGCTTTATCGGGTGGTCAGAAGCAGCGTGTGGCTATTGCGCGGGCGCTCGTGACGAAGCCGGACTTTATTTTGGCGGATGAACCGACTGGCGCGTTGGATACCAAGACGGGTGCGCAGGTCATGGAACTTTTTACGAAGCTGAATCAAGATGGCGTTACGATCATTGTGATTACGCATGAAACGGAGATTGCAGATTGTACGCGGCGGAAGATATTTATTCGCGATGGCAGGATCACTTCAGATGAGGGAGGGGTCGCTCGTGCTTGAAAATATCAAACTATCGCTGCAATCGATCTGGGCGCATAAACTGCGGTCAATTTTGACGATGCTTGGTGTGATCATCGGGTTAGCTGCGATCATTGCGATTGTCAGTCTGATTGAGGGCAGCAGTGAAGCATTGAAAAAAGAAATTGTCGGCGGCTCCAATAATACGCTAGAGCTAAGTTTTGCGACAAAAGCGGAACTGAATTCGCCGGATGGGTCTGGTGTGACGGGGAATGAAAAGATGCCGGCCTATATGGAAGAAATCAGTGATGCACAAATTGATGAACTTAAGGGCATTGACGGCATGAAAAATGTGCTGGTTTCCTATAATGCTTGGGGAAGGATGTACCGGCACAATCAGGGTGTTGATATGGATATTCGAGCGGTTACGCCGGGCTATTTTGATATTTATCCAACCAAGGTGATAGAAGGACGGAATTTGTCGCCGCAGGATTATCAAAACAGCAGTCAGCGAGTCGTTTTGAATGATTTTGCCTACCAGTCGCTGTTTCCAGAGGGGGATGGTTTGATGAAAATGGTGGAATTCAATGGGACGCCTTTTCAGGTGGTCGGTGTAGTCAAACTTTCCAAAGCGTTTACGAATACTTATGGCGGTGAGGATTATGCCATGGCCTTTGTTCCTTCGGGGAATTGGCCGCAGATTCAAGGGAATGTCAATCCGCAGCCGACCATTTCGGTTCAAAGTGAGAAGACGGATGATTTGCAGCGTGTGGCGGAAGAGGCGAGTGCAATTTTGAATGCATCGCTACCCGAATCGGATTATATGTATGGGGTTTATAATATGGGCGATATGGATGGTCAAATTGAGGAATTCAATCAGGCGCAGTTTTTCCTTTTGGGCGGGATTGCGAGTATTTCACTGCTAGTGGGCGGGATCGGCGTGATGAATATTATGCTGGTATCGGTCACAGAGCGGACACGTGAGATCGGAATCAAAAAGGCGCTCGGTGCCAGACGCGGCACGATTTTAATGCAGTTTTTAACAGAGGCGATGGTGTTGACGCTTCTAGGGGGTTGTATTGGGATTGGCGCTGGACTGGGGATTGCAGCGGGTCTGACGAATATGATGGCCTATCCGTTTATTATTTCGATCCCGGCGATTCTGGGCGGACTGGCGTTTTCACTTTTGATTGGGGTTGTTTTTGGACTTGTTCCGGCGATCAAAGCATCAAAACTGAATCCAATTGAAGCCTTGCGTTATGAATAAATAGAGGAAGCTTAGCGGCGAATGTGCTGCTAAGCTTTTTTGTGTTGCGTGGACCCAAAAAAACACAACGCGGGGGGACGCGTTGTGAAAGAGAGTTTCAGGAGTTGTGCATTCTGAGACAAATTAAGGGATTATTGGGAAACTTAACGAGTTTATTTTGGACGGTGAGTGTCCGTTTGTCTGCAGAATTTACACAAGTTAGCTCTTTGGGTAAAGTAACTTTCTCCGATTAACTTTATTATAGAAGAAGTACTCCATTTTTTCCTGTTGTCTTGCTTACATTTTCGGTTTTCAAAGTGACATTTTTGTCACACTATATGCTAAAAATCAGTTATTTCTTTACGATCGACAGTTCTACTCAATTGTCCTTCGCGTTTTTGGAGTTCGCGTGTGATTTCTTCCAATGTAATGCCTTTTTCAACCAGCAGGACGAGCAGGTGATAGGTGAGGTCGGCAGTTTCAGCGATTAATTCGTCAGGGTCATTTTTAGCTGCAATCACGACTTCGGTGGCTTCTTCGCCAATTTTTTTGAGCATCTTGTCGAGTCCTTTATCAAATAGATAGTTGGTATAGGAGCCTTCTTTCGGGGTGTCTTTTCGTTGTTTGATTTCTTGATATAAATTTTCAAGCATGCTGATCCACTTCCTTTATTAAATTAAAAAAACAGCTGCGACTGCCGGTGTGACAGGCGGCTCCAATCTGATCAACGCGAATGAGGAGTGTGTCTTGATCGCAGTCTGTCAAAATTTGTTTGACTTTTTGAATGTGACCACTTGTCGCACCTTTGTGCCAGAGGTCCTTGCGACTTCGGGAATAGAACCAGGTCTCATTTGTGTCGAGCGTTTTTTGGTAGCTTTCTTCATTCATATAGGCGAGCATGAGGACTTGATCGTTCCGGTCGTCAATGATGATGGCGGGGACGAGTCCTTTGGTAAAATCGATCATGGCGTGCGCACCTCCAATCCAGCTACCGTCAAGGCCTGCTTGACTTCTGTGATGCTCAGTTCACCGTAGTGGAAAATACTGGCGGCCAGAGCGGCTTCGACACTGGTTTTTTGGAAAACGTCGACCATGTGGTGGGCATTGCCGCAGCCGCCAGATGCGATGACGGGGACGCTGACGGCTTCACTGATGGCTTTTGTGAGCGGGATATCGTAACCGTCTTTGGTTCCGTCGCCATCCATGCTTGTCAGAAGGATTTCTCCGGCACCGAGTGAGACGACTTGTTTGGCCCACTGGATGGCATCAAGTCCTGTGTCATCACGACCGCCTCGACTGTAGACGTGCCAGCTTTCGCCGTGGCGCTTGGCATCAATGGCGACAACGATGCATTGTTCGCCGAATTTTTCTGCTCCTTGGCGGATGAGATCGGGGTTCTTGATGGCGGCTGAATTGAGTGAAATTTTATCTGCACCGGCTTGCAGCATGGCTTTCATTTCTTCGGTTGTTGTGATGCCACCGCCGACGGTTAAGGGAATGAAGACTTCGGCGGCTGTCCGCTCGACGACATCAATCATGGTTTTGCGCTTTTCGTGTGTGGCGGTGATATCGAGAAAGACGAGTTCATCAGCACCGGCTGTATTGTAAGCCTTGGCGATGGCAACCGGGTCGCCGACATCTTGTAATGAAAGAAAATTGATGCCTTTGACGACACGGCCGGCAGTGACATCAAGGCAAGGAATGATCCGCTTAGTAAGGCCCATTTTGTACCTCCAGTGCTTGTGACATCGTGAGATTTCCGCTATACAAGGCTTTGCCGGCGATCGTTCCTTCAATGCCGAGTCGACTAATTTTCACAAGGTCGTCTTGGTTACTGACGCCGCCGGATGCGATAATTTCTGCTTGGACGCGTTTTTTGAGTGCGGCGAGGGCTTCGAGATTCGGGCCGGCGAGTGTGCCATCACGGCTAATGTCGGTGAAAATGATGGTTCGAGTGCCGAGCTGTTCCATTTGTTCGGCAAAATCAAGATAGGAGATTTCGCTTACTTCCAGCCAGCCGTGTGTGGCGACGCGGCCGTTTTTTGCGTCGATGCCAACTGCGATCTGTTGCGGATAGCGGCGCACGGCTTCCTGCACGAAAGCGGGATCTGCGACGGCTTTGGAGCCGATAATCACGCGGCGGGTACCGGCTGACAGATAGGCGTCAATTTGTGCATGTGAACGAATGCCGCCGCCGACTTGGACGGGAAGGCCGGTTGCTTCGATCATCTGCTCGATCAGTGGCAGATTGACGGGGGTTCCAGATACGGCACCGTCCAGGTCTACGATATGCAAAAAGGTGGCACCTTCTTGCTTGAAGGCACGTGCTTGTGCGACGGGGTCTTCATTTACGACGGTCTGCTGGGCAAAATCGCCTTGGTAGAGTCGGACGCAGCGCCCGTTTTTTAAATCGATTGCTGGGTAGATTTGCATGTGATGACCTCCTTGAAGCCGGCTAGAATTTGCAGGCCGATTGTGCCGCTTTTTTCAGGGTGGAACTGGGCACCGTAAACATTGCCGCGGCGAATAATGGCAGGAATTTGGATGCCATAAGTGGTGCTTGCTACTGTATATTCTGCTGCTGTATCGGCAAAGTAGGAATGAACAAAGTAGACGTCTTTTCCTTCCAATCCGGATGTGAGTGGTGTTTCTTGGTGAATGTGCAGCTGATTCCACCCCATATGTGGGATTTTTTGCCCGTGTAGTGGCGGGATTCTTTTGACGTTTCCGGGAATCAGACCGAGTCCGCTTGTCAGGCCGTGCTCTTCACTTTGATTAAGCAGGAGCTGCATGCCGAGGCAGACGCCGAGAATCGGTTTTCCGGAGGCGGCTTCTTGCTTTAAAAGGTCGACGAGTGCGCGATTCTTTAGTTCCTGCATGGCCTGTTTGAATGCGCCGACGCCGGGGAGAATCAGGCCGTCTGCTGCTTGAATTTTGAGTGGATCGGCGGTGATTTGGCTGGGAAGTCCGATGTAGGTGAGTGCTTTTTGAATGCTGCGGGTATTGCCGGTGTCATAGTCAATTATGGCGATCATTCACAGCACTCCTTTCGTTGAGTTGATGCCTTGGATTTCCGGGTTGATGGAGATGGCTTGCCGCAGTGCCCGACCAAATGCTTTAAAAAGTGCTTCGATTTTGTGGTGCGTATTTTTACCGTAAAGGACTTTGAGATGAAGGTTCATTTGGGCATTGAAAGCGACGGCTTGGAAAAATTCTTCGACAAGTTCGGTATCAAAGTCGCCCAGCTTGGGGCTTGTGAAATCGGCATCGAATACCAGATAGGCACGACCGCTAAGATCAAGCGCTGCAAAGCCGAGTGACTCGTCCATTGGCACATAGGCGGAACCGTAACGCTCAATGCCGGCTTTATCGCCGAGTGCTTCTTTCAAGCAAAGGCCGAGCACGATGCCGATATCTTCGGTTGTGTGATGGCTGTCAACATAGGTGTCACCTTTTGCCTGAACGTTTAAATAGATGCGGCTGTGTTTGGCGAAAAGTGTCAGCATGTGATCGAGAAATCCGACACCTGTCTCGATTTGTGGTTCTTTTTGCTCGTCCAGTGATAAGGCGAGTGCAATATGGGTCTCTGCGGTATTTCGCGTTAGTTCTGCTTGTCTCATCATTTTTCCTCCTCCTTGAAACGAATGCGAATGGCTTCGGCATGTGCGTGCAGCCCTTCAGCTTCGGCGATTCGGGTGATAAAATCTTTTTCCGCAGCAAGTGCTTCCTTGGTATAGGAAAGAAAAGAGCTGCGTTTGACAAAATCATCGACACCTAGCGGAGAAAAGAAACGTGCGGTTCCACTAGTCGGCAAAACGTGATTGGGACCGGCCATGTAGTCGCCGAGCGGTTCGGATGCGTACGGGCCGAGAAAAATCGAACCGGCGTGGCGAATCTTGGCGAGGTGGCTCATCGGGTCGGTCATTTGGATTTCTAAATGTTCCGGTGCAATGGCATTGGCTACTTCAAAAATGGCTTCCTGCGAGTCTGTCACAATGAGGTGACCAAAATCGGCAAGGCTTTTGGCCGCGATTTCCTGACGTGGCAGGGCGGGCAGCTGTCGATCGATTTCCTGCTCGACTTGGCGGGCCAGTTCGACGGAATCGGTGACCAGATAGGTGCGGGCCATCGTGTCGTGCTCGGCTTGGGATAGCAGGTCGGCGGCAATGAAGGCTGGACTAGCATCACGATCGGCAAGGACGGCGATTTCCGAGGGACCGGCAATCATGTCGATCGCTACCTGACCAAAGACTTCTTTTTTGGCGGTGGCCACGAAAATATTTCCCGGTCCGACAATCTTGTCAACTTGTGGAATCGTTTCGGTACCGTAAGCAAGGGCGGCAATGGCTTGCGCTCCACCGATCTGGTACACTTCGTCCACGCCGCTTAGGGATGCGGCTGCTAAGAGGCTAGAGCTCAGGCCGTTTCTGTCAGGAGGCGTCACCATGATGATCCGTTTGACGCCGGCAATTTTGGCTGGCAGGACGTTCATCAAGACGGAAGACGGGTAGGCGGCTGTTCCACCGGGGACATAAACGCCGACTGTTTCAAGCGGAAGCACCAATTGACCACGAATCACACCGGCTTTTTCGCTGTCCATAAAGGCTGTTCGCTTTTGCTTCTCATGGAAGGACTGAATATTGGCTTTTGCTTTTTCGAGTGCTTCCAGCAGATCCGGTTCGATCAGGTTTTTGGCTTCGGTCAATTTTTCTTGTGGGACGCGGAAGTTTTCGGGAGCAAAGCCATCGAATTGTTCACTAAAGCGACGTGCGGCCAGGTCTCCTTCTGTGCGGACGGCTTCGATGATTTTTTTGACGGAGGTCAGGGTTTCCTCACTCTGTTTCGCACTATAAGTCGTATGTAATTGGTTGATGATGGTGGTTTGATTGCCACTGAGCCATTTCATTTGCGGACACCTTCCTTTATGACTTGTTCTAATTCGTCGATCAGGTTGAAAATTTGTACTTTTTTCTGTTTAAGAGCAGCTTTTCCCACGATCAGGCGGGCTGAGATCGGGTACATTTCCTCGTAAATGACGAGCCCGTTATCATGCAGAGTGGCGCCAGTTTCGACAATATCCACGATCGCATCTGCCAAGCCAAGTAGCGGGGCAATTTCAACGGAGCCTTCAATTTTAATGATCTCCACGTCTTGCCCCTTTTCGCGAAAATATTGTGCGGTGATATTTGGATACTTGGTGGCAATCGTTTTGCGGCGGTAGTCTGTGGGATCAAAATCGGGTGTGGACGCGAGGCAGAAGCTGCATTTGCCAATCTCAAGGTCGAGCATTTCATAATAGCTGCTGCTGGATTCGAGCAGAATGTCGCGGCCAACGATGCCAATATCGGCGGCACCGTGCTTGACATAAGTCAAAACGTCGACTGCTTTGACAAGAAAGAAGGAAACGGGCTGCTGCTCACTTTGGAAAATCAGCTTTCTTTTTTTGTCGGCGAGCATGGAGCAGTCGATGCCGGCTTGAGTGAGCAGCTCGACGGCTTGTTTTTCCAGACGTCCTTTTGTCAGTGCGATTCGTAAGGGTTTCATGCTTCCAACTCCTTTTCATAAAGATAGCTGACGTTTTCAGGTGTAAAAGCGATCACTTGGTCGAAGTCCCATTTTCTGGCAAAAGCGATCGACTCTCGCGGGGAATCAAAGAAGCTGAGCGAGCTGTTCGGTTTATTGGCTGCATAGCGCAGAGCTTCTTTTAACTCGGATAGTTCATAGTGAATCAGGATTTTAGGCGCTTGGGGTGGCGATTTTGGTCGTGTTTTCTCAAGCAGCGTCAAAATGGTGTCAAGGTGCAAGGCGAGACCGACTGCCGGAATTCGTTCACTACTTGCATATTGCGGAAATTGGTCATAGCGACCGCCGCTTAGAAAGTAATCAGCTGCATAATCAGCAAATCCGCGGAAAATCAGACCGCTATAGTAGTCGAGCTCCTGAACGAGGCCAATATCGACAGTCAGATTGGCAGCCGGTTCGATTTGCTGGACAAGGCGTGCGGTTGTTTCGATTTCCTCAAGGGCGAACAGAATCTGCGGGTTTTGCGTCAATTGTTTGGCTGAAGCAAGAGTTTCTTCTACTGGTCCGAATAAACGCGGCAGTTGGGTAATAAAGGCTGCCAGCTCACTTGGGAAGTTTTCGGCAAAATTTTTCAGTCCGGATAGGTTTTTATTTTGTAAATGCTGGCGGAATTCCCGTTCGGCGTTTTCAGAGAGCCGTAATTCGCGGATGATGGCTTGGTAAATGGCCGCGTGCCCCAGCTCCAATTGAAAGTGCGGAATGGCGAGTTCTTGGATCAGCTGCATGCCGGCCAAAATGCATTCCAGTTCTGCTTTTTGTGAATCATAGCCGATCAGTTCGATGCCGGCCTGGGTCTCTTCGTTTTTATCGCCGCCGTGGCTTTCGTTCGCTCGAAAGATTTTTCCGCTGTAGGAAAGTTTGAGCGGTAAGGTCACGCCGGTTGTGCTGACTACACGGCTGATTGGCAAGGTTAGGTCGGGACGGAGAACGAGCAGTCGTCCTTTTTCATCAAAAAAGCGGTAATGTTTGGCTTCTGCTTGATTGAGTGCAGCAAAGACATCTTCAAACTCGATCATCGGCGTCTCAATGCGCAGATAGCCACGTTTTTCAAAGAAGTCTGCAACGGCCTGTTCTAAATGAAAGGCATTTTTAGCCTCGCGAAATAATTTATCTTTTGTTCCTGTAGGCAAGCTTCGATTCCAATTCATGCGGAAACTCCTTTCGATATTTTAACTTATTAGCATATTAGCATGTTAAAGTGTTTTTGTAAATGAAAAAAACTGAATATGTTATAATAGACAAAAAACGGAGGCGATTAATATGAACTGGGACGGACATACCCATACGGAATTTTGCCCGCATGGAACGCATGAAGAAGCAGAACAATTTGTCAGACGGGCGATTGAACTGGGGTTCGATACATATTCGATCACGGAGCACATGCCGATCACGCCGGCTTTCAAACGGACGACGGCTGGGGATATGGAGGCGGTCGATACGGCGGCCATGGCGATGTCGGACTTGCCATACTATTTTAAAATGGTCGAGCGGCTAAAGGAAACTTATAAAAGCGACATTGAAATTAAACTGGGCTTTGAAGTGGACTATTTGGCGGATTTTGAGGATTACACGCAGGACTTTTTAAATGAGTACGGGCCGCGGCTGGATGACGGCGTTTTGAGTGTGCATTTTATGGAAGGAACGGGTGGCACTCGGTCGATTGATTTTTCGGCGGAGGATTACGACGAAGGGCTGGTGCAATATTACGGCAGCTTTGGCGGGGCGCAGGTGGCCTATTATCAGGAATTGATGAAGTCGCTGGATGCAGATCTGGGGCCGTATAAGCCAAAACGGATCGGTCATATCACACTTTGCCGGAAATTTAAGGACTATTTCAGGGAGGATTTGACTTTGCCGCAAGAGGTCTATCTGCCTTTTCTTGAGCAGGTGGCACGCAGGGGATATCAGCTTGATTTGAATACCGCGGGCCTTTTTAAACCCTATTGCAATGAGACGTATCCAACGACGGAAATTATTCAGCAGGCGAAAAAATTGGCGATCCCGCTGATTTATGGTTCTGACAGTCATGGCTTGGCGGATGTTGGGCGTGGCTATGCGGAATATGAGGCGGCAAAACAATAAAAAAAACGTTGAAACCATGCGAGACGGTTTCAACGTTTTTTGCTAGACCACAAACATAAAGTACAGAATAAACAAGACCATCATCCCGTACATAATCGGGTGGACTTCTTTATAGCGACCTTTCAAGCACATCGTCAGCGGGTAGAAAATGAAGCCGATCGCAATCCCTGTTGCAATCGAGAATGTCAGTACCATCATCAAAATAACGAAGAATGCTGGTACCGCCACTTCAAATTTCGACCAGTCGATGTGTGCGACGTTGCCAATCATTAGAATGCCCACAATCACAAGCGCTGGCGTTGTAACGGCACTTGTAATCACGCCTAGAAGTGGCGAGAAAAAGAGCGACAGGCCAAAGCAGATGGCAACAACAACCGCAGTCAAGCCAGTCCGTCCGCCTACTGCAACGCCGGCAGTTGATTCCACGTAAGAAGTCGTTGTCGAGGTACCAAAAATCGCCCCAACAACGGTTGCGCAAGAGTCTGCAAATAGCGAGCGTCCTGCACGAGGAACTTTATTATCTTTCACAAAACCAGCCTGATTGGCCACTGCAACAAGTGTGCCGGCTGTATCGAAGAAATCGATAAAGAAGAATGTCAGGATGACGATCAGCATCTGCGGAGTGAAAATGTCTGGCAAATGAATGACCGCCTGACCGAATGTCGGTGCAACACTTGGAACCGCAGAAACGATTTGTGTCGGCACATCGATCAGTCCGAAAATCATGCCGCCGATTGCTGTGGTGGCCATACCAAGGAAAATCGCGCCTTTTAAATTAAGTGTCATATAGATAACGGTAACCACGATACCGAAAACCGCCAGTAGAACGGGACCCGAATGGATATCCCCTAGTGCGACGATGGTCGATTCATTGGCTACAATAATGCCAGCATTTTTAAGACCAAGAAAGGCAATGAAGAAGCCGATGCCGGCGCCCACTGCATATTTCAGTTCGGCTGGAATGGCGTTGATGACTTTTTCACGAATGCCGGAAAGTGTTAAACAAATAAAAACAAGTCCTGAAACTAATACACCGGCAAGTGCAGTCTGCCAAGGAATTCCCCACTGGGCGCATACTGTGTACGCAAAGAAGGCATTGAGCCCCATCCCGGGAGCCAGTCCGATCGGATAGTTGGCAATCAGTCCCATAAGCAGGGAGCCAACTACTGCCGCTAATACTGTAGCGACGAAAACAGATTCCAGATCCATGCCAGTCGTGTGAAGCATTGTCGGATTGACAAACAACACGTAAGCCATTGACAAGAAGGTTGTCAGGCCGGCCAGAATTTCTGTTTTAACAGTTGTGTGATTCTCGCTGAGTTTGAAAAATTTGTCCATGAAAAAAAGCCTCCTATAGATTGTGTAGTCGCACAATTAGGTGAGCTTACGTAAAAAAGGAAGCGCCAAACAGAGTCCTTTCTCCTGAAAAGACAATCTCCCTATTTATTCGCTGCGCTCGTAGCCAGGCAATTTACGGTTGCCAGGTAGAAACGTCCAGACCCTATTTCTAGACATATACGACCAATATATTGATTGTAGCTGAAATTGAACAATCAGGCAAGATAAAATTTTATATACAGACTTTTGTTAAATTAGTTTATACTTTTGTGTAATTCGTGTATAATGTAGTCATCAATAAGTCTATTTTTGGAGGGAAAACAATGAATTATCAATTTCCGGAAAATTTCTTTTGGGGAAGTGCGGCATCTGGTCCGCAAACTGAAGGGGCTGCGAATATCGATGGTCGCAAGCCGAGTATTTGGGATCACTGGTTTGAAATCGAACCGGGACGCTTCTTTAATGGCGTAGGTCCAGCGAATACATCCAACTTTTATTATCAATATAAAGAAGATATCGCGCTAATGAAGGAAACGGGGCACAATTCGTTCCGTACGTCGATCCAGTGGTCGCGTCTGATTCCAGATGGCATTGGAGAAGTCAATCCGAAAGCAGTTGATTTCTATAATCGCGTCATTGATGAAATGATTGCACAAGGCGTGGAGCCGTTCATGAACCTGTATCATTTTGATATGCCAATGTCGATGCAGGAAAAAGGCGGTTTTGAATCGCGTGAAGTAATTGATGCCTATACGACTTTTGCTGAAACATGCTTTAAGCTGTTTGGCGACCGTGTGAAATACTGGTTTACTTTTAACGAACCGATCGTACCTGTTGAAGCTGGCTATCTATACGACATGCACTATCCAAATGTGGTGGACTTCAAGCGTGCTGCCCAAGTTGCTTTCGGTACGACGCTTGCTCATGCACAGGCTGTTGAGGCTTACCATGCGCTTAAATTGGACGGCAAAATCGGGATCATTCTCAACCTGACACCATCTTATCCGCGCAGCCAAAATCCGGCTGATGTGAAAGCGGCTCATATTGCAGACTTGTTCTTTAACCGTTCATTCCTTGATCCGGTGACAAAAGGTGAGTTCCCGGCTGACTTGGTGGAAATTCTGCGCGAACGGGACTTTCTGCCTGAATATGAAGCAAGTGATCTAGAAACGATCAAAAATAATATCATCGACCTGCTGGGTGTGAATTACTATCAACCGCGTCGCGTCAAAGCGAAAGAATATCTGCCGCATCCAGATGCACCATTTATGCCGGAACATCTTTTCGACAACTATGAAATGCCGAACCGGAAAATGAATCCTTACCGCGGCTGGGAAATCTATGAACAAGCCATCTATGATATTGCGATTAACATTCGCGACAACTACGGCAACATTCCGTTCTTTATTTCTGAAAACGGCATGGGTGTTGAAGGCGAAGACCGTTATCGCGGAGAAGACGGCGTTATCCATGATACGTACCGGATTGATTTTATCAAGAGTCATTTGAAATGGTTGCATAAAGCGATTGACGAAGGGGCAAATTGCCAAGGCTACCACCTGTGGACATTCATGGACTGCTGGAGCTGGGCGAATGCTTACAAAAACCGTTATGGTCTTGTTGAAGTCAACCTAGATGACAACTTTAAACGAACAGTGAAAGCTTCTGGCCGCTGGTACAAAGAGCTTGCTGAAAATAACGGATTTCAGGAAGCCTAAAAGTGTGCTAAAATGAGGGTAAGAATTTGATTAGTAGAGGTGAATACCGTGGCGCAAAACCAGACAAAATACAGCTTTATCGCGGAGGAAATCCGCAACCGAATCATGAATCACGAATATCCTTTAGACAAACCAATTCCAGATGAAATGACGCTGTCTAAAGAGTTTGACTGCAGCCGAATGACGATGAAAAAGGCGCTGGAGGTCCTGGTTCTGGAAGGATTGCTGTATCGCAAACGGGGCCACGGAACCTTTATCATCAAATCGGCACTCGATCGCGATAAGCTTCAGATTCACAATCAGGAAGTAAACGGCTTTACAAAGCTGGTGGATGGCAAAAATGTCAAGAGCCGCGTGATCAGTTTTCAAGTCGTATTTCCAGATGAAACGATTGCTGAACGCCTGAATATCGAAAAAGAAACGCCTGTCTATGATATCCTGCGTGTCCGAATGGTCGGCAAGGAGCCTTACGTGTTAGAGCATACCTATATGCCGGTCAATGTGATTCCCGGTGTGACGCAGCAAGTGCTGGAAGGTTCTGTTTATCAATACATTCAAGACGAGTTGGGGCTTAAAATTGCTAGTTCTTACAAGCAGATCCGTGCTGATAAGCCTTCTAAGCTTGATCGCGACTATTTGGATTGCGGAGAGACGGATCCGGTGATGGAAGTCGAACAGACGGTTTATCTGAATAATGGTGTGGCTTTTGAGTACTCCTTATCGCGGCATCGTTATGATAAATTTGTTTTTACAACGGTGAATATTGCGCGAAGATAATTTGGAGAAATAGAATGAAAATGACGGCAGAAATGGAAAGAGGATTAGTCTTTCCGTTTCTGCCGTTTTTTTGCATGAATAAGTCGAAATAATATTTCTTTAAGTTTGATTTTTCGACATAATTTAAGGGTATTAAACTTCATATGGAGAGCTTTTGGAGGTTCTCAATGTATTATAATTTTTGTAGGAGGGGATTATATGTGGAAAAAAATTAGTTTTGTTGTGATCCTGTGCATGTTAATAACAATCTTGCTGCCCGTCTCTCAAACCGCCTACGCTGCCGATTCATGGTTATATGACACAATGGATGAGAATCAGTCATTTGTAGATGACATTGTTTCTTCCTATAACAGAGAACATGGAACCAGCCTAACAGAGCAGGATTTCAATCAGGACAAGTTAAATCAGCTGCATCAATTATATATTTCCAGCAATTATTCTTTACCTGATAAGTTTGATCTGATGCCCAATCTGACAGAAGTTTATGCGGCTGCAACGGGTATTTCCACGATTCCAAATTCAATCGGAAGTTTGCAGCACTTAGAGACTTTAAATTGGAATCAAAATGGTCTAACTGAGTTCCCCATGGTCGTTTTGAATTTGCCCCAATTGAAAGTCTTGGAGATCAATGGCGGGACAATTGATTCAATCCCACCTGAAATTTCACAGTTGCTGGATACATTGGAAACTTTGGATATAAGATTTAATCAACTTGTTACATTGCCAGATGAACTATTCGAGGGACAGAGTGATCTTTATTTGGTAATGACGGATAATCAAATTGTTTCGGATGTTCCAAGCTCGTATATGGATTCCTACAATGAAGGAAATAACTTACTGGAGCATGCTGAAGCAGGTCATCAAACGCAAGATCAGCTTGTCTATAATGGCGACACTTTGACAGTTAGTGTCGGAACGGACTTCAGCAAATTAGTCCCTGACAAGAGTGATTTGGGATTGGAATCTGGCAGAGAATTATTTGCCGGTCACGAGTTTGAATACTATGATGATGGACAGGATCCGCATATCAAAAATGGTATCGCGACTTCACCTGGGAAAGCGGAGATTTACATTAAAAGCTCTTTTTCCACAACAACCAATTCCTATGCAAAAGTAAAAATCCCTGTCCAAATCGAGGAAGCAACAGAAGGTCAAGTAACCGTTAATTATTTGGATGAAAATGGTGAGCCGCTTGCAGATAGTGAGGTTTTGACAGGAACGGTAGGCACCGATTACACAACGACGCCCAAAGAAATTGATGGTTATG
The DNA here is from genome assembly GCF_900183385.1 of Listeria costaricensis. GTDB lineage: Bacteria > Bacillota > Bacilli > Lactobacillales > Listeriaceae > Listeria > Listeria costaricensis. The sequence continues at coordinate 16,139 of NZ_FXUT01000032.1, forward strand.
AGCTAATTGGCACGCCAGACAATGCAACAGGGCAGTATACGACTTCTCCGATCACGGTCAATTATAACTATCAAAAAGTAGCGCCATCTGTTCAAAACGGACAGGTTACAGTTCAATATTTGGATGAAAATGGTCAAGCCTTGGCACCGACTGACACATTGACGGGAGAGGTCGGAACGCCTTATACGACGGTTGCTAAAACAATTGATGGTTATAAGTTGAAGGAAGAGCCGGAGAATGCAGCGGGGAATTATACGGCCGATCCGCAGACGGTCACATATATCTATGAGCAAGACGCTGTACCCGCTTTGACTGGGACGGTTACAGTCAAGTATCAAGATGAGGATGGGAACCAACTTTTACCGGATAGCATGTTGACTGGTGCTGTAGGAACTCCTTATCAGACGGCTGCTCAAGAAATCGACGGTTATACGCTGATGAAGCAGCCGGAAAATGCGGACGGAGTGTTCAGCCAGACGAATCAAAATGTGATCTATCTTTACCAGAAGAACGACGACATAACGGTTTCTCCAAATGGGGATACTTCAAGCATGGTACAGACCGCTGGGAGTATGCCGAGTCAGGGGTTGCCTGCTCAGGAAACACTGACATTACCTAAAACAGGTGATGAAAATGATGCACGAGGACTTTTAGGATTGGCCTTGGCGAGCGGTGCAAGCATGCTACTGTGGACGACACGAAAAAGAAAATAAAATGTAAACAGGCAAGGATTTTTTGCATCATTCCCGGAAACTCAAAGGGGAGATACATGCAAAAATCCTTGCCTGTTTTTTTAAAAGCGTTCTTTGTGTTCGCGAAACCGGCGGATGCTATGGTTGAACACCTCGGAAAGCATTAGTCCACCGGCGATTGCGCCTGCCACCATTGCAACCTGAACGGAAAAGGCAATGGCTGAATTATAATCCCCCAATACGAAATTCCGGACTGCCTGATAAGCAAGACTGCCGGGGACGAGCGGGACGATGCCTGATACATTGAAAATCGTAATGGGCATCTTTTTATATTTTGAAAAAAAGTGGCTGGCAATGGCCACCATGAAGGCGCCAGCTAAAGTCGACATCACAGTCCCAGCACCAAGATGCAGTAGGAGCTGAAAAATGACCCAGCCGAGTGTTCCTGTCAGACCACAGGCATTCAGCGACCGTTTGGGCACGTTGGATAGAATCGCGAAAGATACTGTTGCCAGGTAGCTGAAAATGAGTTGAATGATAACGGTTCCCACGAGTCTATACCCTCCCTACATAAATAACCGAAAAACAACGGCGATTCCGATGCCGATTGCGCAGGAGGTGAGTAGTGCCTCCGTGCCGCGTGCCATGCCGCTGAGCAAATGACCGGCCAGCAAGTCGCGCACCGCATTCGTAATCGGGACGCCTGGAACGAGCGGCATCACGCTGCCGATAATAATTTTATCCAGATTCAATCCCCAGTGTGCATAGATCACCAGAAACGCCAGCGTGCCAATCGCAAATGCTGCTAGGAATTCCGCCAAAAATTTCACTTTTAGCCAGATTTCGGCATAATAAAAAATGATGAATCCGATCGCCCCAATCGCACAAGTGACGGGAAAATCCTGCCAGCTGCCGCCAAAAATGATCATGAGCGTGCCGCTGACGGCTGCTGCGGCTAAAATTTGCAGCCACATAGGGAAAAACTTGACTTCCTGATCAAGCGATTTTAAACGGTCGTGCAGCTCGACCAGCGTTAGTTTGCGATCGGCAAAGTCTCGAGAAAGGTCATTGACGAGAGAGACCTTCTCCAGGTTGATCGTGCGGGTAGGAATCTGCTTTAGTTGGATATTCTGCTCCCCTTCGATCGACATAAAAATTCCTGTTGGTGTCACGAAGCTGATGCCTTTTTTGTTGGAAGCATTATCTGCAATCCGGTTCATCGTATCCTCTACACGGTACATTTCAGCGCCGCTTTCCATCATGATTTTTCCGGCTGTAAGACAAGTTTCAAGCAGATAGTCCTTTTCTTTCGTCAAAAGTGTCTCCCCCTTTCCAAAAAATGTTCTGTTCTAATCCTAACGCAAGTAATCGAAGAAAGCTAGTGCCAATGAGAAAATGATCAAATGAATAGCTTGGACGCGAAAAAGGCTTGAATTTCTGCTACTATGGGTAATAGACAAAGTAGAAAGGAGACTGGCAACATGGCAGGAATCGAATTTGAAATTGTGGAACATATTGGCGTACTTTCAGAAAATGTAAAAGGATGGCGAAAAGAGCTGAATCTAGTCAGCTGGAACGGCCGCACACCGAAATATGATCTCCGCGATTGGGCCCCCGAACATGAAAAAATGGGAAAAGGGATTACTTTGACTGAAGAAGAGGTGGCCGAATTAAAGAAAATTCTGTAGGAGGTGAAAATCAGCATGTATGCTTACGATATTTATGAACCGATCGACCGGAAAGAGGGGGAGCAGTTCCCAGCTATATTTGCACTGCATGGCTTTGCGGGAGACGAAACTTCCGTCGCCGGCATTCTCGAAGTGATGATGGATCGTTATGTGATTATTGCGCTTCGTGGAGATATCGATTATGGGCCAGGCTATGCTTTTTTTCATATGGCAGCAGAAGGCGAACCGGATGAGAAAGAAATTGAGCGAAAAACAGCCAAACTATTCCGTTTTATTGAATCGGTCACAAAAGAATACGAAACGATCGATCCGAAGCAGGTCTTTCTGGCAGGCTTTGATCAGGGTGGCGTGATGTCGGTCAATTTGATGCTAGAGCGCGGTGGTTTTTTCAAAGGGGCGGCTATTTTAAGCACGCGTTACCTGAACAGCTATGAGAAGAAGCCAAAGAATCTTCTGCTCAAGGATAAACGGATTTTTATCGGTCACGGTGTGGAGGATCATGTTTTCCTCATTGAAGAAGCCGAGAAGACGACCCGTTTATTCCGAACGATGTGCGATTATGTTGAATTACACACATATTTTACAAGTCATGATTTGAATGCTCAGGAAGAAGAAGAGCTCGAATTGTGGTTTGATAAACATACAGGCTTACTTACGAGATCGTGAAAGAGAGAACCAGAAATAGAGTGATTGCTTCCATTGTCAAACAATTGACCACCAGGAAGTGTGAGGCGAATAGCTAGCAATGAAAGTTTCCTCAAGTGCATGTAATCAAAAACAAGCTATCTCATTGTTTGCCTGATGACAAGCGGTGGAAATCACTTTTCTGGATACCATTGGAGTTAGAAGACTATAAAATTTATAGACGTATCAATACGCCTGCCTTTGCTTCATCGCTTTGATACCAAACCAAACGGCTGCAAGGTTAGGAATTGGTCGATAAACGAAGAGGAGAAGGCTTGTTTCGAGTCAAACAGGTGCTTGATTCCTTGTTAACTTTGGATTTTTAAACAGAAAAAAACTCTTTGCCAAATGGATACTAGAGATTTGGCAGAGAGTTTTTTTCTGTGAAAGGGTACATTAGTCAAACTGGATCATCACGACTTTCAAATAATTCCCCTCAGGAAATGCTTTGGTCGTGCGGAAGTCGGTCGGCAGGGAGAAGTCTTGAGTAATCCGGTAGGCGCGCGTTTCTTCCTGACAGACGCTATGGATCATTTTCTTGAAAGCTTTCATTCCGAAGCCGGCATAATTGGTTGAGACAATCATTGTGCCTCCAGTTGCTGTCAGCGGGATGAGTTGACGCAGGAGTTCCGGATAGTCGCTCGCTACTTGGAAAGTCGTTTTTTTCGTTCGGGCAAAGCTTGGCGGGTCACAGATAACAACATCAAACTGCTTTCCTTTCCGCAGGGCATATTTGAAATATTGGAAGACGTCTTCCACGACAATCGTTTGTGCGGCGCTGTCTAAATGATTGACCTCGAACTGCTCACGTGTTTTGGCAATGGTCCGTTTGGCGGCATCCACACTGGTCGTATGAACTGCACCGCCGTAAAGTGCCGCTACAGAGAAAGCACCGGTATAAGAGAAGGTGTTCAGTACCGTTTTTCCAGCTGTAAGACCTAGTGACAACTCGCGGCGGACATCTTTTTGATCAAGAAAAATTCCTGTCATCCAACCATCATCTAAATAAACTGCAAAAGTCATGCCGTTTTCTTTGACTAAAAGGGGTTCAGGGGCTTTTTCACCGCCAACAAAGTCCTCCTGATCCGCTGCTTCCTCCTGTTCAAAACGCCGCTTCTCGTAGATGCCTTTGACAAACGGAAGATCGAATAGATGGGGGAGCAGCTCTTTTTTGAATTCATAAAGGCCGAGACTGTACCACTGAAGCAGCAAAAAGCCGTCATAGTAGTCGATTGTCAGGCCGCCAAATCCGTCGCCTTCTCCGTTGAATAACCGGAAAGCCGTTGTCGTCTCATCGGCAAAATAGGTCTGGCGTATTTCTATCGCTTCTTTTAGCCGTGCTCGAAGATTATCAAGCAGGGAGGGAGCCTTTTTCTCAAAGCTGAATAACCAGCCGTCGCCTTTATTTTGCTTGCCGGCATAACCATAGGCAATAAATTCACCGGTAGGGCTGACTAGTTTTAGCAAGGTGCTCTCGGTAATTTTTTTAGACCAATTCATCATCCATTCCTTGTGCAGGAGTGGATAGCCTTGCTGATACTTATTGACGTGCTTTTTTGCTACTTGAAGCGGGTAGTAGTTTTCCATATTATCCCAAACCTTTCCATAAAAAATAGCTTCCCACAAACAAGTAGGAAGCTATTTGCGTGTTCTGTAAAATTAGAAGTTTGCTACACGACCAAAGCCAACAAGGTATTCGCCCCAACCGCTGCCATGGATATTGTCGTATTTAACGCCGTTATCCTGTGCATCGATCATTTGGCCGCCACCAACGTAAATGCCGACGTGTGCAATGCCTGAACCGTAGTTAAAGAAGACTAGATCGCCTGGTTTCGCTTGAGATTCAGAAACTTTTGTAGAAGCACTGTATTGTGCACTAGCAGTACGTGGCAAGCTGATGCCCACTTGTCCGTAAACATACTTCGTGAAACCGGAGCAGTCGAACGAGCTTGGGCCATTGCCGCCCCAGCTGTAAGGTTTGCCAAGATGTTTTTGTGCTTCGCTAAGCAGTGCAGAGTAGCTAGCACTTGAACTGCTGCTGGAAGAGCTGGATGATGAAGCGTTCGATGTGCTAGAAGAACTAGCGGACGAACTGCTCGAACCAGATGTACTGTTGTTTGTTGTGCTGCTAGAAGCAGTTGAACTGCTGTTATTAGTTGTGTTTTGAGCTGGCACTTGTCCTTTTACTTTAAGTACTTGACCAACTTGGAGTGCGTCAGAAGAAAGCCCGTTCAAAGCTTTCAAATTGGATACGCTTGTTCCAAAAATACCGGCAATTTTGCTCAGTGAATCGCCACTTCTGACTGTATAAGTAGAAGCACTTGTATCAATCGCATCAGCCTGTGTTTCTTCCGTCACAGTGGAAGCTTGTGTCGTGCTACTTTGTGTAGACTCTGTAGAAGCTTGACTTTCCTGTGTGGAAGAAGTTTGCTCTTCAGAAGCCTGAGTGGTTGTTTCCGATTGAGTTGCTGTTTCCGATTGAGTTGCTGTTTCCGTTTGGGTTGTTTGTTCTTCTGTAGCTGTTTCTGTTTGTGTGGAAGCTGCTGGTTGTGCCGCAGATGCTTTCACAGCTAGATTTTGTCCAACATAGATGGAAGAAGAAGAAAGATTATTCCAAGACATTAGATCATTCACAGAAACCCCAAACTTCGTGGAAAGTCCCCAAAGAGTGTCACCACTTTTTACTTTGTACGTGGAAACGTCCGTTGCTACCTGCTCAGTGCTGCTGGCAGTCGTTGTTTCTGTTTGTACTTGTGTTTGCTCAGTCGCTGCAGTCGTTGTTTCAGTCACAGCAGCTGTTTGTGTTGCTTCCCCGAGATATTTGCCATTTACATAGCCTGTTTGACCGTCACCGTAAGTGATTTTGTTCCAGCCGTTTGACTCAGTCGTTTCAACGGTTACTTTTGTACCGCCTTTTAGTGAAGTGATGATATTGTTGTCAACACCAGCACCGTCACGAACGTTTAGCCAAGTCGCAGTGACTTGTTTTTCTGATTTTTCTTGAGCCTGTTCAGAAACAACTAATTTTTGACCAGGAAAAATTTTATCACTTGTAAGCTTGTTTAATTGTTTAAGAGAATCTACGGTTGTGTCATTTTGCTGAGCAATTCCCCATAAAGTGTCACCAGATTCTACAACCACAGTACTGGCAGAAGCAATAGTTGGAGCTGCAAATGCTGTTACTGCAATCCCCGCTGTAGCTGTCGCGATAGCCGCTTTTTTCATAATTTGTAGAACTCCTCTCTTCATATAAAAATCGTTTGTCGAATAACTTCTATGTATTCACCGATTAATACCCATTTTACCCAGTTTGAGCCCAAAAAACAAACAATTCCCTAAGCGCTGCGCCTGTTAAAGCGGCCTATACCAGAAATGTGTAACAGAACTGTAATAAAACGAAAGGCGAATATATGTTCTTTGGGCTTGAGATGTAGCTGTTTAAAGGATTATAAGAAAAGTTAAAGAAGAAGCTTGGCTTGAAATGTTGCGTAAAATGAAACCTGTTTAAAAATAACAACAGAAAAATTTAATTAAATTGTAATATTTCCATCATGCTTTTTTCATGAAAGAATTTGTAAACAACGGAATTTTAAAAGTTGAATTTTTGGAAAGCGGGAAAATTTTTCAGGAAAGCTTTTTGTAAATGGTGGAGTTCATGTATAATTAAGGGGAGTGGAGGAGTCAAAATTATGAATCAAAATTATGATGATCGAAAAATTGTCAAAGCTTATCGTGAAGTAGCCCGTCAAATTGTCAAAAAAGAAGGGCTTTATAAATATATGGATCAAGAAGAATTGCAGGAGCAAACGCGCATCTGGCGTGAAAAATATCGTGAAAGGGAGATTCCGGATCGGGATATTATCAATATTTTTGCTTTGGCAAGGGAAGCGGCCAGCCGGATACTTGGTCTGGATGCCGTCATTGTGCAGCTTATCGGGGCACTTGTTTTAGGTGAGGGGAAAATCGCCGAGATGAAGACGGGGGAAGGAAAGACACTCGTATCCCTTTTTGCGATTTATATTGAAGTGATTCGCGGAAATCATGTGCATTTGATCACGGCGAACGACTATTTGGCGAAACGTGACCGGGAAGAGATCGGACAGATACTGGAATATTTGGGAATCTCGGTGGGGCTCAATCTTTCAGGGCTCGACAAGGCGCAGAAAAAGGCGCTTTATACGGCGGATGTCATTTATGGAACGGCTTCTGAATTCGGCTTTGACTATTTGCGGGATAATATGGTTCGGCAGCTGGACGACAAGGTGCAGTCGAGTTTGGATTTCGTGCTGATTGATGAAGCGGACTCGATTTTGATTGATGAAGCCCGGACGCCGCTGTTGATTTCAGATCGGAAGGAAGAAAATCTGGACCTTTATCTGACGGCAAACGAGCTGGTCAAAACGATGATGAAAGACGACTATGAAATTGAAGAACATAAGCGCTTTTGCTGGATGAATGATGCGGGGATCGAAAAGGCGCAGCGTTTTTGGAAAGTGGAATCGCTCTATGAAGCAGAAAATCAGCCGCTGCTGCGAATCACGATGCTGCTCATGCGGGCTCATTTTTTAATGCAGAAGGATAAGGACTATGTGGTGCTGGACGATGAAGTGTTGATTATTGATCCGCATACTGGGCGGGCACTTCCAGGGCGGCGCTTCAATGATGGGCTGCATCAGGCGATCGAAGCGAAGGAAGGTGTGGAAGTCAAGGAGGAGTCGCGCACACTGGCCACAATCACCATCCAGAACTATTTCAGAATGTATAAAAAGATATCGGGTATGACGGGGACGGCTAAAACGGAAGCAGAAGAGTTCCGCCAGATTTACGGGACGGATGTTGTGGTGATTCCAACGAACCTGCGGGTAAACCGGGAAGATATGCCGGATGATGTGTTTTATACAAGAAAAGAAAAAGGCCGGGCGATCGTCTATGAGGTTTCTTGGCGGTATGAAAAGGGGCAGCCGACTTTAATCGGGACTTCTTCCATTAAAAGTAACGAATGGATCAGTAAACTCCTGACAGAGGCGGGCATTCCTCATCAAGTGCTGAACGCGAAAAACCATGCGCAGGAAGCCGAGATTATTGCACGGGCCGGAAAACGCGGCATGGTGACGCTGGCGACCAATATGGCCGGTCGCGGAACCGATATCAAGCTCGATCCAGATGTGCACCGGTTGGGCGGACTGGCGGTTATTGGGACGGAACGCCATGAAAGCAGACGGATCGACTTGCAGCTGATGGGCCGCTCAGGCAGACGTGGCGACCCGGGTTTCAGTAAATTTATGATTTCACTGGAAGACGATCTCTTGCAGCAATTTGAAAGTAAGAAATGGGACAAGCTCTATACCAAGCTGAAACGGCGTCACCCGCGCGACGGCAAACCGGTCAATCACCGCAAGATTCATTCGGTCGTACTGGATGCACAGAAGCGGATCGAGGCTGCCAATTATGACATTCGGAAAGACCTGCTTTCGTATGATGAAGTGATTGATTTGCAGCGGAAAGTGGTTTATAAAGAGCGGGATGAGCTGCTTGAAAGAAACAAGTTGGGCATCTCATCGGAAAAAATTATTCGTGAGGTGGCCGAGCGGGCTTTTCCAGCGATTTTGCCTGAAGACGAACAGACGCAGGAATATTATTTCCGACTGCAACAGGAACTGCTAGGTGGAACCAAATTTCCGCATAGCTTTGATGAAGTGGTCGCCATGGATGGGCAGGAAGTGGTGGAAAAAATCATCGGCTGGCACAAAACGGTTCGTGATCAATTCCCACCAAACACCTTGAATGCGATCGAAAAAGAAGTCTATTTGAATTTGATGGATCAGATGTGGGTGATTCATTTGGATGCAATGGTCGAGCTTCGGGAAGGGATTCATCTTCAAGCCTATGGTCAGCAGGATCCGCTTGTGATGTATCAAAAAGAAGGCGCCAAGCTGTTTGAAAAATTCCAACAAGATTATCATTTCTACTTTGCACATGCCATTTTGGAGCTTGATCCGACAGGGCTTGTAAGGGGATAATTTTTAATAGAAGAAAGCTCTTCACTTTTTGGGTGAGGGGCTTTTTTGATGTTTATAAAAGGAAAGAAGAGGCTAGAGAATATATAACAATGATTAAAGGAGAGAATGTTAAAATGACTGAACCGAATTTAATTGACCCACGAAAATTGTATGAAACGGACGGATTTCCCAAACAAGATCAGGAGACGCCAGCCCTGCAAGCGAAAATGACACCCAAGCCCGATTGCGGTGAGGAAAGCTATGTCGGCACGAAGCAGCTGGAAAATCGACGGGTGCTCATCACTGGCGGAGATTCTGGCATTGGACGGGCAGCAGCCATTGCTTTTGCACGGGAGGGAGCGGATATCGCTTTACATTTTTTCCCGGGAGAAGAGCGTGACGCAAAGGAAGTCGCTGAATATATTCAACAAGCCGGCAGAAAAGCTGTTTTGCTGCCTTATGATTTACGCGAAGAAACAGCACCGAAAGAAATCGTTCAAAAAGCTGTGGAGCAACTTGGCGGGCTGGACACGCTCGTTCTGAATGCGGCGCAGCAGATTTCGCAACCGAGTATCGATGAACTGCCGATTCAGCAAGTAAAAGACACATTTACAGTGAACATTATTGCGATGTTTGCACTGGTGAAAGAAGCGGAACCGCATTTGCCGGCTGGTGGGGCAATCGTGACGACGACTTCCGTTCAAGCCTTCCATCCAAGCGAACATTTGCTGGATTATGCGTCTACAAAGGCTGCAATTGCCAACTTTACGATCGGCTTGGCGAAGCAGTTTGCGCCTAAGGGAATCCGCGTCAATGGCGTGGCACCGGGACCAATTTGGACACCGCTGCAACTGGATCAGGGACAGCCGATCGACGCACTGCCTGAATTCGGCCAAAACAGTTTGCTGGAGCGCGCCGGACAGCCTGCTGAACTCGCACCTGTCTACGTATTCTTAGCTTCCAATAAAGCCAGCTACGTGACGGCACAAATTTATGGTGTGACTGGCGGCGAAGCGATCAATCTATAGGGGTGGAAAAACGAAAATTTGGTTTAAAATCAATTACTTGGAAAAATTTAGTAACTTTTTTCTCATTTTTCTGGTACGATAAAGAATGAGTCAGATTCATTTGTGAACCAATTAAATCCTTCTTAGGGAGGATTTTTTTGGGTAAACAGGATTGATATCATGATTTTGTGGTACTAAAATCTATAGAAGAAAAAGAAAAGCAGGTGATTGAATGAAGCAAACTCTTTCAAAATTTAAGCAGTACTTTATTGAGAACAAATTTGTCCTCGGCTTACTAATCCTACTACTGGTTGGCTTGAACATCCTTGTGCTCACAAAAATTTCGTTTATTTTTCATCCGCTTGCGGTCATCATTGAAACGGTCGCAGCACCAATTATTCTAGCGGGAATTTCTTATTACTTGTTCAATCCGATCATTGACTTTTTGGAGCGGAAGGGCTGGCATCGCGGCTGGTCGATCGGGCTGCTCTACTTAATCATTATTGGCATTCTCGTACTTGTGTTCAGCTTTGTGATTCCGGCTGTGCGAGATCAGATCATCAGTCTGGTCAAATCATTTCCGGGCTACTGGGATCAAATTACGGATAAATTTAATGAATTCAGTCGCTCGCCGATTTTTGATCAGATCAAGGATAAGTTAAGTGGCAATATGAGCGATATCATGAAGACGGTTTCCGAGAAGGGGACATCAGTTGTCAACAGTGCGATTGATAGTATCGGCAATATTGTTGGAACGGTGACAGAAGTTGTGCTGGCGATCGTGACAACTCCACTCGTACTTTTCTATCTGCTGAAAGATGGGAAAAAGTTGCCGGATTTCATTTTGAAAATGCTGCCGGTTAATGGGCGGGCACATACTCGTCAAGTGCTGATCGAGTCGAATCACCAAATCAGTTCGTATATTCGCGGGCAAATCATTGTCAGCTTCTGTATCGGGATCTTGCTATTTATTGGTTATTTGATTATCGGCTTGCCTTATGCGCTGACGCTGGCGATTGTTGCGGCATGTACGAGTATTGTGCCTTATTTAGGACCTGCGATTGCGATTACACCTGCGCTGATTATTGCGATTGTGACTTCACCATGGCTGCTTCTGAAACTGATCGTCGTGTGGGTGTTAGTGCAGCTTTTAGAAGGGAAATTTATTTCGCCGCAGATTATGGGCAAAACGCTCAAGGTGCATCCAATCACGATTCTATTTGTGATTCTGGTGGCCGGCAAATTGTTCGGCGTTCTCGGCGTGATTTTCGCAGTGCCGGGCTATGCGGTACTCAAGGTCATTGTAACGCACGTGTTTATTTGGTTTAAACGAATTTCCGGGCTGTACGGAGAGCAGCCGGAGAGTGAGTATGCGGCGGAACAGAAGAATGAATAAATCAACTCGAATAAACAGACGACGAAAACCAACTTTTTCTTAGGGGAGAAGTTGGTTTTTTTATCGTTCATTTTTAATAATTAATAAAAAATAATTAGTTAGCAGTGAATTGTGCTTGATAAAAATGATTTGTTTGCAAAATGTAAACGGATAACTATTTAAATATAGTAGATTATAAAATATTTAAATTAATTTATTTGGTAATTTCGCTATTAATTCATAAAAAGTTCAAAAATTAATATGGTATTAGTCCTTTTTTACGCCTTCTAGATCTTTATTTTATTATATCTTATACATATGGACTATAAATGATTTTTTTTTATTAGAAAAATAAGCTTAAGGAGCAAAATATGAATGATATCAGCGAATTATACAACATAAAGAATGTTCATATTGATTTTCAACCGCAAAATCTTTTTGAAAGGCTCATAAACGAAAACAAGATCCATTACAAGGAAAAAGTGTTTTCGAAAGGGTCATTTATAGTAAAGGAAAAGACACAACATAATTATATCTACTTTATCAAAGACGGGATTGTTTCAGTTGAAAAACAAGAAGATATTTATACGTTTTTTCCAAAAGGCAATTTTATTGGTTTAAATGTACTGAGTAGGGAGCGAAGCCCTTTTTTTTCGTTTGTCGCTTTTACAGATGTAGAGGTCATCAGGTTTGATCGGGCAGAAGTAGAAACGTATTTAAATAGAATGCAGGAACGCTGGCTCTTTCTTTATGTACAAGAGCAACGTTTTCGCGATCATATCTATGAGTGTTATCTTTTTCGGCGAGAAAAAGGAATAGAGAAAGTCGAACTTGCGATAACTTTTATCAATAAAATATTTCCCAATCCTACTCAAAGAGTATTACCGCCTGAAATTCCCTATAAAGAATTTGCAAGATTTGTAGGGATTAAGGAAAGTACGATACAAAAAATCCTTAAAAAAAGAAATGTATAAGTTTACTTTGAGGAGGGATCATATGTCTGAAGAAACATTTCTACCACAAAGGGAGTGGTGCCCAATGTCAGAACATGAATTTTTTAAATCCTTAGTTGCGGAAAGAAAACTAAAAATGAGAACAGAGATATATAAAAATAAAGGTTTTCTGAATGAGGATGCCGATTTTGTTCAAAATATCTATTATGTGCAAGAAGGATTGGTCATTGCCAGCTACAAAGATAAGGCAACACATTGCTTTATTCCGGGAGAGTTTATTGATTTAAGCTATTTATTAATGGAGGAAGAATATCCTTTCCTTTGTGAAGTTAAACAAAATTCTCAAATTGTGGTGTTTAAAAAAGCAGAATTGATTGATTTAATGGTTAGCAAAGATTTAGCCGATTTTTTTGTCGATCGATCTTTGGAGAGCAACATGCATCGATTATACGAACAATTTTATATCTTGCAGTCAGTCGCAGAACATGATCTAGAAAAAGCGTTATATCATTTTGCTAAACGATACGCAACACCTAAAAAAGACTATCTGGAATTTCCTTTAGGGTTGAGTAAGCAAGTTTTACAAGATTGTTTTTATATAAGCAAAAATCTATTTGAAAAATTACAAAAAAACATTTCATTAGATATTGTTTGGAAAGATGGCAGGAAAAGTGCTCTGCAGGTGGCCTATAACGGGGTGGATAAGAGTAAAGAGACGTGGTTTGACAATGAAGCAAACCCTTTTCTTAAATAATAGGGTTAGGAGGATTTTCAAAAAAGAGACGGATAAATTCAATTAAAAAAGGAGATTGACGAAGGATTATGAAGAAAAGTGCAAAAAAAGTCTTAGTGGGGTTATTGGCTGTTAATGTTTTAGCTTCAGCACCTCTGACTGCTATCTCAGTAAATGCTGAGGAAGTGCAAGCGGGTGTTTCAGAAAATCATCAGCTAAAAACTGAAAAAGGTGAAGCGGTAAATACACTTGTTGGTTTAGAAGCGCCCACTTTGTCCAGTGTAAATGAAGAGTCAACGTCCATCACAGTTAAAGGTGAGCCAAATGCTCAAATCACGTTAATTCTTCCAAAAACTGGTCTGCGTGTATCAACAATGGCTAATGCAGAAGGTGAAGCCACTTTTGCACTATCTGGCTTAGTTGCAAATGATGTGATTAGGGCGATACAGGAACTAAATGGTCAAATAAGCCCTGAAGGATCAACAATTGTTCAGGGAATAGAGATTGATGCACCAATAATTTCAGAAGTGACAACAGATGATACAATCATCACAGTAACGGGTAAACCATATGCTCGTATCTCAATCGTTTTGCCTAATGGGTCAACACGAAGCAGAACAGCAGATGCTGACGGAAAAACCACCTTTGATATTGAGAAGCAAAACTATGGCGGAACCATTACAGCGACACAAATTGTAAACGGCAGAACAAGCGTTGAAGCCTCCATTATGGTAACACAAGGTGAAGTAGCTGCACCAACTATTCAAGCTGTGACAACAGATGATACAACGATTACAGTAACAGGTAACCCATACGCCCGTATCTCAATCGTTTTGCCTGGTGGATCGACACGAAGCAAGACAGCAGATGCTGATGGAAAAGTGATATTTGATGTTGAGAAACAAAACTATGGCGGAACCATTACAGCGACGCAAACTGTAAACGGTAGAACAAGTGCTGAAGCCTCCGTTATAGTAACACAAGGTGAAATAGCTGCACCAACCATTCAAGCCGTGACAACAGATGATACAACG
>NZ_FXUT01000028.1 GCF_900183385.1 Listeria costaricensis
TACGCGCTGGAAGGCATCATCCGCTCGTGTGGCGACACGCTGGTTTTCCTTTCGGAGCAGCTCGGCTTGTTTGCGGATTATAATGAGGCTTGCAAGGTGGCATTTCAGTTGCCGGACAGTGGTGGCGTCGTGTTTGTGCCGGGGCAGCTGGGACTCGGGGCGCCGTTTTGGACGACGGATGTACAGGCGGAAATCCTCGGCCTGACGCGGGCGCACACCAAGTGGCCCATCATTCGAGCCGGTTTTGCGAGTATCGCATTTCAGATTAAGGCGGTCATCACGCAGATGGAGCGGCTGGCTGGGCGAAAGGTTAAGCGCTTGCAGGTGGATGGCGGGCTGACCAAGCTGCCTGAATTGATGCAGTTTCTGGCGGAGGTGCTACAGGCAGAGGTGGCCACTTGTGCCGAAGAGGAGCTGTCGGCGATTGGGGTGGTCAGGATGGCAGGCAAGACGAAAGTAAGTGGTGATGCTGCGCATGTTTATCAGCCTAATACAGATGGCAGTAGGGTTTTGAATGAATATGAAGAATGGGAAACACGTGTGAAAAACAGCATTTCAAAATTACGGAAGGCGAGGAAGAACAAATGAATAATTTGGATCTTGCAAAAGAGATTGTAAAACTTGTTGGCGGAAAAGAGAATATTCGCAGCGTCATTCATTGTGTAACACGACTCCGATTTAAATTGAAAGATGAGAAAATGGCTGAAACGGATAAAATCAAAGCGCTGAAAGGTGTCATGACGGTTGTGAAAAGCGGCGGGCAGTATCAAGTCGTGATTGGCGACCATGTGGGGCTTGTCTATGATGAAGTGGTCCAAGTTTTGGGGATAAATCCAGATGGCAATACTGATGATGACACGGAAACCGAACATAAAAATCTTTTTAATAAATTTGTCGAGCTGATTTCAGGGATCTTTATGCCGCTACTCGGTCTCATGGCCGGTTCCGGGGTGCTGAAAGGATTCCTTGTTGCAGCAGTTGCACTCGGCTTTCTTAGTGAAAAAGATGGCGTTTATGAGGTCCTTTATGCGGCAAGTGACGCCATGTTCTACTTTATGCCGATTATTTTAGGCTTTTCTGCCGGGAAAGTTTTCAAGACGAATCAATACATGTCAGCTGCCATTGGTGCGGCACTTGTCTATCCTACTTTTGTCGATATGTATAACAATGGGGCAAGTTTAACCTTCTTACATATCCCGGTTATTTTGATGAATTATACCATGTCTGTTATTCCTGTTATTTTAGCCGTTTATTTTATGAGCAAGGTGGAAAAAGGTCTTGTCAAAATTATTCCGAAAAGCTTGCAGCTGATCTTTGTGCCGCTTTTGTTGCTGGTGATTGTCGTTCCAGTGTCCCTTCTCGTTATCGGACCTATTTCCACTTACGCAAGTCAATTGCTGGCTGATGGCGCTTTAGGTCTTTACTCGCTTAGTCCGATGATTGCCGGTTTCCTTCTGGCAGGTATTTGGCAAATAGCCGTAATGTTCGGGCTGCACTGGGCATTCATTCCGATTTTCATTAATAATATTACAGTTTACGGGTTTGACCCTATCAATGCGATGCTGTTCTGTACAACTTTTGCGCAAACCGGGGCTGCAATGGCCGTAATGCTGAGAACAAGAGACAAAGAATTGCGTTCTCTTTCTGCAACAGCCACCCTTTCCGGTCTGTTCGGGATTACGGAGCCCGCGATTTACGGCGTCAATTTACCGTACAAAAAACCCTTCATCATGGCGTGTATCGCATCTGCATTTGGTGGGGCGATTGCCGGTATGGCCGGAGCAAAATACTATGCGTTTGGTTCAGGCGGTATCTTTGGTATTCCGCTCTTTATCAGCCCAACTGACGGCTTTGATTCCAGCTTCTGGGGCTTTATGATCTCTATCGGCGTCGCTTTTGCTCTCGCACTCGTTCTAACATTCTTCTTCGGCTTTAAGGATAAAAAGGTAGAGCCGGCCATCGAAACGGAAAAACAACCTGTTCTAGATGAAACGATTTACAGTCCCATTGAAGGCCAACTGATCGACTTGAAAGATGTCAAAGACGAAGTATTCTCTAGCGGCATGATGGGCTCTGGTGCGGCGATTCTTCCAACGAATGGCGAAATTCGCGCCCCATTTGACGGCACGGTTCTTAATGTTTTCAAAACCAAGCATGCCATCGGACTGATTTCCAAACAAGGCGTGGAACTCTTGATTCATGTCGGTCTCGATACGGTCAACTTAAATGGACAATTTTTCGATATCGCGGTTACAGAAACACAGGAAGTGAAACAGGGCGATGTGCTGGGCACCTTTGATTTAGCGGCGATTCAGGAAGCCGGCTATGATGTGACCACACCGATCATCGTGACAAATAGCGCCGCACTTTCTGATATTCAGCTTTTGAATGTCGGGAAAAATGTAGATCATCGTCAACCTATTTTGGAAGCAAAGGCTTGATTGGATAAGGAGGAAAGCAGAATGAAAAACGAACGCGTCGCCATTAATCAGACAGCCTATTTTGATACCTTCTTGCTGCATCAGTCACAGGAATACAATGTGGGCCAAACTCGGCCGCTCGTAATCGTTTGTCCGGGCGGTGGTTATGCTTTCACAAGTGACCGGGAAGCTGAACCGATTGCGCTCAAATTTAATAGTATCGGCTTCAACAGCTTGGTGCTGCAATACACGACGGGCGATCTAGTGAAAAACATTCCCCAAAATGCCCTGTACGAACTGGCATATGCGGTAAAATATGCGCGGGAACATGCGGCAGAATGGCTGGTGGACCCCAATAAGATTTTTGTTTGCGGCTTTTCAGCTGGCGGACATCTGGCGCTTCATATGGCTACCAAATGGGCGGATCCAAAGCTGGCAGAAAAACTGGGCACAACCAGCGAGATGCTGCAAGTCAATGCCGCGATTTTAGGCTATCCGCTAGTCTATCAGGAAAAATATCCCGAAGATGAGTTGGGATTTGGCAGTCAGCTGGTTCAAAACGCGCAAACGGCTAATGAGCGAATCTTTGGTTCAAAAAATCCGTCCGAACAGGCGGTCAATGATTTCAACCTGCTGCACCATGTCAGCCCTGATACCCCACCAACTTTCCTTTGGCATACGACAGAAGATGTGCTGGTAGACGTGGAGCATTCATTAAAGCTCGCCCTCGCGCTTAGAAAACAGAAGGTGCCGTTTGAAATGTATATTTTTGAAAAAGGCGAGCACGGTCTGGCGCTATGTGATCGGACGACAGCGCGGAAAGCAAGCCATCACAATGCCCATGTGATCAACTGGTTCACTTTATGCGCGGAATGGCTCGCTCCTTATGTAGATTGAGTTATAATAAACCTGAGAGGATGAGATTCGATGTTAAAACAAAGTACAGATCAGCGCCGGCTTGAAAAGGACGGAAAGCCGTTCTTCTATCTGGCGGATACCGTTTGGAGTGCTTTTACGAATATTACACTGGCAGACTGGGCGTATTATTTGCATGTTAGAAAGCAACAAGGATTCAATGTTTTGCAAATCAACATTCTACCGCAATGGGATCGCAGCGTGGCGGGCGAAGTGATGGAACCTTTTGGCATAAAGGATGGCTTCTTAAATCTTGCGGACAAAAATGAGGCGTATTTTGCCCATGCTGAAAAAATGCTGGCAATGGCTGTGGAAGAAGGCTTTACGCCGGCACTTGTCCTGCTTTGGTGCAACTATATTCCGGAAACCTGGGCGACAAAATTTGGGCATTCACCGGCGTTTCGCAAGGAAGATGTCAAAGCCTATACGGCCATGATGATGGAGCATTTCAATCAATTTGATCCGATTTATGTCATCAGTGGGGATACGGATTTTCCAACTGAAAATGTGACGGATTACTATCTGAATGCGCTCGATGTGGTGGCAGAAAAGGCGCCGGACGCTTTAAAAGTTTTGCATATCTGCGGTCGTTTGGGGGAAATTCCAGCGCGGCTTAAAAATCATCCGGCTTTGGATATCTATTTCTACCAGTCGGGGCACAATGTGGAGCATCAACAAACCGCCTACACCTTAGCCGAGCATTTCAGTCAGCTTGAGCCAACGAAACCGGTTATCAATTCTGAGCCGTGTTACGAAATGATGGGCGGTTACAGTCCGGAACGATATGGTCGGTTCAGTCGTGAGGACATTCGGCGAGCTGCTTGGCAAAGTGTCCTGTCGGGCGCTTCTGCGGGGATTACTTACGGGGCACATGGCATTTGGAGCTGGCACACCGTGGACAGTACGTTCGGCTCGACTATTGGGGAAGGCTTTACGCCGCCGTTTGATTGGCGTCAGGCGCTTCACTTTGAAGGGGCAAATGATTATGCGTTTTTGAAACAGTTTCTTCTGGAAAATCAGCTGACAGATTTGACGCCGGTGGACGTGCTCGCTAATCCGATTGCAGATATTCGTGCTTCTGAGTCGGGCGACAAGGTGCTTTTATATGTGCCGTCCAATCTGCCGGTCTACTTAAAAGGACAGTTTGCCTCTCCTAATGACTATGCGATTGATTTGGAAACTCGTAAGCAGGTAGCACTCTCCAAAACTTTCCAAGAAGGGAAAACGCGCGTCGCGATGACACCGTTCACCAAAGACGCCCTCTATATTTTCCATAAATAAAAATCGAGCGAGTCCGCATTCTCAGCGGAACTCGCTCGTTTACTTTTAATCAACGCGGATCTTTCGTACGTCATTCAGTTCGGCAACGATCTCTGGTTGTAATTTATCCAATTTGTAAACAAAAAGCAGGACAACAAGCAGAACGGTCATCACGATTGGAATCCAGATGTAGCTATTAATGATAGAATCGAGTGTTGCGGCGGATTGCGTGGCTAGTGTGCCGTCATAGTGCGCGAAGGCCAATATCCAGCCGACCATGGCGCTTGAAAGTCCGGCACCTACTTTCATGCCAAAACTGCTGGCACTGAAAACAAGTCCTTCTGAACGAATGCCATATTTCCATTCGCCGTAATCGATCGTATCGGTCAGCATCGGGTTCATCGAGGCTGTCAGCGGCACACTGGCAATCGACCGAAGCGCCACACTTGTATAGAGAATAGCTGGACTAGTTGGATCGATTAGGATCATCAAGCTGGCAGGAATGATTAGAAATACGCCGATCAGACTGGTATTTCTTTTGCCGAATCGCTTGATGACAGGGCCCATTAACGGCACACCGATGATCAGCGGAATCAAGCCGACATTCCCGATGACACCGACAAGATTACTGTCGCCAAGAACATATTTAGCCATGTAGGCATTGAGACCATTCGTAATCCCGGAGTTGATCCAAACGCACAGGCTCATCACGACCATGATCACCCAGTATTTATTATGAAAAAGGGCGTTCAGCTCCCGTTTCAAGCTGATTTTCGTGCCGTCTTTTACCACATTTGGTGTGACACGTTCTTTGGTAAATTTAAATGTGAACAGGTAGCCGAATGGGATCAGCACGCCGACAAGTCCGAAAGTTAGGAACCAGCCCATCGACTCATTTTCAAAGCTATTGATCAATGGCATGGCAAACAGGTTCAAAATAACAGCGCCCACATAAGCCGAAGTCATGCGGAAAATATTCAGCAGTGTTCTTTGGTAGCTATCCTGCGTGATTAGAGCGTTCAGCGCGCCATAGGGAATGTTGACGGCCGAATAAATCATATTAATGAGTAGATAGGTGACAAAAGCGTAGGTGATTTTTAGCGCATCACTCGCACTTGGCGAAAAGAATAGCAAAATGAGTACGAGGCCAAAGGGAATTCCGGCCCAAAGCAGCCACGGCCTTGTTTTCCCCCATCTTGTCTTGGTCCGATCGACGAGTGCCCCGACACTT
Source organism: Listeria costaricensis (assembly GCF_900183385.1). Classification (GTDB taxonomy): domain Bacteria; phylum Bacillota; class Bacilli; order Lactobacillales; family Listeriaceae; genus Listeria; species Listeria costaricensis. The sequence goes on from NZ_FXUT01000028.1 coordinate 5,827, forward strand.
AGGTCAAAAACAGCATCGATAAGCCGAACAATTAGCATGATCGTTCCGACAGCGGCAGCAGATATCCCGGCCACATCTGTATAGAAAATGACCAGATAGGTAGCCATGATCGTATAAACCATACTTGTCCAAAAATCTCCCATCCCGTAGGCAAATTTTTCGCGAACAGAGATTTTTTCATCCAAACTAGCGCGGTAATCCTTTACGTTTTCCATTCTCTTACCTCCAAATTTAATAAGTTGATTCTATTTCTGTGAATTGAAGTGCCAGATAAGGTTTAGCAGGTAAAGCGATTTTTGTTGCAGCATCCGCCACGATTTCAAGCGGCTGGGTGGTCATGTTCCACGTATCGATCAGGTTGACCGTGTAAGTTTTCTCTTCGGGTAAAATATCAAAAATTTTAAAACTAGCCTGACTATCAGCCCCCAAGTAAACCAGCACGGTACCATCTTCCGCAATACCGGCGGCTGTTTCCCAGTGCGAGCTTTCACTGCCGAGCGGTTCAAACTGCCAGTTATTTTCTTCCACCAGGCTTCGCAAAAAGGCGATCCGTTCGACACTTGCCCCTTTCAGCGTACCGCCATGTGCCCAGAAAATCGAACCGTCCTCATTCAGATAGGTTTCGCCGTGCGTGGCATAACCGCCGTGACAAATTGCCAACCAGAACTGGCTTGTCATCGCCTCAGCCGTCAAATTTCCCCAACCATGGTTTAAATTTCCTTCATAGCGACATTCATCAATCATAATTGGTTTCCGGTACTCCTTCAGCCAACCAGGCACAAAAAACATCGTGTCGTGCTGAATGCTCACATGGCTGACCCACGACTTATGATGGTCATACCAGTGCGTGTGGTCTGTAAAATGAAGCGGCGGATGATAGAAATTATGAATAGAGGCCAAGTGACCATAAGGATCTTCTTCTTTGACACATTTGAACAGCTCATCCCAGGCCGTGCGTTCTTTTTGCCCGACAAGCGCCATCAAATCATACTCATTGGCCAGCGCGAACCAGACATTGGGAAATGCAGCCACGCGGGCGAGTAGGTAACGTAAATAACGCAAATCCGCTTCCTCCCCCATCGAAGCAAAGCCCCAATGATCATAAGGATGGAACAGGATCAAATCAACTTGGATTCCCATTTCACCAAGTGCGACAATCTGCTGATCTAGTTGTTGAAAAAAATCCGGAACGAAACGCGTAAAATCGAAACCGTTTTCTTTCACCATCCAGTCCTTCCCATCAAAATGACCATCAGAAATATGTAACGGCTGTCCTTCAAAAGGATAGATCGCAGGTTCCGTTGTGTTATAATCATAGTATTTCGGAAACACGCACATACGGACTTTATTAAAAGGTGCCGCTGCAAAGCTTGCCAATGTTTTCTGCTGCATTTCAGGCGACTGATGATTCCACACATAAGCCGTCGTTCCAAATGGAAAATAAGGCGTGCCGTCCTGAAAAGCAAAATGCGTCTCTTTATCGACTTGCACCAAACCATGCTGATCGGGCGCTTGTGCTGCAACTTCAAAGAGTCGTTCGATATGGTCAAGTTCCGGGCAGCTACTGCGTGTTTCAAACCGCCACGAACCTTCTTCATCTGGTAAAAAGCGAATTTTATAGACGCCATTCCCATCATAAAACCCCCGCACGGTGACTTTACGATGTTTAAAATAAAAATCTGCCCATAGCTCCACGTCGACAAATGGATTTCCTGTATGCGGGCCTTCAAACGTCCACTCGATCATCTGCCATTTTTTTCCTGCCATCTTGCTGATCCCTCACTTTCAAGTTATCGATTAAAGTTGTTTTGTCTGTAAACTTTTTTCTACACATTGGTACCATTCTTCATAGTCGCTCAAAACCCTACTGCCATCTGTATTAGGCTGATAAACATGCGCAGCATCACCACTTATTTCCGCCTCGCCTGCCATCCTGACCACCCCAATCGCCGACAGCTCCTCTTCGGCACAAGTGGCCACCTCGGCCTGCAGCACCTCCGCCAGAAACTGCATCAATTCAGGCAGCTTGGTCAGCCCGCCATCCACCTGCAAGCGCTTAACCTTTCGCCCAGCGAGCCGCTCCATCTGCGTGATGACCGCCTTAATCTGAAACGCGATACTGGCAAAACCGGCTCGAATGATGGACCACTTGGTGTGCGCCCGCGTCAGGCCGAGGATTTCTGCCTGCACATCCGTCGTCCAAAACGGCGCCCCGAGTCCCAGCTGCCCCGGCACAAACACGACGCCACCACTGTCCGGCAACCGGAAAGCCACCTTACAAGCCTCGTTATAATCCGCAAACAAGCCGAGCTGCTCCGAAAGGAAAACCAGCGTGTCGCCACACGAGCGAATGATGCCTTCCAGCGCGTA
>NZ_FXUT01000037.1 GCF_900183385.1 Listeria costaricensis
TCTAAATGAAAGAGGACTAAAACTTCTTTATGATAACTCGTCTACTTCCTCTTGTGAAAGACTACCTCTAAATGAAAGAGGACTAAAACCTGTTTGCTTATTTGAACGTTCTATACCATGTGAAAGACTACCTCTAAATGAAAGAGGACTAAAACCTATAATGTGGATAACTTTCATGAGGTATATCCGCGCTGTAGGTTTATTTTTTTACGAAATAATGTAAAATAGAATTAGAATTTCCAAATTACTAATATAATGTACAGAGGTGAATGGAATGAGAATTACAAAAGTAGAAGTAAACGGAAAAAAAGTAGCTATTCAAAGAAATATGAAAAGTGGCAGGTTGATTTTCAACGAGGATATAACGGATAGAACAGAGGAAATACTTCGGTTAAAGCAGGATTCTTTTTATAAAAGTGTTATAAATAAAACAATTTGTAAGGGAAAAGATGCTCAGCAAATAAAGGTTTTATTTGAGGGACTCCTTTATGAGGATAAACAAAGCAGAGTAAATTTGACTGCTGTGAAAACTATGGATAAAAATAAACTTAAAGAATTATTTACAAGAAGGTTTCGACAAGAGTTTTCATATGTTAGTTCTAAGGAAAGCTTGGAACAAGAAACATTTGATTTAGTTAATTTATTTATTAAAGCGCTTTCTGAACAAAATCAATATGTTGATTGGACAACTTTTTCAGATAAAATGCAGCCGTATACAACGTGGGTGTCTCATTATATTGAATTCCGAAAAACATTATTGGAAAAATCAATTAGGCAAAATAAAATTTATTCATCAACCTCTCTGAAAAGCCAAGTGCTAAGCCAATATGTAGATGCTTTTGCCAGAAGTGACATGGACTTTAATTTAGAGGAAGTAGCAAAAAGATACAAATTGACTGATTTAGTGAAGAAACTGCATAAAACATTTGACGATAACAATCAAATAAAAGCAGCTGGTATTTTTCATATCAAGATAAAAGAAGCGCTACAACAGCATGAAAGAACTCTTTTTAATAAAGAACAACAAAATTTTAAGCAAAATAGAGAAGATAAAGAATTAGTTTTATTTACAGCAGAGGTACGCCAATATATTGCGAAAAATTTTCCAATAAAAAAAGATAAAGCAAAAAAAGGTAAGAGGATAGTTCTTAGCGAAGCAAAAATTTTACATCGTATCAAACAGAAATATCAAAATGCTATGACCCAATATCTATTGAATGAAGGAAAGCGGGCGGCTTATAAGTTAGGTGATAATACTACATCAGAAGATTTAACAAATATAAAGATTGGAGAAGCATTTGCGCTTAAGTTTTTAAATGCCTGCTTTTTTGGTGCTAACAGTTTGAGAAATATTTTGGAAGTAGACGGAGATGTACTGTCGAGTAGCAGCTTCCGTTCAGCGGTCGACAATATGAGCCAGAACAAAGAGGCTGAGATAAGGCATAATCTAGAATTATTTTTTAGTGGAATTAGTGAACTGTGTAAAAATAGCGAAGAATTGGGAGAAGTACTTTGGGGATTAAGAGGAGCCATTCAGCGAATTCGTAATAATCTTGTACATTTTAATGAGCATAGTTGGAATCAGATTTTGACTCTTGGTGATGAGAAAATAGAAAAAATTGATAAATTATATGTCGAAACGAAATTCCAAGATTTATTTACGCAAGAACTAAAAAATATTCCCATATTACTAAAAGAAAAAATGCTCACTGCAAAAATATTTGATTACTATCCTGCAAGTAAACTAGAAAATAGCTTTGATAAGTATTCACTATTAACATCAGTTGCACCTTTTGCTCCAAGTTTTAAAAGAGTTCATACGAAAGGTTGCGACTATCAATATTCACGGAAAAGGGATTACAATTTGCAACTTAAAGTGTATAAGGAAAAAGATAAATTTAGTGAAAAAGAAGCAGAAAATGCTTATTACAATTTGTTGAAAATCATCTATTATCAAATGTTTTTACCAACATTTACTAAGGATTATCGGTTATTTAAAGAAAGCACAGAGTTTGTTTTAAAAATCAATAAACAGAGAGACAATCAGCCTTCAGCTTTTGAATTTATTCGCCCGATGGAGGAACATGAAACACCGAGCGACTATATGGGCTATATTCAAAGTAGTCTCATGCAACAACAGAAAAAGGTGGATGAACAAGGGAAGGATAATTTCTTTAATCGCTATATTACGCAAATTTTTATAAAGGGTTTTGACTCTTATATTATAAAAAACGACCTTGAATTTAGCCTAGCACCTGTTAAGCAAGAATTTGATAGTGAGAAAATTGATCTGTTAAATTTCAAAGAGGAAATAGACGCAAAATATATCCCTTTCTGGGTGTTTTGCAAAGTATTAAATACGAAGATGTTGAGTGAACTGCGGAATGAAATGATCAAATTTAGCCGAACTGAGTTATCCAAGGAAAAACGGGAGGCGTTTATTGAAGCGCAAAAAATTATTGGTTTAGCCTTAATGACGGTAGATCGAGGAAGCAGTGAATGGATAAAAGTCTTTTCAAGGAAAGAAAACTGGCAGAAGACCATGGAAATGTATGTAAGTCAGGACCTATTGAATGAACTTCCATATGTTCAAGAAGATCATGAGACGCCGATTTTATTTAGAAGTGTAGAGTTAGTCAAAAAGCATGGCGCGGAAAAATTGTTAAGTAAGATTGTTGGCGATAATCTTGTAACAGCAGAGGATGTTCAGTTTTATCAAGCTGACCATGATATTGAAAATGTAATTGCTAGTAAGGAAGCAATGCATAAAAAGTGGGAGCGAGATAGAAGGAAAGCCAGCGAGAATGATTTCAAAAAGTCATACGGAGCAAAGATAACGAAGATTAGTGACTACAGATGGAATAAAAATAAAGTAGAACTGAATTATATACGTTCGCTCCATAATTTAGCAGTTGATTTGATTTCTAGATTAACTGGATTTATGGCTATTGCCGATAGAGACTTTCAATTTTTATGCAATGCACTTTTAGCAAGAAGGGAAGCAGGTTTTAGAGTTAAATCATGGGTAGATTTATCAAGGCGTGTTAAATTTAAATCGTATGAAGTCGATTATATAAACGGAGAGGTGGAGCTTAGTAATCAGCTAGAAGAAACAAGCTATTTGATAGGAAAGTTAGAAGAAATTCAAGCTTTTTGTATTAATGGTCAATATAATGGAGCAAAATCAGTAAGAAATGAGATTGATCACTGGGATAAACTAAGGGGCGGCGGTAGTCAATCAATATTAGAATTGTATAATTCGGTTAGAGAATTAGTATCTTACGACAGAAAATTAAAGAATGCTGTTACAAAGTCATTGATTGACTTATTGGAAGGTCATGGAATAGTATTAACTTTGAAGAATAAGTCTTTAACTGAAGCTAGTCGTCATGATTTTGAAATTAAAAGTTGCAAGCCGAAAGAGATACGGCACTTAGGAAATAGAGGTGTTACTGAAAAACAAGTTTCAGATGAATATTGTCAGCTTGTGGAAAGGCTTTTGAAGCTTAAATGAGGATTAACTATGACCTCTAAATGAAAGAGGACTAAAACTAGTCAACTGTTGGCTGATGCTCACTAATGTAAAACACTACCTCTAAATGAAAGAGGACTAAAACTCACATTACAGCAGAGAGACATTTAAAAGGTAAAACACTACCTCTAAATGAAAGAGGACTAAAACCGAGAAAACGATATTTGTCATCGCCATTCTGTAAAACACTACCTCTAAATGAAAGAGGACTAAAAC
>NZ_FXUT01000027.1 GCF_900183385.1 Listeria costaricensis
AAACAGCCCTTGTGAGAAGCTGAAAAAAATGCTTCTCACAAGGGCTGTTTTTTTGCTTATTTCTTTCTGCGATACAGATAAGCGGCTGCCAGTGTCAAGCTGGTTCCGCCTAGTAATGCGGCAAGATCATCACTTGAGTCGCCAGTTGCTGGTAGTTTCTGTGAAGCTGAAACTGTGCTGGCAGATGTCGAGGCTTGCTGGCTGCTTGTTGTATCCGGAGGGGTTGCTGCGCTAGGTGTTACAGTAGCACCGCTTGGCTTACTATCGCTGTTTGAATCGGTTGTTTCATCTGATCCATCTGATCCAGCGCTATCAGAGGCAGCCGTTTGATCCGGCGTATAGACAAAGGTAACAGATTGAGTTTCGGCTGTATAGGTGCCGGCTTTTTCTGTATCTCCCACAACGTCATAGCCATTGATTGCTTTGGCCTCGGCTAAATACTCACTTTCAACAGTGCCTTCAAGTGTTCTGCTGTCAGCAAGTGCCTTCCCTGATTCGTCCACGTAATGAACGATGACTTGACCAGTTGATGTTTCCGATTTAACAGAATAGGTGAAAACGATGGTTTGTGGTTCTTCAATGATTTTGCTATTAACGATGGCAGAACATTCATAGCCTTGGATTTCCTTGGCAGAAACCGTGTAAGTGTCACCGATTTCGCCAGAGATCGTATCATCTAAAGCAATCGGCAAGCCATCCGCGTTCACATATTTAATCGTGATTGGGCCAGGGGCTGCTTCTTCATAGGTCAGAGTAATAGTTTGAGCCGCTTCAGTAAAGACACCCTCAATAGAGGCGTTACAACAATACCCGCTGATATCCGCTGGCACAACACTGAAAGAGTCGTCTGTGTTGCCGCTAAGTGTTTTATCAGGAGCAATCGTGTTACCATTTTCATCGACATATTTCACGGTCACGTCCCCAGCAGTCGCATCGTCCACATAAACTGCCACTTCAACAGGTTCCGCCTCGAAACCATCTTCACTGACAGCCGTTAGAGAAACCGTATAGCGACCAATTTGATCCATGTCTACCTGTGCGTCAAAATCTGTCTGAATCGCGACGTCCTGATCAATACCCGCATGAACATCATATATGAAGCGCTTCTCATCCACATCGGCATGTTTCTTATAGTGAATCTCTTGATCTGCCGTAATGACTGGCGCTGGAACTTCAGCAACATGAATCGTCACGTCGATCGGTTGCGAGACATTTCCGTCTTCATTGACCGCATCAATTGTGACCGTGTAATCACCTGCCTGATCAAAGTCGACCACATCCGCAAAGTTACTGCTTGCCACCGCTGAACTTGGTTTTTCCAAGCCAGTCAAGTGAACATCTTCAAAAAATTGTTTTTCAGTTACAACTTGGTGCTTGCCATAAGTGATTTCGTTGTCAGCCGATAGTACAGCTGCAGGTTCTTTGCTGATATGCACAATGACCAGATAAGGGTCTGCCGAAATCTGATCCGCATTTGTTGCGTTCAGGGTCACCGCATAGTCACCGGCTGTTGTGAAATTGACGGCAACCTTGAAGTTAGAAGTGACGGCCGTGTCACCTTGTGATTGAGTAAGATGGGCATCAATATCTTCTAAAAATTGTTCTTCCGTGACGTGTTCATATTTGTTATAGGTAATTTCTGTGTCCGCTTGAATCACTGGTTTGGCTGCTTTGTTAATATGGACCGTTACCTGTTCAACGTTTGATTTTACACCATCTTCATTTGTCGCAACAATATCTACCTTATAGTCGCCGTTTTTTTCAAAATCCACCGCTTCACTAAAATCAGTTGATAAAGTGGCTTCCGAGTCTGTTTCCGCATGTACATCTTCTAGAAACTGCTGCTCGGAAATGCTGGCGAATTTGGCATAGGTGATTTCGTCATCAGCCGTAAGCACTGGGGCCGGTATTTTATTGATTACAACGGTCACTTTGATAGGTTCCGACTGTCCGCCGTCTTCATTGACCGCATTCACCGTTACTTCATAATTACCAGGTGTTTCAGGATCAACCACCTCTTGATAGTTACTGGAAATAACCGCCGTTGTTGGCGAAGCAGTCATTCGCGCATTGATATCTTCTAAGAACTGCTCTTCTGAAACGATTTGATACTTATTGTATTCTTGATGCGTATTGGCTAAAATCTGTGCCGTTTTTTCCTGATTGATTATAACTTTGACCGGGAAAGGAGTGGCGGCTACATCATCCACATTTCTCGCTTGCAAGGTGACAGTGTATTCGCCAGCCTTGTCTAAACTTACCACAAGATCAAAATTGGACTGGATAGTGGAACCATCATCCGTTGCCGCATCAATATCATCTAGAAAATCCGCTTCGGTCAGATCACTGAATTTATCATAGCTAATGGTTTCCTTAGCAGTAATAACCGGAGCTGGATCTGTATTTACTGTAACCGTTACTTTAACTGGTTGGGCTTTTTGATTAGTTTCATTGGTAGAATTCAATGTAACCACATAGTCGCCAGCTTTGGAAAAATTAACCACTTCTGCAAAGTCACTGGTAATCGCTGTTCCCTGATCTGTTTTTGCGTGAATAGCTGCCAAAAAGTCCGCTTCTGTTACAGACGCATTTTTTTCATAGCTGATCGCTGAATCTGCTGTAATAACTGGCGCTATTTTTACAACGTGGACAGTCACGGTTTTGGTATCAGAAGGAACGCCGTCTTTTTCAGATTGAAGTGTTACGGTATAATCATCAATCTGTGACAGATCTACAACTGTTTCAAAATCAGAAGTCACAGTTTGACCATCTGGAGACAGGGCATGAATATCTGTCAAAAATTGCGCTTCCGTTACGCTGGAATTGACTGTATAGGTGATTTCACTATCCGCTGAGATTTTAACTGATTGGATATATGGAACAGTGATAGTGCCGTTTAGTTTGTAATTATTTTCACTTTCTGAATAGCTATAGGTGCAATTCCCTTTGGTACTTGTCAATTTGGTCCAAGTGATCAGGTTTGTTGACGTATCATAAGGCGTACTGGAACTGCTCGGTTTTATCGTCTTTCCAGATTTGCCAACCGCTATATCTGGAACCGTTAGTGAATTTTGATAAACGAGCTGTTGTGCCATTGAATAGGTTTGGTTGACCATTTGTACCGAAGCACCTCGATCCAATAAACCAGCAATACCTGAAATATCATAAATCGAATTATATCTTAAGTCTGCCATCTCCAAAGCTAAGAGATTATTGAGTGGTGCCGGGTTTTGAATAGTATTGTGAGATGCATCAAGATTGCTTAGTTTTTTCATACCTGATAAGGCAGAAATATCTTTGATGGTATTATAAGAAATATCCAGTGTCTGCATGTTTGGCAGAGTAGCCAAACTGTCGATCGATTTGATACCCGTATGATCCATATCTAAATAGGTGAGATTCGTCAAAGTGGCTAAGCCGGAAACATCCTTAATACTAGAGTTGGAATGAATATCCAATGTTTTTAAAGTAGTTAAATCGCTTAAAGCACTCAGTCCATTTTGATCATTGCTGCTATTAATCGAATTATTGTTGAGATAAAGTATCTCTAAAGCTGGTAAATGATCCATCTGCCCCAAATTCTTGATGGCATTAGTGCTAAGATACAAATCATGCAGCTTAGGCAAGTCACCAATTTCTTCAATGCTCGTAAGTGAATTATTATTTAAACTTAAAGTTATCAATTCAGGCAAATTATCAAGTGTTCCAAAAGTAGAGAGCCGATTTGAGTCCGCTTTGAAGATTTTCAGTTTCGGCAGATCATGAACCACACTAATATTGGAAAGACTGTTTTGGTTCAAATAGACTTCTTCCAATTTTGGCATATTGTTGAATGTACCCATCTTTGAAATGGTGTTATTGGTAGCGCTCAGTACAATCAAACTTGGGAGATCATGGATAACACTGATACTTGAAAGGGAATTGTAGTCTAAATGTAGTTCCTTCAGTGAAACCAGTTCATCCAGCGAACCAATCGTTTTAATTTTATTATTCGATGCTTCCACATAAGTCAGACTTGGTAAATCACTGATTGTACTGATGTCCGTCAGGGAATTGCCCTTTAGATTCAACGTCTGCAGCATGGGCAGATAATCTAGTTCCCCAAGGTTTGTCAGTGTGTTGTTGGAAAGATCCAAATAGTTCAGCTTTGGCATATGGTTAATCTCACTGGCATCCGAAATCTTATTGTTGGCAAGTTTGATAATCTCTAAATTTGGCAGGTTATCTAGTGTACCAATGTAGGAAATCGCGCAGTCTTCTGCAACTAGTGAAAGTAAGCTTGGAAGGCTTTCAATTGCACTGATATCCGTCAATTCAGCATTTTTCGAAAGATCAATCTCAATCAGATTGTCCAAGTTGCTGAATGTACCAAGGTTCTTGATATTACAATTGTCAACAGCAAGCTTTGTTAAATTTTGACAATCGTGTATGCCGTTTAGGTCTTCCAATTTTTCGCAGTAAGAAAGCTTTAGCATTTCAAGACTGTCTAGACTACTGAGATCGCCAATTTCTGTTAGACTCCGGCAATAGGTGGCATCAATCGTTTCAAGACTTGTTGACTGATTGAGCCCCGTCAGATTTTTTACCGATGAATTGCCTTTCATAAAAACATTTTTTAAACTGGGACAATTGGATAATGGCGTTAAATCTTCAATTCCGTCATCCTGTATGTAAATCGTTTCCAGCTTAGGTGTATTGGAAAAATTCAATTCTTCTACAGAACTGACTTGAATATTTAATTCTTGCAAATTCTGTAAACCGGAAATCGGTGAAATATCTGTTAATTCTGTACACATAGAGCATTCTAGAATTTTCAGCATTGGCATGGTGCTTACCGCGCCAATATCCGTTAAATGCGAGTTGGTTGATAGATAAAGATTTTCAAGTTTATCAAGCCCCGCTAGTGGAGCAATTGTCGTTAAATTATTATCATTCAGGTTCAAATTAACGAGATTTTCAAGATATTCAAGTCCTTCTACATCTGTGATATCTGTGGAAGAGCTCCCCGTTTCTCCCGTTAAATCAAGAGAAGTAATGGCGGCAAGGTCAGCTGCTACGACTTCCTCGTCACCAGTAGCATCCACATTTCCTGTTACGATGCGTGCCATTTTAAGCGCTAAATTATTGTCAGGGAAAAGGGAATGGAAGGTACTGCCTTCCGGGATCGCTGTTGCTTGTAACTCAGTTTGCTTAAGGGGTGTTTGTGTGTCGCTGTCAGATGTGCTTGTTGTTTCTTCTTCTTCTGTACTAGCATCAGTTTCCTTCTGCTCAGATGGGACAGTCGCGGTATCTTCGGAAGTTTGTTCATTCGTTGCAGAGTCATCCGCCACTTCTGTTGAAGAATCACTAGGACTAGTCTGTTCTGTTGTTGTCTGGTTGTCTGTTTGGGTTTGCGGATTAGTTTGAATTTCTTCCGCAAGTGCCGAGAATGGTAGTGAGTAGTTCAATACAAGCATAATAATCAGCACAAAACTTATCTGTTTTTTCATTTGCTCCTCCTTGATGTTTCATCATGCTCATTACATTATACATGCTGGCTATTAGTTATATTTTTGCACTAAGACTTATTTAGCTGTTTAATGTGTATAATTTGTGTCTATTATCGGTGGATCCGTAATAAATAAAAAAAAGTTTGATTTACTATAGTAAATCAAACTTTTTCATACTAAAAATCAAGAATTCTTTAACTGCGCAGTATAATAATCATTTCCATTCCGACGGTCGAATTTTGCCGCCAATTCACGTGTTTTTTCTTTCAAATCCTCGTCTGTCACGATCGGATAGATGGCACTCAAGAGGTGGAGACCCACAAGACTGCCTTCCGTATTCAGTGCCATTTCACGATGGCTTTCAAAAATTTCCAAGGCCTGTTCGTGTCGATCTGTGCGAATCATATATTCAATCAGCTGTGCCAGCCCCTCAAGCAAGTCCAAGCTTTGTTGAACAAGCGGCAGGCCCTTGTCGAGACACACCTCAGCTTTTTCAATCTCGCCAAGTTCCAAATAAGTGAGCGCCATCAGCCCATAAGTCAAATGAGGAATCTCAGCGCAGCCCATATGGCCGTTTAAAATCGGTTTGGCCGCCTTTACAGCATTTTCATAATCGCCAACAAACCAATAATAATGGGCCACTTCATGTGCTTCACAAGCAACGCAGTCATTCATAAAGTCAGTCGGAGTCGTTTGCCATTTTTTGAAATACCGTAGTGTTTCTTCTCGGTCTCCCATATACATAGCCGTTAAAGTTTTCACCTTATAATAAGGGGCAAGAGAGTAGCCGCTCGCCAAATATTTGGCTTTCATATCTTCCTGCAGCGCCTGAATCTGGTCTTTTGAAACCTCTTCAAAAGAGGCAAGCGATTCTGAGATCCATTTATATTGCCAAAGCAGATTATATTCATCCACACTGCTTTCGTCTTCTTCATACTTTTTGATTACCCAGCTGAAAGCCTGCAATTGTTTGCGCGGGTATCCCTGAAAGCAAGCCGCTTCGATCATCAAATCGCGCGCCTCAACGCCAGTTTCGACATCATGACTGACATCAGCTCCGGCAATTGCCCGCTCTAATACAGGGAAAATTTCCTTGTTTTCCACGCCAATCTCATAGGCTGATTCTAAATCGTCCAAATAATTCATTTTAAAAGTCCTCCTTAGTTGTTGTGTTGTAATTTTGTAAGAAAATAGTGGTTTCCGTTTCGCTGATCAAACCGATTCACCAGATCTTTTGTCAAATTTTGCAGCTCCGGCTCGTCGTCTAAAAAAGGAGAGCAGGCGAGTAAAAAAAACAGCTGATCATAGGGCAATCCCACGGTCAAGACATTGTCGAGATTTTCCTTCATTATACTTTTCGCAAGCTCGATTCTTTCCGTTTTGACGAGATAATCGATTAGTTGTGCGACAGATTCAATATTTTTCGTGTGCTTCACAGCTTTATAGCCGAGTTCAAAATTTTTCCAGGCATTTTGATGATCGTCCAGCGCTTCATAAGCATTAGCCAAAATGGAATAAGTCGTATCAGGAACATCCCGACATGACATGCGGCGGTCAAAAATCACTTGTGCCGCCTGAATCGATTTTTCCGGATCCTTTTCGATGCGCAAGTAATATCCTGCCCGCAGATGCTGTTCACAGGCACGGCAATCCGTTAGAATATCATCCGCTGAGTGGTTCCACTGATCAAAAAAGTACGATGCCCGTTCTGGTTTGCCAAGCTCAATGCTCGCCCACATCTTTGTCACATAGTAGGGGCGCAGGGAAAAGTTTCCAGCAAGCAGTTTTTGCTTCATATCCTCATGCAGGGCCTCGATTTCTTCAAGTGAAATGGCGTCAAAATAAGTCACAGTACCCGCAATCCATTTGTACCGCCACAAAATATCCCTCGTTGAAAAGCCGTAAAGACTTTTACCCTCTTCGTAACGTTTCACCAGCCAACTGAAAGCAAGCAGAGCTTTTTCATAAAGCCCCACATCAGTCGCTTCATCAATCAGCTGAAAGCGGGCATTCGTCGAGATGATTTCATCCACACAAGCATCCGCCGACTGAATGATGTGTTCGAGTAATGGAATATTGTCCAACTGTTTTTTCGGCATCGTCAAAAGCAGTTCCCATTCTTCGATATAATTCATTCCGCCACGTTTCCAATCTGATCCAAAAGCTGCAAATAGTTTTGATTCATCAGCGTGCGTTCCTTTTGTTTAAGCGGATAGTGTCCAAGCAGGAGCGCCTGAATATAAAGCGATTCAACAATAATCAACATTTTTTCCGGCGACCGTTTTTGCGTGAACAGTTTTTGAATGACCGGATTTTGGAAATTTAAATAAAGCGTCGACTGCGGTGGTAGTTCCACATTTTGACGGATACTGTCGATAATACTTCCAAAAAGTGGATTACTTTCTTCCGCAGAGCGTTCCATTTCTCGGTAAAATTGAGTGGAGGAAGGGTTGATGAACAACATCGGCAAATCTTCTGGCTCAAATTTGCGCAGTGCAATTTCCACATCATATTGACGCATTTCCTGATTCAAATAGGTCAAAAGAGTAGCATGTTCCGCATCCGTCTCGCGGTCAAGCGACTCAAGATCGCCAGCAAAGCGATCCGGTTCCGCCATTTCAAGCTTGACGCCGGGAATCATATCCATCAGCATGGTCAAAAGTTTCGTATCAAACGTATAGCCCCCGTTGATCAGCTCAAAGCCGCGGTTTCTTGCCAAATCACGCACTTGACGAAAATCATCCACAGAATGGGTGAAATAAATCGTGCTGCTGCGTTCTGTAATATCTTTCAACTTTTCTTCACCATCAAGCGTCCGGAACGGCAGGAATGGATAAATGAAGCGTAAAAATTCTTCATCCTCCGTTGCCACAGATTTAAAGGCCACGTAGTGCGTAGCGATCAATTTGTCGAGCTTCTTAGGTTCCAGATTGACCAGTCCATTTTTAAGAGCGGCCCCAAGACTTGTTGCCGTCTGCTTAAGAATGTCATTTTTGTAGAAATCTTCCCGCGAAGCAACCGGCTGCAATTCATTGGTAAATAACAGCGTCCGCGTGAAAAAGGCCCATGTTGGCAGCAGATTGTCGTTCGTTGCCGTCACGAACATCCGGTTCAAATAAACGGTATGATGCTGTTTCGCCGTCATTTGGACCGCGTAGGGTAGGATATAGGCGATCCCGAACGTTTCACCCGTGTTGTTTTCAATATAAAAGTAGTCCGTAAAATCCTGATGGAGCAGCTCACGACCGAGTTGCAGAATTTCTTCGCTGGAACAGTTTTGCAGAGCGGCTTTATTCGCATAGATCTGCGTCTCCTCATTCAAAACCTGATCATCATCAAAAATAATCGGTACTTCCAGCATGGCGCCGTATTTAATCAGCGTCTCTTTCAAAATATCCGCTTCAAAACAGCTGCCGTCCAGAATTAAATCTGTTTTTGCGCGCAGAAACAGCTGCGTTCCAGGTTCGCGACCCGCCGTATCGAGCGTGCGAACCTGATAGGTGCCATCCGCTTTGCCGCGCCATTCGGTCGTTTCATGATTGCGGGCACTTGTTGTGATGAGGACAATCTCAGGACTGGCAATAAAGCAGGATAAAAGGCCAATTCCAAAGCGGCCGATAAAATCATTCTCATCAATATCGAAGCTCTTGCTGCCTTTGGACGAGTTGGCAATCGTTGCTAGAAACGCGTGGACTTCCGAGTTCGTCAGTCCGATCCCGTTGTCCTCAAAAATCAGTGTGGTATTTTCACCAGAACCAGTGAGACTGACATGGATATTTCCCTGATAGTCCGGCTCGATTTTCTTTCTGGCACGAACCGCATCTGTAGCATTTTGCAGCAGTTCGCGAATGTAAACATCTTTTGAATTATAAATATGATTGGACAGGATGTCGATCATCCCACCGAGATTGACTTGAAAACGATAATCTTGACTCAAGACAACTTCCTCCTTTATCTAGGTTGTTAAAAAATTTGACGTAAAAATTGGGCCACGCCGCCAGCTTCATTGTCAGCAGTGATGTGGTTGGCCGCCTGTTTGACATTGTCCGGTGCATTCGCCATCGCCACGCCAATGCCTGCGTATTCCAGCATGCCGATATCATTTTCTCCGTCACCGAAAGCAATGATATTTTCACGGGGGATTTCATAATGCTTGGCCAAAAGTTCAACCGCCTTGGCCTTATCGGAGCCAGCTGGGAGCACTTCGAGGTTATTGTGATGGCTCGACAAAATCCGCAAGCCATTCTCCTGTTCCAGCACATTTCTGACCTCAGCAAGCTTTTCCGGTGCATCTTCAGAGATCACGATCGCATTCAAAAAAGAAGGCGCATGCTCTTCAAAAGCCTGAACTTCATGAATCGGCACTAAAGAGAAGCGTTCATGGCCGGTAGAAAACCGTTTCGATTCAGCCAATTTGTGAAAGAAAGCAGGCGGATTCTTCGTGAAAAACAACTCGTTTGTGGAAAAGAAAAAGAGGGGCAGATCGTAATGATTCAGGATTTCATATGTCGCCCGCGCAGCATCTTTTTCCATATAGAACTGATGAAAAGCCTTGCCCTGAGCAGTCGCATAGGAGCCATTTGAAGCAATCACATCTGTTTCCGGACTGATCATTTGGGCGACTTCAAAAGCTCCCTGATACAAGCGCCCGGTGGAAACAGAAAAATGATGGCCGGCTTTTTGTAGCGCTAAAATCATTTCCAAGTTTTCATTTGGAATTGTGTGGTCGGCACGAATCAGTGTGCCGTCAATATCTGAGCAAATCAAGTATTTAGTTGTCACAGTGTTCCTCCTCATTTAATGGATAAAAAATTGTCGAATGCTGTTGCGGATATTTGTTTCAAGACCAACCGTTTCAATTTGAACACAAAGTTCATTCAGCCACTGCGCTTCCGTACTAAGATGGCGAATTGCATTTTCGATGATCCATGCACTGGCACTTCCAGTTGGATGTTCCTGATGATTGGTTTGCTGCTCCACGCTGCTCGCAAGCTCAGTCTCGATTCTGAACAGGCGTTCTTTCAGATAGAAAAGCAGTCGGTTCTTATCCGCATAATCCGCAAATAAAAGAGCCGGATAAATCGCTTTGTAAGATAAAACATCTTTTTTGAATACTTTATAAATTTCTTTTTCGACTTGCTTGCGCCCGGAATCGGTAATTTTATATACCGTTTTGGTCGGCGTTTTTTCGTTGGCAATGACTTCAGCTACCTCAATATCCCCTTTTTTCAGCAGTGTATCAAAAGCGTAATAAATTTTGGCATCACTAATCTGAAAAAGATATTCCCAGCTGTAGTGCTTTAAAAAACGTTTAATATCGTAAGGATGGACATTCGTTTGATCGAGTACACCCAGAATGACTAATTTTAAAGACATGAAACAGCCTCCTTCTTAACTATCTTTTCATTATAACATTAGTCAAATCTGTTAATCTATTGTAAATGTACGTTTTTATAGACTTATCAGCCAATTTGTTAATACTTTTTGACGGAATTCGTTATAATAAGGGTATAAAAAGCTTGCAAAAAGAGAGGACGGATAAGAATGAAGGAACTCACATGGGCGATTATTGGCCCGGGAACGATTGCGCATCAGTTTGCAGAAGCCATGCAGGCGCTCGGACGAAACGTTTATGCGGTGGGGGCACGCAACCGGACTAAAGGAGAGGCATTCGCCACGCAATATGGCATCGAACAGGTATATGACGACTTTGAAGCACTTTTCAAGGATGAAAAAATTGATGCAGTCTATATTTCAACGCCGCATTCCAACCACGATGAATACATGCTGGCAGCTCTCGAACACGGGAAGCATATTTTAGTAGAAAAGGCGATTACCTATAACACCGCTAATTTGGCAAAAGTGACAGAACTGGCGCATGAAAAAAAGCTGATTGTTGCAGAAGCCATGACCATTTTCCACATGCCGCTCTTTAAGAAACTTCGGGAAGTAGTTGATTCCGGGCGATTAGGGGAGTTAAAAATGATCCAAGTTTCCTTTGGCAGTTTAAAAGAGGCGAATCCAACCAATCGCTTCTTCAATATGGAACTGGCTGGCGGGGCGCTCCTAGATATCGGCACCTATGCACTATCATTCGCCCGCTTTTTTCTTAATGCACCGCCAGATCAAATTTTGACAACGGCGAAGAAATACGAAACGGGTGTGGACGAACAGTCTGGCATCTTGCTGAAAAATAAGCAGGGGGAAATAGCGACGGTTTCACTTACTTTTCGCGCTAAAATGCCTAAAAGAGGAATCGTTGCCTATGAAAATGGCTTTATAACCATAGATGATTTCCCAAGGGCAGAAAAAGCCGTCATCAGCTATCCAGATGGTCGAACGGAAATCTTGGAAACAGGTGAAACGGCGCGAGCACTGGAGTATGAGATTCAGGATTTTGAAAGCTATGTGGCGAAAGGGGAAAATCCGCTACATCCGCTGACGGTTGACGTGGTAGAAATCATGACAGAAGTGCGAAACAAGTGGGGAATTACCTATCCTTTTGAAAATTAAAAAAGAACTGGCGGCACACTTCATTTTGTTTTGAAATGTGCCGCCAGTTTTCTTTTTAGTTTAAAACCCGCCCTGAAAGTGAAATTCAGGACGGGCAAAAGTGGGAGGTACGCTTATTCAGTCAAAGCTTCTTCTGTTTCTGGATCAAAGAAGTGTGCTTTGGACATTTCGAAGGCTAGAGTCAGCACCTCGTTTGGTTCATGGTTGGAGCGGGAATCAACACGGGCAACAAATTCGTCTGTGCCGACTACGCTGTGAAGCATGAATTCTGCCCCAGTAAGCTCAGCCACGATTGTTTTAGCTTTGAAAGTATAGCCAGGATTTGCTTCGATTACGATTGGCTCATCATGGATATCTTCTGGACGGATACCAAATGTGATATCTTTTCCTTCATAGCCTTTTTCTTTCAAGATTTTCAGTTGACCTTCTGGAACGACGATACTGAAATCAGGTGACACAAATTGACCATTTTCCAAGCGACCTTTAAAGAAGTTCATTGCCGGGCTTCCAATAAAGCCTGCGACGAACATGTTCACTGGGTGATCGTATACTTCTTTCGGTGTACCAACTTGTTGAATGACCCCGTCTTTCATGATAACGATCCGAGTAGCCATTGTCATCGCTTCTGTTTGGTCATGGGTTACATAGATCATTGTCGTATTTAATTGCTGATGCAGTTTTGTAATTTCTGCACGCATTTGGACACGCAATTTAGCATCCAAGTTGGAAAGTGGTTCATCCATCAGGAAGACTTTCGCATCACGAACGATCGCACGACCAAGTGCCACACGTTGACGTTGACCACCGGACAAAGCGCTTGGTTTCCGTTTCAAGTATTCAGTCAAACCAAGAATGTTCGCTGCATGTTCCACACGTTTTTTGATATCTTCTTTCGGCATTTTACGAAGCTTCAAACCAAATGCCATGTTATCATAAACTGTCATATGTGGATAAAGCGCGTAGTTTTGGAAAACCATCGCGATGTCACGATCTTTTGGCGCCACGTTATTCATGACTTTGCCATCAATCGAAAGCTCTCCTTTAGAAATTTCTTCCAGACCTGCAATCATCCGAAGTGTTGTAGATTTACCGCAACCGGATGGACCGACAAATACGATAAATTCTTTGTCATCGATTTCCAAGTTGAAGTCCGTAACCGCAGTCACTTTATTATCATAGATTTTATAAATATGTTGCAAAGAAAGTTGTGCCAATTTCTTTCGCCTCTTTCGTTTAAATTGATAGCCTTATTGTAAATGAAATCGCTTTACAAAAACTATGGCACTTTGCACAAAGAAAAGCGATTTTCATTAGGCACCTTGTCGAAATGCACTAATTTACAATGATTAAAAATTACTTTCTATAAAGAAAAGTTGTGATTTTTGGGAATTAGCAAATCCTGCGTTTTTTGTAAAGTGACGAAAGACCTTAATTTGAAAAAAACTATCCGTTGATAATAGGCGCTTTTGTGAAATCGTTCATGTGAAGAAGAGAACTTTAGCCCTATTTTTAAGTGGATATTAGGATGGGACTGTAAAATAACCCTATATTGTGCTATTATAATTAAGCGAACACAACATATAGTTGTTTGAGAGGGGATAGAAAGAATGTATATGGAACAAACCGAAGAACAAGTAGTCATCAAAAGGGACGGAAGGAAAGCCAGCTTTGATTTAATCAAGATTCGCAATGCTGTTGAGGCTTCCATGGCAAGTATCCAATTAGAAGATGAAGACTTCTTAGATAATATCATTATTACGATTGTGAATGCCCTGCCAAACAAAACAGAGCTTACAATTGATGAAATTCAACATTGTGCGGAAAACGAGCTGATGAAGTCCATTTATCCCGATGTTGCGAGAAGCTACATAGAATACCGTCACGACCGCGACCGGATCCGGGATAACATGACGGATATGACGAAAAGTGTTCAAAAACTCCTCGAAAAAGACGAAACAGTTGTCAACGAGAATGCCAATAAAGATGCGACCGTTTTTAACACACAGCGTGACCTGACCGCTGGAGCCGTGGCAAAAAGCTATGCGCTCAAATATATGCTGCCGAAACACGTGGCCAATGCCCATTTGAAAGGCGACATCCACTTCCACGACTTGGATTACAGCCCGTACCATGCCATGACCAACTGCTGCTTGATCGACATCAAAGGCATGCTTGAAAATGGCTTTACGATTGGGAATGCCAACGTTGAAAGTCCGAAGTCCATCCAAACGGCGACAGCGCAAATCGCTCAAATCATTGCCAATGTGGCCAGCTCCCAATACGGCGGTTGTTCAGTTGATCGCATTGATGAAATTTTGTCGGCCTATGCGAGACGTAATTACGCTAAACATGAGCAAGAAGCGGCTGAATGGGTAACTCCTGAAAAACGCGAAGAATATGTCCAAACGAAAACGCGTAAGGATATTTATGATGCCA
Organism: Listeria costaricensis; assembly: GCF_900183385.1. Lineage (GTDB taxonomy): Bacteria > Bacillota > Bacilli > Lactobacillales > Listeriaceae > Listeria > Listeria costaricensis. Next base: position 14,439 of record NZ_FXUT01000027.1, read on the forward strand.
TGCAAAGCTTGGAATATGAAATCAACACCCTCTATACAAGTAACGGTCAAACGCCATTTGTGACATTAGGGTTCGGGCTGGGCGAGGACTGGTTTGCCCGCGAAATCCAAAAAGCAATTCTAAATGTTCGACTTGGCGGTGTTGGGAAAGATAAGCATACAGCCATCTTCCCGAAACTCGTTTTCTCTATTAAAAAGGGAACCAATTTGGAAGCGACTGATCCCAACTATGACATTAAACAACTGGCGCTAAAATGCTCGGCAAAACGGATGTATCCGGATGTGCTGAATTATGACACGCTCGTTCGACTGACGGGGGACTTTAAAGTGCCAATGGGCTGTCGTTCATTCCTGCCAGCCTGGAAAGATGAGAATGGGAATTTTGTCAATGCCGGTCGGAACAATCTGGGCGTTGTCACATTGAACATTCCACGCGTGGCCATTCAAAGCGGCGGGAATATGGATAAATTCTGGGAAATTTTCCATGAACGTCTGCAAACAATCAAAGATGCCTTGTTGTTCCGTGTAAACCGCGTGCGTCAGGCGCGTCCTGAAAATGCACCAATCCTCTATAAATATGGAGCATTCGGCAAGCGTTTGAATGACGGAGACAACGTGGATCAACTTTTCAACAAAGAACGTTCGACTGTTTCCATCGGTTATATCGGCTTGTATGAAGCGGCGACTGTTTTTTACGGTGGTGAATGGGAAACAAATCCGGAAGCGAAGGACTTCACGCTTCAAATCGTCAAGGAACTGAAACGCTATGCAGACGAATGGAAGGCGGAATATGGCTACTGGTTCAGTGTATATTCGACGCCAAGTGAAAGCCTGACTGACCGCTTCAACCGTTTGGATAAAGATAAATTCGGCGTTATCAAAGACATTACGGATAAGGATTACTACCAAAACTCCTTCCACTTTGATGTCCGGAAGAAAATCACGCCATTTGAAAAAATTGATTTTGAAAAAGAATATCCTGAATACTGCTCGGGCGGGTTTATTCATTACTGTGAATATCCAAAACTCGACCATAATACAAAAGCGCTGGAAGCTGTATGGGACTACTCGTATGATCGTGTTGCGTATCTCGGAACGAATACACCGATCGACAAGTGCTATGACTGCGGCTTTGAAGGCGAATTTGCGCCAACAGAAGACGGCTTTAAGTGCCCAAGCTGTGGGAACACGGATCCAGAAAAAGCAGATGTTGTGAAACGGACTTGCGGCTATCTAGGAAATCCAATGAAACGCCCAATGGTACACGGTCGTCATGTGGAAATCTCGAATCGTGTCAAACACATGGAGCTCGGCAATGAATAATCCCGACCCAAAAGAATGGCGATCCGAGGAACTTTCTCGCGGTTATATCGCTGACTATAAAGCCTTTAATTTTGTCGATGGAGAGGGTGTCAGATGCAGCCTGTATGTGTCTGGTTGTCCTTTTCATTGCGAAGGCTGCTATAACAAGGTCGCGCAAAATTTTAAATATGGGCGTCCTTTCACAGATGAACTGCTGGATCAGATTGTGACAGATATTGGTCATGAGAGCGTGCAAGGGTTGACGCTGCTTGGTGGGGAGCCGTTTTTAAATACTGGCACTTGCCTAACGGTTGTCAGAAAACTGCGCGCGGTCTATGGTGAGACAAAGGATATTTGGTCATGGACGGGCTACACATGGGAAGAAATGATGCAGGAAACGGACGATAAACTGGAGCTATTGCAACAGATCGACGTATTGGTCGACGGCCGCTTTATGCAGGATTTATTCGATCCAAAACTGGCCTTTCGCGGTTCGAGCAATCAGCGAATCATTGATGTGAAAAAATCACTCGCTTGCGGGGAAGTTGTTTTATATATGGAATAAAGACAGGAAGCAGTGATAAAGCTGCTTCTTTTTTTGCGGATAGACACAATAAAACGACTCGAATTTGCTCGAGTCGTTTTATTAGGAACAAGGATATATATAAAACGGGGAGGAGTCCCGTGAAACAACTGAATCGGGGAAATTCAATTGTTTCGTTTGTGATTGATTTTATTATCGCAAGTTTAAATGAGAAACCTCCATAGAAATGATGAAAAATTCAAGAGAAAAGTGGAAAGAAAAGTATAAGTTCACCTTTAGAAAAGTTTAATACAATTCAGGACGCCGATCAGCAAAGAGCGGCATCGATTCGCGAACAGCTTTTACTTCCTTCAAGTCGATCATGGTGTAAAAATTCCCTTCCTGTTCACCGGCATGCAAAATGATTTCGCCGTGCGGATCAATCACCATGGAATGGCCGTTAAAATGATTAGCGGGGTCATTGCCAACGCGATTGACTGCTACAACAAAAGCCTGATTTTCAATAGCGCGGGCGACTAGCAGCTTTTCCCACTGATCGATCCGCGGTTCAGGCCATTCAGCCGAAACGAACAGCACCTCAGCCCCTAGCGCGCTGTGTTTGCGTAGCCATTCCGGGAAACGAATATCATAACAGATGAAACCAGCTGCCGGAACATCTTTGATACGAAATAAATTGGTGTCAGAGCCGGCTTCCAAATAAAGATGCTCATCCATCAGCTGAAACGGGTGAACTTTTTTATAAGAAGAAATCAGGTCTCCGTTTTCATCAAAGCCGTACATGACATTTGCAAAGGCATCCTCCAAATGCACGGCCACGGATCCACCGATAATATTTAAATGGTATTTTTTCGCATAATAACTCAGAAAGTTCTTCGTTTTTTCCCCATTGACATCTGCGAATTCCAGCAATTCATCCAAACAGTAGCCCGTATTCCACATTTCTGGAAAAACAACGATATCTGCTTGGTTCTCAGCCGCTTCGACAATCGCTTGTTCCATACGATCAAAATTCATTTTTGGATGCCGAAAAATCACATCCGTTTGGCATAAAGCAATTTTCCACATGATAAAAATCCCCCAGTTTCCGTCAATCTTTTTTCAGGCGTCTTGCTAAGTAATTACCCAAAGATTGCAGAAGTTGAACCATGATGATCAAAATAATAATCGTCGTGTACATGACGGCCGGTTCAAAACGCAAGAAGCCATATTGATAAGCAATGGTTCCGAGTCCACCCGCGCCGACCAGTCCAGCCATTGCTGTCGCGCCGATCAAGCCGATTGTCGCAATCGTTAGCCCCAGGACAATCCCCGACCGCGCTTCCCGCACAACTACAAAGAAAATAATTTTAAAGGTAGAAACCCCCATCGATTGATAGGCTTCAATCACGCCGCGGTCGACTTCTAGCAGCGCCGACTCCATCAGTCGAGCAATGTAAGGCGCCGTGAAAACAACGAGCGGCAGGATAACCCCTTTAACACCAATGGAAGTGCCGACAACCAGACGTGTAAAAGGAAGCAGTAGGAATAGGAGGATGATGAACGGTAGTGAGCGAAGAATGTTGATCACCCAGTTGGAAATCGTATAGACTAGCTTGTTTTCCGCCTGTCCGTCTTGCCGAGTCAGCACGAGAAGAATCCCCAGCGGCAAACCAATAATGATGGCAATGACAAGCGTGATACTTGTCATTTCAAGTGTTTCGAGGAAGCCCTGCCAGATGACCGGCCCCCATTCTGCGACAAATTCATTCATGCGTGCTGCACCTCCTCAACGACGACCCCTTCAGAACGCAGATAGGTGATCGCTTTTTCATATTCCGCCTCGTCTCCTTTTAAATGAACCAGCAGTTTGCCGAGCGTATCATTTTTCAAGTGATCGATTCCACCAGCTAAAATGCTTGGCAATACGTCGAACTTACGCGAAACGAGTGCCAGAGCCGGTTCATCCGAGCCCTCACCAATAAAATGCAGCGAAACGAGTTTTCCAGTTGCACGGTATTTTTCGAGCACGTCCCGAGGAATATCAAAGCTTGCCTCAGAGCCAACAAAGCGCTTCGTCGTAGGATGCTCAGGATGCGTGAAGACTTCTAAAACGGAGCCTTCTTCGACAATTTGCCCATTTTCCATCACAGCAACCCGGTCACAAATGCGTTGAATTACATCAAGCTCATGGGTGATCAGGAAGACCGTAATGCCCAGCTCATTGTTGATTTTCAAAAGTAGGTTCAAAATGGCTTCGGTCGTCTCTGGATCGAGTGCACTTGTCGCCTCATCGCTCAGTAAAATTTCCGGTTCATGCGCGAGGGCGCGGGCAATGGCAACACGCTGCTTCTGCCCACCGGAAAGCTGTGCCGGGAAGTTATCTTTTTTATCCGTCAAACCGACGATTTCCAGATATTTTTCAGCGCGCTCACGGATGACCTCTTTGGAAAGTCCTTCAAGGCGAAGTGGAATTGCAATATTGTCATAGACCGTCGCCGTTTTCAGCAAATTGTAGCCTTGGAAAATCATCCCGATTTTGCGGCGCGCTTCCCGAAGCTCTTTTACTGAAAGGGTGGCGAGATCCTGACCGGCAATCTTGACGGAGCCGCTTGTCGGGCGTTCCAGAAAGTTCACGCAGCGAACCAGCGTGCTTTTGCCGGCGCCGCTATAGCCGACAATCCCGAAAATCTCTCCTTTTTTGACCTGAAGGGAAACATTGTTGACCGCTTTGACTAGCTGGCCATTAACGTCAAAAGTTTTAGAAACCTGATGTAATTCAATCACTTAAAACAACTCCTAAAATGCAGGTACGACAGACCCGTTGAACTCGTCTTCGATATACTGCTTGATTTCGTCTGAATGGTAGTATTTTTCGAGCGTCTTCACAACTTCATCGTCTTTATTTTCAGAACGGACAACGAAGACATTTGGATAAGGATTATCTTTTACCGGTTCATGGTAAATCGAATCTTCATTAATTGACAAGCCGGCGCCCATTGCAAAGTTTGTGTTGATGGCTGCCGCCGCAAATTCATCCAGCTGAGCCGGAATCTGAGAAGCTTCCAGTTCGACCACTTCTAGATCAAGCGGATTTTCCGCAATGTCATTTTTGGTCGCTTTTTCTTCCACGCCATCTTTCAGTTTAATCACACCAGCATCTTCAAAAAGCTTCAAGCCGCGGTATTCGTTAGACGGATCATTCGGCACCGCAATTTTGTCGCCTTTTTTCAAATTTTTCAAGTCTTTGATTGAGTTGGAATAAACGCCCATTGGGAAAGCGACCGTTTTAAAGGCGATATCGAAATCATAGCCTTTGTCTTTTTCCTGCGACTCAAGGAAAGGAATCGTTTGGTAGTTATTGGCATCCAGATCGCCATCACTCAGTGCTGTGTTTGGCGTATTGTAGTCATCGAACGTTTTCACATTGATTGTCAGACCATCTTTTGCCGCCATTTTTTTCACTTGTTCGGCGATTTGTTGATGCGGTCCACCGGTCACACCGATTGTAATTTCTTTCGTGCTAAGTGTTTTTGATTCGCTATCACCACAAGCTGCAAGACCGAATACGAGCACGCCCGCAATCAGTGCAAAAATTCCTTTTGTTACTTTTTTCATGAAAAATTCCTCCCTTTTAAGTAGAAAAATTAGGCAATAAAAAAACTCCCCTATTCAGAATAGAGAAGTGGAATTAAAAGAACATGTCCGACTCCTCTTATCTGTCAAAATGGTCTCCCACTTTGCTGGAATTAGCACCTTCACCTCCAAAAAATTGGAAAGTTGGGTTGCCGGGCGTCGACGGGCCAGTCCCTCAGCCGCTCTTGATAAGAGAATGAAATTTTAAAAAACCTGTTACTTTTAAATATACCGATTTAACATGGGAATGTCAATGGACGTTTTGAAAATAGTCAATGAAAATCATGACAAATTCCAGTAAAGATCCGTCTTTTCTTTTAAAGTCTGAACCGCTTGTTCATTTTTCGCTAAAATGTGTTCTGCTTTTGCCTGACCGAGAATTTGATTATCACTTTGAATAAATGCCATATTTTCATCCACGAGAATACAATAAGAATGACCATTTTCTGCTTGAAGCTGAAGGCCATATTCATAACCGCCTGATGCAAGTGGCCAAATAATCAGCGAGGAGGAGTCGGTTTGATTGCTAACTGCCAGATTGCCCGTAAATGAACCAAAACCGGGCTTACTTGCGGAATACGTGTACGGGTCCTTATCTATGAATAAGTAGGAATCTGTCGGGATCTTCTTCATGTCTACCCCATAAGGCTGATACTTAAAATAGCTGTAACCCAGCCAACAAGCGGTGTACAAAAGTGCCAAATTCCCAATGGTTATAACAAAAACACCTCTTTTTCTCAATTTCATCGTTGTCCACTCCCTTTGAAGTAATCTTTTCAATGTTTATTACACAATGCTTTGAAAGCGCTTAAAAGGAGTGCCAGGAATATTCTTTAAAATGTGACTAGACAAACCCCGCAGAAAACCGTAATATGAAAAACAATGAAACTAATCGAAAGCGGGTGAATGATTTGAAGCTCTCCAGCAAACTTCAAAATCTTCCAGAACAGTTTTTCTCCAACCTTGTCCAAAAAGTCAATGCCCAAATTGCGGCAGGTGTGGATGTGATCAATCTTGGCCAAGGGAATCCTGATCAGCCGACACCGCCACATATTGTCGAAGCGCTTCAAACGGCAGCGGCAGAACCGGCTAATCATAAATATTCACTTTTCCGCGGCAAGCCGGAATTAAAGCAGGCCGTGGCTGATTTTTACCAGCGCGAATACGGCGTTGCGATTGATCCCGAAACAGAAGTGGCGATTCTCTTTGGCTCGAAAACCGGCCTTGTTGAGCTGCCGATGTGTGTGCTTGAAGAAGGGGAAACGATGCTTTTGCCAGACCCTGGCTATCCAGATTATCTTTCTGGCGTTGTGCTTTCGGGTGTTCATTTTGAAACGATGCCGTTACTTGAAGAAAATGCCTTTTTACCAGACTATCAGGCGCTTTCTGACGAGGTGTGTGAGGCCGCTAAACTGATGTACCTCAACTATCCGAATAATCCTACAGGGGCCGTTTCGACAGCTGCCTTTTTTGAAGAAACGGTCGACTTTGCCAAAGAAAATGAGATTGCCGTGCTGCATGATTTTGCTTACGGAGCGTTAGGATTTGACGGTAAGAAGCCGCGCAGTTTTCTGCAGACAGAAGGCGCCAAGGAAATCGGCATCGAACTTTACACGCTCAGCAAGACGTATAATATGGCCGGCTGGCGGGTGGGCTTTGCCGTTGGGAATGCCGAACTAGTCGAGGCGATCAATCTGATTCAGGATCACCTGTATGTCAGCCTGTTTCCTGCCGTTCAGGATGCAGCCATCGCAGCGATCAGCGGACCGCAGGATTGTGTGGCAGAACTGAATGCCCGCTATCAGAGCCGCCGGGACGCCTTTTTGACCGCATGTGAGGAAATCGGTTGGCCGTATGTGGCACCGGAAGGCTCATTTTTCGCTTGGATGAAAGTTCCAGAAGGCTTCACAAGTAGCGAATTTGCCGATCATTTGCTAAGCGAGGCGGGAGTGGCTGTCGCGGATGGCAGCGGCTTCGGGGCATGCGGTGAAGGGTACGTTCGAGTGGGCCTTCTAATCGACGAGCCGCGCTTACGGGAAGCCGTTCTCCGAGTGGGGCAGCTCGATCTTTTCAAAAAAACCATAAAAAACTATTGACTCGGTTCGCATGTTCATGTTTTAATAAGGGAGTGCCTTTTTTCAGGAAAACAACAGTGAGGGATATTCTCCCTGCTGTTTGATATAGATTCTTGTGAAGGGATACCCCTTTAAGGTTCCGTGGTGTAGGGGTTAACATGCCTGCCTGTCACGCAGGAGATCGCGGGTTCAAATCCCGTCGGAACCGCTTGAAATAGCCCTTGAAAGTTAACAGCTTTCAAGGGCTTTTGTTATGGAATTTAACTTGGATGGGAGGCTGCTCAAACAAGAACGGCTGTGGCAACTTTCCACTTTTTACAAAATCGTCTATAATATATAAAGAGAAAAATGGGCGGTGGAGGATAGAAATGATAAGCATAAATGAAATAGCTGCTATGGCGGGCGTTTCCAAAAGTACAGTTTCAAGGTATCTAAATGGGGGCTCCATTAGCCAAAAAACAGAAGCAAAAATCCGGAAAATTGTGGAAGAAACAGGCTATATTCCCAATCAGTTTGCGCGCAGTCTAAAGGCGAAGGAAACCAAGATGATTGGCGTGATCATTCCGCGTTTAGATTCGCAAGCAATGGCGGAAACGCTGCGGGGAATTGATAAAGTTTTGCGGCAAGCAGAGTATCAAATGGTGATTACAAATACAGAGCAGGAAATTGAACGGGAAATAGAAAGCCTTTATACACTCGCGAAGCAAAAAGTTGCGGGCATTATTTTAGCGGCCACCTTGATCACAGAAAAACATCTTAAGGCAATGGCTGAAATCGAGGTGCCAATCGTCGTCGTTGGTCAACACTGCGATTCACAGGTATCGGTTGTATATGACGATTATCAAGTGGGTCGTCTGCTAGGGGAATATATTTTTGAGCAGGGACACCGTAATGTGGCTTATGTAGGGGTTTCAGAAGCCGATCATGCAGTCGGTGTCGAACGGAAACGTGGAGTGACGGATCGTGCAGCGGATTTTTCTGATGTGGAGCTATCTCTTTTCACGACAGACTTTTCCTCAAATGAAGCCATTAAAGTTGGGCAGACCATTTTGAAAAAGCAACGACCAACAGCCATCATTGCTGCAACTGATAATATAGGGCTTGGAATATTAAAAGCTTGCTATTTGGAAGGAATTCGAGTGCCAGAAGATGTGTCGTTAATTAGTGTGGGCGGATATGGGATCACAGAGCTAGTCACCCCGTCACTTACGACCATCAAATTGAATTTTGATCTAGCAGGGAAGCTGGCGGCACAGGCAGTGACAGGTCAAATAGCAGAAAAACAGCAGTACGTGGTTCCTTTTCAATTATTGGAAAGAGAGAGTGTTGACAAAATAAAATAAAGAAGGTATGATGATTTTGGAACCGGTTCCTCCTTGGGATAGCGAGCCGGTTTCATTATTATTCATTTTTGGAACCGGTTCCGATGGAGGAGAAGATTTGAAAGAAAAACAAGAGAGTGCCGAAAAGGGGCTTATGGAAGAGATTGAAGAAACAAAAAAGCAGGTAGCCATGAGTCCGTGGCGGCAGCAGTATCACATTCAGCCAATAGCAGGCTTGCTGAACGACCCAAATGGACTAGCTTTCTTTGGGGGACAATATCATTTCTTTTATCAATGGTATCCGTTTGGCGTCACACACGGCAGCAAGTACTGGTACCATATTTGTTCAAAAGATATGGTTCATTGGCAGGAGCGGGGTGTTGCTCTTGCACCTGATCAAGACTTTGATTTACAAGGCGTTTATTCAGGAAGTGCGATAGAAAAGAACGGAGAGCTCTACTTGTTCTATTCGGGGAATAAACGTGATTATGAAACAGGTGAAAGAAGTCCTTCCATCTGTTTGGCAAAAATGTCCGCTGATGGCGTATTTGAAAAAAATCGTACACCCGTTATTGCGGGACCGCCCTGTGGTTATACAAGCCACTTTCGAGATCCCAAAGTTTGGCAGGCGGAGTTAGGTGATTATTGGATGGCAGTTGGTGCACAGACGATCGCCCAGCAGGGGACAGTTCTTTTATTTAAAAGCGAGAATCTGATGGATTGGTCTTTTGAAGGTGAACTAGAAACACCACTTGCGGATTTTGGCTATATGTGGGAATGTCCAGATTATTTTAAGCTCAAGAATTTGTCCTTCCTGATTTTTTCACCACAAGGGATCGAAGCCACGAAGGATGGCCAGTTTCAAAATGTTTATCAGTCCGGCTATCTGAAAGAGCTAGTGGAAACTGAAAAACCAGCATTTTCAATGGATGCGTTTACAGAACTTGATCGAGGGTTTGATTTTTATGCACCGCAGACATTTGAAGCGCCTGGAAAGAGGCGAGTGCTTGTCGGTTGGATGGGGCTTCCTGAGATCAGCTATCCTACTGATGCTTATGGTTGGGCGCATTGCCTGACCTTGCCAAGAGAACTGACTGTCGAGCAGGGCAGACTCTATCAGCGGCCCATTCAAGAGCTTGAGATGCTTCGGATGGGGGAATATAGCAAAAAGCAAAGTATCAAGGAACAAGAAATTTATCGTGAGGAAGAGGAAAGTAGTCAATTTGAAATCATCTATCGAATCGAACACAATGAGGCGAAAAAGCTTCACTTGAAGATTCGGGCTAATCAATCCTCGGCTACATACTTGCTATATGAAAAGGAAACACGGCGATTCACCGTAAACCGGGGACAGGCAGGCGTTCCTTTTGCAGAGCAATTCGGCGTGGAACGATCCGTCGTTTTAGATGAAGCGCTTTTTGAAGTGCGGATATTTTCAGACGAGTCCTCACTAGAAATCTTTTTGAATGATGGTCAAGAAGTTTTTACACTGCGCATTTTTCCACAGGGTGAAGCGAAAACCAATGAATGGTGGACAGAAGGCGGAACTGCACAGCTTAAGATTCAAAAATGGCAGATAAAAAGGAGCGAAGAGAATGAGTTATAAAGAGTTAGCTGAAAAAATTGTGCAACATGTAGGTGGCAAGGAAAACGTTGAAAAACTAAGCCATTGTGTAACAAGATTGCGATTTATTTTAAAGGACGAACAAAAAGCAGACCAGACTGCGCTTGAAAAATTAGATATTTTACAGGTAGTCCAAAGCGGCGGGCAGTATCAAGTCGTTATCGGGACGCATGTAGAGCAAGTATATAATGAAGTAATCAAATTGCTTGATCTTACAGAGACTGAAGGGTCCTCTCAACCAAAGAAAAAGCTAATGACGCGCGTTTTTGATATTATTGCAGGTAGTTTCACGCCGATTATTCCAGCAATATTAGGCTCCGGGATGTTGAAGGCGCTTATTCAAATTCTTGTGATGTTTGGTCTACTTTCAGCGGAAAGCGTCACATATGCGATTCTTTCGGCAGCCTCCAATGCAGTCTTTTATTTCTTGCCAATCATTCTAGGTGTCACTTTCGGGAAACAAATGAAAGTCAATCCTTATATTGCAGCAGTGATTGGTGCGGCTTTACTAGAGCCCAATTATACGAATTTGCTGGCAGAGCATACCACAACGAGTTTTCTAGGCTTGCCAGTTGTTTTAATGAATTATTCTTCAACCGTATTCCCAGTTATTTTGGCAGTTTGTCTTTACGTACTAGTAGATAAAGTTTTGAAGAAAATCATTCCTAAAAGTTTGCAAACGCTTTTTGTCCCCATGCTGTCCATTATGATTGTTGTTCCCGTAACATTAATGGCTTTTGGTCCGCTTGGTGTATACTTAGGTGAAGTCATTGCTGCTGGAATTTCTTTTGCCATGACGAAAAGCGCGCTGCTTACATGCCTGATTTTTGGCTTTATTGGGATTCCAACTGTTATGCTGGGACTACACTGGGCGATCATTCCTGTCATCATTTCAAATTTAGCAACAACCGGACAGGATTTTCTATTGCCAACTGTACAAGCAACGGCATTTGCAGCTGCTGGTGCTGCCTTAGCCGTATTTATTCGATCCAAGGATAAATCCATGAAAGACATTTCTTTCTCTAGTTTTTTGACGGCTATTTTAGCGGGGATTACAGAACCCGTTATTTATGGAATCTTCTTAAAATATCGAAAAACGCTCATCATTGCGATGATTTTTAGTGGCTTGAGTGGTGGTATTGTAGGAGCGCTGCACGTTGCGGCAACACAAATGGCCGGTGGTATTTTCACAATTCCAACATTCCAGCCAATACTCGGCTATGTAATTGGTATGAGTGTCGCTTTCTTTGGAACGATGGCTGCGATCTTAGTAGTGGGATTTGAAAGTAAGCGCGCTCAAAGTGAAAATGCTGAACAAGCAGTGATGGAAGCGCCTGTTAAAGGCCAATTTCTGCCACTTTCAGAAGTAAAAGATGAAGTATTCGCAACGGGCAAAATGGGCCAAGGCTTTGCGATTTCACCAATGGATGACCAAATTATCGCCCCTGTTTCCGGAAAAATTGTGAGCATTTTCCCAACAAAACATGCCCTCACCATAAAAGCAGATAATGGCGCTGAAATTCTACTTCATATAGGAATTGACACCGTCAAGCTGGATGGAAAGCCATTCCAATTAGCCGTTCAAGAAGGCGAGCAAGTTCGTAAAGGACAAAAACTCGGAAGTGCTGATTTTGAAGAAATTCAAAAAGCCGGCCTTGATTCAACGGTCATTGTGGTGGTCATGCACCCGGGAGAAAATCAGAACATGACGATTCAATATGAGGGCGGTCAAGAACTGTTAACTTTTTAAAGGAGGCAAGGAATCACAATGGTAAAAATAATAGATGCCATTCAGATGATCATTGAAAAGAGCCAGGCACAAGCTGTTGACGAGACGAAAACAATCGATCAAGTTATCATCGGTGATGTAAATCAGGAACTAACCGGCATTGTGACCACTTTTATGGCGACAATTGATGTCATCAAAGAGGCCGACCAGTTAGGTGCCAACTTTATTATCACGCATGAACCTACTTGGTTTAATGGAAGAGACCGGACGGCATGGCTTTTGGAAGATGCCGTTTATGAAGAAAAACTAGCGCTGATAAAGAGCAAAGGTATAACAATCTGGCGCTTTCATGACTACATGCATATGGGCGAAAAGGATTTAATTTACGCAGGATTTGAAGAGGCATTGGGCTGGAAAGGCAAAACTCTTACTAAAAATCCAGCCAGTACCAATATTTTAGACAGATCTGAGATTTGCTATGAAATTGAGGAAATGGCCTCCAGAGAATTGATTGAACAATTAAAGAATGCACTTGGAAATGAGCCCGTGCGATTTATCGGCGCAAAAGATGCCCGTTCAAAAAGAATAGGCGTCTTGCTTGGCGGAAGCAGCTTGGGGCTAGGGGACGAAACCAACCCGATGCAGCTGATTCAAGCGCGTGAACTTGATACAGTCATTTGCGGAGATATTACAGAATGGACCATCAGTGCCTACATTCGAGATGCCGTTCAGCTGGGACAAAATAAGTCGATGATCGTTCTAGGACATGAAAGAAGTGAAGAAATCGGCATGAAGGCATTAAACAAATGGCTAGAGGGGCTCTCATTAGGCACAGCTATTCATTTTGTAGATTCCAAAGAGCCCTTTGAATATTGTTGAAGGTAATGAATGATGATCTGTTTGTTTATTTTAAAACATGCCCCATCTAAATAGTACTGGAAATACTTAAAAAGTCCTTGAAGGCTATCGCTTTCAAGGATTTTCGTTTTGTAAAAATAGTCGCCTATCTCGCTATCATTTAAAGAATGGTGAAAGCTAAAAGGATAATCCTACAAGGAAAACACAATGATGAATTTTAGCGAAAAACCACGTTTCATGTATCCTATTGTTTAAATAAGGGGGGAATAAGGAAGGCTAGGGGCGCACGAAGCGGTTTTATCCTTCTTTTTTGCCGTCTCAACTCGTTTTATTACAGGTAATCATGTTTGATCGTGCTACATTTAACACTATAATGGTGCAGATACTTTTTTAGTTGTGTTATAATAGTTGTGACTATCGTATTGCGAAAGTATTATTTTGACCAAGTCACAAGACGCCGTCGGTCATGTTCAGGGAGAAGAGCAGCCGTACCGCAGTCTCGTGTGATAAATGATTTTCAAGATATTGCCGGCAGGACCGGAAAAATCCACTTATGGGAGGACTGTTTGAACAATGGCAGAGAAGAAAATATTAGTTGTTGATGATGAAAAGCCAATTGCAGATATTGTGAAGTTCAATTTAAATAAAGAAGGATTTGAAGTTTTTTGTGCCTATGATGGCGATGAAGCACTGGAACTTGTGGAGGAAGTACAGCCGGATCTGATCCTGCTTGATATTATGCTTCCAGGACGTGACGGGATTGAAGTTTGTCGCGAGGTTCGTAAAAAATATGACATGCCAATCATCATGGTAACAGCCAAGGATTCCGAAATCGATAAAGTCATTGGTTTGGAACTTGGCGCCGATGATTATGTGACAAAGCCATTCAGCAATCGCGAGCTAATCGCACGTGTGAAAGCCAATCTGCGTCGTCACAGTCAGATCAATGCGCAAACACCTGAAGAAGATGAAAACAGTGAACTGGAAATCGGTTCGTTGACAATCCATCCAGATGCGTATGTTGCTTCAAAACGTGGTGAAACAATCGAACTGACTCATCGCGAATTTGAATTACTGCATTATTTAGCGAAACATATGGGTCAAGTCATGACGCGGGAACACTTACTGCAGACTGTATGGGGCTATGATTACTTTGGCGATGTCCGCACGGTCGATGTGACGGTTCGCCGCTTACGTGAAAAAATCGAGGACAATCCGAGTCATCCGGCTTGGCTTGTGACTAGACGCGGGGTCGGCTACTATCTGCGCAACCCTGAACAGGAGTAGAAGAAAAATATGCATAAATTGAAGTTTTTCAAGTCAGTCCAATTTCGGCTGGTGATGATCTATCTATTGCTGATACTCGTGGCAATGCAGGTGATCGGCGCGTATTTTGTGCGAGAACTTGAAGGACAGCTGGAAAAAAACTTCCAGGATTCGATTACGAATAGCTTGACGCTGCTTGATTATAGCGTCAAAGAGGAAATGTTGAAGAATAGTGATAACAGCGCGCAGCTCCAAACGAATATCCGGGGGCTGCTCGTTGACTATGCACGCAACAATACGAATCTGATCGAGGTCCGAATTGTAGACGACAAAGGCAAGATCCTCGGAACGTCCAACATGGATAATCAAGGTGTTGTTGGACAAAAAGCAACAGACAGTTTAATAAAACGGACTCTTTCGCTTGGAACCACGGAGGACAATATCTACTTAGAAGATAATGACAATGGTGGCGGCAAGCGTGTTTGGGTCTATTCTACCCCCATTAAAAATAAAGATGACATTCTTGGGGCTATTTATCTTGTCGCCGATATCGAGACGGTTTATGAGCAAGTGGATGATGTGACGAATATCTTCCTCACAGGTACGTTGATTGCAATGCTCATTACAGCGATTCTCGGCATTTTGCTGTCAAGGACGATTACAAAACCGATTATCGATATGAAACGCCAAGCCTATGCGATGGCACGCGGCAACTATACGCGTAAAGTAAAGGTTTATGGACAGGATGAAATTGGTGAACTGGCTGAAAGCTTCAATTCGCTCACCAAGCGGGTTCAGGAAGCGCAAGCCATGACAGAAGGGGAACGGCGCAAATTGTCCTCTGTGTTGGCGTTTATGACAGATGGCGTTATCGCAACAGACCGGCGCGGCAAGGTCATTCTAATCAATACACCGGCTGAAAAAATGCTGCGTGTTCCGCATGAAAGTGCAAATGGTAAATCCATCATTGAAGTGCTCGACATTGCAGAACAGTTTGAATTTGATGACCTGATGGAGATGGAAGAACCGCTCACAATGGACCGCAGTACATTTGATGAACCGTATGTCTTGCGTGCGAATTTCTCTGTTATCCAGCGGGAAACTGGTTTTGTCAACGGCGTGATTGCCGTTCTGCATGATATCACGGATCAGGAGAAAGTCGATCAGGAGCGGCGGGATTTTGTTTCCAACGTTTCGCATGAACTGAGAACACCGCTGACCAGTATGCACAGCTATCTGGAGGCTTTGAGTGATGGAGCTTGGCAGGATGAGGACCTTGCACCGAAGTTCTTGGAAGTCACGCATAATGAAACAGAGCGGATGATTCGACTGGTTAATGACCTGCTTAAACTATCTCGTATGGATGGCGGTCGGGAGCAGCTCGATAAAAGTTTCGTGAATTTCACCGATTTCTTTAACCATATTATTGACCGCTTTGAGATGATGAAAAAAGATAGCATCACATTCAAGCGCTACATTCCGCGTGAGCCGGTCATCATTGAGATTGACGAGGATAAAATCATGCAGGTGCTGGATAATATCATTTCAAATGCCAATAAGTATTCCCCAGATGGCGGCCGAATTTCCTTCTATCTGAAGAAATTTGAAGACGAGATTGAGATTAGTATTAGTGACCAAGGTCTGGGCATTCCAGCAGAAGATCTGGACAAGGTATTTGAAAGATTTTTCCGTGTCGACAAAGCGCGTTCGAGAGAAATGGGCGGAACAGGGCTGGGCCTTGCCATTGCAGCCGAAGTGATCAAAGGGCATGGCGGCCGGATCTGGGCAGAAAGAAATCAGGACAAAGGGACGACGATCCGCTTCACCCTGCCATATAGCGACTTACCGGAGGATGATTGGGAATGAAGAAAAAATTCAACTGGCTCAGCTTAATCCTGATAGTCCTAGTGGTCATCAGCATTGTGCTCAGCTACTCCATTTGGAAGGGACAACCGAATTACGAATCTATTGATGTCAAAGAGGTTCAAAAAACGACCATTGATAAAACGATGACGACTTCACAGGTATTCCGGCCGATTGGCATTCAGGCCAACATTGATAACGCTCATTATGCCACAACGGAAGCCAAAGTTGTCGACAGTCTGGTGGCAAAAGGGCGCGATTTTAATTTTTCCGAAGTAGTCGCTTCCGGGAAAAAATCAGACAGTGAATATGATCAGATCATTCACCAAAATGGGACGGTAGAGCTGGTCTATCCAAACAATATTCCATTTGCGATTTTCTCACAGATTTTTGCAATTCAAGGTAAAGATTTGGATTCCGCCAGTTTTGACCGGATCGTGTTTGATATGAATAATACCACCACCAACCTCCATCCTGTTTATTTTGCCAATGATGATGAACAAATGATCTATCAAAGTACGTTGCAGCAGCAGAATATGGATGATGTGATCGAGGCGGTCAACAACGCCAAAAGCGATAATCAGCTGACCAAATTGAATGAAGTGGATAGTGGTAGTCATAAAATCTATCTTTCGGACAATCAGCCTGAAATCAACAGTGAAACATATATTATTGATTCCATTGACATTGGCCTGTTCACAAAAGCACTGTTTCCTGACTCGGAATCGGTGAAAAATGAAGATAATTCCTATACGGACGGTTCCAGCAAAATCGTTCTCGATACAGAAAACAAAGTTCTTGACTATATCAATCCAGCACAGGAAATTACAGATACGAATTCCTTTACGAAGCAAAAAGAGGCCAGCATGATTCAAGACAGCTTTAATTTTATCAACGAGCATGCCGGCTGGACTGGCGATTATTACTACACGGGATTCAATCAGCGGACGGGCATGACGACTTTCAGCTTGTTCATCAATAATTTGCAAGTCGTCAGCGATACGGGGATGTCGCGGTTTGATGTGACGGAGGGCAAGGAAGAGGTATACAAATACACGCGGCCATTTTTCAAATTGGATTATGCCATCCCTCGTGAAAGTGGCAAAGTGAAGCTGCCATCCTCGCAATCTGTCTACGATCAATTGAAAGCAGATACGGAAGTTGATATCAACAATGTAGAAAAAATCGTTCCCGGTTATGATATGCACTGGACGGATGACAAGGACCTGAACCGGGTCGTCGAGCTTGATCCAGTATGGTTGTATCAATATAAAGGTGCTTGGTATCAGGCAGATGTAAAGGAGGGCGAATAGAATGGATTGGAAAAAAACCGAGATCATTTTTATCATCGCCTTCTTAATACTCGACATCTTTTTGGCATTCATGTTTTTCAATAAGCAGCTGACGGATGATCCGGACAAGTTGGGAACGGATACTTTACAGGACCATCTTAAAACGGACAATATCAGCTACCCGCCAAGTGCGCTCTCGACTAAAAAATCCCAAGGGGCCATTTTTACTGCTGAACAAACGGCTTTTGTGCCGAAAGATTTGCCAAATGATGACAATCAATCCTTTTTGATTGAGGAAAACGGCAGCACGATTTATGCCACATTGAAAAAACCGGTCAAAGCGAACAAACAGGGGGACAGCAAGGAAATGGCGGCCTTCATGAAGTCCAATGTCTATAAGGGCGATTCGTATAAATTTTGGCGGTATGATAAAGACAGCAACCAGCTGATCTACAACCAGGTGATGAAAGATGAGCCGGTGCTGATGGACAAGGGCGGCCAGATTACTTTTCAAATGAATCAGCAGTACGAAATCGTTTCTTATCAGCAGACGATCTTAGGTAAGCAGGATGACTTGGAGGACAAGGCCGAGCTGATCTCCTCTATGGATGCGCTCGAAGCAATCTACCAACATGGGGATCTGAAAACCGACAGTGAAATTAAAAAGGTCGATTTTGGCTACTATACGACCGTGCAATTGTCGAGCGGCGACGTTTACTTCCCAGTCTGGTGCTTTGAAATCGAGCACAAAGGGGAAACCAATTATATTCTTGTGAATGCCAAAGATGAACAGGTCATTAATATGAATGAAAATCATCCCACAACCACTAAATAAATTTAAACCGATTTGCCTAATTTTTACTGGCAAGTCGGTATTTTTATTCAAATAGCGCTGATTTTTACACGATAGAAAGCATGCAATTTCTGGCGATAAGGGTTACAATAAAAGAATGGAAATTATCCTTTTGAGGAGAAGCAAGGGGGGCATACAATGTTTGCCAATAAGGTAATAACGGATAAGCTGACCGATCAAATTAGTTTCAGTATACTTGCAAGTGGCAGCTCAGGTAACGCGACGCTTGTTGAGACGGGCGATCAAAAAATTCTAATTGACTGCGGACTCAGTGGGAAGAAAATGGAAGGATTATTTTCACAAGTTGGTCGCAGTATTAGTGATGTGGATGCGATTTTGATTACACATGAACACTCGGATCATATCAAGGGACTAGGCGTTCTAGCGCGTAAATATAAACTGCCAATCTATGCCAATCGCAGAACTTGGCAGGCGATGGATTCAATGATTGGCGAAGTATCGAATGAGCAAAAATTTGAATTTGCCATGGAAACCGTCAAGGATTTTGGCAGTCTTCAAGTGGAATCATTCGGCGTTTCTCACGATGCAGCTGAGCCTATGTTTTACATATTCCATAACGGGAATAAAAAATTCGTGATGATCACCGATACAGGCTATGTCAGTGACCGAATGAAGGGGCATATTGCAGGCGCTGATGCCTATTTATTTGAAAGCAACCATGATGTGGAGATGCTGCGCATGGGACGCTATCCATGGAATGTCAAACGACGGATTCTAGGTGATGAGGGGCACGTTTCCAATGAGGATGCAGGTCTTGCCATGAGTGAAGTCATTACCGACCGAACGAAGCGGATTTATTTAGGACATTTAAGTAAAGATAATAATATGAAGGATCTTGCAAGAATGAGCGTCACCCAAACTTTGGCTGGGGAAGGCATTATTGTTGGCGAGCAGGTCGAATTATTTGATACAGATCCTGAAATGGCGACATCTATTTTTACGATTTAGATGGCTTAGCTTAAGAGGAAACGGAGAAAAAATGTTTTTCAAGGGGAATTTTTAAATTTTTTTCATGAATTTTTCATAATTCCCCTGTAAGATAAGGTTTATAAAGGCAATTCTATGTAGAAAGGGATGGAACAATTGGAGAACAACGAGTTTGAAAAGAAAAAGAATACAGACAGTGCAGATCAGCCCTATCAGCCGACGAATGATGCGGCACGGCCAGTTCCAAATATGAACGAAACACGTAGCGAGCGTGTCCCTCATTCACAGGAACCAGTTCAGGAGCCGATTGCAGAAGGCATTACGCCGGAAGGTCAAGCTTTTGCAGGCGCCACACAAGAACAGGCAGAAGCCAGCATGACGAATGCATTTTTTGAAAAAGCATCAGCATCAAGCGAAGGACAATCGGTTCAACCTGGCATGCGATCTAGCGGCGGCGGTGGGACGATTCCACCAGAAGGACCTCGAGTAACAACTGGAGGAAGTGGAAGCGGTGGACAACCCCCTCATAAGAACCATTCAAAACGCAATAATATGATCGGCTATTTTGTTATCGGATTAGTAGGCGTTCTTATTGGTGCGGTTGTTGTATTTTTCGCCGTGAGCGGTTTTGGAGATACAAGCAGCTCGTCAAGCTCAAGTAGTGACGTTCCTGTCAAGAAAGCTAAAGTTTCCTATGAAAACTCTACAGACATTACAAAAGCAGTAGATAAAGTACAAGATGCAGTGGTCAGCGTATTGAACTACCAACAAGGCACTTCTTTGACAGGCGAAAGTTCTGAACAGGAAGCTTCATCAGGTTCTGGTGTTGTTTATAAGAAAGAGGACGGAAAAGCCTACATTGTGACAAATAACCACGTTGTCGAAGGTGCAAATAAATTAGAAGTTACTTTCTCAAATGGTAAAAAATCCGAAGCGAAATTGCTAGGTACAGATGAATGGAATGACTTGGCAGTTCTACAAATCGATGATGAAAATGTGACGACTGTTGCTGAATTTGGTGACTCAGATTCGTTAACAGTTGGTGAAACAGCGATTGCAATTGGTAGCCCGCTAGGCACTGAATTTGCTGGAACCGTTACACAAGGGATTATTTCTGGCTTGAATCGTACTGTTCCGGTGGATGTGAATGGTGATGGCTCTGAAGACTGGGAAGCAGAAGTTATCCAAACAGATGCAGCGATCAACCCTGGTAACAGTGGTGGCGCATTGATCAATATGGAAGGTCAAGTAATTGGGATCAACTCAATGAAAATTTCTACAGAAGATGTTGAAGGAATCGGCTTTGCTATTCCAATCAACACAGTGGCACCAATCCTAGCTCAACTGGAAGCAAACGGTGAAGTGGTTCGTCCATCTCTAGGTGTGACACTGCGTGACGTTGATACAATTCCAGAAACACAGCAAAAGAATATTTTGAATCTCCCAGATGATGTTGATTATGGCGCTATGGTTGCTTCCGTTCAACAAGGCTCTGCAGCAGATAAAGCTGGCTTGAAACAATATGATGTCATTGTTGAAATGGACGGCAAGAAAGTCACTGATTCAATGGGACTTCGTAAGATTCTTTATAGCAGTGATTTGAAGATTGGCGATAAAGTAGAAGTGAAATATTACCGAGATGGTAAAGAACAATCGACAAATATTACACTAGAAGCAGCAGATACTTCAACACAATGATAAATATTTCAAAGCCTGTATTCTCTTTTTGAGGGAATGCAGGCTTTTTGTTTAGTCTTTTTTATATGTGGAAAACAGATAAAGAGGTTAATTTTACAAAGGAGAGATGATAGGAATGGGAAAAAGAATTGCTGCCGTATTGACGGATCTATTTGAGGATGTGGAATATACAGACCCAGCCGAAGCTTTCCAAAATGCAGGGCATGAAGTTGTAACAATCGAGAAGCAAGCGGGAAATCAGGTAACGGGTAAGCGTGGGGAAACAACTGTCAAAATCGAGAAAGGAATCGATGATGTAGAGGCAGCGGATTTTGATGCTTTGTTTATTCCAGGAGGATTTTCACCCGATCAATTGCGTGCAGATGAACGATTTGTCAAATTTGCAAAAGCGTTTATGGAGGCGAATAAACCGATTTTCGCCATTTGCCACGGGCCGCAGCTACTCATACAAACAGAGCAATTGAAAGGGCGGACAGTGACAGGCTTCACGTCGATTCGTCCAGATTTAGCCAATGCAGGAGCAAATGTCAAAGATGAAGAAGTTGTTGTGGATAAAAATATTGTCACAAGCCGGACACCAGATGACCTGCCAGCCTTTGATCGAGAAGCACTGCAGTTGTTAAAATAAGCCAGTAATAAAGTATAAACGCTAAGATTGGAAAATAACAGAAGCTAAAACCAAGCATTTTATGGCCATTTTTTAGATGGATGCCGCTTGATTTTAGCTTCTTTTTTTGGACTGTTTTTAATAGAATAAATTTCTTGTGGATA
The DNA here is from genome assembly GCF_900183385.1 of Listeria costaricensis. Taxonomy (GTDB): domain Bacteria; phylum Bacillota; class Bacilli; order Lactobacillales; family Listeriaceae; genus Listeria; species Listeria costaricensis. Next base: position 36,195 of record NZ_FXUT01000027.1, read on the forward strand.
AGTGTGTGGATAATGATGTTTTCAGTTGACCATGATTTAGTGGGAGAACAAATTTTCGCCCACAGAATGTAGAAGTGATTGTGGATATGTGGATAAATTCTGTGGATAAGCTGTGTGTAAACCATGGATAAGTTGTGGAGATGTAAAAATTCAGTTAATTTTGATTGAGTTTCAGTATAATTTGAGTCAAAAATGCTTCTTGGTAAAAACGATAGGGAGAAAGATGTAATTATGGCGAAAAAGTGAAGGAATAAGCTGTATTTATCCACAAATTAATAAAAATGGTATGCTGAAGGAATAAAAATGTAAAATCGAAACATGTTGAGCGGCTAAGGGTTAGCTGGACTATTGATAGATTTAAACAGGTAAAATCATCCTGTGGATAATATGTGGATAGTCTGTTGATAGTGAAGTTTGTGAAAAATAGATATAGTAGGGAACGTATTTTCGGGTACAAAATATAGAAAGGAGTTGTGGGTATGTGGATAAAGTCTGTGGATAAACTGTGTGTAAATCGTATATAAGCTGTGGAAAACTACAAAAATAGATTAATGTGGCAAATAGGGAAAAAAGTAGGATAGGAGTAGAAAATAGGCAGGAATACCATTTTTTATGGAAGAAAATCTCACGAAAACGACGAAATATAGTATGATAGAGAAGGAAAGTGAGGCGAATCGAGCGTGAATATCCAAATTATTGCAGTAGGAAAACTAAAGGAAAAATATTTAGTGCAGGGAATTAATGAATATTTGAAGCGTCTCGGCGCATACGCAAAAGTGACCGTGATAGAGGTTCCTGATGAGAAAGCGCCTGAAGTGTTGAGCGAGGCAGAAATGTTGCAGGTCAAACAAAAAGAGGGCGAGCGGATTTTAAGCAAAATCTCAGCGGATACGCATGTGATGGCACTGGCGATTAATGGCAAGCAACAGTCGAGTGAAGCCTTTGCAGGTGGGCTAGATAAATTGATGACATATGGAAAGAGCAAGGTTGCATTTGTAATTGGCGGCTCACTGGGGTTGAGCGAGGATGTTTTGAAACGTGCAGATGAAGAAATTTCTTTTGGAAAAATGACCCTGCCCCATCAGTTAATGCGACTGGTGCTGGTAGAACAAATTTATCGAGCGTTCCGGATTATGCGAGGGGAGCCGTATCATAAGTAAGCGCTGAAGCCTTTAACGAATATAAGTTTCGACTAGCATGATGAAAGGTGAGATAGAATGAATAAGAATTGGCAAAAACTAAAGCAGTCAGCCAATGGTATCCCCACCAATGAAGCTTTAATTCCATATATACTTGAGATTTTAAAAGATGGGAAAGAAATGAAAAATCGAGCGATTAGAGAAGATGTGATTACATTTCTTCAAATCCCAGATAGGATCTTAGAAATTAAATATCCAAATTATCCGGAAAGCGAAGGCGTATTGTTAAATAGATTTAGTTTTGCGCTTAGCAGTTTATATAAAGCTAGTGCAATTGAGCGTCCCAAACGAGGCATCTACAAAATTACAGAAACAGGTAAGTTATTGTTGCAGCAATATGGTGAGGCGTTAACAAACAGAATTTTAGAAGAACAACCTGCATATAAGCAATATATGGAAGAACTGGCTATTAGAAATGAACGGACGGGAAAAGCGGGAGCACTTCTGGAAGATACGCAAGAAGATTTACAGCTTAAAGTTGAGAATGTGATTAATCAGCGAAAAAATGAGGTGGCTATCGAACTTTTGGAGAAAGTACGTCAAGTAGAACCGACTTTTTTTGAAAAATTAGTCGTTAAGTTACTCATAGCCATGGGGTATAGCGGGGAAAATGGTGAGGCAAAAGTAACGACTCAGACCAAAGATGGTGGGATAGATGGAATTATCAATCAAGATCCATTAGGAACAAGCACGGTTTATATTCAAGCTAAACGCTACAAGGAAGAAAATGTAGTAGGTCGCCCAAGTATTCAGGCTTTTTATGGCGCTTTAGCTAGTGTTAATGCGGATCGCGGAGTGTTTATTACGACATCGAGTTTTTCTAAAGGTGCACTAGAATTTGCGAAGAATCAAGGCATTGTTTTAATAGATGGAATTAAGCTGACAGATTTGATGCTACAGTATGAAGTGGGCGTGGAAGTGGCGAAAATATATAAACTATTTCGTATAGATCATGATTATTTTGAGAATGATATATGATGAGTGTACTATAAATTATACTTTCACAGTTGCTTTTTCTGATACTATAAAAACTTTTCAAAGGAGACAACAAGATGAATCAATATCAACTACAGAATGACTGGGTGCTTTGCTCAGAACAGGAAGTGCGTGTTTATCAGGATGGACATGGTGGGGCGGCGATTCTTCCTCTATTAAAGGAGTTCGGGGATGCAACGCCAATTTTGCTGCAGGTGAATGCGCTTGAGGCAGAAGTAGAGACGATTCCTTTTTCAGTTGAGAAAATAGTGATTTCACTGAATCGAAAAATTGAGATTATTTGGCAGCAAACGGACGAAGGTTTTCAAATGGAGGCAACGATACCAGTTTGCAGCGAAACGGAAGAATAGAAAAATCATTAAATAGTAAAGAGGCTGCCCATGCGTTATGTAAGAAGTTTTTTATTTTCAGAAAAATTAATGCAGAATCCTAACATTTACCCATATAATCAATTACGTTCCAAGACGGGTGAAGTGTTGATTTTTGATGATATCACGATTCTTTATGGTGAAAATGGGGCGGGAAAATCCACCATACTTAATTTATTAGCTTCAAAATTGGCGATTCCAGGGGCCGAATACAGTCAAACAGTAAGTCAATACGACTATTTTGCCAAGTATTTAGCGGAATTGCTCAATGAGTGCATGCGATTTCATGGTTCACAATTTGTGATTGCTACGCATTCGCCGTTTTTATTGGGAAATTTGGCAGGGACGATTTATCAATTAGACTTGCCGGGAGTTAAAGCAAAGGAGTGGCAAGAACTTCCGAATATGAAAGTTTATCAGCAATTTTTCGAGAATAGAAAAGCAGATTTTGATTGAAAAAAGGAGAGAGCATCATGAAATCAGACAACGAGGTACTGAAGGAGAAAAAGCAGCACACGAAAAAAATCGTACTTTTTGGAGGGGCCTTACTCATTATAATCGTTGCCGGGCTTTGTTATCTATATGATATGAATTGGTGGTTTTTTAATGATCATGAAGTGGCGGGGCTTCCTACTGGGAAAATAGCACCGATTGAAGTGGAAAATGATGAAATTACTTCTTTACTTATAGCCAATAGTGGTGGCATAAAATTCAACGCCCAGCAAAAAGAAGCAACGATTTATCTTGATTATTATGAGTATGACCATTTTAAGAAGCAGGATACGGTAACAGGCTGGATTTCTGATGGAAGTCAGGGGATTAGCAGTGAAGTTTATTGGATTACTTTGGACGGGGAAGATGGGATGATGCCGGAAACCCTGCGTATGCAAAGTGGAATCAATGGGGATAGCGCAAGAATTTCCTATGATTTCGCCAATGTTGGTTGGAAAAAAACGGAAGACTTGGCTGTTACATTTGGGCTTGATATAGAAGAAAATATTAAGAAAGGTAAGAAATATTATTTGCAAATTTGGACAGCTAATGGCAGATGTTATAGTGATCCGAGCGAGGCGCTGAAAAAAGAGGCTCTGCAGGCCAGCCCAGAGACGATGGCAATGTATATTGTGTTTGAGTGAAGCAACGATAGACTAACATAAAAAGGGAGATTTTGAGATGAAGTATTGTGAAAACTGTGGAAAATCACTGAAAGAGGGACAAAAGTATTGCGAAAATTGCGGGACAGCCACTGAAAGTAATAGAGAGACATTTAACCGAATAAAACGAGCAGAAAATTTAAATAAGCGAAAAAAATGATTTTTGTTGCCGTTGTGGCGCTGCTTATAATTATTGGAGCTAGCTTTTTTACATATAAGCATTTTGTTTCGAGTGAGTATGTGGCCAAGGAATTTACGGAGGCACTTGTTTCTGAAGATGTCGATCAAATGATGAAATATATGTCTTCAACAACTAGTTTAGAAATAAATGAAGAAAATGTACGTTATTTGAATAAATACTATCATGAACATCAAGATGAGAGGGATATCCTTGTCAATCAGCTTTTAACACAGGCACAAAATGGCACAACAGGTGACCAAATAATAAGCATCCAAGAGGAAAATAACTTCCTAGGCATAAATACTGCAAAGATTCATGTGACACCAGTGTATCTTACTATCAAAAATTTAGATAAGGAAAGTCAAAAAACATTAAAACTTGATGGTCAAAAAATTAGCAAGACAACAGATATTGGTCCATTGATGCCGGGAACTCATAAGTTGGAAGGTCAAACAGAAACAGGATTTGGAGAGAAAATATTAATTGACCGCCAACTTGAATTAATGCCAGCATCAATTTCTGAAAATAAAATGGTTGTCAACATGGATTTTAATGATCAGTTAGCTGATAATAAAGAGATGCAGGAAAATTGGATGCGTACAGTAACTGATTTTAATGAAGGCGGCTTAAAATATTTTATTACTGGAGATGTGCAGGGGCTGGATGTATTGACTTCAAATGCCGTTTCAGAAGCTGATCAGGTGATGATTGGTGAACAGTATGAAGACTTTCCAGAGGGTTATTCAATTATTGCTAAAAATAAAGAAATTTTGTTTGATCAAACTAGTTTTGCCTACGAAGAAAAGGAGGTTCCGACTGTCTCTTTTAGAGAGAATTTGTATTTTGAAGAGGCGGTATGGGAAACTGATTCCAGTGAGCAAACGGTTGCTTTGGACTTAACATATACACTTATTTATGATGAATCTCAGAAGCGATGGCGGATTGATGATATTCAAAAAGAGTCGCAAGCGCAAACAATTTCCGAACTGGACAATCCAATTAAAAGGGCGAATCAAATGGACAAAACGCCTCAAAAACCGGTAGAACAAAAGATTAATACGACAGAAATTTTAGAGCAAACAGATGTTGAAAATTTAGCAGAAGGATTTGCTAATAGCCTAGCAGTGGATGTGAGTTATGGTACATTTACGGAGAGGAATTATTTGGCTCCAGGTAGTTCAGCCTACACGCAACAAGAAGCCTATATTGAAAGCCTTCAAGATACAGAAATTTATTTAGAAGTAGAATCTGTTGAAGTAAGTGATTATGAACAAGTGGGGGACACCCTGACATATACAACGCAAGAGAAATTTATTCAAGAAAAAAGTGATAGCAAAAAAGTGCTTGATCAGAGTTACCATTACACAGCTAAGTTAATAACGGATAGTAGTTCAGGAAGTACATCATGGATGATTGTAGAGATTAGCAAATAAGGTTGAAATAAATGACAGAACTCAAGATGGCCTATTAAGATGATGGCTGATTAGAGTTCTGTTTTTTTATATTAAATCGCATATTTTTTAATAAAATGTGATATAATTAAAAAATAAAAGGAGGGCTAGCAATGAAAGAGTATGCACAACCGTTTTTTGAGGCAATTCAAGCGAATATCCCGATTATTCAATTTGATTTAAATCGAAAGGTCACCTTTGTGAATGAGCTGTTCGCGGATATGATGCAGTATCAACAAGAAGAACTGATTGGGCAAGCGCATGCGGAACTTTGTTTTCCGGAATTTGTTGCCAGTACGGATTATGAAAGATTCTGGCGGACTTTGATTAGTGGTGAGTTTGTTCAGGATAAAATGAAGCGAAAAGCGAAAGATGGCTCGGAAGTCTGGCTTCAAGCTATTTATCTGCCAATCAAAGAAGCGGGGCAGGTTGTAGCAATTGGGAAAATTGCGTTTGACATTACAAAACGAATCCACCATACGCAGGTCTACAGTCAGGACTTTTCGGATGTCGCAGAAACACTTTTAGAGCAAGCGGCGACAAATAAAACAATTGCCGGTGCATTAGCGGAGGAGTTTTCAAGTATCACGTCCAGCTATCATTTGAGCAAGGGGCAGTTGGATGTTCTGCGCAACGACTCGGCGGACATTCAGGATGTTGTGACGATTATCAATAAAATTTCCAGTCAAACTAATCTGCTTGCGCTAAATGCAGCTATCGAAGCGGCGCGGGCGGGTGATGCGGGCAAAGGCTTTGCGGTTGTGGCAGAAGAGGTACGCAAGCTCTCCAATCAGGTGGAAGAAGCGATCAAAAAAGTGGAGACGAGTGTGAAAGAAATTACCCAGAATATCTCTACAATGGCTAGTGATATGACGAAAATTGAAAAAAATATCGAGGCGGGTCAGCAACAGCTTGATATTAGTGTGAAAAATTCAGCTTTGCTGGAGGAAACGTCTACTAATTTGACAAATCGTGCGAAGTCTTTTGAGAAAATTGTTTGAAAAAAGCTGACAAGCAAGGGAATATTTGATTTTTTATAACTATGATTAAGCTTGTAAAAGCTAAACTTTGAAAGAAAGTGGCTTAAGAACAAAGTGATTTATCTAAATGACTGTTCTAAGTGCTTTCTTTTTTAGTATAAATTTGAAAATTATCAGTTCTATTATGGGAAATGGTATACTCAAAAAGAGTGCAATAAAAATTATAATGAGGGATAAAACGTATGAATCTACTAGAAATATTTCAACAAGTAAAAAGTAATTATTATCTTGAAAGAAAAAAGGGGGATGCTAACTTTAAAAATAATTATCTATTAAATCTAGTTAATCATGAAGCACTGAATGCTATACCCCAAAATATTATAGGAAATCAATATATAGTGAAAGCTTCAGTGGGACAGGGAAGGTGGGCGATAATTCCATGGGTAGCAGTTTTTAATAAAGAAATAAGTACATCTGCTCAGTCTGGTTGTTACATTGTTTTTTTATTTACTAGTGATGGTAAAGGAGTGTATCTAAGCTTAAATCAAGGTTGGACATACTATGAAAAAAATTTTAAAAAGACAGATAGACAAAATAATTGTAGAGAAGTAGTTCGATTTTGGAGGAGAGTTTTAACTACGATTTCAAGAAATTTTAGTTTAGAAGAAATGGATTTGATTCGTACAAATGAAAAAAGAACAAAGCTAGCAGAAGGCTACCAAAATGGGAATATTTGTAGTAAATACTATGAAATAGAAAAGCTGAATGACAATAATAAACTATTAGAAGATCTAAATGAAATGATGGCTGTGTATAGTGAAATATCAAGCTATTTAATAAAGAATAAATATGAAAATTACGAAGCATTAATTGAAAATATTTTATTAGGAAAACAGTTTCAATTTGGAAATAAGAGTAATCAATATGAAAAAATTCGTGATATGCAGGCAGAGTACCTACCAACAAAAGGAATAAAGAGAGATTATATCAAAGAATTAGAACAAAATATATACATTGGTGATATAGGTGAGCAATTTGTATTTAATTTAGAAAGGAAGAAGGTTCTTAAAGATCCATATCTAGCTAAATACGTTGATGAGGTGGTGCATATTTCAAAAGAAAAAGGAGATGGTTTAGGGTATGATATTGTATCAATAATACGAACAGCAGAAAGTGGCTATAAAAAAATTTATATCGAGGTCAAATCTACTAAAGGAGAGGCTGGTGAACAATTTTTTATTACAAAAAACGAAATAGAAGTGGCTTCAAAACTAGCGGATGCGTATTATATTTATCGAGTATATAAAGTTTTAGCTGGGGAACCAATGTATAAGGTTATTCAAGCTCCTTTTGAAGGAAAAATAAATCTTAGTGTGTGTACATATTCCGCAGAGTTATAAATGAATTAAGGGATTTAAGTTGTAAATCGATAATAAGGGCAAAAAATGAAAAGTAATATATAAATGGGATGTAGACGGTTATCAAAATAGTTAACACTAGAAAAGATTCTAGCTTACTAGATTGGTAGCTGTCTATTTATATATTGATTTTTATTTTATGTGAAAAATAGTTGACTTGGAGTTTGCTCAAAGTTGTATAGTGAGGGAGAAATAGAAAGGCGGGATAAAAATGGCGAAAAAAGTAACAGCAGGACGCGATCAATTAGGAAAGTTTGCGCCTAAATTTGCAGAACTAAATGATGATATTTTGTTTGGTGAGGTATGGAGTCGAGAGGATGCATTTTCAGCTCGTGACAGAAGCTTGATTACGATTACAGCCTTGATTTCAAGTGGAGCATTTGAACAACTGCCATTTCACATGAATAAAGCGAAGGAAAATGGGTTAACGCAGACAGAAGTAGCGGAGGCGATCACTCAGCTGGCTTTTTATATTGGTTGGCCGAAAGCATGGAGTGCATTTTCTATTGCACAACAAGTTTTTGAAGGAGATGGAGTAAAATGAGTCAATATGAAGACTTGCAGGCAGGACCAATTTTTCCGCGGGGTGATAAAGTTGGGGAGAATTTTCTTGGGGATGCCTATTTGGAGATGCTTTATGTTGATGAAAAACCGCTTAATGGTGCGATCGGAAATGTTACTTTTGCACCGGGAGCACGCAACAACTGGCATGTACACGACGTGGGGCAAATTTTACTTGTAACGGGTGGTGAAGGTTGGTATCAGGAATGGGAGCAACCAGCGCGGCATTTGCAAAAGGGGGACGTTGTGACGATTCCGGCTGACGTGAAGCATTGGCATGGGGCGACGAAGGAAGCGTGGTTTGTTCATCTGGCTATTTCGCCAGGTGGCACGACTTGGCTGGAAGAAGTGGCGGAAGCGGATTACCTAGCACTGTGAGTGGAAGCAAGAGGTTGTTGGAAGCGTGTTCCAGTCTCTTTTTAGTATAATTAAATACCTGTTTCAATAAATCTTTTTGATCTAGAAGTGTATGGGTTATTAGAAAGGATACTAAGTTTTTGATTGATAGTGGTAGTTGGTGCTTGAATCATAAGGCAGGCTTTTAAAATAAGCATCTAGCTTATCGAAATGGCGGAGCAAATGACTGTCTGATACAGGTTTTAACAGATAGTTGAACTTTTGCAACGGGATTGCCTGCGGATATTTGCATATGTTAGTAAGAAATTTCACCAAAAAATAAGCAATTATAAAGTAAATGCATTTTAAGTAATGAATGAAACTACCTCTCCCATGTAGAAAATCAAAATCAAAATTAAAAAGAAGCTAAGATCAAGTGAAATCCATCTTGGGAAAAGACTCGGATACTTGATGTTAGCTCTTTTAATTTAGCTTTTTGAACACTTCCATGTCTCAGTACGGTTTACTTTTTTAGAGCAGCAATCTTATCTGCTATAGTTAGCGCGGTTTTTACTGATTTTCGATTAAGTGTTTGCTGAAGATAATCAATTTCTTGGGAATTCTTAGCTAACTGATTAGTTTGCTCGGCTATTATCTTTTCGAGTTGAGAAATTTGAGTGTCTTTGTTTTTGATTGCTTCTTGAGTGGTGGCTAAATTATTTTTTGTGCTTTTGTGTTTTTTATTAAGTATGGATAAATCATTGCGTAACTTTTTAAGAGTGGATTCACGAGTATGAATATTGAATTGTAACTGTCGATCTGCACGTGATTTATAAATCGTACTCCCAATTTGGATACGCTCTAACATCCCCTCTGGTGATAAAGTTGTGAGAGACTCGACCGGTGGCTCCTCTGAAACATTTTGTATTTTTTTATCAAAAGGTATTTCTGTTAGGTGGCGATCTTGTTCATAAATATGTTCTAATCCGATATAAGTAAGAAAATCAATAAAATTATCAAAGTTTTTCCCTTGTTTCTTTTCTACTGTACTGAGATCAACGGCACTCAATAAATCCTCTAAATGAGAATACTGGTTAATTTGCTCTAAAGTAGTATGGGCGAGTCCGTGCCAATTGGTTAATTCGCGCATTCGAGCATCTTGAACTATTGAGATACTGGGAGTTCCAACAACAGTTGCTGCAACATTTCCATGTAATCGAGAGCCAACACTAATTTCAATTTTCTTCATATAATCAAACCACGTACGAGCACTTAAAAAATATTTAGCTTTTCCAGATCGATAAAAATGATGATGAAGTGTATGGGGATATATCTCGGATTCAGTAGCAATAGATGGTCCGCCACTATATGTTAAAAATAATTCATTATGAAGTTGAGGGATAAAATAGTGATTGGGATATTCAGTGCTAACTTGTTCTAAAAACTGTAAAGTTTGATGAGACGTTGATGGGGAAGCATTCAAAGAGATATATGCTTCTTTTGTTAATTTTGGCTGACGTAGCATTAAATTTCTACCAAAAGTATATAACGATGGGCAACCGATTACGCGATAGTCAACCCCCTCTTTAAAACCTAATTGTTTCAGATAATCAGCAGTGATTTCTCCACGCAAACCAACTTGTGGAGATTTTTCTAAAACAGCTTTAATAAAGTCTTTAACATCATCATCAAAAGCGAAGCCATTTGATAGATTTGGTTCATATGAAGCTCGTAGTCCGACACCTATTATGTGAACAGGAATTTTAAGTTGCTTGATTAATTGAGTGTATCCTCTTAATGTCGAGCGGAAGTCATCTCGGAAGGCATCAGCTAGCGGCATAATATATGCATCGTAAGTTTCGTTAATTTCTTCTGCACGGAATTGAGAAGCATTATAAAGGTAACCATCAGGAGTGAAGTTTATTTCCTCATTTATCATAAGTGCTCTCATTACACTATATTGATAAAGTAGATTACCATTATTGGAACCCGTTCGATCTTTTTCAAGCATTTCTTCAGCAGTGAAAATCTCGAATGGAGTCATTGCGCCTCTAACTAAGAACTTTTTCACATCATTTCCTACCTTTCATTTATATAGAAAATTATTAGGTCAAACAATACATCTGATGTGTAGTTAACTGCATAAAGTATAACATGTTTTACACTGCAACTTATAAAAAGTTGAATTTACGATAAATATAATTTTATGGTGAAGATATAAATTAAAAATAATGTTGATCAATAATACGTTTTCTAAGTCATGAAATAATTGTCTACTAATATTGCCTTTATGTTATAATACCCTTATATAATTATTTTTAGTAATTTGTACCAGAGGAGTGTGTAGTTTGACTAATCCTATCAGTCTAAAAGAGGCATCTATTGGATTAAAAAAAGATTTGTTGAAACCAATTGTTAAAACAGAAGGTAGAAACAAAAAAATATGGTTATTTAACAGTGGCTTGGTATTTGAGGGGAATCCAAAGTGGCTTTTTATTTATGTAAATCAGCATCGTCCAGATATAGAAGCTTATTGGTTTTGTGATAGCATTGAGCTTGTTAAGAAAGTTCGTAAATTAGGGTTTAAAGCAGAGACATTCACTTCAGCTGCTGGGGAACGATTAAAAAAACAAGCGGGTGTTTTTGTAGTTAATCAGGTAAAAGAGCATTTACCGGTTGGATTTAATAATGAAGTTATTCTTTTAAACTTGTGGCATGGAGTAGGATGTAAGACCATTGAACGTAAAGTAAACTTTGGTGAATTGAAAGAACGTATTTTTAAAAAGTATATTACGTACAATCCAGTTTATAAAAATAATCAATTATTCTTAGTTACTTCTCAGCTTATGGAAAAGCATTTTAAGGAACAAGTAGGCATTGACGATGATAAAATTTTGCGTGGGGGATACCCAGCAACCATCTATCGAGATAAGTTTTCTACTTACGATCATGATGTTTTAAAGAAAAAAGGCTTGCCAAGCAATACTAAAATAGCACTCTATGCGCCAACTTATCGAGATGCATCGCTTCAAAACTTCTTTGGGAATGCAGTGCCAGATATTGAAAAATTGATAAAAAAACTGAAAGAAAATAATATGTTATTAATTTTTAAAATGCATAATCTAATGAAGGATGACTATCGTTATCAAACTTTAAAAGAAAAGTATCAAAATGACCCCAATCTTCTTTTCTGGGATAACCAGCATGATATATATGAAATTTTTGATAAGATTGATTTAGCGATAGTTGACTATTCCAGTATTTTTTATGATTTGTTAGCTTCTGGAGTTAAAAACTTTATACGTTATATTTTTGATTATGAAAATAAAAATAACGTGAGAGATTTTGTTTTTGACTATAAAGAAATGACATTCGGAAAAATTTGTAATAGTTTTGAAGCGTTGTTGGCTACTCTTGATAATTATGAAGATACTGATGATGTAGAAGAACGAGATCGCATCTATCAACTCTTTTGGGAATATAATACTGGTGAATCAGCTTTGGAGGAGATTGTTGATCAAACACTGGCTTTTACACCTACCACCAAACAATATCCTATTTTATATAGTTTTGATATTTTTGATACATTAGTTAAAAGAAAAACATTAAGTCCTGTTGGAATCTTTATTTATGTTCAGGAAAAAATGCGAACAAGTGGTTTGAATTTCTCTATGTTTTTTCAAGATAATTATAACTTTGTTCGTCGGCAGGCAGAATCAGCTGTACGAGATTATTATCGGAAATCAGTGGGGTTCAGGGAAAGTAATCAACTTGAAATTCAACTAGACGATATTTTTATAAAGTTGCAGGAAGTTCATGATTTAACAGACGAGCAGGTTGCGTTTCTTAAACAAACAGAGATTCAGGCAGAAATTGATAATATTGAAGCTATGGAAGAACCAGTGAAGTATGTTTTTGAATTAGTAGAACAAGGCGAAGATGTTGTTTTAGTAAGTGACATGTATTTGCCAGAAGAAGTTATAAAAGAAATGCTAAAGAAAGCAGATCCTCGTTTAGCCGAGTTGCCGCTTTATTTATCAAGTAAATTAGGCGATCAGAAATCCACACGCAAGCTGTATTTACGCGTCTTTGAAGATCTTAATTATAATTATCAAGCATGGATCCATCACGGAGATAATAAACATGCAGATTTTAATATGCCGAGAGCCTTGGGAATTAATGCTGTTTATCAGCCAAAATTAGAATTTAATGGTTACGAAAATGCTTTAGTGAATCGGCTGAAAACCTATGATTCCTACCAACTTGCCAATTTATTTGCACGTTTCCGTGAAAAAAATTCTTCTTCTGTTGATTATTATGCTTATGCATTTGTAAGTGCATATTTTGTTCCGTATGTAAGTTGGGCAATCAAACATGCTTTAGCACGAGGAACGGATACACTTTATTTTATTTCTCGAGATGGACATTATTTAAAGCTAATTGCAGATGCCATCATTGAAACGAAAAATTATCCTATTAAAACTAAGTATATCTATGGTTCTCGCAAAGCTTGGCGAATCCCTTCTTTTGTTCACGAAATCGATAAAGAGTTTTATTCTGCATTTGGTAATTTTGAAGGTATGACAAACTTTAAAAGTGTTTTAACAGCATTGTCAATGGATGAGGCTACATTTGATCAAGTATTTCCAGAACTGGCATACTTAAAAGGTTTTGAAACAATTGATGACATAACGAAAAAACGGATTATTAATACTGCACAGTATTCCGAAGTATATAAAAAGTATTTACTAACTTATGCAGAGAATGAGCGTAAAATTATTAAGCGCTATTTACTTCAAGAAATTGATTTCAATGAGAAATTTGCTTTTGTAGAATACTGGGGACGTGGCTATACACAGGATTGCCTAGCTCGTTTATTAGAGGATGCAAAAGGTGAAGCTGTAGATACGATTTTTTATTATTCGCGTAGTATTTATCCGACAATTGATCATTCGATTAGATATAACTTTAATTCTAATATGAGTTCATTGATTTTTACAGAATCAATTTTTGCAAATGTTCCTTATCAAACTGTACGAGGTTATTATGAAGAAAATGGTGTGATCAAGCCAACCATTAAATCAAAGCCTAACAATTCGGAACTACATGCAGCGCTAGAACTTTATTTAGCTGGGCTTGCGAAAGACTTATATTCATTAGATTTAACTGATGAGAATAGTTTGGAAAAATCGCTCTATGATTTTTCATTGGTGTATTTCAAAACAGTGCCAAATGATCCATACATTTTGACCAATTTTGCTAGTTTGAAAGATTCGGTATCTTTAAATCAAAAGGAAATCGAGTATGCACCGGCGTTAACTTTACGTGATTATTGGCCACGTATTTTAGGGAAACCTTTAAAAGTAAAAACTCGAAATTTTGACATGTCGATTGCTAGGTCTTCTAAATCAGTCCGTGTCGCACACAAAGTAAATAATGTTATTTTACAACGTGTGAAAAGACAGATCAAAAGAGTACTTCGTCGAGCGTAATAGTAAACAGCCTGATTTTTTATTCAGGCTGTTTTTGCTTGTTATAAAATTAACGTTTATCATTAATTTTTTATTGATTAGAATTAAATGTCATGTTACGATAAAAGAAAAGCGGGAGGGATAGGAATGAACATCCAAAGATTACAAAAGTTAAGTGCCTTTCTGAATGTTTGTTTTAAGGCGATCAGTCTGATTGTTGCTGTCACACCAATTTGGCTATTATGGATGATGTTTTTTGCGAGTGATTTTAGTTTTAATGTGGATAGGTCAGACGCATTATTCAGTGTGTCGACTAGTTTTAAAGCGGTGGTAGATGACGGGAAGAGTTATCAGACGGAGCAGAATTGGACGATATTTATTGCAGTAACGATCGCGCTGCTTCTTATGGCGGTTGCTCTATGGCTCGCAAGTTTGATTTTTCGAGATATGAAAAATGGAAAAACGCCTTTTCAAAAATTAACAGTCAAACGGTTAAAACGGATCGGAACCTTGGCGCTCAGCTATGCCATTATTCCACAAGTCTTTTATGCGGTCGTTTATTCGTTGCTGATTCCGGGATTTGAAATTACACTCAGCATAGGGACAGCCTTTATCCTTGCGCTACTCCTTTTCTGCATGGCGGAAATTTTTAATTATGGGGTAAGTTTGCAACAACAGTCAGATGAAACGCTATAGGAGGGAAAGAGATGGCGATTATTTTGCGCCTTGATCGTGTTATGGCAGATCGAAAAATGTCACTGAAAGAGCTGTCGGAAGAAGTGGGAGTCGCCAATGTCAATCTTTCAAAAATAAAAACAGGTAAAGTCAGTGCGATCCGCTTTTCAACATTAAATGAGATTTGTCGTGTGCTCGATTGTCAGCCAGGGGATATTTTAGAATATGCGGCAGATGAGTAGACGCGGTAGTTATAGGTTTCAGTAGACTCCTTTTCCAGTAGTTGGAGAGGGAGTTTTTGTATGCTCATTTTCGGCAGGCTGCCTGTAGAAAAATCCTCGTGCCCGGCGGTTCGGAAAATGTTTACTAGTGAAGGGGAGCGGTTAGAGAAATATTATAAAGCTTGGAAAGGAGATTCAGATGTTTTCATATTATTATGTTGAGAAAAATCAACGGATAACGGAAACGAACAAGAAAAACTTTAATTGGCTGCATATGGATGGGCATAATGTCGATAAGATCGACCAAGTCATTCAACAATTTGATTTGCCGGAAGATATTTTTGTTGGGAATGATTCTCCAGAAGAGGTTTCGCAAATCAAACACTTAGATGGGGAGGTTTTAATTGATCCCATCTCGATAGTACTGATTGATTTGATCGATTCGGATGAAAAGATTGAAAAAAGGCTAGTTCCCATCTCTTTTGTTTTGTCGGAAAAGGTATTGATCACTTGTACCAATGGAACCGAGCACAAGCCGGAATATTTTGAGCGTTTATTTAAAGAATACGGGGAAAAATTTGATACTTTTGAAAAAATTATTGCATATGCCATTTTCAATATATACGGTCATTTTATAAAGGAATTAGGCAAAATAAAGGACGAAATCGACGAGCTGGAACAGGCAGCAAGAAAAACGACCAAAAGTGAAGCGCTATTCCGTCAAACTGAGTTGGAAAGAGAGCTTGTGTATGTCGACCATACTTTGCAAGATCAGAAGCACATGCTAGATGGTCTGTGGGAGAAAGAAGAATTCATGGAAAAGGTGGCTAGTGATGATTTGATTTACGATATTCAATTGCGACAGCGGCAAGCGGAAAAAATGATGGCGATTTATAGGGATCTATTAGAAAGCATAGGGTCACTATTCAGCAGCATGATGAGCAATAAATTGAACCATTTGATGAAATATTTGGACTCGGCCAGCTTAATTATTGCTGTTCCCGCCATGATTGCCGGGATATGGGGAATGAATACCGGAGTGCCAGGGGAAGGCTCTGATGCCGGATTCTTTATGGTGGTCGCGGTCGCTCTCTTTTTAGCGGCAGTTATTGCCATCCATTTAATCAGGAAGGACTATACAAAATAACGAGAGCTTTCATTTACGCTAAAATAGACCGATAGTTCCTAGTGGATATCGGTCTATTTGGCGTGCTTGCAATTCAAGCTGTCTTCATTTTTGGTTTTACAAGTGGCCGTTCAAATACTGTTCAATGATCGTCAAAACGCCGGATTCTTTGTTGGAAGGGGCGACGTGGCTGGCTGCAGCAAGGACTTCTGGGCTGCTCTCCTGCATGGCATAACTGTGCGGGGTTAGCTGCAGCATTTCCAAATCATTATTCGCGTCGCCAAATGCCAACAATTGGGCCGGTTCGATTTGCCATTCGGTTAGGAGGCGCTGGATCGCGCTGCCTTTTGTGACTCCCGGGATGATGATGTCAATGCTGCCGTGACCGCTTGATACGGCGTGGATCTCACCACGGAAGCGGTCGTTTAGCTGCTCGACGATTTGGGTCGTTTGTGAGAGAGCGACATCGAGGGCCAATTTGATGAAGGTGTCGTTCGGCAGTTTGTCAAAGCTGTCTACTTCCCGCAACTCGAAATAATATTTTTCGGCGAATTTTTTAAAATCTGCCCCCACATTTTTCAACAGGTAGGCGCTTTTGACACCGCAAAGAATCACCTTTAAGTCGCGATATTCATGTGTCAGCGTCGTGAGAATTTTTTGTACGAGCGGCTCGTCGAAATGATGGACCGTCAAGAGTTCGCCATTATGAAACGTGACGGCACCATTTTCAGCCACGTAAAAAAGCTGGTCATCTTTACCGGGGAAGAAAGATTTGAGCTGGTAGTATTGATTGCCGCTTGCAACGATGAATTTGATATTCCGCTTTTCTAGTTCCGCATAAATTTTCTCGAAACGTTCGCGGTCATAAGTACTGTCAGCATCTAAAAAAGTCCCGTCCATATCCACTGAAATTGCCTGTATCATCATTTATCTACTCCTTTTTCGCGATATTCTCGCGGGGAAATCCCATATTTTTGTCGAAATAACCGATAGAAAAAGCTGTGGTTCTGATAGCCAATCTGACTGGCGATCCGGTCGATAGCCTCGTCTGTATGGTTGAGCAAAAAGCAGGCCTTGTCGAGCCGCTGCTCCTGAATAATCGTCTTGAATGTCCGACCCGTCTTTTCTTTGATCAGCCTGCTAAGGTAGTTAGGATGAAAATTAAAAAATGCGGCCGTCTTTTCAAGCGTGCAGGTTTCATAATGCGTTTCAATATATTGCAGAATATCGCCAATGTATGTTTGATTGCTGGCTTTGGACAACTCGGCCCGATCCTTCTGATAGGCGCGCAGCAATTCGGAAAAAATAATCACCATGTAGGCGTCAATCACATCATTGGCGCATAGATTTGGCTCATAGTATTCACATAGCAGCCGCTCGATCGAATTTTCCAAAAGTTGACTGTCGCCGCAATGGAAGATGATGTGGCGGTCATGGCGCTGTCTTTCGGAAATTGCATCAACTAAAAAATTGGAAATGAGACTGTTGCTGGATAGACGGCTCAGCATGGTGGTTGAAAAATAGCTTTTCTGCATCAAAAAATTGATAATGATGTCCGCTTCTGTCGTTTTGCCGATTGTATGTGGGACTTCTGTATCCAGCAGGCAAAAGTCGCCCTCGCGGAGTTGGACGGTTTTTCCATTTACGATCGCATCGACTTTTCCACGGTATACATAATTCATTTCAATGTAAGAATGAATGTGTATGGGGATAACAGAGTAACGAGAATGCTTGGTAATCTCAAACTGCGGATTATCAAAATAGCCCATCCCGCGATTGCGCTGGCGATTCTTGATTTGCTGCTCAAAAAAGTCAAACACAAGTACCTGCTCCCCATTTTCGAGTGTTATCCGGTCAAAATAATCGTAAATCTGCATGTTTTCTTCAGGGGATTCTTTGTGCTTGAGCTCACTGGGCGTCATAAGGGCGAGATATTCCTGCAACTTAGCAATGTCCATCTTGGTCCTCCTAATTGATTAAGTTTGGTTAGTGCTTATGGAGAATTAAGACCTATCTTGTTGAGTGCTTCTGATTTAAAATATGATTGACAGCGATTTCATGTTGGTTTATACCTGTTTATGTTGGCTTTCGATCAGGAAAAGCTGTCTATTGCGCAATATTTTACTGTTATTATAGCATAGTTGATTCTATTAAGTTTAGACCTAACAAGGAGGAAAAACGATGGATTATCAAAAACTGGCTCAGGAAGTGATCCGTGAAGTCGGGGGCAAAGAAAATATTCATTCACTCACCCACTGCGTGACAAGATTGCGTTTTGTATTAAATGAGGTAGATAAAGCCGATACGGAGGCGGTCAAGAAAATTAACGGCGTATTAGGCGTAACCGTTTCTGGCGGGCAGTATCAGGTCATTATTGGAACGGAGGTCAAAAAGGCGTATCAAGAGGTTGAGCAATTGTTAGGATTAGCGGGCGAGGATGAGGCGCCGGCCGACTCTGAAAGCATGCCTGAGAAAAAAGGAAGTATTTTTAATCGGTTTTTCAAAGCAATTGCTGGGATGATTCTACCACTGCTTGGTCCGCTTACAGCTGCCGGGATTACCAAAGGATTGCTGGCTGCATGTACCTCGTTTGGGATTTTGCAGACAACGGATGGAACCTATCAAATTTTATATGCATTTGCAGACGGTTTTTTCTACTTCCTGCCAATCATTCTAGGGATCTCTGCGGCGCGCTACTTCAAATCGAACCCATATGTCGCAGCGGCAATTGGGACTGCGCTGGTCTATCCGGGAATCGTTCAGGCATTTACAGACGGGACTTCGCTTTCGTTCCTGCATATTCCTGTTGTACTGTCTAATTATACCAGCTCGATTTTTCCGATTATGCTGGCTACCTTCTTTGCGGCGAAATTGGAACATTTTATTGAACCGCGATTACCAGAATCAATCACAAAATTTATTACACCGCTATTCGTATTGCTTATCACAGTGCCGCTTACGTTCCTTGTCATCGGGCCGATCATGATGGGCTTGAGTGACATCCTTGCAGCAGGTGTGATGGGACTTTACAATCTAAGTCCGATTATAGCGGGGATCATTTTAGGCGCTTTTTGGCAGGTGATCGTGATTACAGGGCTTCATTATGCCTTTATTCCGATATTGATGAACAATATTACTACAATGGGACATGACCCGATCAATGCGATTTTGAATGTGACGATTTTTGCGCTTTCCGGTGCTGCGATTGGCTTTGCACTTCGGGCGAAAAAGAAAGAAAACAAGGCGCTGGGCTTTTCAACTGGAGTGACTGGGCTGCTAGGGATAACAGAACCGATTATCTACGGGGTTGCTTTACCATACAGACGGCCGTTCATCTGCGCATTTATTGGTGGCGGAATTGGCGGGGGAATTACAGCCGCAATGGGCGCTTCGATGTATTCGTTTGGTGCGAATGGGATTTTTGCGGCACCCATGTTTATTAATCCAGCGGGGATCGATTCAAGTTTCACAGCGTATTTGATTTCTTCGACTGTGGCATTTGGGGTTTCGCTGATTCTGACATACTTTTTCGGTATTAAGAAAGGGCAAGAGGCTTGAAAGGATGAATTAAATGAAAAAAATAGAGAGAGTATTGAAAAATCAGCATGAAAATCATCTTTTTCCATTTCTGTGGATGCATGGGGAAAAGGAGGAGGTCATTCGGAGGCATATGCAAAAAATTCGGGAGACGGGGATTCGAGCGGTTTGTTTAGAGCCGCGCCCCCATCCTGATTTTGCGGGACCTGGCTGGTTTCGTGACGTGCGAATTGTTTTGGACGAAGCTGAAAAATTGGGCATGCGTGTGTGGTTGTTTGACGATGCTCACTTTCCGACGGGATATGCAAATGGCGCGATTGTGCGTGAATATCCGCATTTACGGAAGAAATTTTTGAAAATCGGGCAGGTCGACTATTGCGGGCCACAGCGGGAAGGAAAGCTTCTGGTTGGCTGGCAGACGAACGGTGATCGGGAAAAAATCATGCAGGTCGGGCAAACGTCGGGACAAGCGGCGGCTTTTAAGGCGTCCCTGAAAGATGAGATCATTGGTGTTGTGGCTGCTCGCACGGTAGATTTCCACACGGTGGATCCGGACACATTGATTGATTTGACGGATCGGCTTGAAGATGGAGTGGTGAGCTGGGACATTCCGGCTGGCAACTGGCGGGTTTTCACACTGATTGAGACTTACAGCGGTGGGGAGCGGTCGACAGAGGGCTACTTGAATCCGCTCGACGAAGAGGCGACCCAGGTGTTGATCGAGACGGTTTATGAGCCGCATTTTCGGGAGCTGGGCGCTGAATTTGGCAAGTCGATCGCTGGCTTTTTCTCAGATGAACCGCGGTTTGGCAACACGAAGGGACCGGATGCCTCGATTGGGCGCATGGAGATGCCACTACCTTGGCGAAGCGACTTGCCGGAACTGCTGACAGAGGCTGGTGTGGAAAATATTCGACTACTTTTGCCGCTACTTGTAGCAGATGGTGGAGAGGTGGCGCATCAGATCCGTTACCGGTACATGGATTTGATTACGCGGCTGTATGCCAAAAACTTCACGGGAAAATTAGGCGACTGGTGTGCGGCACATGGCGTCGAATATGTCGGTCATTTGATTGAGGATAACAATGCGCATGCTAGACTTGGCTATGGGGCTGGGCATTTCGCGAGAGGGATTTCCGGGCAGACGATGGCAGGGATCGATGTCGTTCTTCAACAATTGATACCCGGTATGGACGGCGGTTATTTCAGGACGTTCACGCAAACTGGCTGGGACGGCGAATTTTTCCATTATGGTCTGGCTAAAATGGGCGCTTCAATCGGCCAGCTTGACCCGAAGAAAAAAGGGCGGACATTATGCGAGCTGTTCGGCGCGTTTGGCTACTCTGAGGGGCTGAAATATATGAAATGGCTGGCGGATCATATGCTGGTTCGAGGCATCAATCAATTTGTGCCGCATGCTTTTGATATGGCACCATTCCCGGATCCAGACTGCCCACCGCATTTTTATGCACACGGTCATGATCCGGAGTTTCGCCATATGGGGCAGCTGATGAACTATATGAATCGGACTGCGGAGCTTTTATCGGACGGGCGGCACATCGCCACAGCGGCCATTTTATACCATGCAGAGGCTGAATGGTCGGGGGACTACATGCTGTTTCAAAAACCGGCTAAAATTTTAACGCAGCATCAAATCGATTTTGACGTGGTGCCGATTGACCTGTTGTTGAATGCGACTGAAGCAGAAGGCAAACTGGTCATTCATGATGAAACCTTTGACGTTTTGTTGATTCCTTATGCAGAGGCGCTCCCAGCGAAACTGTTGGAAAAACTGCAACATCTCCAAGTTCCGACTATATTTTTAGAAGATCAGCCCACAAGAACGAGTGAAGGTGCTGCATGGTCACTGGAAGCAGAAGTGTGGCCATTAGCCGAGTTGGCAAGCATGATGAAAAAACGAGGCTTCTTCGACATTCAGACCGCCGATTTTGAGCCGTGGCTAAGAAGCTATCATTACTTGCATGCGGATGGAGAAGTGTACATGTTTGTCAATGAAGCGGTGGACCTACCGATTACAACAGAAATTACGCTAGGAAACAAGGGCTGGCTCTATCAGTATGAGCCGTTTTCCAATCAACTATTTGAGTACGGCGAAATTGTAGCAGAAGCGCGGCAGTCACTTGAATTAGCATGTGGGGAAGAAAAAATATGGCTATTGTTGCCAGAACGAATCCATGCTGCCGAGGTGAAGAAAAAGCCCGCACGTAAGGAATTGTTAGTATTAGACTGGCAAATTTCGCTGGCCAATGCTTTTGAATATCCTGTTTTTCGAGAATTACCCACCGCTCGATTAGGCAATTGGGATACAGAAGCAGTCTCAGCAGATTTTAGCGGTACTTTTCGTTACGAAGCGGATTTTAATGTGCGGAACAACAGTCGGCATATGCTGGAACTGACAGAGGTATATGAGGTTGCACAAGTATTTGTGAATGGTGTGGATTGTGGGGTTAGAATTTGTGAACCGTATCGTTTTGATATAACCTTGGCGCTAAAAATAGGAAGTAATCATCTAGCAATTGAGGTGACAAACACTTTAGGCACAGAACAAAAGGATTTTCTCTCACAATATCGCCCGATTGAACCGAGCGGGTTGTTGGGGAATGTGTGTATGTGCTACGAATAAAAAATAGTGGTTATATTTATACTGCTCTACAGAAAGTTAAATTTTTCATTCTAACTTTCTGTGGAGCTTTTTATGCTATAAATCATTAAATTGTATATAGAAAGGAAATTAATATATAGGAAAAGTTACATTGATATATAGTGGAGATTATCTGGCTTTTATTGATATGATATTAGCAGCCATGTGTTAATTTATGTATTAAAAATTATTATTATATACATATTATAAGGGTTAATTCTAAATAAAAAAGGTGATTATACATTTTTGAACTCTTTGAGGTGCGAAAGTAAAGCAAATTTTAATAATATAAAAGTGTAAAATATAACTAGTGACAAATGGAATTTTTAAAAATAGAATTAATAAAAATAAAGAACATTAAATGTCGGAAATATATTTATATTACATTTTTCTTTGAGCTAAAGTAACAATATGGAATATTTAATGAACATATTTGCTAATTAAAATAAGTAAAGAACTTAAAGGTTAATCGATTGCAATGATTTTCAAAGGAATGAAAGATTTTCATCACTATTAATGCAGAATAGAGATTTTATAAATCATTCTAGAGAGTTTCTAAATGCAAAAATGAATGTCAGAAAAACACAATGATACGATACATTTGTTGCAGCCAATGTCTGAATGAGAGAATTGGCTAAATTAGTAGCTTTTTATGAGGCGGTTTATTTAGTTCGAACAGAAATTGTGGCTGCGATCATAATCAAATTTTAGATTTAGAAAAAGTAAGAAGAGCAATAAAGATTACAAGCAGTTGGAGGATTTCCGGTGTGCAAAAAATATTGATAGCAGATAAAATCGAAAGCTGCGAAAAAAAGGTAAGGATCATCTTCAAACGTAGTCGAAAAGATGATTTTCGCAGATGGACACCTGTGATTAAAAAGCGAAAAGAAGCGTTACTACATGAACTGCCCTTTCAATATAAGCAGATAAAGAATAAGGTTTTTTTTGATTTGTCTGTAACAGACTATGAGGCTGTTTTTCTTTCATATGGTCGCTATGATTTATATTTTAAAGATAACCAAACTGGCGAAATTTATCGATTATCTATTCAAAAACAGGAAAATAGAGAAAAAGAAGCACGTTATTTTTCCGTCTTTCAATTAACTTCTACAAGTTTTGGTGTGAGTTATTTAACATTAACATTCCAGCTAAGTTTTTATATTCATACAAAAGAAAGTGTTTTAGCAGATAGATATGAAATGGAAGCATTTTTACAAAAAATTAGTAGAAAAAATCATAAACTGAGGATGATTTTTAGAATTGAAGCTGGAAAACGGAATTTTTCTGTTCAGGGTATTGTTTTTAAGCATCGAAAAGGGCAGGAGGAGATTCAGTTAAAAATAATCAATCAGAAAGGGGAAGAGGGCAGATTTTACGCGGAATTGGAAACTTCGAAATATGAATGGAAATGTTTTTATTGGGATGCATTTATTGAAGTGAAAGTAGCAGAACAGACTATTTTTCTACGGGTTAAGAACCACAAACTTATAAATAAATTAAAGCTGCAATATTTCTCTAAGCGGTATGAAGAACAGATGGAAAAACAATTCTTTGTGACTCCTTATATTACTACTGCAGAACAGTTTAGTATAAGCTATCGTACTAAGAGTGAATATGAATTTCCTGTGTACAAGTGGCGAGAAGCTATTGCGTATTTATTATATTTTCTTACAGGATGGTTTTTCTCTTTTTTTAAAATTTGGTTGATTCATGAAAAATTTTCGGAGACTGCCCAAGACAATGCATTTGCATTCTTTAAATATTGTTATACGAATCATTATGATAAAAAAGTATACTATGTAATGAAAAAAGATTCACCTGATGCAGTTTTAACAAAACCGTATAAAAAAAGAGTTGTGCAGTTCATGAGTATAAAGCATCTGTTCCTTTTACTAATTGCGAGGAGAATCGTTTCCTCAGAAGCGAAAGGACACGGGTATGCTTGGCGAGCCTCCCAAGGATTTATTTATCCAGTATTGCTTCAAAAACCATATG
This sequence comes from Listeria costaricensis, assembly GCF_900183385.1. GTDB lineage: Bacteria > Bacillota > Bacilli > Lactobacillales > Listeriaceae > Listeria > Listeria costaricensis. The sequence goes on from NZ_FXUT01000027.1 coordinate 60,526, forward strand.
TTTTCTTGCAACACGGTGTATTAGGATTAAAGAAAATCGATACAATTTTTAAAGTACACGGTATCAACCACGCTGATTTATTTGTTGCATCTTTTGAGTTTGAAAAAGAAATTATTAAGAAATATTTGGGATATGCCGATAAGAATATTATTGTTACAGGTTTGGCTCGATGGGACGAGCTGCTGAAGCGTGATAAAACTTGTGAGGGGCAAGAGATATTATGCATGCCAACTTGGCGAAAATGGTTGGAAGAAGTGAATGAGGAACAATTTTTAGCTTCAGATTACTACAAAATTTATAGCCATTTAATTAATTCATCAGCCTTGTATCAAGTATTGAAAAAAAATAACATCAAATTAAATTTTTATTTACATCCGAAGTTTATTGAATATGCGAATTTATTTCAATCAGATAACGCATATGTACGTATCCTATCTTTTGGAGAAGAAGAATTGGGACAGCTAATCAAAAATGCGCAGATGCTGATTACGGATTATTCGAGCGTGGCCTGGGAGTTTTTGCATATTGAAAAGCCTACTCTATTTTTTCAATTTGACATAGAAAGGTATTTATGTGAACAAGGTAGCTATTTAGACATGAAAAAAGATTTATTTGGTTTGATTGCTTATGATGAAGCAGCGTTAATTGCAAATCTTGAAGAAATGATTAATCAAGATTTTAAATATAGCCCTGTTTCAACATCTCAAAAAGAAAAGCCTACTTGCTTGAAAAATAACCAGCATTGTCAGCAAATATTTGATGCGATCAATGAGCTGGAAAAAACAGAGAAATGGCACTTACTAGCTTACGGGCGATTAAAAAGAAATCCGATTGCTCGAACCTTATGGACAAAAATTAAATCGAATAAGTTAATTATAGCGAAAAAGAGGATGGAAAATGATTAAAAACAAAAGGTACTTGCATAAAAAAATTTCGGCACAAAAAGAAAAAAATGAAAGTAAACAAGTTGTTCCGATGACACCAATTAGGCAAAAAGAAAATAAGTTCAAATTATCAATTATTATGGCTGTTTATAATGTTGAAGATTATATTGAGGAAGCCATCGATAGTTTGCTTAATCAATCCGTAAACTTTATTTACAATGTGCAATTGATTTTAGTGAATGATGGATCAGAGGATAGCAGTGGGAAAATTGCTGATGAATATGCGCGGAAATATCCTGCCAATATTATGTCCATTGATAAAAAAAACGGGGGTGTAAGTTCTGCTAGAAATAAAGGTCTTGAATTTGCACAAGGTGAGTATGTCAATTTTATGGATCCGGATGATAAGCTAAAGGAAGATGCCTTAGAAAGACTGTTTTTATTTATTCGAAAAAATCCAGATATTAATGTTATTGCTTTTCCATTGTTTTTTTTCGAAGCTAAAACAGGCGGGCACATGCTGAATTATAAGTTTGATAGAGAGCGGATAGTAGATATAGAAAAACAACATAAAGACATTATTATGTCGCTTGGGGCCACCATAATAAAGCGGGAAAAATTTGAAAATAGAGAGCTGTTAGAAGGTAAAAAATATGGGGAAGATAATCAAATTCTTACAGAAATCGTAATGGAGGATAAAAAATACGGAATTGTTCCAGAGGCTAAATACCTGTATCGAAGAAGATATAAAAATAACTCAGCTTTGCAGGAGTCAACGGATGATGTAGATTACTTTATTACATATTTAGAAGAGGAAATGGTGTATAAGATTAATAAATATAAGGATAGTAATGGGCGACTTCCTTTATATATTCAATATATCATCATGTATGATTTACAGTGGCGCTTAAAATATCAAGAAAAACCAGCTATTCTTAAGAAAAATGGCTTAAGTGATAAATATCAATTACAAGTATATCAAATCATGCAATTTATTGATGATAAGATCATTCTTGAACAAAAGCATTTGAACTGGTATCAGAAGCACGCTTTAGTAAAATTCAAGTATACAGGGTGTTTTCCAGATTACAGAAATACCTATTACTTAACAAAAGCGAAAAAGAATGACTTAGCACTAATTAATTTTACTGGAGATGAACTATACCTACTTTCAAAAATAACTGCTGATATCGATATTATAGAATATGACAAAGGTTCAAAAACATTTCATATAATGGGGAGCATAGGAACATTGTTTCCATATGAAACGATGGAAATTTACTTAAAAAATGAAAAAAACAAGAAAATAGTTGCGACAAGAATTAGCTATCCGAATGATGACGCATATATATTGGGAGATTGTATCCATGAGTTTTATGGGTTTGAATTTTTTGTAAATGAGTCATTTTTGAGGGACTCGACAAGAATTAAAATGTTTATCAAATGTGAAAATCAAGCGAGAAGATTAAGCCTGAAATTTAGAGGTCAGTCCACGAAATTTAGCAATCAATTTGATGGGTTATATATAGCCACTGCAAGTAGGTTCATATCGTATAGTAAGAAAACAAGAGAGTTCTATGTGAAGCCCAAAACTTTATTAGCAGTCATAAAAAATGAAAGAATTCTTTGCAAGGAATTACAAAAGCTAATGCCAAAGCGAGAAGCAAAAAAAATTATCTCTAGAAGACTAAAACTAAGGTATAAGAAGGGGATAACAAAATCTAAGGTCAATATTTTTTTAGATCGCATTGATAAAGCTGATGATAGTGCGGAAGTTCTTTACAGATACTTTGAAGAGCAAAAAGCTGGTAAGAATTATTTTATACTAACTCAAGATGCAGCGGATATTGATAGGCTGAAGCAGGAGAATTTTAGGATTGTTCACTATAAATCCGCGGAGCATTTTGAATTGCTCTATACAGCTGACAATCTTATATCCTCCCATGCAGATCGATTTATTTATAATCCATTTGGCGATATAAATGATTATTACAAGGATTTAAAAGAGTTTAACTACGTTTTTTTACAGCATGGAATCATAACGTCTGATTTATCAGGTTGGCTGAAAAAATCGGATAAAAACTTTTCAACTTTTGTTACTGCTTCCAAGTATGAGCAACAATCAATTTTGAAGGGGAATTATCAGTATAGTGAGAACGAGGTGGTATTAACAGGACTTCCAAGATATGATCGCTTACAAACGGTATCGGGGAGAGAAAAAAATATACTAATAATGCCAACTTGGCGAAAAAATATTGTAAAAGGCTTTGATGCAAAGACAAATTCAATTCCGTATGCCGAGGATTTTAAAAATAGTGAGTACTATAAAGTTTGGGACCATTTATTATCAAGTCAAAAAGTTAAAGACATTTTATCGGAAAATGGTTATAAACTTGTTTTTGTTCCTCATCCTTCTATTAGGCAGCAACTGTGTGATTTTCATGTGGAGCCAGAGAATGTAGCAGGATATAAAGAAAGATATGTAGATTTGTTTAATTCGGCGGCCTTGCTAATCACGGATTATTCGTCAGTAGCTTTCGATTTTGCTTATATGAAAAAGCCTATTTTATATTATCAATTTGATCAAGGTAACTGGGGAAATTCAGAAGGTTATTTTGATTATGTCCATCATGGATTTGGTGATGTTGTTACTTTGGAAGAAGAGTTGATTCAAAAAGTAGAGCAGATTCTTCTAAGTGACGTAAAGATGGAACTATTTTATCAGGAGAGGGTAGAGAATTTTTTTGCTTATGTTGATACGAATAACTCAAAAAGGCTTCTTGATAATATAATTGAGAAAGGATAAGTAAGTAAAGTGGAAATACAGTTTCAGCTGATTTCCGCTTTTTTGCACCTTTTAGAATTTGAGCGTTTGATTGACATAAAGTTGGTTATAAAATGGTGTATAAATGAGTGGAGATAGCTACAATATTTTATTTATAGATGAGAAAATTATGAATAACGAGAGCGCTCTTCTTGTATTGTATCTAAAAAAACCATTGAAATGTAGTGGATAGTATGATTGTGAAAGGTAAAATCAAAAGAAACAAAATTGATATTTTATAATATGACATTTGTTTAGCCGACAAAGTGATTGAATGCTATATGAAGATCTTGAAATTATAGCGTAAAGTATATTTCTTTATTTTTAGTGCTTAATGACAGTTTATAATGAAATAATTATTATATGCTTTTGAACTGTAAAAGGTACAAAAGTAAAACGAAAAAATATGTTTAAAACGTGTAAAATGTAATTTGTAGCCAAAGTTTTTTAAAATAATAATTTGTTATCAAAAAATATAAAAGTAATTAAATTTACATTTATGATCATTTTAGAGTGAATTAATGAAAAACATGGAATAAGAAAAATTCATAACGGGGATGTAATCTGCTTAATAGGAAGGACAAAACAAGCGATGAAAGTATTTATAGCTCAGATTATTTTGAAATGTTTAGGGATACTACCTAAAAAGGATATTATTGTTTTTGAGAGTTTTTTTGGAAAGCAGTATAGTGATAATCCTAAGGCGATTTACACGTATTTGAAGGAGTCATCAGAAAATCCTTATGAACTTATCTGGTGTGTAAAAAGTGGTTTTGAAAGTGAATTTGAGAAAGCGGGCATTTCATATGTAATTCGAGGAACAATTAGGTGGCTTTTTTTGATGGGAAGAGCAAAGTATTGGGTGAATAATACGCGTATGCCTAGTTGGATGTATAAAAGTCCAAAGACAGTTTATTTACAAACATGGCACGGTACGCCGCTAAAAAAATTAGGCCTGGATATTAATGAAGTGAGGATGCCAGGAGTATCTACAGAGTTTTATAAAGATAATTTCGTTAATGAAGCAAAGAAGTGGGATTATTTGATATCGCAAAATATTTATGCAACAAATATTTTTGAACGTGCATTTGAGATAGAACGCCAAAAGATATTAGAGGTCGGATATCCGAGAAATGAAGAACTAACACATGTTACTGCGACTGAGATAAAATATTTAAAGGAAAAGTTACAATTACCAAAAGGCAAAAAGATAATTCTCTATGCGCCAACTTGGCGAGATGATCAAAATTTTCGAAGTGGACAGTACAAAGCAATAATGCCTTTTGATTTAGAACGCTTGCATAATGCTTTACAAGACGAGTATATCATTTTGATTAAATGGCATTATCTGATACATGATACAGTTCGGATTCCTGAGAAATACAAGAACTTTATCATCAAAGCACCACAGCACATCAGTATCAATGCGGTGTTTAAGGTGAGTGATATGCTGATTACGGATTATTCATCTGTTGTCTTTGATTATGCTAATTTAGCGAGAAAAATTATTTTTTATATACCAGATTACAAAATTTATAAAGAAGAAACACGCGGCTTATATGTTTCGATTCGTGAGGTCTTTAAAGGGCTTTGTGCGGAAACGACAACGGAGTTAATTCAAAAAATCACAGAAGATGGGGGAGCTACTGAAGAATTCTTGTCGGCATTCTGCCATTTAGATGCACAAAATCCCACTGCACAAGTAGTCAATCAAGTGTTTGAATTTCAATCGTATCAATCATGGAAAGAAAAAGAATGGGGGAATGATCACAATGAAGAAAGTCATCACGTATGGAACATTTGACTTGTTGCATTGGGAACATATTCAACTACTAAAGAAAGCCAAAGAACTTGGCGATCATCTGACTGTAGCAATTTCAACAGATGAATTTAACGAATTAAAGCATAAAAGTTCTTATCACAGTTATAAAAACCGGAAGAGTGTACTAGAAGCAATTCGTTATGTGGATGAAGTTATTCCAGAAAATTGCTGGGAACAAAAAAAGGAAGATATCTTGAAAAATAATATTGATGTATTTGTTATGGGAAATAGTTGGAAAGGTGAATTTGATTTCTTGAAAGAGTATTGTGATGTTATTTACCTAAATAGTACGGAAGAAATTTCCACGACGATGATAAAGGGATAATTGGCTGAATCTTAATGAATCCAGTTTGCAACTTATAAAAGACGATAGAGGATATGATAAGAATAGATGGCTCTAAACCAGATTAACAGAGGAAAATTTTACGACAACGCTAGCTCAATAGACGATTGGGATAGAGTTGTCGTATTTTAATGTAATCCAGTAAGGAAAAGTAGCATATTTCAGAATGGCATAAATTTTTTCCTGTATTTTTATTCACATGTTATAATGAAAGAGAATTAAATCTAAAAAGTTGTTGTAAAAATAGAAAAATTTATAAGATGGCATTTCTAAATATCTATCTTATCAAAAAATACAGGGAGGGGTTCATAAAATGATAGAATTTCGCAATGTTCAAAAAGTTTATGGGGAGAAAATGGCGTTGAAGGATTTGACGTTAGAGATTCCTGGGGGTGGGATTTTTGGCTTTCTGGGGCATAATGGTGCGGGGAAATCGACGACTATTAAAAGTCTGGTTAGTATTATTGAGCCGACTGCTGGAGAAATCTATGTGGATGGACAGTCATTAGGGGAAAATCGGCTCGCTATTAAGAAAAAGATTGGCTATGTGCCGGATACGCCGGACATGTTCTTGCAACTTACGGCTAATGAGTATTGGAGCTTGGTTGCGTCCGCCTATCAGTTGACCGAAGAGGAGATGAATCGCGAGCTCACACGGTTGACGAATCTGTTCGACATCCAGGGGCAGGGCGGCAATGTGCTGGAAGGCTTTTCGCATGGGATGCGCCAAAAGGTTATTTTGATTGGGGCGCTGCTTTCTGATCCCGACATCTGGGTGCTGGATGAGCCTATGCAGGGGCTTGATCCGCAGGCTTCCTTCGATTTGAAAGAGCTGATGAAGGAGCATGCTGCAAAAGGGAAAACGGTGATCTTCTCTACGCATATTTTAGATACGGCGCAACAGCTGTGCGATCAGTTGGCTATTTTGAAAAAGGGTGAATTGATTTATAACGGTTCGGTGCAGGATCTGTTGGCAACTTCTGACGGGGAGTCGCTTGAAACGATTTACCTGCGAATGGCTGGGCGCAATGCTGGAGTTGCTGTGGATGAAGTGGTGTAAAGGGGGCGTGGCAGGTGAGTACTAATAGACAAATTCTCGAGTTGTTTAAAATCAATCTACTTTATGCCAACCCGCAAGTAACTGAAAAACATCGCAAAAAAGGGAAAAATAGTGCCAGCATTTATAAATCAATTCTTTGGCAGTATGTTTTTCTGGGCGTCTTATTTATTGTTTTATATGGCGCGACGATGAGTGCAATTAATTTTGTTGAATATCCGGGTTTCTTTACGTTTTATAATGCGATGTTTTTTGTACTAGGCTTTTCTCAGGCGGTTTCGATTATGTTCAATGTTTTTTATAACAGCAAGGACATTAAGGATTACTTGCCGCTGCCTTTTAAACAAAGTAGTGTCTTTATTGCCAAGTTTTTGATTGTGGGGCTGGCGGTTGTTCCGTTTTTGCTGCCTGTAATGGCCTTGTATTTATTAACGGCAATTCGCGGGCCGTTACCGCTTCTTGTGGGGATTGTTTGGAGTTTACTTATTTTTGTGTTGTTTGCGCTGCTTAGTTTGGGTGTCAGCATTCTGATCATTTCCGCTTTGACACGGACAAAAATTTTCGATCGGTATAAAAATATCGTGACGACTGCGCTGCTTCTTATTCCAACGATTGGCATGGTTGTTGGGATCATGTATATCAACCAAAAACAAGCAAGTTTTACATTTGGAGAGGTGGCGATACCAGATCAGACCGTTCTGCCACCGTTTTTACCGTTTCATCAACTCTTGATCGAGCCGCTCAGTTTGAATGGGGTGCTTAGTCTGATTGTAATCTTGGCACTACTCGTTCTATTATTTTTACTGGTGAAACAATGGGTGATTCCGGGTATGTACCAGTTTTCTACGGGGGGCGGTGCAGCATCTCGTTCTGGTCGAAAAGCGCGGACTTCTGGGAAATCTGCTAAGCCTACTAGCTTGGATCGGAAGCTCTTACATTACAATCTTGGGCTGATCAAAAATCCGACTTTGCTGATGCAGACGATTACAACGGTGTTTATGATGCCGCTTATTTTTCTGTTTCCATTCGCATTCGGCAGTGGGATGACGCTTTCGGGGATCTCGAATATTTTTTGGATTGCGACGTTTCTTGGTGGAATCATCTTTGCTCTTTTCACATTGAACGGCAATTCGATTGCAGGGGTCATTATTTCACTCGATGGCGAAAATTATCATTACTTTAAGTCGCTGCCGCTTGATTTCAAGCATTATTTAAAAGTGAAGTTTCGTTTTGCTTTTCTGATTCAGCTTGTGCTCACTTCGATTGTGCTGCTGATTACTGGCTTTGTGCTGCATCTTCCCTGGCTGTTGAGCATGAGTCTATTAGCGGGAAATCTGTTGGGAACTTTCCTAGGCAGTGAATATTATTATTTCCGCGATTTCCGTTTGCTGACACTGAACTGGACGGCCATTTCGCAGCTATTCAATCGAGGTGGCGGCAGTTTTGCGATTGTGCTACTGCTTTTCTGCCTGTTGATTGTGGGTGTGGCGAGTGTTGGGATTACGGTAGCCATGCTGATGCTTCTGCCATTTCCGAAGCTGATTGGTGGGATCATTTTTGGGCTTGTACTGCTCGGCTGCTTTTTCGTGCAGCTTTATTATCAGAAAAATTATTGGAAAAGGCTGTGAAAATAGAGTGGAAATCTGGTTGCAACTGGATTTCCGCTTTTTTTAGTGGATTTTATTCCTATTGGAAGATTTGTTATAATCTGTATAGAGAAGAGGGAGGCTGCAACAAGATGGACATATGGACGATCTTAGGAATTGAACCAACAAAAGAGAAAAGACAAATCAAGAAAGCTTATGCTGAAAAATTGAAGCAAGTACGAGATGAAGATCCCGATGAATTTCAGCGGCTGAGGCAAGCCTTCGATGAGGCACTTGCTATCGTTGAAGGTGTAGAAAATTCTGCGAACTCATTTGATTTTGCCAATGAATTATTTGTTAAAAATGAGTTGCTTTCTGAACAATGGCTGGATGGACAAATTGATTTAACCATTTTTGATGGGCAAAATGAAACGTTAGCCTTTCAAAGATGGCGAAAAATGCTACTTGAAACAGAAGAGAACTATTGGCTGCTTCTAGATCCGATATTTTGGGAGAATCTAACGGGTATTAGTTATGAATTTGATTTTAAAGAATTTCAGCAAAGTCAGCGTCTAATTTGTTTGTTTTTAGCTGATAATTTTCAAGTAATTGATAAAAGGACCATTCGCGCCTTATTTAAACATTATCAGCTGGAAAATGTGATAGCGAATAAAGAAGATTTATTGCTATATAACTTCATTCTGCAAGAAGAAACAATTTATCATGTGCCGAACTTTGAATTTATACGGCATGAAGAGCTTGACGCGCATGAAGCACGTGCTTTTTTTAAGGAGCGCTATGAATTTTACAGTCAGCTTTTTTATCCGGATGAATCGGTGTTTCCTTTTGAGAAGGTTGCGAAAACAGTAGTACGGAAAAATTTTGTGGATGCGGATTTTTACTATCTGATCGTGTTTTATCATTTGCTGAATGTGGAGCGTATTGATGCTGAAGAATTTCGGTCATATTTGGAAAAAGCAAATGCGGCAGCACCAGACAATCAGATGCAGGACTTTTTGGCGCTTTATATGCGAACGGAATCAGTGAAAAAGGTGCAATTGACAGACGATGAGGTGCGGCGAATCAAGCAGATCATCCCAACGTTTTTACCGAATAAATTGTACTTTTTGTATGCCGGTTATCTATTCTTTCGAGCTAAAAAATATGCAGAGGCGCTTGAAATGTGGAATCAGGTATCGAAATTTCATTTTCACTTTATAACGAAGCCATACGTACGATGTGTGAAAAAGATGAAACGGCAGGGAAATATCAAACTTCATGATGAATATCCGCGAATCAGTCAGTTACCGCAGGAAAAAAAGGTTCTTTTTGTTCCAGGAGCAAAGCCAGCTCGTAAAAAGCGTAGGATTATCAGATGGCTTGTTTTTTGTGCAGTGTTCGTATTGCTTATCTATATGGTGAATCTGATGCTTGAACAGCAAAAACTAGAAGAGTATCAGCAAGAAGCAGCAGATGCTCAACAGATAATAGAGAACAAGTTGAGATATGGGGCACAAACAGTAGAAGATACGGTCGAAAATTTCATCGATAATTTTGTCAATGATCCAAGCGGACGTGAAGGTTTCATTAATATGAATGTTGCTGAGGGATATCAGGAGCAATTTTCTACTTTTCCAACTGTTGAATTAAAGGAAATGGATTCTTTATTTTCAGATGTTTATGTGGAATACATGAATAAATCATGGATGGCCTTTATTATAGAGGAGGATCAGGAATATATTTTAGAGTTAGATTCAAACTATATGATTGAACATGTCTGGGGGAAGGGGATGGAGGAGATGGATGATGCAGAGTTTGATAGGCTGAGCAGTGAAATCATCCGAAACTCGATCGACCTTTCCTATAATTAAAGAGTCGCTGCCTGGCCCTTTATTTAACTGTCGCAAAAAAACAAATCCGTCGTGCGGGGTTCCTATGTTATAATGTTTGTGTAATGGTGAGCAAATAAAGTGCAAAGGAATGAAGCAGATGTTTGATTTGATGGATAATTTGATCGGCAACGGTCATCAGCAAGATGCAAATAGTGATATGCCCACGACGCTGTTTGTGACAGATGCAGATGGAAATATTTTGCTTTCGAACACTTTTACTGCACTCACGATCGGCATCTCACTGGAGGAACTTCTGCGCTGCAACGTTAAGGATTTGGTAAAGGCGGGAGCTTATGATGATTCCGCCACACTGGAAGCAATCCGAACGAAGCGCAAGGTGACCAAGGTAATCAATACGAATAAAGGATTCAGCATTCGCTCATGCTCGACGCCGATTTTATATTCAGATGGGACGGTGCATCTGATCGTGACAATGTCAGATGAGAATCAGCCGGAGAGTTTTAAAACTTGGCAGGGGCATCATCTTTCCACGCATGAAGAGATGACGCTGCTGGATGAATTCACGTTGAACGAACAGTCGACCAATATTATCGCGGAAAGCCTTGAAATGAAACGGATTTTGCGGGTCTGTCATCAAGTGGCGCCGTTTGACAGCAAGGTGTTGCTTTACGGGGAATCTGGCACGGGGAAGGAAGTACTGGCGCGCTATCTGCATGAAAAAAGTGAGCGTCAGAATGGCCAATTTATTTCGATCAATTGTGCGGCGATTCCGGCAAATCTGTTTGAATCAGAGCTGTTCGGACATGAAAAAGGCGCCTTTACGGGGGCGGAATTTGAGAAGCCGGGCATGTTGGAGCTCGCAAGTCACGGGACACTCTTTTTAGATGAGATCTCAGAAATGCCACTGGAACTTCAGGCGAAACTTCTGCGAGTGCTGGAATCAGGTGAGTCAAGACGGATCGGAGCGACGAAAGAGACAAAACTGAATTTTCGTCTAGTCTGTGCAACCAACCGCGATTTGAATGAACTGGTGGAACAGGGCAAGTTTCGGCGGGATCTTTATTACCGGATCAATGTGGTGCCAATCTATATTCCGCCACTGCGAGAACGGCCGCTGGATATTATTGCGCTCTCGAAAAGTTTTATTCAGCGATTCAATGAGAAATATCACAAAAATTATCAGCTGAATGGAGAAGAAACGAAGAAACTGATCGCCCACTCTTGGCCGGGCAATGTGCGGGAACTTCGCAATCGGATCGAACGGCTGGTTGTCATGACAGATAGCGGGATGCAAGAGGAGATTAGTGCCGGGGATTTTGCGCTCGAGCTTTACATGGAGCAAAAGGGCTATAAGCAAGATCTCAAAAGCTATCTGGCTGAGGTCGAACGCCACTATATCAGCAAAGTTTTGAATTATAACGACAATAATGTTTCCAAAACAGCCGATCAACTGGGCATCCATCGCTCGGTTCTCTATCGAAAATTAAAAGATGTGAAAGATTTCGGGCAGCAGTGATGCGGCCCGTTTTTTGTTGCAAAAAAAAGACGGACAGCTTGTTATACGATAGAAAAATGTCGCTTTTTAGAGACAGATTAAACGCTTGATCGTGAAAAGGTGAGCAAATGAGCGGTTTTGAAAACTTGGCACGCTTATTGCTAATAAGGAGGGTGGTTAGAAAAAACTAAATTTGTGATCAACTGAACAAAAAGGAGTGTTGAACTTGTCAAAGGTAATTTCGAGCAAAGAAGCAGCAAAACTGATCAAAGACGGCGATACAGTTGCGTTCAGCGGTTTTGGTTTGTCTTGTGTCAACGAAGAGATGGCAATCGCGGTGGAAGAGCGCTATCTTGCTGAACAGGCACCGAAAAATTTGACGGTCATTCATGCAAGTGCATTAGGTGACCGCCGTGAGAAGGGCATGAGCCACTGGGGCCATGCTGGGCTGATTAAACGCTGGATTGGTGGCATTGCGATTGCCTCCCCTAAACTTGCGAAATTGATTGAAGAAGATAAATGTGAAGCTTATAATCTGCCGCAGGGCGTTATCACGCAGCTTTATCGTGAAATTGCGGCAAAACGTCCCGGCGTGATTACGAAAATCGGCTTGGGAACTTTTGTGGATCCGCGTGTAGAAGGTGCAAAAATGTCAGCCTCTACTACGGAAGATATTGTGAAAGTGATCGAACTGGAAGGGGAAGAATGGCTGTTTTATCCGACCTTCCCGATCCAAGTGGCGCTAATCCGTGGAACGGTGGCGGACGAGGCCGGGAACTTGACGCTTGAAAAAGAAGGACTGCATATGGAAGTCTTGCCGATTGCCCAAGCTGTTCGCAACTCTGGCGGCATTGTCATTGCCCAAGTCGAGCAGGTCGCAAAAAACGGAACACTCAATCCGAAAGACGTGCGGGTACCGGGCATCCTGATCGATCATCTGGTTGTTTCCCAACCGGAAAATCATTTCCAAACGGAGAATACGCAGTACAATCCAGCGTTCTCAGGGGCAGTCAAGGTGCCGCTTGAAAGTGTTCCGGCATTGCCGCTCGACGATCGCAAGGTCATTGCTCGGCGGTCAGCTATGGAGCTGGAACCAGCAACAATTTTAAATCTTGGCGTTGGGATACCAGTCAATGTGTCTACTGTAGCAGCCGAAGAAGGCATCAGTGACGAGCTGATCCTAACAACAGAAGCCGGCTCGATCGGTGGAGTTCCGGCGGGACTTGCAGACTTTGGCCATGCCTATAATAGTGAGGCCATTGTCGATCATCATGCCCAGTTTGACTTTTATGATGGCGGCGGTCTGGATCTGTCTGTTCTTGGACTTGCCCAAACTGATGCATCCGGTAACGTCAATGTCAGCAAATTTGGCTCACGTGTAGCAGGTTGTGGCGGCTTTATCAATATTTCCCAATCGGCGAAAAAATTAGTTTTCGCGGGAACATTCACAGCTGGCGGACTTAAAACACAAGTGGCTGACGGCAAGTTGACCATTTTGCAAGAAGGTAAGGCGAAGAAATTTATCCAACAAGTCGAGCAGATCACTTTCAGCGGCAGCTATGCTTCAGAACGTGGCCAAACAGTCCTGTATGTGACTGAACGTGCGGTCTTTGAACTGGAAAATGGCGAGCTGGTATTAACAGAAATCGCGCCAGGTGTCGACCTGCAAAAGGATATTCTAGACCAAATGGACTTTACACCAAAAATCGCGCAAAATCTTCAATTGATGGATGCCGGACTGTTCCAAGAAAAATGGGGCGGCTTGCGGGAAATTATCCAAAATAAACAGAAGGCGGGTGTTTTCGGATGAAGAAAGAAATCAATCGCTGGGCTGTTTTAATCGCTTCAATGGGCGTGCTGCTTTGTACGGGTGCCGTCTATGCTTTTAGTGTTTTTGCCGGGCCGCTGAGCACCACGCAAGGCTGGTCAATGAGTGAGGTCATGATGGCCTTTACGATCAATGCGGCAATCGGGCCAATTCCAACGATTCTTGGCGGGATCATGACAGATAAAGGAAAAGCCACTTGGGCGATTCTGATCGGCGGTCTCTTGTTTGGCGTTGGCTTTATGCTGACTGGTTTTGCTACAACGCCTGCTATGCTTTACTTCACATACGGCATACTGGCAGGGCTTGGGCAAGGATTTGCTTACTCTGGCTGCCTGAGCAATACGATTCGACTATTTCCAGATAAACGCGGTCTTGCCTCTGGGCTGATTACAGCGGGCATGGGCGGCGCGACAATCATTGCGGCTCCTGTTGCCAACTGGCTGATTCAAGGCTCCGGCGTACTGAATGCTTTTAAAGTAATGGGGATTGCCTACATCGTGGTGGTCATCATTTGCAGTCTGTTTATCCGTGTGGCACCGGCTGGCTATGCGCCAAAAGGATTTGTTGCCGCGCAAGGTGGTCAGGCAGCACCTGTTGTGAATGTGCCTTGGACTGGCATGATTCGCACGGTGACGTTTTATCTGATTCTCTTGATGCTTGGAATTGGGGCGTTCTCAGGACTTATGATCGCTTCCAATGCTTCCTTGATCGGTCAAAATATGTTCGGACTTTCGGCCGCAGCTGCAGCGGGCTATGTGAGTATTTATTCACTTAGTAACTGTCTGGGTCGTGTCGTTTGGGGCGCTGTATCAGATCGCCTCGGTCGTGCCAATACCCTGATGATTATTTATGCAGTCATTGCCATCTCGCTATTTGCCCTTGTAGTCTTTGAATCGGTTGCCGGCTTTGCGCTAGGAATTATCGGTTTAGGCCTCTGCTTTGGCGGTACAATGGGCGTGTTCCCACCGCTTGTCATGGGGAACTTTGGACCGAAAAATCAGGGTGTCAACTACGGAATCGTCTTTATCGGCTATTCGACAGCGGCATTCTTCGCACCAAAGCTGGCTGTGCAAATGGCTGGTCAAAATGGCGGCGACTTTACGCAAGCCTTTTATATCGCGATTGTTTTGGCAGCCGTGGGTCTCATTTTAGACATCGTGTACAAATCACGTGAAAAAAGTAAATCTGTTCAAAAAGAATTAGCTTAGGAGGAAATTTTAATGAGTATTACAGAATTATTAGGAATCAAATATCCAATTTTCCAAGGAGCGATGGCACAAATCGCAACTTATGAACTGGCAGCGGCCGTATCGAATGCCGGAGGACTAGGAATTATCGCGTCTGGCGGTCTTTCAGCAGATCAGCTTCGCGAACAAATCCAAAAATGCCGTGAAAAAACGGACAAACCTTTTGCTGTTAATTTGATGCTGATGATGCCAAACTGTCCGGAACTTGTCGACGTGGTTATTGAAGAAGGTGTCCAAGTCGTGACAACCGGTGCCGGAACGCCAAAACCTTTCATGCCGAAGTTCAAAGAAGCGGGCATCAAAGTCATCCCAGTTATTCCATCCGTTAAAATCGCGCTGAAAATGCAAGAAATGGGCGCTGATGCAGTTGTTGCAGAAGGTACAGAAGCAGGTGGTCACGTCGGAGAAACCACAACGATGGCCCTTGTCCGCCAAGTTGCCAAAGCAGTCGACATTCCAGTCGTTGCAGCGGGCGGCATTGCAGACGGTCATGGTGTAGCAGCAGCCTATGCGCTTGGTGCAGTAGGTGTCCAAATCGGCACACTATTCCTTGTAGCAGAAGAATGCCCAGTGCCAGCCAGCTTTAAAGAAGCCGTTCTAAAAGCCACTGACACTTCTACAACAGTGACAGGTCGACGTGGCGGCGCACCAGTTCGCAGCATCAAAAATCCAATGATCGAAAAATATTTGGAACTGGAAAACAACAACGCCACGCGCGATGAGCTGGAAGCATTGACCCTTGGTTCCTTGCGCCGTGCTGTTCATGAGGGCGATGTGGAAAGCGGCTCCGTAATGGCCGGTCAAATTTGTGGCATGCTGACAGAGATCAAACCCGTTCAAACAATGCTTGACGATCTGATGACAGAAGCACGCGAAGTACAATCAGCACTTGTGATTGGTTGATAAATATGCTGTTTTTGAATGTCCCACCTGCCCCAATGTTCTCCCATTTTAAAATTAAGAAAAGGAGAAGGGGCATATGTGAAGGAACTTACTCGAATAGAACGATAATGGGATTGAGAAAGATATCTGGTTGTAGCCACTCTAGTCAGGATTAGCAAAAGATTCGATAGCTTTTTAATCAGTTGTTTTATGTAGTATTTAATTTTCCCAAAATCTGACATTGATTAATACTAGGCTTTGCTTAAGAATCGATAAAATATTTTTAAAATATAATTGATACAGTGCTCCTCATAAAGTTGACGGAGAAAAAATTTATACGGCGACTTTAGCTCGACAGACTGGCTATCTCAGGCGTACTTTAATGTAATTCGATTATAATAAAAAATGAATATAATCCTCAGCATCCGCAATGAATGAAGTGTAATCTGTATACTTATTGAGATAAAGGGAGTGCAAACAATGATCCTAGGATTCATTATTTACACTCCCCTTGTCGATTCCTTTGAGAATCGTGTGATGTATTATACTTTTATTTCTTAATTACACATTTTTCTTGACAAGCCTGAGATAAAAGGGCTCTACTCTCTGTATGTAGTCGCTTGTTTTCTAACTTTAATTAATCAAGTTCAGGAGCTCTACCAGTAACTTTTTACATCCTCGACCATGGTCCTGTAATTCTACTTCCACGTATTCTTGATGTCTTTAAATCCAGCTCATTACCATAAATTTTATATTGGATATTATAAAACTCCCAACATAGTGAACTAGAATTTTTATTTTTCTAGTACCAACTATATTAGGAGTACTTTATTTTACAAGGATTTTCAGGAAAATATTATTTTACTTAATGTTTTTTGTCTTGATGATTTTTTAAAGTTTTTCCAGCTTTGGATTTTGCCGAGTTACTAGTGTTTTTTGAAGAAAGTATTTTACCTGCTTTCCCAACTTTACCTCCACTATGTTTAGTCATGTTTTACCACCTCTTTTCTCAGTTGAAATTTGTGAAACTATATAAAAATGTTATTCACAATATTGAGCGATATTTTTATTATCGTATTTGTATATATTTATTCGAAGTCTATACTTTCATTAGCTGTTTGGTAAATATCAATTCTATTTTCTACATTAATTCTATTTACTAGCCAACCTTTTAAACTACACTGCTGGATGAAGTCATCAATTCTATTGACACCATTAATTTCTTTCAATGTAACTACAACACCAAAACGAATATTTTCGCCATCATTAGCATTTAATCGCTCTTTGGTTTTAATACTCATTCCCCAAAGTCTGTTTTCATATACTTTTTTTGCTTGTGATTTAGGAGTGTATTTTTCACTAATGTGCTTAATATTATCCCATTTTCGAAAAACTTTTCTAGCATCTTCCTCATATAGGTAATGTGTTTCTTCTTCAATACTTTGTTTGTTTTTATTAATGCTATCTAATTTGTCCTTATTATTAATTCGTCCAAAATATATATCCAATTCTGTGTTTGTATAATCTACACCCTGATTTCTTGAACATTTTGGAAAGTAACATAAAGTGGCTTTTGCAACATAAGGATATTTATCATTATGGATGGGAACTGGGAAATTGTAGTTGAAAGTGTCATATTTTTCTGATACTCCAGTTACTAGAAAACGAATTTCATCGTCAGGAGACTGGATTATATCCTCTATTCTGATTGGAACAACGCCATGTCCAATTAAAGATAATTTTTCAAAATTAGAGTTGTTTTGCCAGCCGATAGCAGAGTCAATTAGTAAAGCTTTAGCAATTTCTTTACTTAGTCCTATGATATCAATCAGGTAAGAGAGTTTTCGAGCAATCCATGGTGCAGCATAAGAGGTGCCAGTTACATAAGCTTTACCTAAAGGTTCACAAACTGTCATATAGTTATCAGTAGTCCCCCCATAATAACTAACATCAGGTTTTGTAAAGAAAGAGAGGACTACTCCTTGCCGAGTATAATCAGCGGGTTGTTTATCTAGACTGACAGAGTTTACAATCATTGAATTAATGGAATCTGCTGGTGCACCAATTCTTTTTTCAGGTTCACTGGATTTTTTGTTTGTACCAGCAATTACAAAGATGACATCATTTTCAAACTGGATTTGATCAAGAATAGCAGCTTCCGCAGAAATAAAATTCCTATTCGTTTCTTCGTTAGAACCCAAGGAAAGATTCCAAACACGGATATCTTTATTGCTAGCTATGATTTCTTTAATTGATCGAATAATTGTAAATGAATTGAAGGCTCTTTGAGTAGCTACACCAAAATGTCTAACTTTAAATCTACCACACCCATCGTCTAATAAAGGGTTAATGCTTGGACCGTCTACAATTAATGAACTAACAGCTGTACCATGCCTGTAATCCTCAGGCTCTATGGGGATATGTGGATCAATCATATTATGAAATTCTACCCAGTCACTATAATAAACACGTTCATCAAATAAAGTATCTATAACACCAATTATTGGCTCGTCCTTAGGTTTCGGAATTATTGATGTGTCAGAATGAAAAGTTTCTATAAAATCACTTGGGGCTAGTTCTGTTAAATTTTCTGTAGCCATTGAAATAAGATAGGGGGCTTTTTGTATAAGAATTTCTAAATAGTTTGTATCAAGTAGGATTGTTGTGTCATTAATAATTTGATCATTAAAAATTTTTATACCTAATTTATTCAAAAGTGCTTGGGTATCATTACCAGTGTCATATATAGTTACAATAGAGTTCTTTTTTAAATCAAAATCACTATTCTCAATGTCAAATCTTTCTAAGTAATAAGAATCAACAATTATTTTTCGAAAAGATGATTTTGTAATTCCGTATGATTGAAAATTTATATGATCTAAACTTCCTTTAGGATTGAGAATACTATCATTAATTTTACTACCGAATTCAGCATTCAAAACTTTTAGAGCTTTTTCCCCTTTTGATATAGCTTCTTTTATGGCTTCAATAGGAACGTAATGAGTGATAATGTGTTTTTTCTTTTTCCCAGTTGAAAATTTGGCGCCAACAATAGCCTCGTTAGGAGCTTTTCCTTTGTAAGATAGAAATTCACTAATTCTATTACTTTTAGCAGCAATCTTTATATAATAAGCACTCACTAAACCGCCATTAAAGATAGTTTGTGTACTCCAGAATCTTTCCATTTCAATTAAATCATTGCACAAACTTTCAATTTTTGAACTGGTAACAACTGCTCCTTTAGGTAAATTCGGAACAGGCGGACCGGAGTCACGAGACTTTTGTTCAAATCTTCCTTTTAATTGTAAAATATCATTCATTTTAACCCTCCTTTAGCTCTCTTGAGACTTGGCTTTTAGATATGCCAGTCAATACTTCGATCTCTCTAACAGTAAACCCCATATTCTGAAGCTCTTTTAAGTCGATATTATTAGGATTTTTTACAATATATTTTAGTAACCTTTTTAGATAGTCAAATTCATTTGTTGGATCGCTGAAAGCAAGAGATATTCTAATAATATTTTTCAATTCTCCAGGGCTTGGAATTTCTTTCATATTTCTAATTATTTTTTAGAATAATTTCATATCTCTTCCAGCGTTTTTGAATTTTTTCAAAAGGGAGTTCAACATAATTTCAGCTATTTCTATTAAGTCTTTTCTTTCATATCTATTAAAGTCAATCACAGAATCAAATCTTCTTGTCAATGCTTTATCAAATTTTTCATATAGATTAGTTGTAGCAATTAGAACAACCTCTTCATTAAGCTTGTCTAATTCCTTTAATACAGTAGAGGTGACACGCCCCATTTCTCTTAAATCGTTGGAGTTAACTCTATCAAGAGCTATAGCATCTATTTCATCAAATAATATTAATATTTTTGATGGATGTGTTAAATGATTTATTTCATTAAATACTGAAACTATATTTTTAGCTGTTTGCCCCATTTTACTATCAATTAATTCGCTGAATTCGACCATATATAGCTGTCTATCTAATAATCGTGCGATTTGTTTAACTGACTCTGTTTTCCCAGTGCCAGGAGCACCTTCGAAAAGGAACTTATTTATTCCTATGTGATGGTTTACTGCATTTATGATGCCGCGAATATCTTCTGTTATTGATTCGGGAAGTGGAAGTGGATCATCATTAGGGCCGACTTTTTTGAAGTATAAACTTTCAAATGCCGCACTTTGAGGAATAAAAGTATTTGCAGTAGATAACAAACTCATAATATATTCAGATAGTTGGTGATCACCTATTGAATCGAAATATCGTGCAATTTCTATTGCTTCATTTCTAAATAGGGCATCATTTTTTTCTGAATGATATTTAATTAAATTTAAGACATTCTGTTTCTTCATAATTAAATCACTTCCTTCCTAAATATATTATAGCACAACTTGGGACAAAAACAATATAAATGGGACGAAAATTAAAAAGCTTGTAATGTGATCAAAAGGATTGAGCTAGTACTCAAATAGATAATGCACAAATACTGTTTCTATTTTTAGATAGTTGTGGAAACAAAATAATAAGCTAAACTTCATTTGAAAAGAATTTGATCTTTAGTTATTATTGAAATAATAACAATAT
>NZ_FXUT01000026.1 GCF_900183385.1 Listeria costaricensis
AGTAGCACACTCATTATAACCATCGTACGTTTTCTCACCATTACACCTCTATTTATAAATTTTTTTACATGTAATTTTCAATACATACTTAATTAAAATAATCTTACTACTCTTTCAATTCTACTTTTTCTTTCATCAGCACTTATCCGAATTTATTTTGTGAACATATTGTGAACCTTCGCTTATTTTTCCAACCTCAATTCCCCTTGCAACTGCCTGAATCACACAAAAAAGCCGCTGGAAGCCATGTTCCAGCGGTGCTGTCAGCAAAATAAAATGTGAAAAATGATGAGTACATCACTTTTGGGATAAGCTCACAAATCTTCATCTTCCAAAATGCCCATTCTTTTGATGCTTCCTTGTAAGAATTTTCCTAGTTATCTTTATAAATAAAGTTGCATATGCTCATACAAGTGTGTACCAATCATGATCTCTTCTGTCCGTTTAAAGCCAAATCTTTCATAAAGCCGTTTTGCTGCTGGATTTCCGTAATCGCAGTTAAGCCCGATCACCTGTGCACCGGCTTGTTTCGCGATTTCAGGCAAAGCAGTTAACAAAGCAGTTCCAACTCCCTGCCCCCGAAATGCGGGACTTGCTACGATCGAATCTAGATACCACTCTCCCGGAAAAGTTTCTGCATCTGTAAAAACCGGTTCGCGAAATGCCAATCCTGTTTTTTCCGCGGCAACTTGCCAAGGTGCCTCAATTTTCGGCTCAATCTCCCCTGGATAACCTGCTACAACACCGGCAATTTGTCCTTCTCGATCATCTACATATAAATGCTCGTAAAAGTAACGATAGTCCGGTAGCAAAATAGCTTGTTCCAGTGTTTCTGCCACACGTTCCTCTGTCTCCTGCTGCAAAATTGGCAGCTCCATGTCTTTCCAAATAATAAGCAGTAGTGGGGCAACAGCCGCTGCATCTTCTGGCGTTGCTCTTCTAATCATTTTATCAAACTCACTTTCCTCAGAAAACTAATTACCATTAGTTAAATAATACTAAACTTATCCATGAAACGCAAGCGGAATTTAGGCTACTTTTTGACAATCGTTATTCTTCAAAAATTCCCTCTGGATAATCATACAGAATCCGCTTAAATACACCATATGAGGAGAATTTAGGCAGCCATTCCTCGATACATTCATTTTGACAAATTTTGTAAGCTTTCTTAAGATTAACTCGCTCGCCCCAACCATAAAGGCTGATCATCATTCGGGCCCAAGCCTGTGATTCTGGCTCCATCATTCCGATGATCATTTTTTCCGTATAGCCTTTCTCAATAAGCCTGTCATACCACTTTACAAGGCCTCGCTCATCCATAGAACGAATATAAATATCCAGCATATTATACGCAAAAGCCCCTAGCTCCATTCCTGCATCTGCCGCCTTCAAATAATAGCTGCACGCCAAATCATGCCGAAGTTCTTCCTCACCAAATGTAAAATTATCCCCCCAATAATAAAAATTGGCCATCACATATTCGGCAAAGAAAAAGCCTTCTTCTGCTTGCTGTTGTATCTTCTGCCATGCTTCGGTAAATGCATTGGGATCTTCTGAAACAAGCGCTTCAATGGCCTTTTTAGAAATGCCGCCAGAAACCCGCAAGGCTCCATTGATGATTGCAAACACACTTCTCTGTTCAAAACTTTGTCTTAAAAGCTGGTACCCCAATGAATCGTTCTCATATTTATTTCCAACTGTCACATGCGGCACATACTGCTCACCAAAATTCGTTCTTGCGAGAAAATATAATGCTTCTGCATCGCCTTTTTCCGCTTGCTGTTTCAGAATTTGAACGGCTTTCAGATAATTTCCCTCATACCCGTCCTGACTCCAAAATTTAGCCAGATAAAGCAGCTCGACCGCTTCGGTTAATTCCTTTGAAAGTAGCATGCTGTTCATTCCTCCGTTGTAATATTTAAAAAAACGAACCATCGCCAGTAGGAAATGATTCGTCTCATATTGCCGCCAAATGCTATAAAATTGGCGACATTAAACTGGATAAATTTTCTTTCATTTTCGTATAAAATGATTTTTGGCGAAGCTCTTCTCTTGTGTGTAGCCTGCTAACCTTGAAATCATTCAGGAAGTCCTGCTCCATTTTTTGCAGAGCTGGGTCCCTGTCGTATAGGAATACCATCAACTCATGATTAAGCCGGAAACTCCGAACGTCAAAATTGGCGGTTCCTACCGCGCCGCGATCCCCATCTACCAGAATCGTTTTGGCATGGATAAAGGAGTCATCGCGATAGGCGTACATTTTGGCCCCTGCATCAAGCATGGTTTCAATGTTGGCGTTACTGCCATGGAAAGAAATCCCGCGGTCGCCTTTCCCTGGAATGATCACACGAACGTCGATGCCACTCATCGCCACACGCCGCAAGACCGCCAGCGCTTCCTCATCGGGCACAAAATATGGCGAGGCAATCCAGACTGATTTTTTCGCTGAATCGATCAAATCCAAAATCGCATCGCGCACCCATTTCTCTTTGTCATAGGGACCGCCATATACGACTTGCGCCCAGTCTTGCCCTTCCGGCTTCGGACTAAAGTAGCGCTTGATGCCCGCGTCACTCACAAACAAGTCGGCCGATCCGGCTCTATTTTCCATGTACACCCAGTCAATCAAGAAGGATTCCTGCAATTCGAGAACAGCCGGGCCGCTGATCATAATGTGCGTATCGCGCCAAACGGCAAAATCCGGCGTATTGCTGCGATATTCTTCCCCGATATTCAAGCCGCCAGTAAAGCCGACCTGTCCATCGATCACAATGATTTTGCGGTGATTGCGCAGATTGGCTGTCCGTGCAACCAGCACCGAGCGAATCGGATCGAAAGCATGGATATGCGCGCCCGCCTCTTTTAGCGGTTCGAGGAAATTTTCATGCATGGTCTTGGCACAGCCCCAGTCGTCATACATAAAACGGACTTCAACCCCCGCCTTAGCCTTTTCAATCAAAATATCACGGATTTCTGTTCCGAGTTCATCGGATCGATAAATATAATATTGAATATGAATATGGTCCTGCGCTTCTTTCAATGCGGCAATGATTTTCGGAAAAGTCTCTTCCCCATTTGTAAGAAGTTCCATCGCGTTCCCATTGACCGGCTTGATGCCCGTCAGTGACCAGATGTTTTTGGAAATCTCAGGCGGATTTACCCCTAGATCATGCCCTTCAAGCTGATGGACCTCATCAATGATTTTTTACATTTCGTTCGTTTGATTATGATGAAAAATGCGATTTTGCGGATTGCGACCAAAGAATAAGAAAATAAATACCCCAAAGATCGGCAACACAAAAATAACGGCAATCCACGCCACTTTTGAATTCGTTCCTCTTTTATCCACAAATATCAACCGCAGCGCAATGATCATCCCAATGATTTCGATAATAATTCCGGCTACATATAAAATCATCTCTGACCACTGCTTCAAGAAAATGCCTGCCGCTAAAATAAGCAAGACCAGGATCAGAAGCTGAAATCTCTTTTTCATATTTTTTCCCCCTTTTTAGTTTTTTCTTAGTATACCACTTGCGCCTTCTCCCTGACTACTTCTAAAAGACAACCGCCGATTTTTATAATTTTTTTACTTGACCATCTTTTTTAGTTGTGATAAAGTTTTAATGCAAATCGAAATGATTACGATTTACTAAATTGGAAAGTACGCATAAAAATCAACCAGATTAGGCCTATTTTATAAATCGGAATAATTACGTTTAAAGAAGGGAAGATTACATAGTATGAAAAAATGGTTTTTAATGGTAGGAGCAGCATTTGCACTGGTTCTTGCCCTTGCAGGATGCTCGAACGCTTCACAGGACTCTGCCGCAGATAAAAAATTATCCGTCGTCACCACTTTTTACCCGATGTATGACTTTACGAAAAATGTCGCTGGCGATCAGGCGGATATCTCAATGCTCATTCAAGCAGGCATTGAACCGCACGACTATGAGCCCAGCGCCAAGGATATTGCCAAAATTGAACAGGCCGACGTCTTCGTTTATAACAGTAAGGACATGGAAACGTGGGTGCCCAGTGTCTTAAAAAATCTGGATACGAAGAAAACGACCGTCATTGATGCTTCAAAAGGAATTGACCTGTTGGATGCTACCGAGGAAGAGGATGAAGATGATCATCAAGATGGAGAAAACAAGCAAGCCCATGATCCGCATGTTTGGCTGAGCCCCGTTCTGGCACAAAAAGAGGTCGCCAATATTGCCGCCGGTCTTGAAAAAGCAGATGCTAAAAATGCCAAAACCTATCAGGAAAATGCCAAAACGTATACGCAAAAGCTGGCAGAACTGGATCAAGATTATCAAACGGCTTTCAAAGATGCCAAAAATCGCACCTTTGTGACCCAACATGCCGCATTTGCCTATTTAGCCCAGCAATATAACCTGAAGCAGGTGCCAATTGCCGGACTATCGCCTGACCAGGAGCCGAGTCCGAAACGCTTGGCTGAACTGAAAACCTATGTGGCAGACCAACATATCCCCGTGATTTATTTTGAAGAAATCAGCTCGCCCAAGATCGCCAAAACGCTGGCCGATGAAGCTGGCGTTAAGACAGCCGTGCTGAACCCGCTGGAAGGCCTGACCGCTGAACAGGAAAAACAAGGCGAGGACTATATTTCCATCATGCAACAAAATCTGGAAGCACTAAAACTTTCCATTAAGTAAAGGAATCTGATCAATGAATTATATTGACGCGCAATCACTCTCCTTTAAATATGACCGTGAAACCGTCTTGGAGGATATTTCGCTCCACGTGGCACCCGGTGAATTGGTTATTCTTACAGGTGAAAATGGAGCTGCAAAAAGCACCCTATTACGACTTTTGCTTGGCATGCTCAAACCGCTCTCCGGAAAAGCTGTCATCAGCCAGTCGAACCGGTTCGGCCATAAACTCGTTACCGGCTATGTGCCGCAGCAAGTGGCCGCCTTTAATGCCGGCTTTCCCACCACCGTCGAAGAATTCGTCCGTTCGGGCCGGTTCCCACAAGGGCGCTGGTTCAAACGCCTGACCGCAGAGGATCATGCTCATATTGAAAAGGCCTTGGAATCGGTCAATATGACGGATTTTCGCAAAAAACGAATCGGCAGCCTGTCCGGCGGTCAAAAGCAGCGCATCTGTCTGGCACGCATGTTTGCCTGTGATCCCGATCTGCTGATACTTGACGAGCCGAGCACCGCCATGGATAAAGCCAGCCGCGACCAGTTCTATCAATTATTGCAGCATGAGGCCCACGCCCATCAAAAGGCCATCCTGATGGTGACGCATGACAGTGATGACCTAACCGGAATTGCCGATCGTCAAATCCACCTCGTCAGAAAGGAGGATGTCCCGTGGAGATGTTTCTCTTTGGATTCATGCAGCGCGCATTCGTCAGCACACTCTTGATCGCCGTTCTGGCACCGCTCCTAGGTACCTTCCTGATTCTCCGGCGGCAGTCGCTTCTAGCTGACACATTGTCGCACATTTCACTGGCAGGTGTCGCACTTGGCTTTGCGATCGGCGTGAGTCCCACCTGGACGACCTTTCTAATTGTCATACTGGCGGCCTTCCTGATTGAATATCTGCGGTCCGTTTATGCCACTTATTCAGAAGTGTCAATCGCGATCCTGATGGCTGGCGGCCTGGCCGTGGCGCTCGTCTTGATGAGCATCAATCAGGGAAGCATGACGACAAGTGTCGATCAGTACCTGTTCGGCTCGATTGTGACGATCACCCGGACGCAGGTCGAAATTATTTTCCTGCTGACACTCATTGTTGTCTGCTGCTTCCTCTTTTTCAAGCGGCAAATGTACGTGCTGACATTTAGCGAGGAAATAGCTCAGGCGGATGGTCTGCGAATTCGGCTCCTGTCCACCTCATTCAGTGTGCTTACCGGGCTTTCGATTGCTGTCATCATGCCAATTGCCGGGGCACTGCTCGTTTCAGCGGTCATGATCCTGCCGGCTGCGATCGGCATCAAAATCAGCCGCACCTTTGTGAGTGCAATTCTCGTGTCCATTCTGGTCGGCCTGATCGGGATGGTGCTCGGACTCATCACCTCCTATCACCTGGGAACACCACCCGGAGCGACAATCACGCTCTTTTTCATCGGAATGTTCATTCTTGTGCAGGGCGCCATGGCCGTATCAAGAAGCACCTAAGCAAATGCGGGAAGCAGTGACAAGACTGCTTTCCGTTTTTTCGTTTCACCGCTCGGACTCCTTTACAAATAATATCCCTTTGTATTATAGTTAGGAAGAAGTAAGGAGGTGGCCGGCTTGAAAACAGCTGATACTAAAGCGTTCCATGTAAAGCCTTTTTCTAGTGTGGCGATACTTTACGTGGGGTAGAAAATTTTTGATCATCGCCCAAAAAGGCTTTCTATTTTATTATTGCATCTCAAATAATAAAGGAGCGAGCCAAAATGAGTTACCAAACAATCGAAGAAATCTTACCAAAACAGCTGATTTCGGAAATTCAAAAATATATCGATGGTGCGTCCATTTACATTCCGGCCAAAGAAAAAACTAGCTGGGGCGCTAAAAACGGGACGCGTCAGGCACTTTCAAAACGCAACGAAGAGATCAGAGCGGCCTATCAATCGGGCATTCAGATAGCAGCGCTTGCTGAACACTATTTTTTAGCTGAAAGTACGATTCGTCATATTATTTACAGAAAAACTGGCAGCTGATACAAAAAAGCGAACATATTGTAAATCCCTGATAACACAAGGACTTACCGTATGTTCGCTTTTATTTATTCTCCCAGTAGAAAATTCAATTTTTCCATATTGACGTGCCAGCAATGGTTGATCTTCGTAATCGCGCCTATCTCCCGCAAAGCTGCCAAATTACTATAAAAAGCACTGCTGGAAATGGTGCTGTAGTTTCGCAGGACAGTTGTCGTAATGCAGCTTGGGAGAATGTAAACGTCCTTTTCTTCTTCTTTGATGATGCTTTTGATGATCCCCTTTACAACATAGGCAAGTCGATGTTTGACATTCGACTGTAGGTAAGAGATGGATTCTGCTTTGTAGAAAAAAGAATTCGCCAGCTTTTTCGTCATAAAATATTGGAAGCCATAATTCTCAGGAAAAGTAAGCACATACTGGATATCCTCTATCCGATATCTGTAAAGCGTACAGGCCGACAAGGTTTGGTAGTTGAGCGGAATCGTATCATCTTCAACCAATTGAGCCATCCCTAAAAAACATCCCTCTCCCACCAAATTCATAATGTTTTCCGGCTGATTTTGACAATATCCAGCGACAATGCCAGAAATAATCAGCGTCAAGTAACCATCATGAACAGAAATGCTGCTTCCTTTTTCAGGAATGTTTTGTTTTATTACGGGTAAATGGTTTTTTTCCATCATATTTATGAATTCTTTATAAGAGAATAAAGCTTTCATTTTTCTTCCTCCTCCGATGTAATTGAACCTTTCCTTATGCGATAAAAATGAACCCTGTCATTCTATACTCCGTTTCTCTTTTTCAACTAACTGGCCGAAAACGAATAAAACTGTAGACAAAGGACTGAATGCTTTGTCTACAGTTAAAAATTTACCAGTCACCATAGTACTTGGCTTTACATGAAGCTACTGATCAGATCCTATTGTCTTCTTCTTTTAAATACAAGGACACCGCTAGCTAAAATTAGCAGAACGCCAGCCGCCACCCAGTAATTGCTCGCCTCGTCACCTGTTTTCGGCAGTTGTTGACTTGCTTTTATATGACTCGCCGTTGTAGCAACAGATTTTACTTCTTTCCCATTTTCAGCAACCATCACTTTGCTGCTGCCTGATGGGTCTGTCGTTTTTCCTTGACCAGATGTAGCTGCTGCATCATCATTTTCCGGCACTGTGATAATTTCATCATTATTATCCACTTCTGGTGCCACTCGATCTTCCGTGATGTGCACAACTACTTGTACGGGTTCAGCTGCCATGCCATACTGATTTTCAGCAGTCAGCGTGACCACATAGTCCCCCGGTTTTGAAAAATCAACAACCGTTTGGAAATCACTCGCAAGTGGAGAACCATCTGTGCTTTTCGCTTGAATCGCCGCATAAAATTCTTCTACAGTTGGTTGGCTACCCTTCGCATAACTGACTTCCGCATTTGCCTCAATGACAGGCGCTGCGACTTCCAAATTGATATAAGGTATACGAACCCCACCAGTAATGGCGCCATCCTCAGAGTGAAAGTAGTAGTAAAGATAGCCTTGATCAGCCAAGCTCGACCAGACAATTTGATTGGTCTCAGGTTGATATACACCTGCACCTGTATTCGTTATGGCCATCTTTTTCCCAGCTCTGTCTATTGCGCTGATCTGATAATTCAAGACCCCATTAATCGCTTGAACCTGTGCCGCTGAAGTGCCTTGACCCTTGGCAGAAAACGTAGTCACTGATTCTGGAACATTTGAAAAGTCCATGATCTGATTGTCATCTGCTATCACAGTCTGTAATTGATTGCTTGCAGATAAATCCAACGAAGTGAGTCGATTTTCATTGATATATAATGATTTTAAACTTGTATTCTGAGAAAAATCTGTCTGGCTGATGAGATTTTCCACCGCATGTACCTCAGCCACATTTGGATTATTACTTAAATCGAGACTGGAAAGCCGGTTGTTATTACAGAATAGCTTAACCAACAGAGGATTGTTAGATAGATCCAGATTTGTAAGATTATTATCGGCACAGTTAAGTGACACAAGTTTTGTATTGGCACTGACATCCAAGCTCGAAAGTCTATTGCCATTACAGTACAATGAATAGAGTCCTGTTAGATATTCCACCCCCGTCATATCGGTTATCGATTGATTCCGAACATCCAAGCTGTCTAACGTGGCTAGTTTTTCACGGGTTACTTCTTCGTTTGGCGAAGCATAGTGCAATTCATTTGCCACCGCTGCCGCCAGCCGAGCATCTGGAAACCAATCATTGAATGTCTTAGCTTCTTCCGATGTATTTTTCAATACTTTACCAGAATTATTCGTATGATCAGATACAAATTCCACATTAGAAGAAGCAGTTGATTCATTTCCTGAATGCTGACTTTCCTCTAACGATTTCTCTTCAACCACTATACTTTCCTCTTGCGTTTCTTTTTCGGTAGCTGTATGTTCTCCTTGGACCGTTTCTTTAGACGTATCAACATCCTCTGCAAAAATTGCTAGCGGATTCGCCATCAAACTTACACCAAGTAATGAAGTTAAAACAATTTTAGGTGCTTTCAATTTCCCAATCTCCTTTTTAAAATATTTAACATATTAAGAGTAAACTTATATTTTTATTATACATAACCATAAAGAAGTGTTACTTCCAAAACAGGAGTAAAATCGCTTAAATTGTGTCTAAATTAAGAACTTTTTCAGACTATATTCATATATATTGTAATAAATACACTAATTTCATGTTATGTATCACAAAATCCTTATATTGTATGCAAATTTTTTTCCACGAAAAACACTTTTCTCTGCTAGTAGTATTTTTCATAAATAGAGTAAAATCATTTAGAAACATTTTTACACTTTTCACGACTTCCTACGCTTGTTACAATAAAAAACGAGGTGAAAACGATGGACGCATTCATTCAGAATCATCAATATAATGAAATCATTCGGCAAGCAAAACACGTACACAACACGCGCCATACGGTCAACGATGATAAAGTGAAGAAGGAATTTTCCTTTTACTGCTTCGATAAAATTTGTGGATTATTTCCAGCGCGCGCAAAAGAACAGGAAGATTTACTCGCCTGGATATTGAGCATTGAAACGGAGCAGGACCTTCTGCATTACCAAGAAAAAATAAGGGAAGCCGTGATCCCTTTTCCACAGGTTACAGATCAAACGGCGAAAAAGCTGTTCAAGAAAACCAAAAAACTGCATTTTCCAAAAACCACCCCTGAAACTTTTGAGCAGCTCAGCTATTTTTCTTGGCTGGATACTTCCAGTGGTAAAAAATTCCTGATTGCGGAAATCGATGGGGAGCTAAAAGGACTTGTCGGCAGTTTTCTTCCCTATAATAAGAAGAGTATTTGCCATTTTTGCCATCATGTTGCAGATGTTGGTCTTTTCACGATCGATGTCAAAACAAACACGAAACTCCAAACCTATAAATCACTCGGCAACTATATCTGCAGTGACAGTGCGTCTTGTAATCAGCATTTGACGGAACTGGACGGACTGCAAGCCTTTTATGATTATGCGAAAAAAACGTCAAATTAAAACACCCCGACTCGTCAAAGTTTTCTCTCACTTTGGTGGGTCGAGGTGTTCGCTTTATTTTGCCTAGAAATTCATTTATTTTATAAAAGCGCTTGCTCTGAAATGCATTTCATACCTTATACTGAAAAAGAGCTCTTAACAGAAAAAGATGGCCCCGTTCTGCGGAATGTTATGAGAAATCAGCATAACCGCAGCAGTGACCATCTTTTTATTTTCGCTTAAAAGAAATCGCAGTGAACCTCCCAGTCCTGTTTGACCGCATCATAGTAAAAATAGAAACTGCCATTATCCACAATCCATAGACCGGATTTTTCATCTGTTGAAAGTTGCAAAACGAAGGCAGTCGAATCTGGCAAGCAAGGTCCCGGCTGTATGTAAGCCGGATAGCCGCCGATTTTATGCCCTGCATGCGCATAATAATCCCCCGCAATGTCCTCGAAATAATCTAATCCCTGTTGTTCTTCCAGCTGGACAATCGACTCGCGGACAGCAAAAGGAATGTCATTGCT
Source organism: Listeria costaricensis (assembly GCF_900183385.1). Lineage (GTDB taxonomy): Bacteria > Bacillota > Bacilli > Lactobacillales > Listeriaceae > Listeria > Listeria costaricensis. Next base: position 10,742 of record NZ_FXUT01000026.1, read on the forward strand.
GTCCCAAACTGGAAACTCCTCTTTTCGCTCCTCTAAAACGAGCGGGAATGCATCTAATTCATTTTCATTTTGCCAATTTCTGGCTTCCAGCTTCGATACAGATGGATAGCTGCGAATCACAAAGTAATCACGCCACGCCTTATCTGCACCACTCGTAAAAGCCGCCGTATCCCAAAATATCGTTATCAATTTCATTTCCCGCACAACTTTTGGCACTGCAGGATGATCGGGAAGAAAAATGGTCGCAAGAGGCGTTAGCAGCTCCTGATCATCACCTACTGGCCACGTTTCATCTTTAGCTGCCCATTTTACAGCACCAATCCAGCTTTCACCTAATTCAGCTGTCGGCCGGATTCCACCTGTTTTCAAAATAAGTGTTTGCTTAACAAGTTGTTGTTTGATTTTCTCTGTTTCTGTCATCGGGCGCACCTCTTTCTAGTTAAATTTTAAGCAGCTTTTCACAGCAAACGAAAGGCGTTCTTTTCTCCTTCGATACTTGGCATAAGCTGGTAGAGCGCTTTTAGTGAAGCCGGATCGCGACTTCCAGCCAGAATCTCGGTGAAATACGGCATGACGAGCAGTGCGTAGCCATTTTCTTTCGAGACGATCGCGTAACCGCCTTGATCCTCCACTTCCAAGAAAAGCCAGTGCCATTCAAACGCCGTCCGAAGCAGCTCACCAAAAAACAATCCGTACCTGTAAGCCGTTTCTTCGATTTCCTCCTCCTCAAAAGAAGGGGCCACTCGAAGCTGGTCAATGAGCGCAGCTAATTTCTCTTCATTCGACTTGCCCTCGATTTGGAGCGACTCGCTACGTTCGATAAGTGCAGCCTGCTCTTTTTTTGTCAATTCTCTCGCAATGGTTGTCATCACTGTTCTCCCCCTATCAAAAAGTATCGAATAGCTGTGTTTCCCGTACAGGGAGAGCCGCCTCCCACTTTTGAATGGTCTCGGCCGTTCCGCGTAATTTTTCATAATAGGCTAATTTTGTGGGACGAATAAAACCTGTCATCATTTGACTAAACGTCTGGATATCTGTTTGCAGCACTTTTTCAGCGGGCACATGGTCGAGCCGCTCGACACCTTGCTCCGTTATCCGGTAGCAGCCGTTATTCCATTCTGCAAAGTCCTCACGAATCTCTAGATAAAGCGGCTCGGTCAGCGAATTAAATGGCACCCTTGCTAAAAACGGCTCGACATCCACAACTCTCATCATAAAACTAAGCGTCTCCGTAATGGCAAGATCGGTCGGATCCGTCAGCCACAAAGCCAGGTCGCGAATATTGCCGACATTCATGGCTTTCACCGTTTGGAACATCGACTGGTGGCTCTTAACGAACTGCCAAATGGCTTTTTCCGCTTCGATGGTCAGCGCCGCCAGTTCATAAATCAGCATGGTCTCCCCTTCAAATGTATAAAGAGCGTATCCTTGCGGGTGCCCCTCTTGATCCCGGTAAAGCACCGCTTCATGCGTAAACTCCCGACGTGCCAGTCTTGACCACCAAGCCGCATCTCTTACCAACATGCCGTTTTTTCGTTTTTGATAACGGTCATAAATCTGCCGGACCGCCTCGAAGGACTTATCATGATGCCCCGTCCGTTCAAGCGTCCCCGTATAAGCCTTGTCTCCCGGTAAATGAGCGGCACTAAGCTCCACCGCCACTTCTTCCGTAAAAAGCTCATAGCCAAATTTTCGATAAAACGGCACAGAAAATGGCCGCAAATAGGAGAGCAGCTGCCCCTTCTGCCGCATTTCCGCAAGAGAAGCATGCATCAATTGTCGAATCAGACCGCCACCCCGGTTTTCCGGAAAGCTGGCCACATATACAATCCCGCCCATCGCAAAATCTTCCCCATACAGGCTTGCCGTAAGCGGATAGGTCAGCACCTGAGCAAGCAACCTCTCATCCTGAAACGCCCCCAGTCGAGCGGCCCGATTCATCCAAAACATAAAATCCTCATCGCCGCCTTTTGCAGGATGACGAAAGGAGTAATCGCGAAGCTGCTTGATTTTATGAATCTCTTCTTCATCTATTGGTCGAATTTTCATCATATACATCCTCCTATCGCTCTTATTTTATCATAGCTGCGCGGCTTCCTTCATAATTTCCTATTACTAATTTTTTGTAAGCAGATTACTTGCGAGAACTGTCTCCTTTTCGCTACACTGAAAAAGGACGATTTAGTAGGAGGAATGAATTTTATGGCAAATGTTTTATTTATCAAAGCAAATGGACTACCAAAAGAACGCTCTGTCAGCGTCACACTGTATGAAACTTTTTTACAAAGCTACCAGGAGAACCATCCTGATGATGTCATTACGGAACTGAATTTATTCGAGGAAGAACTTCCCTATTATGACGGCGTGATGATGAGCGGACTGCATAAAGAAGCAGCCGGCGAAACACTCTCTGCCGATGAAAAACGTTTAGCGGACATTGCAAACGGCTACTTGGACGGATTTTTACAAGCTGATAAAATCGTCATGGCCTTTCCGCTTTGGAATTTCAGCATTCCCGCACAGTTTTTGACCTATCTTTTCTATCTCAACCAAGCAGGCAAAACGTTCAAATATACCCCAGAAGGTCCCGTCGGTCTTGTACCTGATAAAAAAGTGGCCCTTCTGAACGCACGCGGCGGCATCTATTCTGACGGTCCAATGGCCAGTTATGAAATGTCGATGAATTACGTGAAGAATGTGCTGAGCCACTTTGGCATCTCCGCACCAGAAATCGTAGTTGTCGAAGGTCACAATGCCCGTCCAGATCAGGCAGCTGAAATCATTGCGGCTGGAACAAAGGAAGCGGCCGAGCTCGCAAAGAAATTTTAACAAAAAAAGCAAAAATCGTATCTACCGCCCCAAATGGCACAGATAAGATTTTTGCTTTTTTAATAGCTGCTTAACGTGATAGTTCGCTTGCTGCTTCCTCGTCCAATACGACAGTAAAATTAGGATGCAGCTGGAAGATCGAAGACGGTACCTCTTCTGTCACAGGCCCTTGCAACGCTTTTTTGATGATCGCTGCTTTTTTCTTCCCGTTTGCAAACAGGATGACGTGTTTCGCTTGCATCACACTTTTCGGTCCCATCGTCACGTAGTTTTCCGGCACCTTTTCCGGATCTCCGCCTACCTCTTCTACCAGAATGTCAAACATATCTGGACGAGATTTCACTGACACAAGCCGCGTTTCATCGCCAAATTTGGTGACACCCGGTAAATTGCCGCAAAAATGACCATCTTCTCCAATTCCAATCAAAATGGCATCCAGGCCACCAACACTTTTCAGATAGGCCTCATGCTCTATATAGTTGCTTGTATCCAGCACATGGATTTGCTCTGCCGGAATGCCCGCCGGATCAAAATACATCTGCTTTAAATTACCGACTGTCACACCGAACTCCTCATCTCCAACCGGAATCTCATCAAAGTTGTAGTAGCAGACATTTTTCAGCGGTGCTTTTTCTTTCATCGCTTCGACCATCAGTTCATACATCCGCTTGGGCGTAGAACCAGCCGTAATCGCCAAATGAACCTGCTTATCCTGATACATTTTGCCTAAAAGCAGTTCCATCGTCGTTTTACTCATATTTTCGTAGTCTTTTTCTATAATGATTTTCATTTTTTTCACCTCTCGCTTTGAATTACTTCCACTATAAAGTGTATAGTAACTATAGAGTCAAGATGAAAGGACGACAATCCACATGGAAACTTACTTTTCAATCGGTGAAATGGCCAAAAAGAACGATCTCTCCATCCAGCGCCTCCGTTATTATGACAAAATCGGTCTGCTGGTGCCCGCCTACACCGATGCCGCTTCTGGCTATCGTTATTACAAACCCGAACAGGCCGAACAGCTCAGCTTTATTCAGGCACTACAATATATGGGCTTCTCGCTTCAGGAAATCAAACAATATCTAGAAAAAGAGACACCTGAAAATCTGCCCGCTCTGCTAACCAAATACCGAAAGAAGCTGGAAGAAGAAGAAATCCGCATCGCGCGTAAAAAGCGACTGATTGACCGCTACCAAGGACTGCTTGAACGTGACCCGGCGCAAAAGGGACCTGTTCGTACCGCCAGACTACTGCTGACCGCACCCCTTGTAACGCCCGTTCATTCGGCCATCTTAACCGATCTGAAATTTCATCAGGAAGCAAGGGAGCTGATCGACCACTTGGGACTCTCCAAAAGTTACCAGCAGTTTCTCGGCTATTTTATGGAAGACGGTCAACCCTATCTGTTTTTTGAGCTTGACCACTCGATTGGTGCCCCCGGAGAACGCTACCTGCTGGCCAGTGAACGCCAGCCATTTTGCGTGCCACAAGACTGGAAATGCCCCACTGACGGCGAAAACTATCTACTTCAAGAAACGGTAGCCCTCATCGATCAAGAACTAATTCGCGGCTATTCTTATGAAAAACAGCTGCATTTCAAGTAAAACACGATGCCCGTTTCCAGCCAGATGTGACCTGTCACCGCCTCGAACCGCACCCGTCGACCTGCTCATGCCAAGCGCCCCGTCCCCCTATCGACTTTTCACAAGCAGGTCGATCGCTTCCTGCACATAGCTATCTGTGTCCGGGTCAAGGCCAGCTGCCCGTTCCTTTTCGATACAAGCCGCCAGATTTTCCGCCACGACCAAGCCGATCGTCCGGTCAACACTCGTCCGAACCGCCGAAAGCTGCGTCACAACATCGCGGCAGTCCTGTCCTTCTTCCATCATTTTCAAAATACCACGGATCTGCCCTTCCGCACGTTTCAACCGATTTTTCATTTTATTGTCATAACTTACTTCACTTCGCCCCGCCATGCGCCCATTCCTCCCATCACATTCGTCACCTGATACCCTTTTTGCGCTAAGAATTCGGAAGCCGCCTGAGAACGACCTCCCGCATAGCAAATAATCATATAGGGCTGATTTTTGTCCAAGGTTGAAAATTGGTCCGCCAGTTCGTCGATCGGAATATTTACCGCTCCGGGAATATGTCCCGCCACAAAAGCATCCTGATCGCGCACATCCAAAACCGCCCGATCCTCCTGCTTCAATACTTGTTCTAATTCGATTGCTGTGATTGATTGATACATTATTTTTCGACTCCTTCTTTTGACACGCTTTGATAGAGACTAAAGCCGCCATCCAAATTTTTCACATGAAAGCCAGCATTTTTGAGTTGCCGTTCAGCAATATAGCCGCGCAGCCCAACCTGACAAGTCACAATATAATTCGTCTCTTGCGAAAGCTCCGACATCCGGTTCCGCAAATCATTCAGCGGAATATTCAGCGCCCCTTCAAAATGGCCATTCCTAAGCTCCTCGGGATTCCGAACATCCAGTAGAACAGCCCCCGCCTCCAGTTCCGCCATAAGTTCATGCCACTGAATGTTTTCACTCATGCCTTCCATCAAGTTCATCGCTGCATACCCCGCCATATTGACCGGATCTTTAGCCGAACCAAACGGCGGCGCATAGGTCAATTCCAGTTCCGGCAAATCAAACACACTCATTTCCGCCTTCAAAGCAGTCGCCAAAACGTCGATCCGCTTATCGACACCATTCTCGCCAACCGCCTGGGCCCCCAGCAGTTTCCCCGTTTGCGGATCAAAGAGAACCTTCAACAGAATCGGAACGGCCCCCGGATAGTAGCCCGCATGATTTTTCGACTGGATATGGACAGCCTGATGTGCCATCCCCATCTGCTGCAGCTGATGCTCATTCAGCCCTGTCGTCGCTGCCGTCTGCCCAAACACCCGCACAATCGCCGTCCCAATAAAGCCGCTGTTCGGCCGCGATTGTCCATTTAGAATATCCGCCGTGATCCGCCCTTGCCGATTCGCCGGAGAAGCAAGCGAAATCAGTGCATCCTTCCCGCTGACCTGATGCTTCACAACGACCGCATCGCCAATCGCCCAAACGTCCGGCAGATTCGTTTGATAATTTTCATTCACCACGATCGCACCGCGAAGCCCCGTCTCAATGCCGCTACCTTCCAGAAAATCAACTGCCGGTGTTACGCCAACCGCCAGAATAATTAAGTCGGCCGCAAGCCTCGTGCCATCATCTAGGCGAATCTGCCGTCCAGCCTCTAGGAACGCCTCAGCTGCCACACCCGTCCGCACCTCGACCTTATTTGCCACGAGCTCCCGTTCGATTTGAGCGGCCATTTCCGTATCAAGCGGTGGCAAAACATGTGGTGCTTTCTCGACAACCGTCACGTGAAGCCCTCTCTCTGCCAAGTTTTCCGCCATTTCGAGACCAATAAAGCCAGCACCAATCACAACGGCCCGCTTGGGAGCCTGCTTTTCCATATGTTGCATAATCCGGTCGACATCCGGCACATTTCGCACTGTAAATAAATTTTCCGCTTCATCGATGCCCTCAGCCGGCGGAATAAACGGTTTGGCTCCCGGCGATAAAATCAGCTTATCATAACTGACCCGCTCCGTTTGACCATTTGCCCGCACAACCACGACTTTCTCCTCTGGTAAAACTTCCGTCACCTCATGAAACGGCCGAACGTCTAAATTAAAGCGCGCCTTCAGCTGTTCCGGAGTCTGCACCAAAAGATCACTCCGCTCCGTAATTTCACCACCGATATAATAAGGCAAGCCGCAATTCGCAAAGGAAACGTACGGCCCCTTTTCAAAAATAATAATCTCCAATTCTTCATTTAATCTTCTTAATCGTGTTGCAGCAGACATCCCGCCTGCCACGCCGCCTACGATCACTACACGTTTCATGATTTTGCCCCACCTTTCGTAAGTCCTTGCCAAAGCATCATGCCACCTTTCACATTGATCGCCTCGACGCCTTTTTTCCTTAACAATTTGACCGCCCGCTTGCTGCGCATGCCTGATGCACAGATTACATACACCGGTTCTTCTGATTGAAAACTAGCCACTTGACCAAGCGGAATATTTTTAGCTCTTGGAATATGCCCTGCTCGAAACTCATGCGGTTCCCGAACATCAAGCAGTAACGGCTTTGCTGCCAACTTTTCTGCAAGCTCTGCTGTTGAGATGGAAGGTATTCGTTTAAACATTTGCTTCACTCCTTATGATTTTCATAATACCCCATAGGGTATAAAAGAACAATGAATCTGCTCAAAGAAAAATTTGATTTGCTCAGCGGAGATGTTTCCAGTTTTAAAATTCTCATTTATTTCTTAGATAAATAGAAGTGATTTCTAAGTTTTGGCGGTTAATATGAATATATCAAATGAAGGCAATCATTTTTTACTCCCTTTTTTAATGATTGTTTTCCCAAACTCCCTTTTTGCCAACATGGTCCCCTTTTCCATGTTGGTTTTTTATATGCTATAAACGGGCTCTACTTTTACCCTCTGCACATACGAAAAAACCGGCTCCCCCTTATTTGGAGAACCGGCTTTTTCGTATTTTGCTATCTTAAACCGCCTGAGCACCAGCAAACTGGCTGTTATAAAGATCCACATAGAATCCTTTTTCATCAAGCAGGTCTTACCGACAATCATATAAAAAGCTCTCCCCCAAAATTTCAAAACTATTTGCGAGGAGAGCTTTTTCGTTAATTATTTTTAGGATTTTTTGCTTTGTTTTTTCTTAACCAAGAGAACGAGAGGATCATTAATAATGCACCCAACCATCCACCTGTAGTGTTAGAAGAAGCATCTCCTGTTTTAGGTAAGGCAGAATCTTTCGCTTTACCAGTTGCATCCTTAATTTCTAACGTAGAATCATTCGCATCTGAACTCGTTCCATCACTGTAATTATGGGGATCGAGTGGAGCACTATCCTTACCGTCTGATACGCCATCTCCATCTGTATCTGG
>NZ_FXUT01000024.1 GCF_900183385.1 Listeria costaricensis
GCAGATGCAGTTGTTGTTCCAACCAGCCCGACAGTTGATAATGTGACTGGGAATAGCGCGGATGGCTATACGGTGGTAGGAACAGGAACGGCAGGCGATACAATTCTGATCAAAGATGCGGATGGTAATACGATTGGAACAGGCACAGTAGATGGAAATGGAAATTATACGGTAACCCTTCCAGCGGGTAGTGCGGTAGCGGAGGAAGCATTGAAAGCAATAGCNNGAAAATAGAAATGGTGATCAAAGTGCCCCAACGCCATTTGAGACTCCGGCCGACAGTGTGGTTCTTCCAACTAGTCCGACGGTCGATAGTGTGACTGGGAACAGTACAGATGGCTATGCCGTGACGGGAACAGGAGCGACAGGCGATACAATTTTGATTCAAAATGCTGATGGTTTAACAATTGGAACGGGAACGGTAGATGGAAACGGAAATTATACGGTGACGCTTCCAGCTGGCAGTGCGGTAGCGGAGGAAAACTTGAATGCGATTGCGGAAAATAGCAATGGTGATCAAAGCGTGCCGACTCCATTCACAACTCCGGCAGATCCTATCATTGAGCCAACTAAGCCGGATGCACCAACTGTTACGAGTGTCATGGGAAATAGCGCGGATGGCTATATGGTGAGAGGTGCATCAACATTTGGTAACACTGTTATTATCATGGATACCGACGAGAACACACTTGGAACTGCAACAGTTGAAGAGGACGGCAGTTACACAGTGACTCTTGACCCTGGCAGCGCTACTGCAGAAGAGACGCTGAATGCCATTGCTGAAAATGGGGAAGGTGTTCAAAGTGATCCAACGGCCTTTGTCACACCGCAAGATCCTACAGTCGAGCCGGAACAGCCAATAGCTCCAACAGTGGACTCTGTTACAGGAAATAGTATGAATGGTTATGTCGTATCAGGAACGGCGACACCAGACGATACGATTCTAATTCAAGATGCGGATGGGAATACGATCGGGATGGGAACAGCTGATGCAGATGGCAATTACACGGTAACTTTACCAGCTGGCAGTGCGGGAGCGCAAGAACCATTAGTGGCGATTGCAGAAAATAGCGATGGTGTCCAAAGCGCGCCAACGCCATTTACAACTCCGGCAGACCCGGTAACAACACCTACTCCATCGGGAACGGACAATAATGGCGGTAGCAATCCGACGACCACAACGCCAGTGGGGATGTCCAACGTAACCAGTTCTTCAACTTTGAATCAAGCTGGTTACAGTCAGTCATCAACATTGCCGAAAACAGGAGACACTGATTCTGATGCAATCCTTCTGAGTGGACTGTTGTTGAGTCTTATTGGAGGAGGCTGGCTAGCATTTAGACGAAAAGTGGCTAAGTGAATTTGAAATTAGATTAGAGAAACCGGTTTGTCTTTCGGATGTGAGTGCGCCTCTAAAGTTAGATTTTTTGGTCTAACTTTAGGGGCGCACTATATGTTTTAGACCCGCCGTTTTTTATACAATACTTTTACTTCTCTATTATGCTCCTTTCGTTATTTATTTTGGTGGCCATTTATTTGAACTGTATCAGCTGAATTTTGCGGAAAATGTATTTTTGCTGGCATGGGGAGTAACAGCCGTTCATCTGATTTTTAAATTTCATACATTTTATATGCATAATTATAGAGGTGGCAGATAAATTTATCCGCGGCCTCTTATTTACAAAGCTGAATTTTTCTTATATAATTAAGAAGGTTTATTAAGTGAATGAAATAATGAAGGGTCGGAGGCGAACAAAAATGACCAGTGACAGCAACCTGATTCGCGAAAGCAATCTAGGCAAACTAAAAATGTGGCTCTTTCAGAAAGGCGCTGCGTTAAAAGCGGAGATGGCAGAAGGCACGTCAATCAGTGTTGTGACGATTAATGCGCTTGTGAAGGAATTGGTGGCAGACCGGACGATTCTGGAGGCTGGGCAGGTTCAGCAAAAATTAGGCCGACCAGCGATCGAGTACCAATTTAATTATGATAAACAGCACTTTTGCTTGCTTTCCATGCAGGAAGAGGCCAATCAGTTAGTTATTGAGGCAAAAATGGTTAATTTGCAGCAAGAAGTAAAATTTGCGGAGAAATATGATTTTTCGATGCCAACTATGGGAAATTTTCAAGGCATTATCAAAGAACTGCTGGCACAACCGCTTGCTTTTGATAAAATTGGCCTGTCTTTCCCGGGGAAAATTCACCAGGATGTCGTGACTTCTAGCTGGTATGGCAAATTTGACGGGTGGAATTTTCGCGAATTGATGCAGGAAGTGACTGAAAAACCGCTAATTGTTCAAAATGATGCCCATTTGATGACGATTGGGTACTGCTTGAATCACCATGTCGGGCGGCAGGAGACGATTGTGGGAATTTTTTATCCGAAAAAAAGCATGCCAGGGATTACGATTTTTGCAGGAGGACACTTGGTGGAAGGGCATCTCGGACTTGCAGGAGAAGCCAAGTTTTTGCCGATGATGACGGGCCCCAATCAACCGGTCCAAAATGATGCGGCATTAGCCGGAAATCTGGCAGATATTGTGGCGCTCTATAATGTGATCATTGCGCCGCATGCCTTTGTTCTATCTTCTGAAAGTGTGGATCGACAGGTGATCGAGCAGGCAATCCAAGCAGATACTTATTTGAAGCAGCATCCGAACAAGCCGGCCTTTTATTTCGATCAAAGTTTTCAGGAGAGCGTGCAAAGTGGCTTGTTTTGGCTGGTGACGCAGAAGACGATTTTTGATCCGACTAATTTTTAAGAAAACAGGAGGCAACAACATGATTAAATTAGTGATTACAGATATGGATGGGACATTTTTAAATAGCAAAAGTGAGTTTAACCGTCCGCTTTATCAGAAAGTCAAGCAGTTGATGAAAGAAAAAGGTGTTCAGTTTGCCCCGTGCACTGGGAAACAATGTGAACGTGTAGAAGCGATTTTCGGCGAAGAGGATACGAAGGATTTATGGATTTTGGGCGATAGTGCAACAAGAATCAAACGAAATGGCGAATATGTGTATGAATCACTGCTTCCGAATGAATTGGGACAGAGAATTATTGCGAAATTAGAGGAAATTGCGAATGATTATACGATTATTGCCTGCACGCCGACAGCGGCTATTGTAAAAAATAGTACGCCGGACGAAATTGTGAACAAAGTGGTGCGTGGCTCGTATCAAAATGTGGGCTTTGTGGATGAGTATAAAGAAATCAAGGAAGATTTTGTGAAAATTACGATTTTTGATCTTCAAAAAAGATGTTTTGCAACGCGTGAAAAGCTGGCTGAATTTTTCGATGAGGCCTATATTGTGGCTTCGGAAGCGCAATGGATCGACATTTCTAATCATGGCGTGCATAAAGGGACGACGGTTCAGGAACTGCAAAAAATGCTGGGCGTCACGAAAGCAGAAACGATGGTATTCGGTGACGGCTTTAATGACATTGAACTGATGGAGCAGGGCGATTATAGTTTTGCGATGCGAAACGGTTTCGATGCATTAAAAGAAAAAGCACGTTATATTACGCGTTCCAATGATGAAGATGGTGTTTTGACAACGATTGAACAATTTTTAAGATAAACAGGAAAAAGGCTCGGATGACTCACTAGAAAAGTGAGCAGCCGAGCCTTTTTTAATTGTCTTCATCAGGTACATATTCCAGAATATCACCGGGTTGGCAGTCTAGCGCTTTGCAAATCGCCGCCAGTGTAGAAAAACGAATGGCTTTAGCTTTTCCATTTTTTAAGATGGACAAATTGGCCATGGTAATTCCCACTTTTTCAGTTAGCTCTGTTACACTCATTTTCCGTTTGGCAAGCATGACATCAATATGAATAATAATTTCCATTTTTTCTCACCTCAAACTGTTAAGTCGTTCTCAGATTTTATTTTGACGGCGCTGATAAAGAGCTTTTGAAGAACGGTCGTGAATACGGAAATGACCAGGCAAGCGAAAAATAGGACTAGTCCGATTGCTAAAAATCCGGGTGAATCGTCTTTATCAGCAAAAATATAAAAGAATGGCAGGATGGCTAGATAAATAATGGTATCAATCAGCGCGCAGTTTTTAATGATTTTAAGTGCGCGGATCGAAAGTGTAGAAAAAGCTTCATTACGATCGATGTAGCTTAACAGTTTCAAACCCTGATAGAGCGCTGTAAAAAACGGAATCGCTGACAGTGTGAGACCAGTTAAAATTGCCGTGGTGATTTTTCCGAATAATCCGCCCGCTTGATAAACAGCTCGATAGCCGACAGCCGGGAATCCTAATCCGATAATGGTCAAGATGAAAAGTCCGATTAGAATAATGACGATCTTTAGGAATAGCGTTTCTTTTTTCATAGGGAACACCTCGTTTAATTTGTTGTTAGGAATAGTATAAAACAAAATTTATCGTTTTGCAATAAAAATATATTGAAAAACATTTTGGCGATTGCTACGCATGACATAATAAGTTTGAGAAAAATTCACTAAATTGTCACATTAAAATGGAAAAAGGTACGCAAAAGTACTTGATTAAGGAATATAATAAATATTGCTCTAATATAGAAAGGAGTAATATTTATTGAAAAATACATCTAAGAAGTTGGGTATACCACTTATTGCGATATTAAAGGTTTTAAGTCCGCTGACTCCGTTGGCTGATACAACAGAAACGGTTTCGGAAAATAACGCTACTGAGACAAGCGGCTCTGGCCAAGGTGAGCAGACCGTTCAAAACCAAACAGAAGGCCAATCGACAGAAGGAAATTTGAAAGCGATCACCAAGACCTTCAATGACTGGTTTCCTGATGATAACTTGGCAAAAGCCGTTGCGAATGAGCTTAATAGGCAGCCATCTGATTCGGTTAGTCTGGATGAACTTGGGCAAATGGAAGAATTAGACTGCAGTGGCATGGGAATCAAAGATATGAGCGGTTTAGAGTACCTCTCGGGTCTTGTTTTTCTTAGCTGCTATAATAATGAGTTAACGACATTAGATGCAAGCAAAAATCAGAATTTGGAATTTATTGGTTGTGATAATAACCAGCTGACCGAATTAGATATTTCTCAAAATAAGAATATAAACACATTTTCCTGTGAAAATAACCAACTGACTGAACTAGATGTCAGTCAGAATCTGGAATTGGTTAATTTGTATTGCGGTGGGAATCAATTGACGACTATTCATTTCAATTCTGGACTAGGCGTTTTATACTGCGAAAATAATCAATTAACGGAATTAGATTTGAGTGCAATTGATAGTTTAGATGCTTTGGAATGTGGAGGCAATCAGTTAACGGAGTTAGATGTTAGCAAACATACACAGCTTGGTTACTTAGGTTGTGCAGGCAATCAATTGACTGATTTAGACTTGAGTCAAAATCTAAAGTTGGATACGCTGGATTGTTCGAATAATCAATTGACAGAACTAGATTTAAGCCAAAATCCAAGTCTATCTTCTCTTTTGGGTGGAGGCAATCAGTTAACTACCTTAGATTTAAGTCAAAACTCTAAAGTGGTGGAGTTGGACCTTCCATCCAATCAATTGACTACGTTGGATCTGAGTAATATTCAAAACTTGTCATGGCTAAACTTAGATAACAATAAGGTGCAAGATTTCTCCTTTATTCCAAGCAATGTAATAGTAGTTACGGCGATTGATCAAAAATTTACATTAGACCTGCAAAAAGGAACGGGCGGGAAGTTAACTGTGCCTGTTAGTACGGAGCTGAAAGATGAAGTGGGTGCTGCAATGATGATTACGCCAAGTGATAATGGCGTGTATGATCCGGCAACCAATACGATTACGTGGGAAAATTTGCCAGCTTCTGGCGAGGTCAGCTACAGTTTCATTTCAACTAGTGGTTTTTGCGGAGGCACGTTCACCATTCCTTATCAAGTGACGCAACCTATTTCGCTGACGGCTGATGATGAGATTACGTATAATCAAACGGACACGGTTTCTGAGGCGCAATTTTTACAAGATGTGCACGCGCAAACGGAGGCGGGCAATCAGTTGTCTAGTGATTTTGAAACGATTGTGGATTTCTCGACACCGGGGGATTATGAAGTGACCATTACAGCTTCTAATGGGACGGAAACGGTGGAAAAGAAAGTGGTCGTGCATGTTGCAGTGACTGAAGAGCAGCCCGTTACACCTGGAAATGATTCGACAGATGGAGAAACTAGTACGGATCAGGATGTTCAAAAAAATGCCAACACTTCTGCGGATCAAAATGTCGCTGTCAAAGTCAATCCAAGCAATGATGTGACACAAAAAATGGCTTTGCCTAAAACTGGCGATCAGGGGGCAAGTGGCTGGATGGTTTTTGGTAGTGCAGTGGCGGTTCTGGGCGTTTATTTGTTAAGAAGGAAGAAATAATTTGTCAAAAAATGTCGATTTAGTGTTTGCTGTTGATTTTTAATTTGTATAGTTAACGACTGTTAATTACAACCTGTTTGTGTATTTATATAATGGAGCGTACACAAAAAATTGATAAAAGGAGATTAACAAGTTGAACTATTTTACATTTGTAGATGTATGGAAAAACAAGTTGATTTTAACAGCTTTATTAATAATTGCGGTATTGGGCATTTTCTTCCCAACTTCCACCAGTGCTATGTGGGAGGGCGAGGCAGATCCTTCGTTTCATTTTGATGAAAATGGGGTGTTAATTTCTGCACCGATTAACGCCATTTTCCCAGATAAAGAAGTGGCGATGACCATAGCGGCCGCAGTCGGTGATGAAGTAGAGGATGTCATTTTACTTGATGAGCTTAAACGCATTAAATTCTTAAATCTAGAAGATCGCAATATCAAAAGTTTAGAGGGTATTCAGCATTTAACAGAGCTAGAAATATTAGTCTGCGGATCTAATAAGTTGACCAGTTTAGATGTTTCGCAGAATAAAAAGCTTGTGGAACTGCATTGTGATCGGAATGAAATCAGCAGCCTGCAATTGGATAATCCAAAATTAAAAGTTCTTTATGCCGACAGTAATCGCTTAAGTTATCTAGATACAGCTGGATTGCCGAAATTAATGGAGCTTAATGTTGGGATTAATGATTTAGTGAGTCTCGATCTGACAAAGAACCCAGAATTGGAAACCCTAAGCGGCTACATGAATAATGATCTTGAAGTGGTAGATCTGTCCCCTCTTGCAGAAGAAAAAGGAATTTCGCTCAATTTTTTCACGAAAACCTATCAAATGATCGATAATATGTTGATTTTTAGATAAAAAGAAGCGATAGGATGGCTTATTGCGCCGTTCTCTAAAAAACTACTTAACAAAAAAGAATCTGGCAATCCAACCGAGATGTTGGCCGCCAGATTCTTTTTTATTAGAGTAAATGGTGCTTATTTTCCTGAGCTGATCAGACCGTTCGAGAGAGGCGACCATTTCCAGTTTTCGACTTCTGGGATGTCTACGCCGTTTTCGCGAATATAGTCGTGATGATAGGCGACCGTGTCACACATTTTTTGGCTGAAATCAGCAGCTTTGTCACCATAAACGGCATTTGCGGCATCCTGTGCCAGGTGGAATCGGTCCATTTCACTCAGAACGCGCATGTCGAACGGTGTTGTGATGTCGCCGTTTTCGCGGTAGCCATGAATGAACAGATGGTGATTGTGACGGTTGAAGAAAATATCGCGAATCATGCCTTCATAACCGTGGAATGCGAAAATGACGGGCTTATCTGCTGTGAAATAAGCATCAAATTCTTCATCACTAAGGCCGCGCGGATCTACATCTGGATGGCGCAGTTTCAAAATGTCGACCACATTGATGAAGCGGATCTTCATTTCTGGGAACGCCTTGTTTAAGATGGTGACAGCTGCCAAGGCTTCCATATTCGGCTCCGTACCAGCTGCGGCGATAACAAGGTCGGGCTCTTCATTGCCGCATGTTGAGGCCCAATCGATGACTTTCAGCCCGTCACGAACAAGGATTTCTGCTTCTTCTGTGGAGAAGAATTGTGGACGCGGGTGCTTGGATGAAACGATCAGGTTGATGCGTTCTTCAGAGCGGAGTGCGTCATCCATAACCGCTAACAGGCTGTTGGTGTCTGCTGGCAGGTATTCGCGGATGAATTCCGGTTTCTTCTCTGCAAGGTGCGTCAAGATGCCGGGATCCTGATGGGTGTAACCGTTGTGATCTTGTTGGAAAACGGTGGACGTAGCAATCACATTCAGCGACGGATACTGCTTGCGCCAAGTTTGTTCTTTTGCTTTACGCAGCCATTTGAAGTGCTGGGTCAGCATGGAGTCCACGACGCGTAGGAACGATTCATAGCTGGCAAAGAAGCCGTGACGTCCGGTTAATACATAGCCCTCAAGGAAGCCTTCTGCCTGATGCTCTGAAAGTTGTCCATCGATGACGCGGCCGGCAGGCGATAACCATTCATCGCGAGGGAATTCGGCTGGTGCCAACCACTGACGGTCAGTCGCTTCAAAAACTTTTCCCATACGGTTTGATTTGGTTTCGTCAGGGCCGAAGATGCGGAAGTTTTCAGGATTGGCTTTGACGATATCCCGTGCAAAATTACCAAATTCAATCATATCCTGTGTGGTGAGCTGTTTTGTCGCTGTATCGACGGCATAATTTTTCCAATCGGGCAAATTGATCGGCTGCGGGTCGATGCCACCATTTGTGATCGGGTTCATCGCCATCCGTTTGTCGCCTTTTGGTGCCATTTCTTTGATTTCTGGTTTCAGCTTGCCGTCTTCTGTGAACAGTTCGGCGGGACGATAAGACTCAAGCCAATCAACAAGGGCATCCATATGTTCCAGGTGATGCTGGTCGACTGGGATTGGTACTTGGTGCGCCCGGAAACTGCCTTCGATTGGTTCGCCGTTCCATTCTTTTGGCCCCGTCCAGCCTTTTGGTGTGCGGAAAATGATCACCGGCCATGCTGGCATTACGGCTTCAGTGGCTGCTTTTTTGCGTGCATCATTTTGAATGTTCCGGATTTTCTCGATTGCTTCATCCAATTTAGCGGCCATGACCGGGTGCACCTTGGCAGGGTCTTCACCTTCAACAAAAATCGGATCCCAGCCGAGCCCGCGGAAGAATAGAGACAGCTCTTCGTCGGATTTGCGTGAAAGGATGGTCGGGTTGGAAATTTTAGCCCCATTCAGGTAAAGAATCGGCAACACGGCGCCATCGTTTACTGGGTTGATAAAGACGTTGGAGAACCAGCCGGCTGCTAGTGGACCGGTTTCAGCTTCACCGTCTCCGATAACCGTTGCTGCAATCACGTCCGGGTTGTCGAGAATGGCCCCTGTCGCGTGCGAAAGGGCATAGCCTAGTTCGCCGCCTTCGTGAATGGATCCGGGAGTTTCAGGTGCTGCGTGTGAAGCAATGCCGCCTGGGAAGGAAAATTGTTTGTAGAGCTTTTGCAGACCAGCTTCGTCCTCAGTGATGTCGGGATAGATTTCCGTGTAGCTTCCGTCCAGATAGGAATTGGAAACCATCACTTGACCGCCGTGTCCGGGCCCTTCAATGTAAAACATGTTGAGGTCGTATTTATTGATCGCACGGTTCAGGTGCGCGTAAATGAAGTTTTGACCGGAGATGGTGCCCCAGTGGCCGATCGGATGCACTTTGACGTCATCTTTTTCAAGCGGGCGGCGAAGCAGTGGATTTCCTTTCAGATAAAGCTGGCCGACAGAGATAAAATCAGCCGCGCGCCACCAAGCGTCTACTTTTTCAAGATACTCTGGAGATGAATAATCAGTCATACAAATCAGTCCTTTTACAAGTTTTTAGGAAAAACAGCCGTCCACTTTCGTTTGTGATATTTTGAGCATTTCGGCTGATAATTCCTTTGTTAATTTAATGATAAGCCACGCTGTGTAAAAAGAGTATCCTTTTTGAACGCCATTTTTTGTCAGATGAATGTTAAGCACGGGACTGTGGTGATTGAAAATTCTTGTAATTTCTGAGCCATTCATCTGGCTATTTCGGCTGATTGAGCACGATGGAAAGCTATTTAAATGGTTGAACGGCTAGTAACGTGTATTTTTGTGGTCATTTCTCATATGGATGGGAGAAGCTTTCTAAACCAACTAATAAACTTAATTCTTATGCTGTTTCAAAAGCACACGTTCGATTCCAATTAAAGGAATCGAACGTGTTTTTTTATAAACGAAATAGGGTCGTGCAAGTAAAGGCACTATGAATAATCAATAAAATCCCTTTTTCAGCAAAGGTTTTTTCATCTAGTATGCAGGCCCTCGATTTCGCTAGGTGTTTTAATAGAGTGCTTGACCATGTTTGTACGCGAAATCAATTTGTCACGGTAGCTTCTACGAGATCTTTTCTTCGATAAACGTTCAGAATAAGGCCCAGCAATGCAGAGTAAACTAGTAATAAGCTTCCTCCATAACTAATAAATGGCAGAGGGACAGGCATGATTGGGAGTATTCCAAGACCCATTAGAATGTTCCAACAAGTGGGGACAATAAATAATACAGCGCCTCCGATTACTAATATTCTGCCGAATAAATCCTTGGTTTTAAAGGCATTTAATGAAATTCGCAAAATAAATATAAAGAGGAGAAGACAGAGGATGATTCCGAATACCCAGCCAAGAGAATAGACGAGAAATGGGAATACAAAGTCTGTATGCGCTTCTGGAAGCTTTAAATCATTGTGGAGTCCATTGCCAAACCAACCGGCCTCTGAAAGAATATCTTTCAATGGTAGGAGCGTATCAGAGAGATAGCGATTAGGGAAATGAAGGATCATCGTGCTAATGAAAATAATACCTATAAGCAAGTTCCCCAAGGCCACTTTAATAGCAAATTGTTTATGAACATTAGAAAAAACATACATCACTAATACGCAAAAGAAGTATATAATACTGAACATAAATTGGGAGACCATCATGTAGAGAAGAACTGGAATCCAAAATAGAAGTAAGAGTAGTCCTTGTTTTTTCCACCCTTTAAACGCATTGGCTTTGGCCAAAATACCAGCCCATGCTAAGAAAAACAAAAATAGAGATATGGCCGGGCCATCAATTGTAATCCCCCCGAGAGAAAGCCATCTTTTTACTCCATCAAGCTCGATACCGACTGAAAAAGTTAGACCGAATAGGATTAAGCCGCCTCCATAAAAATACATCCACAAATTTTTCAGCTTTCTATAATCAAAGAATAGAAAACCTATAAGTGCAAGAATAGCAAGGACGATCCAGACTGCCTGTTGTTTTATAAAAGAAATACTGGGTGCTGAAAAACCACCAATCAGTGGAAGAAAACTCATACCGGCAAGAATGACAAATAAAGCAATAAGGAGCCAATCCATTCTTGGTTTATGAAGATGATTCATATTTTCCCCAACGACAGAAGGGTCGCCCATTTCCTGCATGGCCTTTTT
The DNA here is from genome assembly GCF_900183385.1 of Listeria costaricensis. Lineage (GTDB taxonomy): Bacteria > Bacillota > Bacilli > Lactobacillales > Listeriaceae > Listeria > Listeria costaricensis. The sequence continues at coordinate 11,365 of NZ_FXUT01000024.1, forward strand.
ATCCGCATCCTCTACAGATAACCCGCTCGCTTGAAAGGCTTGACTTAGCTCTTCCATGTGATCACTCAGTTCCTTTTTAATCATACCGCGCGCTTCCTTGGATTTTATTTTAGAGAGGACCTTGTTTAAATATTCCTCAAATTTAAAAGAACTCATAAGGAGACCTCCTCAATGAAATATTTCAGTGATGCGCGTTGTTTCGGGCCACTATGCTTCCACTCAGCGGCATATTTCTTCCCTTTTGCAGTTAGGGAATAGTATTTCCTGCCTTCCATCCATTTGGACGTAATGATTTTCTTGTTTTCAAGTAGATGTAAAAGGATATAAAGCTGACCTTCTTTGTTTTTAAAATCAAGCTCGTTTTTTCGAAGTAATTGGGTGGAAATATCATACCCATGCTTTGCTCCACCTTGCAGTGAATCTAATATATTTTCAAGGGTTTCTGCTTTCCAATAGTGAAGTTCTAGTTGAGATTGTTTCCTGCGAATGGTTTCTTTCACCTCATTTTTTTTCTCCTCGGAAAAAGAAAGAGCTGCAAAATCTTTTTTGATCGAATTTTTCAAGTCATAGAATGGATTGTCCATGGTTAAACCTCCTTTTTCATCTGTATCTTTAATAGTTCCCTTGCGTGCTTTAATCTGGTTTTCAATGTATTGCTATTTATCCCAGTTATTTTGCTGATATTTGCTAAGGAAAGCTCCTCGTAGTAATGCAAAAACACAACTTCTCTATATTTTTCTGGTAAATCCATAACGGCGCTCGTTAAACTACTTGCTATATTTTTTGAGATGAGTTCTTCTTCAATATGTTTTGATTTGGACGGGAGATAGTCCCCCACTTTATCGCTAAATTTGATTTTACGATAATGCCAGCTGCGCAAGTAATCCTTACAATGATTAATGGCGATTCGATATAGCCACGTTTTTATGGATGATTTATTATGAAACTGATCTAGCTTTTCATAGCACTTAATAAATATCTCTTGTGTTAAATCCTCAGCTATCGTTCGATTTTTTACATAGGAGAAAACAAGATGCAATATATCATCACCGTAATGATCCATTAATTGACCGATAATTTCCTCGTTGTTTTCTATACTATGAACATTTATTGCTATTTCTTCATTAGCCATCTAAGTTTCACCTCTTTCTCTATTTTAGACGAAGCAAGCGGTATTTTGGTTTGGAAAAGTATGAGAAATCTTTTTTTATTGGGATTGAATTTTAAAGATGTTTTTTTGTACGAATAAAAGGAGGAAGTCTTACAGTAGCTGAGGAGAGGACAACCTCATTTATTGTCTATTGAGAAGAAAAGCTTTGCCCAGTTTAATAGGACGAAACCAAGGTTTAGTCTTGAATGAATATAAGATTAGATGCACCGTTGTCTTAATTATAAAGCATTGTGAAGCATTTAACGTTTAATTAAAGCGAAATCAAAAATTTGAGATGGAATCTTTTTTACAATGCATAAAAAGGTGAATAATGCTTTGAGTTATGATCGCCTTAGATATATTTTAAAAAATGGGCAAAAAAGAATGAAAAAATGACGATTTGTGGCTTGATTTTATCGTTCGCAACAAGAATCGAGCATTTCATTATATTTTTGGATAGGTCGGTTTTTGCGTTTATGGCGAAAATTATGGTACTTAGATGAATAAAGTTTTAGGATGAACACGGTCCATAGCCTAAAAGCAGGAATATATGATCGGTTAAAATTACAAAATGCGAAATTCGCTTTAAAAAAAGGACGGCAACATATGACAATTGATAAGGAGCTTCAATACAAGGGAGAATATAATGAGCTTAAGCTTCATCAATACAATTAAAAAGGGAGATGACAAAATGAAAATGTTTAAAATGCTGCTATGTTTTGCGATAGGAGTGCTTGTAATCGCGATGCCATTAATGGTTCATGCGGCGGGTAAAAAGGGAGCTGAAGAAAAAAGGGTCTTTCAACAATGGTTTCCTGATGAATGTCTGGCAAAAGCAGTCGCTGATGAAATGGGTAAAAACTTAACAGATCAGGTCAGTCGTGAAGAATTAAGTCGTGTAACAAAGTTAGATTGTTTTGATTTAGGCATTCAAGATATGAGTGGGCTAAAATACTTGCGAGGCTTAGAGCATCTGAATATTACATTTAATTCTGTGTCTGACATGGATTTAACCCAATGTAAAAAATTAAAACGACTTGAGTGTGCTGAAAATAAGTTGACAAGATTGGATCTGAATCAATGTAAGAAATTAGAAGAAGTTTTTTGTAATAATAATCAACTGGCAAAACTGAATATAAAACAATGTAAAGAATTAAAAGAACTCCATTGCTACCGAAATAATTTGGCTAAGTTAAAGTTAAATAATTACAAGAAATTGAAATGCCTCAATTGTAACGATAATGAATTAGAGAAATTGGAGCTAAGTGGTTGCAGGAAGCTAGATCATCTTAGGTGTAACTCAAACAAATTGACTAAACTAGTTTTGAATAAATGTCATGATCTGACAAGTGTGAGTTGTTTTGGTAATAAATTGATAAAGTTAGATGTGAGTGATAGTGATGATTTATTTGAACTTGACTGTCATGCCAATCAACTGACCACGGTGAATTTGCCTAAAAATCCTAACAGAATTGATCATCTAGATGTATCTCATAATGCCATTCAAGATTTTTCATTTATTCCAGAAGAAGTCATTGATTTTAAGGGAGGTAAGCAGGATATCACGGTAGATCTGGGTAAGCGGGTCAACCAAGCAGGAGAACTGACCATTTCAGTAAGCCCGAACTTGAAAGATGTATTTGGGAATTCTGGGACGATGAAAATTTTACCGGATGACGGAGGAATATATGATGCTTCCACGAATACTATTGCATGGACAAATTTAGGTGACAAAGGAAACGTAAGCTATTCTTTCAGGGGCATTAGCAGTGATGGTGACTTTATACTCCCAGAGGAAGACGATACAGATGACATCTTGCTTGGGCATGATTACTGGAAGCACTTTGCAGATCCTAATGAGGTACGTGATTATAGTATAATTAGAAGTGGCGGCAAGATTACACTTCATTATCAGAAATAGGGTAAAAAATCGATTGATCATCAAATCTTGCGAGAGCCAAATAGTAACTCAACAGATATAGGCGCAAAAAGAAGGATTCCATTCACCAGGGGAGCAAAAAATCTGTTCGTTAAAACTAAAAATGACAGGGCTTTATAATAGTTATTCTAAGGTCTGTGCTTACGCTAGAATAGCTACTGTGCTCATACAGTAAATAACTTAGAGTGCTAGCTTTTGGCTTGGTTGTACTATACAAATAAATAAAAATGATAAGTCGATCTATTCTCTTTGAATAGGTCGATTTTTCAGCTTGAATAGATCTCTTTAATCTCGATGGCAGACAGATTTTTTAACTGCTGCTCAAAATTACAGTGAAAAACCCCATTCTACTGGCACTAGAATGGGGTGGGCTGGGAAACACGATGGCCTCCCGTTTTTTCCTCAAACCAAACGAAGCGTTAAGATCTCATAAGGCGAGAGGGCAATGCTTTCGGCTGGTGCAAGTTCTTGTTCGATTTCTTCCAGCAAATTGCAGCTGTACAACTGTCTGCATGGCGTCGTTAGGCGGATCGACGTGTGGGAGCCTGCGAATTCGTGAAGCCGGAGGATCGTTCCGCTGCCATCTTCTGCCTGCTTGACTGCATCGATCATGACGTTTTCGCCGGATAGCTGGATGGCGGATTCAAATGCAGCGGTTCCTTTTTGGACGAGTAGCGGGTCGTTGAGATGCCAGGCTGCTTTGGCTGTGCCGCCGTCAATGAAGTCGCCGGTATGTGGATAAAGGGAGTACGTGAAGCTGTGCAAGCCGCGATCGGCATCGGGATCGGGATAACCGGCCGCTTTTAGAAGGGAAAGTCGCATCACGCTGTCCTTTACATCGGAGCCATATTTGGAATCGTTTAGAAGACTGACGCCATATCCTTTTTCGCTTAAATCGATCCACTGGTGGCAAACTGTCTCGAAACGCGCATGGTCCCAGCTGGTGTTCCAGTGTGTCGGCCGCTTTACATTGCCGTATTGAATGTCATAGGTGGCTTCGCGGGCATGAACATCGATTGGGAAGGCGACCTTGAGCAATTTGTTGCGGTCCTGCCAATCCACCGTCGTTTCAAAGCGGATTTCTGCACTTTGATGATAAAAATGGGTTTTCTGACGAATCGTTGAGAAGCGGGTCTGCCATTCGGTGGCCAGTGTAAAGCGCAGTGGGCCATTATGAAGCACCTCAAAACGAGTTAAATCTGTCACTTCTGCCATTTTTTCCTGATAGAATAAATCAATATCCCAAGCGTCGTGCCAAAGTGGCTTGTCCTCAAATAATTGGAAAACATTGCCGCGTTGACCGGTTTTCAACACGGAACGCTGATTTTGCTTGTCGAATAGTTCGCTGATTTGACCGGCCTCGTTCCAAGCGACGCGATAAAACGGTGTTTCTAGTTGCCGCGCCTGAAAATGAAACGGTGTCGCTGCCTTGACTGCTGGCCGATCGGGCGCCTCCGCGACGCTGATGGATGTGGCAGCTAACGGCGCAACATCCGGCAAGTAGACCAGCCAGGAATCAGCATCCAATTGCTCGGCTGGAAGCGCCTCCCCGTCCGCGTTTTCAAATGCCAGTCTTTCTCCAAGACAAGAAATTTCCACATATCGAGCGCCCCCAAATGATGAACTATTCCAAACCGTCCACCGGTCGCGATCTGGCCGCAGGGAGCGTTCATAAAAGCTAGCCTCAAGAGCCCCCAGCTTCTGCTCAGCCTCCTGATATTCCAGCCGAGCGTCCATGTAGACCTCTTTGATCGACGAGCCCGGAATGATGTCATGGAACTGATTGCGCAGGACGATCTCCCAAATGGCAGCCAGTTCGGCATGCGGATAACGGTCGCCATGTTGCAGGGCGCGGCTTTGAAGCAGCCATTCGAGCCGCCGGAGCCGCAGTTCCAGCTTGCGATTGGCCTTTTTGACAGCCGCTTGACTCGTATAGGTGCCGCGATGGTATTCAAAATACAGTTCGCCGTCCCAAGTGTGCACATATTGATCCGTCTCGTCGACCGTCTGATGCAACTTTTTAAAGTAGGAGCTGGCGTGTTCCGCTTTGACAGTCGGCATGCCCGGCATCTCGTCGAAGCGGCGCCGCATTTCGAGCATTTCCCGGTTCACACCGCCGCCGCCATCCCCGTAACCGTAAGCCAGAAGAAGCGGGGACTCCAGCTGCTTGTCCTGATAGCGGTCCCACAGCCCGGTGAGCTCGCTGGCCGTCATTTTACCATTGTAAGTCGAAATGTGGCTGTTTTGATCGGGCGCCGTGATGAAGTGCGTCAAGATTTCCGTCCCGTCAATTCCGCGCCACATGAACGTATCGTGCGGCATGCGGTTATACTGATTCCAGCTGATTTTGGTCGTCATAAACGTATCCAACCCGACTTTTTTCATGATCTGCGGCAGGGCAAAACTGTAGCCAAAAACATCCGGCAGCCACAAGTAGGTCGACGGTTTGCCAAACTCCTCGCGCAGGAATTTTTGCCCGTAGAGGAACTGGCGCACAAGCGATTCGCCGCTCGGAATATTGCAGTCCGCTTCCAGCCACATGCCGCCCTCCGCTTCCCATTCGCCGCTTTCGATTCGCGCCTTGATCCGTTCGTAGATTTCCGGATAATCCCGCTTGATATAGGCATAAAGCTGCGGTTGCGTCTGCAAAAACTGATATTCCGGATAGTCTTCCATCAAGTGCAAGACGGTTGAAAAGGAGCGAGCGGCCTTTTCGCGAGTGTGCGCTAACCGCCACAGCCAGGCGACATCGATATGTGTGTGGCCGACAGCCGATACTTCAAACGTCTTGTTCGGCGGCAGTTTCGCGAGCTCCGTTTTTAAAAATTGACCGGCCGTCTCGATAGATGCGATACAAGCCGCATCTCCCGGCAGACTCCAGTCGATCATCTTGAAACTGCGGTTGGTCGCCTGCAAAAGCCGTTCGGCATCCAGACTGCCCTTTGCCAGCACCTGATGCGTCGTTAGTGCCGCTTTGGCCGTGAAATAGAGGTCGTCCACGCCGAGCAGCAAGTAGCCGATAAATGCCCGTTTGATTTCATGTGTCTGCTCGCGAGGCTGGCCGCCGCCTTCAAGACCCGACCACAGCCGGAATGTCAGCGTGACCGTTCTGCCGGCAAAATCGTCGGGAAACAGGACCTCCTTATGGTTCTGGTCGACACCTTGGTAGGGCGTGCCGTTAACGAACAGCAGGGACTCAAAGCCAAAATTATTGCCGTCGCCAGTCGTGCCGAAGTCGAAATAGCCGACTAGACGGGCGTTTTCTTTGATAGACGGGAAGGTGACGACGGTTTGCAGCCATAGGTAGCGGTCGCGGCCCGTCCAGCGCTCGCCTAGATGGATGTCGTTGTTTGAAAATGTGATGTCATGCGGATAAAGGCCGTTTTGTCCGTCGTCCTCGGCCGTTTGGAACCGCTCGATTGTATGTGCAGGCTGATGGCGGTATAGGTCGACCTCGTCCAGCCGCCGCCGTAATTTTTCTTCTGTTAAAAACATCTACCCAAAACTCCTTTCGTGAACGCTTTCAATATAGCACATCTTCCGCGCAAGTCAATTTGACGGGGAACGGGCATTGGGAGCGGCCCGGCTCGGCAAATGCGCCTTCTGGACGGGGTTTTCGCACTTGATATTGGACAAATTGCATAAAAATGGATTATTCATAGGAGTTTTGCGGACAGCGTTGAAATTGATGGAATCCCTTACTATACTTGATTTGAAAGCGAATACAGACGGGGGTTTGGAAATGGAGAAAAAACGGAGAACAGCGCATATCGTATCGCACTCACACTGGGATCGCGAATGGTATTTGCCGCTTGAAAGTTTGCGGTTTCGACTTGTAACGCTGATGGATGAGCTGGAGGACCTTTTTGAAAAAGACGCGGGTTTTCAGTATTTTCATATGGATGGACAAATGATCATGTTGGAAGATTATCTGGCGGTACGACCGGAGAAACGGGAGAAAGTGGTCGAGCTGGTCAAGGCGGGGAAACTACGGATTGGACCGTGGTACATGCTGCAAGATGCCTTTTTGACGAGCGGTGAGGCCAATGTCCGCAATCTGCAATACGGGTTGCAACTGGCGAGCCATTACGGAGAGCCGGAAAAAATCGGCTATTTCCCCGATACGTTCGGCTTATACGGCCAGGTGCCGCAGCTCATGAAGCAAGCGGGCTTTGAGACGATCTTTTTCGGACGGGGCGTTAATCCGACCGGCTTCAATAATCAGGTTTTCGACAGTGCCTTTTCGTCGCGGTTTTCGGAGCTGTATTGGCAGAGTCCAGATGGCTCAAGGCTGCCGGCGGTTCTATTCGCCAATTGGTATTCAAACGGCAATGAGATTCCGGTGGACAGCGAGGCGGCCCGCGTGTTTTGGGATAAGAAGTTGGCGGACAGCGAGCGGTTTGCGGCAACGGAACACCTGCTGTTTATGAACGGCTGCGACCACCAGCCCGTGCAGACGGATGTGGCGGCTGCACTTGAGACGGCTCGCGCACTCTATCCGGATATTGAATTTGTTCACAGCAATTTGACGGATTATGCGGAGGCTGTGCGGGATGCTGCTTCCGGCTTGGAGCTTCAGACGGTTCACGGTGAACTCACGAGTCAGAATTCGGACGGCTGGTCAACACTGGCCAATACGGCGTCGTCACGGATGTATTTGAAGCAGGCGAATCACCGCTTGCAGTGGCTTTTGACGCACATGGCCGAACCGCTTTCTGTGCTGGCGGCTGAACGGACGGGCGCGGCCTATCCGCACGACTATCTGGCGTACACGTGGAAGCTGCTCATGGAAAATGGCATTCATGACAGCATCACGGGTTGCAGTCTCGACAGTGTGCACAGTGAGATGGAGACGCGGTTCGTCAAAGTGGAGCAGGCGGCTTCTGCCATCATTGAACGGGCGGCAGGCAAGCTGACAGAACGCATTCAGCCGGAGCAGGACGGCATTCCGCTGACTGTTTTTGCGGCAAGCGGGACAAGTGGCGGTTCGCGGCTGGTGGAGACGGTCATCGAGACGGACCACATTTATTTTGATCAGATGGACTTTCGGGAGATTCCTGACGAGCTGGCGACGCGGCCGGAGCAGACTTTCAGATTGCGGCATGCGGACGGGGAAGAGGTACCTGTTCGTGTGGAGTCGCTGGGGATTCAGTTTGGCTATGATCTGCCGGACCGGAAATTCCGTCATTCCTACTTTGCGCGAAAATATCGCCTGACGTTTGTGGTCGAGAATCTGCCGCAGGTCGGGTATGCCACCTATTATGCGGAGCCGGCGCGTGTGGCGGAAACGCCGGATCAGATGGAGGCAGGGGCTCCTTTCACCCTTGAAAATGAATGGCTCCGGGTGACGGTTGCTGCGGACGGGCGCTATACGATTCTTGACAAGCGAACGGGCGAGCAAGTGGCGGAGCTTGGCGGCTACGAGGATGCGGGCGACATCGGGAATGAATACATGTTTAAGGAAACGGGTGACGAGAAGCGCATAAAAACGGCGGGGCTTCCGGCCGAAATCCGCTTCACGGTAAAAGATGCGGTCAGCCAGTCGATCGAGATTCGGCATCGTATCCGCGTTCCGCTTAGTGCTGACACGGCTTCCCTTGATGAGGAGAAACGCCGCCTTGTCTGGCATCCTGAGCGCGTATCCGGCAGAAGCGGTCTCCTAGTCGAGCAGGAGCTCATCACGACACTCACCCTGTCCGGTGGCCAAAAAGTGCTGAAAGTCGAGACGCATTTGGAGAATCAGGCGGAAGACCACCGGCTGCGAGTGCTGTTCCCAACTGGCGGCCCGACAGATGCCCATTCGGCAGACAGCGTGTTTGAAATCGTCCGGCGGCCCAATCAACCGAGCGACAGTTGGCAAAATCCGTCGAGTGACCAGCGGATGCAGAATTTCGTCCACTGCGGCCAGGTGGCAGTCATCGCGGAGGGCTTGCCGGAATACGAGGTGGCACGTGACGGTTCGGTGATCGAATTGACGCTGTTCCGGGCGGTTTCCGAGATTGGCGACTGGGGGGATTTCCCGGCGCCGGAAGCCCAAACAAAACGGGCGCTCACGTTCACATATTACGTCATGCTGGCGGATGCACCACCTGTCGAGGCGGCCCAGCAAATCCTCGCACCCGTCTACTTGATGCAGCACAGGCGGCCAAAGATTGCCTTGGAACTGCCGGGTCGATTGGAACGGGCTGACTGGGCGACAAGCGGGTCTCTGGTTTTCTCCAGCTTGAAGAAAAACCAGCAGAACGAAACAGTCGTGCGGTTCTACCAGCCAACTGACGAGACGGCGATGATCGAATTTGCCGCGCCGCATGCGAAATCAACTATTTTGGAACGGGAAAAAGGTGAGCGGAACACGGCATTTACGATTCGGCCGTTTGAAATTGTCACATTTATAAAGGAGCAAAATGATGGAAATTCCTACTAGTTTTGAAAAAATCTTTGCGCTGGTGCGGGAGAAGTTCCCCGATCAGCCGAAGCTTCAACGGATGTTTGAAAAATGCTTTGTCAACACCTACACGACGACGCTGCAAAAAACGGCAGACGGGTTGCCATTTGTCATCACAGGTGACATTCCGGCCATGTGGCTGCGGGATTCGAGCAGCCAGATTCGCCCCTATCTGATGGTGGCGGAAAATGATCCCGAGATGGCGGGCGTGATTGCCGGACTTGTCGAGCTACAAACGAAGTGCATCCTGCATGACCCTTATGCGAATGCGTTCAATAAGGAAGCAAGCGGCGCCGGTTTCAGCACGGATAAAACGGAGATGAGCCCACTCGTTTGGGAACGAAAATATGAGATCGATTCGCTGTGCTATCCGGTTCAGCTGGCCTATCTGCTTTGGAAATCAAGCGGGCACACGGATCAGTTCACGCCGGAATTCCAGCAGGCGCTGCACCAGATCCTCGACGTTTGGCATACGGAGCAGCGGCATGAAAATAGCCCGTATTCCTTTGAACGGGAAGGCGTTCGCCAATCGGACACGCTGAATCGGGACGGCAAGGGGACAGAGGTTGCATATACCGGCATGACGTGGAGCGGCTTTCGACCAAGTGATGACGCGTGTATTTACGGCTATCTAGTGCCTGCCAATATGTTTGCCGCGGTCGTGACAGACTATATGACAGAAATCGGTCAGAATTTCTATCCGGAAGATGAGGCGCTTCGACAAAAGGCGATTCGTTTGGGAAGTGAGATTAGGACGGGGATCGAGCTGTTCGGTAAAAGTAATCACCCATACCATGGTGAAATTTATGCCTACGAGGCGGATGGAACCGGGCGGCAGCTGTTCATGGATGATGCCAATGTGCCGAGTCTTCTTGCCGCGCCATATCTAGGCTTCTGCCCGCCAGATGATGCCACTTACCTCGCGACCCGTGAATTTCTTCTAAGCCGCTACAATCCGTACTTTGTGGAAGGAAGCATCCTTCGCGGCATCGGCAGCCCGCATACACCAGATCATTTTGTCTGGCCGATCGCCCTGTCGATTCAAGGACTCACAGCCACGTCGGCAAAAGAAAAACAACGCATCCTTGAAATGCTGCTTGCTTCAGATGGCGACACGGATTACATGCATGAAGGTGTGAATGCGAGCGATCCGACTGACTTCACAAGGGACTGGTTTGCATGGAGCAACGCCATGTTCAGCGAATTTATTTTAAGCATGTGCGGGAAGCGCGTCAAAGGCAGCCCGCTCGAATAAAACTGTTGGCGTTTGGCCGGTTTTTGACATGAAACTGGTCAAGCGCTCTATCCATTTTTTAGAAAGAAGGGAAAATCATGCAATGGGTCGATAAATTTTCAATCATCAGCGACTGGATCATTCGGATCGTCTGGACAAATATCATTTGGGTCGTGCTCACACTGATGGGGGGGATCGTTCTGGGCTTCATGCCGGCAACAGTCGCGCTGTTCACGGTGACGCGAAAATGGGCACGCGGCGATCTGGACGCACCCATCTGGCGGCTGGCGTTCCAAACTTACAAGCAGGTCTTCTGGTCGGCGAATCTGGCCGGGTTGATCTTCCTAGGCCTGACCGCCTTTTTGTATATGGATTTGCGGATCGTTTTCAGCTTGATGAACGGTATTCTCTCTACCATGCTCTATTTCTTCCTGATGTTTCTGCTTTTTGTGACGCTACTCTCCTGGCTGCAATATTTCGCCGTGTTTACGCATTTCAAAATGAAAGGGGCGCTTCAATATGTGGTGCAAGCCTTTCTATTTGTTTTTACCAGCCTGAAAACCACACTGCTTGTGCTTGTCGGACTGCTTTTGATCGGCTGGCTTTTCAGTAAGGTGCCCGCATTCATTCTGTTTGCATCTGGGACTTTTCCGGCCTATTGGATCATGAAGGTCGACCTGCCGCGCTTCAAAAAAATCGAACAGCAAATTTCCTCTTAATATTACCTACTGTTCTATGCGATAATCAAAGCAGGAAAAGGGGGAACAGGAGATGAAAAAAGGAAAGTCTCGAAAGCGCATCTTTAAGAAGATGATGCTCATTTTTTCGCTGACAAGTTTGTTTACGGTTTGCCTGTTACTGTTTTTTATTTATCGCTATTACAACAGTATCGAGCTGGAAAGCGAGATGCGCGACACGGCCAACATATCGAACGAACAATTGAAGGCGCTTTCTTCCAAAGAACAATCTTTGCTGAATCTGACACATGACATATACAAAAACAGCGATCTGATGCAGGACGTTCAAATCGCGATGACTAATGACTACAGCAGCTACATTGCGCAGAATATCGACAACTATTTTGAAAGTAAAGGGTTTTACACGGTGGACATGCAGACCTATTTCCAGTCGTATTTTTCGTATGATGAACACGTGATCGCACTGCAGATGATCTCGCAAGACGGCAAGTACAGCTATGCATTCCCGACGAATCACGGAAAATGGACGAAACTGACCGCTGATTATAAGAAAAATGAGCTGGAAGCCGTGGCGGCCAAGACGAAGGATTTCGGCCGAATTGGCGATACAATCTTAGTGCGTCAGAATGTCAACGATCCCGCGACGCTGGAACCGATTGGCTTTCTAGTGCTGTATGTGGACGCTAGTTTTTTGGATGATTTTATTAAGAAGGACTATCAGGATGGCATTTTTACAGTTGAAAATCGAAGCGGCACAACGCTGTACAGCAACCAGGCGATTGCCAAAACGGAGGATAATAGCAAAACGAGCGGTCCAGTTCGGATCGATCATAAGAAATACTATTTGTCACATAATGTCGACACGGTGACAGGGCTAAAGAGTACCGCCTATCTGAGCGCCCGTCACGAAGGGGAGGTTCCCTACGTCGAAATGATGCTTTTCGGCATTGGTTTTCTGCTGGTTGTGTTTTCGATTGGGATCAACTATGTGATTTCCAACCGCTATTCAAAACGCATTAACGCGATTATCGGCGGAATGGACCGCGTTGAAAAGGGGGAACTTGATGCCAAGCTGGAACTTGACCGCTACAATGATGAGCTGACAGAAATCAGCGAGCGGTTCAATCATATGACGGAAAATCTGGATGAATACATCAAGAAAGTATATGCGCTTGAGATTGAGGAGCAGAAGGCACAGCTGAAGGCACTCCAAGTACAGGTGCAGCCGCATTTTCTTTATAACTCACTTGAAGCCATCCGCATGAATGCCCGGATTGAAAATGCCAAAATTACAAGTAAAATGATTTACCAGCTGGCGACCCTGCTACGCTATACGGCGAATCATCGAGAGATTACGACACTTTCCGCCGAGCTTAATTACGTGGAACAGTATTTGCGATTTATGGAACTGCGCTATGAACAAACCATTGATTTTTCCGTGAAAGTCGAGAAAAAATGGCTCAACACGGCTTTTCCAAAATTTGGACTGCAGCCGCTGATCGAAAATTTCTTTAAATACGGGCGCTCGGAAACCCGGCAGCCAGAGATTGACGTGCAGATTGCAGAAGTAGGGGACGATTTGGAAGTCATCGTGCGGGACAACGGGCGAGGCATGTCGACTGGGAAGTTGCAGGAAGTCCGGCGAGCGGTTTTGGAGCATGCAGAAAATGGTCATATCGGACTGGCAAATTTGAATAAGCGATTGGAACTTTTATACGGCAGCTCGTACGGCATCACGATCGACAGTCAGGAACACCAGGGAACGGAAGTCCGCTTTAGAATACCGAAGAAGACGAGAGGGGAAGAAGAACATGCTTAAAATATTGCTTGTAGATGATGAACCATTGATTTTAAAAGGACTTGAACACATTATTCCGGATCTGCTTCCCACAGCCCAAATTATTGGCAAAGCCCCGAATGGCCGTTTTGCATTGGAAAATTATGCCGATATGCAGGTGGACGTACTGATCACCGATATCAAGATGCCAGAAATGGATGGACTCGAACTGATCGCCGAATGGCAGAAAGTCCAGCCGCAAACCAAAATGATCGTCCTTTCCGGCTTTGAAGAATTTCAATTTATCAAGCAGGGTCTGGCACTTGGCATTGAAAATTACCTACTGAAGCCGCTCAACGAAGAGGAATTAAAAGAAACGCTGACACAGATCGGCGAGAAGATCGAGAAGCAGCATGCCGGTTTTGAAGAAGAGGCCTATTTCATCCTGCGTGACAATACCGTGTGGCGCTGGCTGGAAGGGCGAATCGACGAAACGGAATGGCTGGAACGAATGGAGCTCTATCAGATGGCCTTTTTGGAGGAGACCGAAAGCGTACTGGCGCTCATAGAACGGACTGCCAACTTGTCGAGCGACAAATGGAAGAACCTGGAACGAAAGCTTCGGCAAAAGTATCCACTAATGCTGGTCAATCCGGAAGGCCAGATGCTTGTAGGTGTCCGCCGCAACACGCACCTGCCGACCGAACTTTTGGCCCTGTATGAGCAAATTGGCGAGACGCTCGACCATTCGGACTTTTACCTGTTCCTCAGCGAGCCGGTCACAAACGAAAAACATTTCCCAGCAGCCCTGCGACAAATTCAGCGCCTGCTACCTGAACGCCTAATCCAAAAGCCGGGCAGCCTGATCTCCCTGCAAAAAAGAACCAAACAAACCTGGCGGCCAAAGCGCAAACAGCACCAGATTGCCAAGCTGCTCTTGCTTGAAGACGACTCCGAAATGAAGGAGTGGATCCATGCCTTCTTTGCCGAGTGGCGCGACCATCTGCCGGAAAGTGACCCACATCAAATCCTGCACATCCTAAACGAGCTGGTCCTGATGATGGCCGAAAGCGACCCCAAGGAACTGGCCGAATCGATGCGCCTCCTAGCCGAACAAAAAACGATTCACGGCCTTGAGCAGGCGGTCCTGACGATCACCCTGCGCTACAACCAGCGGAAAAAGGAAGAAACCAGCGGGAGCAGTCCGATCATTCAGAAGGTCGTTTCTTATGTAGCGGAACATTTTGCCGAAGGAATGTCTCTGAAGACACTGGGAAACGACTTTCACATCAATGCGGTGTATTTGGGGCAGCTTTTCCAGAAAGAAAAAGGCGAGCACTTCACGGATTATCTGAATCGCTACCGGATTAATTTTGCCAAGGAGCAGCTGGTTCAGACGGAGGCTCCTCTCAAAGTTATTGCCGAACATTCCGGCTACACGGATATGGCCTATTTCTATCGGCAATTTAAAAAATATACGGGCAAAACGCCGAATCAATTTCGCAAGGCTTGGCAGAATTCACATACTTTCTAATATTTGTCTATAAATCTAAACATCCGCAACTATTCGAGCGCGGCCAAACACAGTAAACTTAAAGTGTTGAAAGTGCTTACAAAAAAGGGGTGGATGGATTGAAGAAGTTTTTACAAAAAGTAAATCGCAATAAGATCTGGCTATTCATGGCGCTTCCGGGGGTGATCTGGTTTCTGCTCTTTTCGTACCTTCCGATGTTCGGGATGGTTATCGCGTTTAAAGATTATCGAATCGACGGAAATGGTTTCTTTTCCAGCATTATGAATAGTGAATGGGTGGGGCTTGAGAATTTCAAATTCCTGTTCCAGACAGATGATGCGTTTATTATCACGC
The DNA here is from genome assembly GCF_900183385.1 of Listeria costaricensis. Lineage (GTDB taxonomy): Bacteria > Bacillota > Bacilli > Lactobacillales > Listeriaceae > Listeria > Listeria costaricensis. Next base: position 26,475 of record NZ_FXUT01000024.1, read on the forward strand.
GGAACACCGTACTGTATAACCTCGTGTTTATCATTGTCGGTTTACTGCTTGGTGTGGCGCTTGCAATTGTTTTCAACAACATTTTGAACAAAAAAATGGCGAAATTTTATCAGACGGGCATGCTTTTCCCGTACTTCCTTTCGTGGGTTGTGGTCAGCTACTTCCTGTACAGCTTCCTGAGCGAGGATCACGGCCTGGTCAACAATCTACTAGTTTCATTCGGGCATGATCCAATCTCCTGGTATACAGACCCGCAGTACTGGCCGTACATCCTAATCGGCATGAACATTTGGAAAGGGCTGGGCTACGGCAGTATCGTCTATCTGGCTGCAATCGCCGGCATTGACCGGACGTATTACGAGGCCGCGATGATCGACGGCGCCAGCAAATGGCAGCAGATTCGTCACGTGACGATTCCCGCACTAACGCCGCTAATGGTCATCTTGACGATTTTGAATATCGGAAAAATTTTCAACTCGGATTTTGGTTTGTTCTATCAGCTTCCGCGCAACTCCGGACCGCTGTATCCCGTCACGGACGTTATCGACACCTACGTTTATCGAGGTCTGACATCGCTCGGGGATATTAGCATGAGTGCTGCAGCCGGCTTCTATCAGTCGCTTGTAGGCTTCATTCTGGTTCTTTTAACGAACTACATCGTGAAAAAAATCGATCCGGAATATGCACTATTTTAATTAAAAGGAGGCGGAAAACATGGCAGAACCTATTGAAATGGCAGAAGAGATCGCACAAGTCCGCGGCGATGTAAAACCGCCGAAGAAAATCAAAAATCAATCAAAGGATCGTGACATGCTAGGCTTCGGGCCAAAAATGAATGTCGCAATGAACATCCTACTCGGCTTTCTGGCTATCATCTGCATATTTCCATTTATTTATATCATTATCATCTCTTTTTCCAGTGAAGCATCGATCGCAACAGAAGGCTTTCGACTGATTCCAAAAGAGTGGAGCACAGAAGCCTATGAATATCTGTGGAAAATGAAAGGGCAACTGCTGCAATCATACGGCATCACCATTATTGTCACTGTACTTGGAACCGTGATGAGTGTCGCCATGATCTCGCTATATGCCTATGCGATTTCCCGACCGCAGTTTGCCTATCGTCGGCAGTTCACCTTTATCGCATTTTTCACCATGCTATTTAGCGGTGGTATGGTGCCAGCCTACATCGTAATGACACAATTCCTACATTTGCGCGATACGATTTGGGCACTAATCCTGCCGCTTGCAATGAATGCATTTTACATTATGATCATGCGGACCTTCTTCATCCGGTCGATCCCAGAGCCGATCCTTGAAGCCGCAAGAATTGAAGGAGCCGGCGAACTGCGTATATTCCTGCGCATCGTCCTCCCGCTTTCGCTGCCGGGGCTGGCAACGATCGCACTGTTTTCAACGCTCGGCTATTGGAATGACTGGTTCCAGGCATCACTTTACATCGATAATCCAAATCTCGTCCCGCTGCAGTCACTCTTGATGAAAATCGAGAACAATCTTGAATTCATGCGGCAAAACTCAGAGATCGCTTATTCAAGCGGGGCACTCAACTCGATTCCGCAGGACGGAGCAAAAATGGCAATGGTCGTCATTTCCACCTTACCGATTGCCATCACCTATCCGTTCTTCCAAAAATATTTTATCAGTGGACTAACGATTGGCGGAGTAAAAGAATAAAAAAACGGAGGGGTATTAATGAAAAAGAAGCTTGCTTTAGGCTTAGGTTTACTGGGAGTAGCACTAACTCTAGGCGCATGCGGCAGTGATGACAAAGCATCCAGCGATGAGGTGCCAACACTGAAATGGTACATGATCGGTACACCGCAAAAAGATACCGATAAAGTTATGAAAGAAGTCAACAAATACACAGAGAAAAAAATTGGCGTCAAAGTCGACATGGTGCAAGTGGACTGGGGTGACTATGGCAAACGGATGCAAACAGTTATCAATTCAGGCGAAGCGTTCGACATTTGTTACACGGCTGCAGGGGAGTATGTAACTTACGCGCAAAAGGGTGCGTTCCAGCCGCTTGACAAGTATCTGGATAAAGAAGGCAAGGAAATGAAAGAAGCGCTCAACCCGGTTCTTTGGGATGGCGCAACTGTTGACGGCGAAATTTATGGCGTACCGTCGAATAAAGAAATTGGCGAGCAGCAAGTCTATGTATTCAATGAGGACCTTGTGAAAAAATACAACATGGACGTCAGCAAAGTCAAAAGCTTTGAAGACCTCGAACCACTATTAAAAACGATTAAAGAAAATGAGCCAAGCATCACACCAATCGGCGGAAACAAAGACTTCAAACCGGCGTTCAACTATGACTTCCTAATCGATAATGCCGTTCCGCTTCCATTCAGTGTCAGCCAAACAGAAGAAAACGGCAAGATCGTGAATTTCTATGATCAAAAAGATTCGATGGAAACATTGCGGACGCTGCACAGTTACTATCAAGCGGGCTACATGGACAAAGACATTGCGACATCGACAGATCCGTGGTCTTATGATAAAGAAAACTGGTTCGTACGGATCGAAAAATACCAACCATGTGCAGAAAACGTATGGAACAAAAATACGGGCGGCAAATACACCGTTGTCACACAACCAATCAACGAAGTACCAATCATTAAAAACAGTTCAGTAACAGGCGCAATCCAAGCCGTTTCCGTTACAAGTAAGCATCCAGAAGAAGCCGTGAAATTCCTGAATCTGCTGAATACAGACGAATATCTGCGCAACTTGGTGGATAAAGGAATCGAAGGCACACACTATAAAGAGCTAGAAGATGGCAAAATTGAAGACCTGCCAGCACGTGTTGAAAATTACAGCATGCCGACTTATGCATTAGGCAACCACTTCATCTTGAAACTTTATGAAGACGAGCCGAATGACAAATGGGAACAATTCAAGCAGTTCAACAAAGAATCCGTCGCATCACCGGGACTTGGCTTCTACTTTGATCCAAAAGAGGTCAGAACCGAAATCGCCTCGATTACGAATGTATGTAATGAATTTGCCCCGGCACTGTTGACCGGAACCGTAGACCCTGACGAATACATGCCAAAATTCAAGAAAAAATTGGACGACGCAGGCATGGACAAAGTCATGAAAGAAATGCAGGATCAGTATGACGCTTATCTTGCGAAGAAAACGAAATAGGTAAGAGATAGAGAGTCGGACATAAAGAAGTTTCGACCAGATAACTAAAAAATAAGAGAGCTGAAAATCAAGCGATAGAACCGTTTTAAAAAGCGGATATTGCTGGATTCTTGGCTCTTTTTAATTATGTCTCAGTCTTTTTTGTTCAAATATGAGGCTTCTTAGTTAAGCATCAAGTCTTTTTGCTATTTTAAAAGAAAAGGAGGTTGCTTGTGATGAAAAAAATATGGTTACTTGGTTTTATTATATTTGGCTTTTTGAGTCTGCAAAATCTGATAAGTACTCCAGTGCAGGCGGATGAGGTAGGAGATTTATATCCTTTACCTGCTCCAATTATTGAAGTATTTCCAGATGAAGCATTAGCAGAGAATATGGTGACAATTCTTCATAAAACTTCGGTAAATGATGTAATCACTCAAGAGGATCTAGATGCTGTCGATACGTTGGTATTTAGTAATACGGGTATTACAAATGAATCGATGGGCTTACTCAGCAGAGCTGAATTTAACAATGTTACGATGGTATATCTACATGACTGGGGCTCTGGATTCAATACATTTCCAGATGTTCCAACAATCCCACATTTACAACAACTTATTTTTGATGAAAATATGAATCGACTGCCGCGTCAATCCGGTTTATTGGATTATCAAAACTATCCTGAATTACAGATTATTAATACCAATATGAATGAACTAGCTACGGAAGTACCAGATTTTTCAAACACACCTGCTTTAAGCCAGTTACTTCTTGAAGCTGGAAATCTTACTTCTATTCCTGATTTTTCTCATATCCCTCAACTCATTTATTTAGATTTGGGTGGAAATCATCTTTCGGAGGTGCCAGATTTTAAAAACCTTCCTATGCTGGATGAATTATACTTAGGCGGGAACAATTTAACAAAAATTCCTGATTTTAGTAATACGTCATTGCTTGAGTTACTGGATATTAGTGACAATGAAATCGATACTTTACCAGATTTTAGTCAGCTTCCCGATTTGCGGAATTTATATGTTCAAGGAAACATTTTAACCGAGCTTCCTGATTTTTCGAACACTCCAGCTCTTCAAATTTTAAAAGCTGGATACAATAATATTGCTTATGTACCAAACTTTGATTTACCTGCACTTATAGAGTTAGATTTAACAGATAACAATCTTACAGGGACGATGACAGATTTAACAAAATTACCGAGCATTTACGAGGTGATTTTGGATTATAATGCTTTATTGGAATTCCCACAGTCTGTTTTACCAGAAATTTCTTGCGATAATCAGCATGGAACTATACCATCTCAAGTAATTGCGCAAGGAGATCAGGCCATTGTTGACTTGCCGGTTTATTTTCAATTAGAATCTATAGGAAAACTCTTTGGTAATTTGGCGTTACAGCCATTAAGCGGGGGGCCTGCAATCACTGTTGAAGCAGATGATGTCAATCAAAAATTAATCCTTGATACAAAAACACTGGCACCGGGGAATTATAAGTACGATATCGTCTTTAATTATGAGCCTGCTCCAATAGGTGGAGAATATTCATATGATTTCTCATTTACTGTTGAATGATTAATCGAAAAGCGAAGAACCAACCATNNATGGTTGGTTCTTCGCTTTTTTCATTCATTTCACCTTCACAAATTTAAAACTATAAGGCGAGCCAAACGAGTGCTTGACGATGCCGGTTACGTTTGGGTTTTGTAGGACGGCTGTCTGGTGCTGGTAAAGTGGGACAATCGCGGCATCTTCGTCGAGCAGGACTTTTTCTGAGTCAACGAAGGCCTGATAGCGTGCCGCTGGATCGGTGGCCAGTGTCGTGTCGGTCGATTTTACCAGTTCGTCATATTTCGCACTATTGTAGCTCATGCTGTTATTGTAGTAATCGGACAGGAAGAGGCTGCTGTACGTCCACGGGTCTTTAAAGTCGGGCATCCAGGCGCCGAGGGACATGTCATAGTTGCTTTCACGGGTGAACTCGGTCGCTGTTTTGGCCGGGATGGTCTTGACGTTGATGGTGAGACCGGGCAGAGTCGTCTCCCACTCATTTTTCAAGAAGGCGAAGAGCGTTTTGGTCACATCCTGATCATCGCCAAGTAGCTCAAGGGTGATGTTGTCCGTACCCAGTTCTTGTTTCGCCTGATCAAAGTATTTTTGCGCTTCTTTTTTATCATAAACTAAATGGTCGCCACTGTCAGAACGGAAATCAGCGCCAGTTTCTGGATTTTGGGCAAAGTCCTTAGGAATCCAGCCGTTTGCCGGGAAGGAACCGTCGCCGAGAATCTCTTTGGTCAGTGTTTCTTTATTGATCGACAGGTTGATGGCATGGCGCAGCGCATTGTTCGCAAGCGGGGTCTCTTTGCCGTCTCGTTTTTGATTCAGACGCAGGTAGCTGATCATCGAATCCTTTTCTGTCTGGAAATCATCGCGATCCTTATACTGCTTGGCATATTCGCCGGAAAGTGGAGCGCGGTCAGCGGCCTTTGTTTCAAATAGGTTGACGCCGGCATTGATGTCTTTGGAAACGTCCACTTTGATTTGGTCGACATGGACATTGTCCTTATCCCAGTAATGATCGTTTTTCGCATAGGTCCAAGTTTTGCCAGTGCCGCCTTTCCATTCCTTCATCACAAATGGTCCGTTATACAGCGTGTGTTCTGCGTCGGTTCCGTATTTATCGCCCTGTTTTTTCACGAAAGCTTCTTTTTGCGGAAAGAAAGTTTCAAAAGAAAGCAGTGAAATGAAATAAGGAACCGGTTTTTTTAGGTCAATTTTAAGCGTCTCTTTGTCGAGCGCAGTCACGCCGAGATCTGTTGTCGGAAGCTTGCCGTCATTGATTTCCTCAGCATTTTTGATGGAATCCTTGAAAAGTGCTGAATAGCCGGGTGCGGTTTTAGGATCGACTGCGCGGCGCCACGCATAGACGAAATCATCCGCAGTGACCTGCGAACCGTCCGACCACTTGGCTTCTGGACGCAGATGAATCGTATAGGTTTTTTGGTCGTCGCTGATTTCTGGCATTTCTTTTGCAACGGCGGGAACGAATTCATCTTTTTCATTTAGTCCATATAAGCCTTCAAAAACTTGATTTTGTGCTGTAAAACTGGCAAAGTCTTCCTCTGCCGTTGTATTTAGTGTTAAAAGTTCACTAGTTTCAAGAAAATTTACTTGTTTTGCTTTATTTTTACTGGCATCTTGATCGCTATTATTGCCGCATGCTGCCAGAACCATTGAAAGTAGTAGTGTTGTTAATAGAAAAAAGCCCCATTTTTTTGCTTGCTGCATTGCGAATCCTCCCTTTTTTAGCAATCTTAGAGTTAATTATAAGTATTCCGACAAGATAAGTCAACATTATAGTTTCGGGTGTGAAGAAAGTATTTTTAGTGAATTTTTTAAATACTATTGACTAGTTAAACGTTTAATGATAATATTCATAAGTGAAGAATGCGCTTTCTTTTTTGCAGTGTTTTAATTAAACGTTTAACTTAATAAAGATTGCAAATGAGAAGCCCATAATAAATAGGATACCACCTTCTGCGTTTGACAGAATATCTTTTGAAAATAGGAGCGATTAGGATGGAAAACAAAGCTTTGAAACCGTTTTTAATAAAGCGAATGACAACAAAGTCGCTGGTTTTGATTCCCATTGCGGTCGGCATCAATTTGATCGGAGGGACGTTGTGCTCGACGCTGAAGCTGCCTCTTTTTTTAGATATGATCGGGACGATTTTAATTGCTTGTTTGTCAGGTCCCTGGACGGCGGCACTTTGCGGTCTGATTACCAATCTGTTTTTAGCGATCGTGGCGAATCCGGTTTACCTGCCGTATGCAATTGTAAGCGTTCTATGTGGACTGGTTACAGGCTATCTGGTTAAATTCGGCCTGTTCAAGAACTGGTGGGGAGCGGTCATCATTTGGCTGGCTTGCACATTGACGAATACGATTGTAGCATCCTTGATCACCATTTTTGTCTATGGCGGGGCAACGGGCATCAATACCAGTTCGCTCGCCACGGTGGCTTTAATAGCTGCTACAAGGGAAATTGTTCTTTCAGTATTTTCCGTATCAATGATTGAAAATTTATTTGACAAAGGCATTGTGTTTTTAATTGCTTATTCTCTGTACAAAAAAATTCCCAAACGATTTATTTCACAATATGCGCCACTTGATTCAAATGAAGTTTGATAAGGTGACGGTGGTACTTATCCCTCTAAAATCGAACCTTGAATATTGGTGAAAGGAATGAGCGTGCAAATGGAGAGGGTTGCTAAAGGAATCATTAATTTGAATCCGCTTACGAAATTATTGGCTGTTCTAGTTTTAGGTGTTATCTCGCTGATGTTTCCAAGTCCATGGTTGGGTTTTGGCATTTTACTAGCTTTAATGATTATGGCGATGATTGTGAAACTTTCGGCTGTATTTTATAAATTGATATTCGGTTTTGGGATTCCGCTGACTTTGATGCTTGTTTTTATTCAAGGATTCTACAGCACCAAGAACAAGACGGTTCTTCTGGATTTGGGATTTGCTCAATTGGGGCTGGAAGGAACCATGTATGCGCTCAAATTAGTCAGCGCCTTGTTAGTCTTTGTAGCGGCGTTTTTTCTTATGAACCAAACGACTAAAACATCGAAATTGGTTGCCGCACTTATTGAAAGCGGATTAAATGCGAAAATCGGCTATCTGGTGCTGGCCAGTTTAAACGTGGTGCCTCAAATGAACCGCAGAATGAAGAGTATCAAAGAAGCACAAGAATCTCGCGGAGTTAGTCTTGCGGGAAATATTATTCACCGGTTTAAGACTTTTCTTCCACTGATCGGGCCAGTCATTTTGAGTTCGCTTATCGATGCGCAAGAACGTGGAATGGCGCTAGAGACAAGAGGGTTCGGCCTCAAAGATGTAAAAGTGACTTCGTTGACACAGGTAGAGACGACCATGCTGGATTATGCTATCCGAATCATTTTACTCGGGGCTTTTATCGGGGTAGCGTTATTTGCTTTATTTGGCACTTAGTGTCCGCAAGCTTGTTGCAGTCTAACTTTTTGTAGGGAGGAAGGTGAAGCTTTGGAAAAGGTGTTGGAAGTACGAAACCTATCATATCGATATAACCAAAGTGATAAAGCGAGTTTAACGGATGTTAGTTTTCATGTAGAGAAAGGCGAATTTTTCAGTATTATTGGACCTAGCTCTGCCGGGAAAACGACTCTTTGCAATGCGCTTGTAGGGCTTATTCCACATTTCTTTGTGGGCGCAAAAACAGGGCAGGTGTTGGTGCAGGGAATGGATGTGGACGAAGCTGATACAGGGCACTTATCCACTGCTGTCGGTCTGGTTTTTCAAAATCCGTTTAATCAACTTTCATATACAACGGAAACGGTAGCTGAGGAGCTGGCTTATGGTTTGGGGAATCGAGGCGTTTCGCGGGAGGAAATGCTCGTGAAGATTGCAGATGTAGCCCAGAAAGTACATATAGAGGCGCTGCTGGAGAAAAATTCATTGGATCTCTCGGGCGGGCAGGTGCAGCGCGTGGCATTCGGTTCGACATACATACTTGATCCGCAGATATTGATTTTGGATGAATGTACAGCTCAGCTCGATCCGATGGGTAGCGATGAACTGATGCAGGTGGTCAAAAAACTGAATGCGCAGGGGATTAGTGTCATTATGGTGGATCACTCTATGGAGCGGGTGGCTGAATATGCAGACCGGGTGATGATTATGAATGAGGGAAGAGTGTGCGGAATTGGGACGCCTAGGGAAATATTCACACAAGAAAATGCAGACCGCTACCAAATTGAACTACCTGATTTTGTGAAACTTAGCTATGCTTTGAAGGAAAAAGGTTACTGGAAGGGTGAGATTGCTTTAACAGAATCTGAGGCGCTCAAAATGGTGAGGGAGTTGGAATTTTATGATTGTTGAAATGCGGGACGTGCGCTATGAATATCCGTCCGGTGAAGAGGCTTTATGCGGGATCAGCTTTTCTTTGGAGACGACAGAGCCTGTTGCCATTATCGGGCAAAATGGGGCGGGGAAGACTACCACCGTTAAGCATTTGAACGGCTTATTGAAGCCAACGTCTGGAGAAATATTCATCGAAGGCATCCCCATTCAATCTCGGCAAACAGCAGAATGGGCTAAAACGGTCGGCTATGTGTTTCAAAATCCGGACAACCAACTTTTTCTAGAGACGGTGAAAAAAGAATTTGAGTTTGGTCCCAAGCAAATTAAGATGTCTAAAAAAGAAATGGCCGATCGAATGGACTGGGTGGCTGAATTAGTGGGATTAAGTGAGCAGCTTTCTGTGCACCCTTTTGACCTGTCGGCGGTTGAAAAGAAGTTTTGTACGATCGGCTCCGTGCTGATGATGAAGCCCAAAATCGTCATTTTTGATGAACCGACGTGTGGGCAGGATGTGGAAGGAAACAAGCGTTTAAAAAGGATTATTCGCGAATTGGAGCAGCAAAACATTCTTTGCATAACCATTTCACATGATATGAAGTTTGTCGCAGAGAATTTTAAAAGAATGATTGTTTTGAGGAAAGGAAGTGTGATTTTAGATGGCACAAGAGAAGAAGTATTTAAAGAAACTGAGAAATTGAGTAGCAGCTATGTGTCGGCACCACCCATTACAAGGTTAGGACAAGCGTTAGGCTTTGATCAGTTAGTGTTTGATGCTGATGAATTTATCAAAAGATTTGAGGTGGAGAGAAAATAAGGCTGATGCAGCGGCAAGCCTGGGGAGTTAGATCAGCAGCTGGAAAATGGAAATCAAAGTCTTGCGAAAATATATAACAAGGAGAGAAATATAATGGCAAATACTGAAAAGCAAGGTCAAGTCATTGGCGTGCCCGTTCCAGAAGAAGGGTCCGCAGAATTTGAAAAAATGAATAAGATGGCTAAAAAAGCGATTCCTTTAATTTTATTGATTTTTACTTTTGGTATTTTGGAACAGCAGGCATTTGGCATGATTTTTGTAAACATTGGGGATCAGCTTGGTTCCGCTAGTTTGGCTTCCTTGATTACGTCGATTCCGGGAATCATCTTGGGGATTGTCTGTGTCATCTATGGTTCACTAGGCGACTTTGTGTCACTCAAGAAAATGACCGTTCTAGGCGTTGTGATTTTTGTGGTCGGCTCTGTCATCGGCTTTCTTTTTGGACCGATGAACATCTGGGTGGTCATCATCGCGCGGGTTCTGCAAGCTGCCGGTGGACAAGTGGCCGGGTCGGTTTTCCTCGTACTGGTTTCTAAATATATTGCAAAAGAAAATCGAGTGATCTATTATGGAATATTTGTTGCAGTCTTCCGTTTTTCGGCAGCGCTGGGTGTCGTTGCTGCCGGCTATGTGGCGCAGATCGACTGGCGGTGGCTATTTGCAGCTCCGATCGTCTCCGTATTCTTCCTGCCATCACTGATCAAAAATCTTCCAGATGTCAAAGTGGAAGGGGCAAATATTGACTGGGCTGGTTTCGCATTGATTGGGGCATTCGCCGGTGCTGTCACAATGTTCTTTACGGATATGAATGCTTTCTGGGCCATTTCTTCTGTGATCACACTTATCCTGTTCATTGTTTATATCAATAAAGCTAAAAATCCTTTTATCACACCAGAGTTCTTTAAAAATCCTGCCTTTATTGCCACAATGTCAGTTATTTTTATCGGTTACTTCTTCAGCTACACATTAAATGCCGGCGTAAATGCAATCGGACTAAATGTGTTCCATATGAATTCAGCAGAGGTCTCCAATCTATTGGTTTGGTCGATTCTATTAGCAGCTGTACTCGGCTTTGTCTGCGGTCCGGTTGTTAAGCGGATTGGTCGCTCTGCGGCTATCATCATGGCCTTAGCCTTTATGGGACTGGGACTTGTAGCGATAGCCTTTGCGATTCCTTATGGAGCTGTAGCGGCACTAGGAATTGCGCCATGCATCTACTATTTTGGGACTTCTTTCTTCTACTCACCGATTGTAGATACCGCAACACTTACAGTTCCACCAGAAGAATCCGGACGCGTGCTCGGTGCCAATGATTTGGTGCAGGCGATTACGGGCTCTGTCGGGGTAGCAGTATTCGGTAGCATGTTCTCTTCGGGTGCTTTGTCTGGCGGAAGTATTACAGGTGTAGATGCAGGAGCCGCTTCCACCTATTCCAACGTATTCTTAATTGGCGGAGCAATCGTTCTATCTGCACTTATCATCTTTATTTTCACCAAGAAAATGATTTACAGATATGCCAACTCCATTAAACGATAAATTATAGAAGAACACCCTAGTGATTTTCGGCATAATGACAGGATGGGAAAATCACTAGGGCATGCATTGCACTATTCGGACGCAATTGGTTGAAAATTTTAGTCATAAAAAAGAAATTGGAGGTAAATAATCATGAAAAAAGTAATTTTAGACTGTGATCCCGGGCACGATGATGCTATGGCATTGCTAATGGCGATTGCTTCTGAGAAAATTGATTTACTAGCGGTCACCACATCGGCTGGCAATCAAAAACCTGAAAAAACGTTTGCCAATGCGCGAAAGTTACTTGCACTGGCGAAAAAAGAAGAGATACCTGTGGCGATGGGGGCCAGTAAGCCACTTCGTCGAGAGCTAATTATAGCGGAAGAGGTGCACGGGGAAACGGGGCTGGACGGTGCGGAATTGCCGGAACCTTCTGTAGCCGCTCGACAAATTTCAGCCAATGATTTAATCGCGGATATTTTGCGGAATTCAGAAGAAAAAGTGACATTGATTGCCACTGGTCCATTGACAAACATCGCCATTTTCCTTCTGTCGCATCCAGAGCTGAAGGAGAAAATTGAGCAGATTTCCTTCATGGGAGGCGCCTGCTTTGGTGGGAATTATTCACCGCACGCAGAGTTCAACATCTATGTCGACCCGGAAGCTGCGGATATTGTCGTTAAATCGGGCGTGTCGGTCGCCATGTTTGGACTGGACGTGACACTAAAAGCGCAATTATTTGAACGCGACATTCAAGAAATTCGGGAAATCGGCAATCAAGTTGCGGTGACGATGGCGGATTTGCTAGACTTTTTCCATCTGACAACGACGGTTCCATTTTGGGCGGATGAAAATCATGTGGAAGGCATTCACATGCATGATCCCTGTGCCGTTGCATATGTGATTGACCCAACACTTTTTAAAGTCTATCCAATGAATGTACAAGTGGAAACGGGCGAAAATTTATCGCTAGGGAGCACAGTTGTCGACTATGATAATGTGCTGGGCAGAGAAAAAAATGTTTCAGTAGGATTCGAGGTGGATTTACCAAGATTTAGAGAATTAGTTATGGACACAATGAAATATTTCAATGATTGAGGAGTTAGTGGGAAGATGAATCATTGAATATAAATGAGAGGGAAGAATTATGAATAAAGTGACCATACTAGGTAGCATAAATTTAGATACCACACTAAGAATGAATCAATTACCAAAGCCGGGCGAAACGGTGCATTCCTATGAGGCCTTTAGTAATGGCGGCGGAAAAGGAGCCAATCAAGCCATTGCGGCACGTAGGAATCGTGCGGAGACATCCTTTATCGGCGCGGTGGGAAATGATGAAGCGGGAAAACTGCTCGTCGATTTATTGAGCCAAGATGGTGTGGATATTTCAGGGATTCGCATTCTGGAAAAAGAAAAAACGGGTTCAGCGATCGTAATGGTAGATGATCAGGCTGAAAATAGTATAGTCATTCATTCAGGTGCTAATCATCAAATTGTGATTGAAAAGACGGAGCAGATCGTCCGTTTTCTTGAAAAGAGTGATTTTCTCATTTCGCAATTTGAAATTAATTTAGAGGCCATTACGAAGGCGTTTGAACTGGCAAAGGGGCTGGGTGTGAAGACGATTTTAAATCCCGCCCCTGCCATGAAAAATATCCCGGAGACACTTCTGCTCAATACAGACATCTTCATTCCCAATAAAAGTGAGGCGGAAATGATTACAGGAATTGACATCAAGGGTGAACAGGAACTCTATCAAGCGAGTAAAAAAATACAAGACTTGGGTGCCGAGTTAGTGATCATAACCTTAGGCAACAAAGGCTCCTACTTTTTAAAAGGGACAAAAACTGGCCGGGTGCCCGCTCGAGTTGTCAAACCAGTCGACACAACTGCTGCGGGGGATACCTTTATTGGGGCCCTTGCAGCTGTATTAAAAAAAGACTATTCCAACTTAAAAGAGGCCATTGAATATGCTACCTGTGCATCGGCCCTTGCCGTTCAACGATTTGGTGCCCAATCATCCATCCCTTACGCTGATGAAGTTACGCAATCGATGTAGGAAAATGCCTACTTCTATAAGAAATTCTAGTAAACTGGATGGATTTTTGCGCGCTTTTCACCAAATTAGGCGTATAGGAGGGAGAAATAATTCTTCGGGTCCTGTAGAGGAGCAACTTCTAGCCTGCAAACAATCATTGGCGCGGCTATCCCATTTTTGCTAGAATGGTAGTATCACAGCAATTCGTGCGGAGGGGTAAAAGTGGGAGCTACGATAAAAGATGTCGCCAAACGGGCCGGCGTTTCCATTGCGACAGTTTCGATGGTCGTGAATAATAAAGCGGGACATATCACACAAAAAACCAAGCAGAAAGTGTTCGATGCGATTCAGGACTTGGATTATAAGCCCAATTATACGGCGCGCAGTCTCGTTTCTTCTGAGAGTCATACGATTGGTCTCTTGGTTCCGGACATCACGAATCCTTTCTTTGCCGAGCTGGCCAAGGAACTGGAAAATAGTCTCAATCAGGCGGGCTATATCACCTTTCTTTGCAACTCCTGCGAAGAGCCCGAGCGAGAAATGCGCTATGTGGAGGAGCTGATTTCCCGTTCTGTGGACGGCTTGATCATCTGCGGCCTGACCAGCCTGGAGACCACCATGTTTGATGAATTGAAACTGCGCGGCATCCCGTTTCTAATCCTCGACAACCGGTACGCGCTTTCCGACTATTCCATCCACGTCGACGATCTGGCCGGCGGAAAAATAGCCGCTAAGCATCTCCTTACAAACGGCCATACCAAGACGGCTTTCATTGGCAGCCAGGCCGAGTTTGCCAATATTGGCGAGCGGTACCGCGGCTACAAGGAGACCATCGAAAAAGCAGGCGGCACGGTGACCGGTTTCCGAACAGATTTGACCCGTAAAGGTGGCCAACTGATCGCGCAGCAGGTGTTTGAAGCCGATGTGACCGCCGTATTTTGCAGTAATGACATGATTGCGGTCGGGCTTTATGACCAGGCCGTGTCGAGCGGCATCCGCATCCCGGACGACCTGTCGATCATCGGCTATGATGATATTACGTTTGCCGACATTGTCCAACCGAAACTGACCACGATTCGCCAGCCAATCCCGCAAATCGCAGCGAAAACCGTGGAACATTTGCGAGAAATGATTCAGGAAAAAAGTTATTCATTTAAAGAAGAAGTCCTGCCCGTTTCACTCATTGAGCGGGATAGTGTGAAGAAGCGATAGGCGTCCCGAGCGCCTGTCGTTTTTTAGGTTGCCGCATACAAATTGGCTAGGATATAATAGAAAATAGAGAGAAAGAGGAGGAGCCAACATGCAGACAATTACGAGCGACTGGAATCATTTACTTGCAGGCGAGCAGCAAAAACCTTATTTTCAAGAATTAATGGATTTTGTTCATAAAGAATACGCGGAAAAAGACATTTATCCCCCAGAGGACAAAGTGTATAATGCGCTTAATACGACGAGCTTTGCCGATACAAAAGTAGTCATTCTTGGTCAGGATCCCTATCATGGGCCAAATCAGGCGCACGGTTTGAGTTTTTCCGTTGCTTCAGCGGATGCCAAATTTCCCCCGTCTTTACGGAATATCTTTAAAGAATTAGAGAGCGACGTCGGTGTTGTACGGACCGAGCGGGATTTGACGGACTGGGCGGAACAAGGCGTACTGCTACTCAATACCGTGTTGACAGTTGAAGCCAAAAAGGCCGCCTCCCATCAGAAAAAAGGCTGGGAGAACTTTACGAATGAAGTGATCGAGCAGCTGAATAAAAAAGAGGAACAGGTGATTTTTGTTTTATGGGGCGGTCATGCACAGAAAAAAGAAGCACTGATCACAAATCCCAAACATAAAATCATCAAAAGTGTGCATCCAAGTCCGCTGTCAGCCTATAATGGCTTCTTTGGCAGCAAGCCGTTCAGTCAGATCAATCGGTATTTGGCGGAAGCAGGTTTGCAGGAAATTATATGGGGTTGAAAAGAATACATTAATCCCTAAAAGTCTGCAACTGTTCAAAATGATTCGGCGGCGTCCCGCACCAAGAAGCAGCCTCCTTAAACTGTCAGGTTGGCAACCCGCCTTCCTTTCTGAGGATTGTTGTGGAATGCTGTATTTGAAACCTAAATAAAAAAGCGCGCCCCTCCATGCTAAAAGGGCAATTTCTCTGTGGACGGCCTGCGCTAGAAATATTCATGGGAAATTAAACCGGATTTCAAATTTGAGGATAAGTTTGAAGAAAAAAAGTCAATAAAATAATTATTACTCATTAAAACTGCTAATTGGTAATGAAAATCGCCAAATAGTAGTTTTTTTGTATATTTTAAAGGGTAATGTAATCAAACTGAAAATTAAACTTTTGAGTAAGATGGCATTTGACTGATAAACACGTATTTCAGGTGTTGTGAGGGTGAAGGTTGAATTTTCTGTAATTTTAAAACATGTTAACATTGCAGAGATTTGCGTGCAATGAGTGCGTAATAAGTATAAGATTATTTTTACATTTAGTTTGCATCCTGTTCATAGTTTTTTCAAACTTTACTGCTAGACTGAATGTAGAATGTGAAAGGAGTTTCAAGGTGAAAATAAAATCGAAGAGGAAAGTACTTATATCCATCATCATTATGATTCTCATCATTGCGATTGCCGGGGGGCTAGGCTATTATTTCTATCAGAAAAAACAAGAAACATCCGATCCTACTGATTATATGATCGACACGAATCTTGTTGATGAGCAGACGAAAATCGAGAAGCAACTAACTGAAGATAGCCAGGACAGCACATTTGAGGATCCATATGTCAAACTAAACCCATATGGAACGAGTCCATTATCAGCACTTATATTATTTGATACGGATGAAAAGACCAAGATTTCCGTTGAAGTTGAAGGGAAATCAAGCGATACGACCATCCGCTCTGAAGTGAATGATACCTATACAACCCATCATGAAGTACCCGTTTTGGGGCTTTATGCAGATACAGCAAATACAGTAAAAATCATTGCAGTGACACAAGACGGCGATGTGAGTGAAAAAACAGTGACGATTCAAACAGATAAATTGCCGGATGACATGCCGGACATTGAGGTTGTGGAAAGTGACGCCCAGAAAATGGAACAGACGGGCAATCAGCTGACCTTTATGACGCCAAGCACAAAATATGCCTATGGTGTAGATTCAAACGGTGACGTGCGCTGGTATTCAACGAAGTATAACAGTCATGTTTTTAAAGAATTGGAAAATGGACATCTGCTTTATTTGACGAAATATGATAATGACGATGATACATATTCGCTACTTCTTGAAACCGACTACTTGGGAAAAATTTATCATGCGTATTCGATGACAAGCGATCCGGAGAGTGAGGTGGCAGGGTCATCATCCAAATCGGCCATTCACCATGATGCGATTGAGCTTCCGTCCGGGAATCTGCTGCTGACAATTAACGATGGCAGTAAATACATGGAAGACACCATGATTGAAATCGACCGGCAAACAGGTGAGATTGTCAAAACGATCGACTTGAAGGACATTTTGCCGAAAAGCTTCTATCGAGATTATAAAGCGCGGTCTGACGGGAAAGTCGACTGGTTCCACCAAAATGCAATCTGGTACGACGAAAGTGATGACAGCATTGTGATTTCCAGTCGTAATCAGGATACCATTATGAAACTTGACTATGAGACGACGGATATTAAATGGATTCTGTCTGACAAAGAAGGCTGGCCGGATTCCTATCAGAAATATCTGCTTGAGCCAACCGGAGATGATTTCAAATATCCAGCTGGTCAGCATGCGGTAGAAATTTTACCAGATCAGGACAACAATTCGGATACGATCGATATTCTGCTCTATGATAATAATATTGTGGTATCGCGCGGTGACGAAGAGGAATCGGGTAAATACAGTGAAGCCGTTCAATATCGAATCAATGAGAAAGACAAAACCGTGGAAGAAGTGTTCTCGTTCGGTAAGGATTTAGGCGAGGATTACTGGACGGAAATTGTCGGCAGTGCACGTTACATGGAAACGACCGGGAACTATCTGGTCGACTTTGGGCATCGCCATGACGGCACGGAAAGTAGCGTCTTTGAAGTGGACAAGGATGGAAACATTGTCTTTGAAATGAATCTGACGAACTTCCCGGAATCTGCTTGGGCGTATCGAGCTGAACGACTCAGCCTGTATCCTTCCAGCTACACCTATCAAATGACACAAGATGAATAATAATGAAAGCAGGCAGCGACTGCAGTGCGCCTCCAAAGTTCGATTTTTTGGAGCGCGCTGCAGACTTTTAAAGAAAGCCTGCTTTTTTTGATGGCTTGATTATCCGCCCGCTATATAAAATACAGATAATTCCTGAAAGACGAATAGAGAGGCAGTAATTCAACAATGTATTCTAGTTCACGTTTTAGTCACAATTAAAATAAAAATTTTTCATTTTTTAAGACAAGTCTAGACCTAAGTGATAAAATTTGTTTGTGGTCCTGTGGCTGTTTTTTATTCAGTCAGCCATCGAGCCCTCTTCGCAAGTGATCTTTTTAACACTCCACGATTTTTATCCTACTTAAAATCACGCACTCATCTATTTTTAGAAAAATCGCATACAATTGATTGATTTTTCAAATAAATCATTTTTGTAAAAGCCGTTCACGTTGCTGGTGTGCGACTTCTTCAAGTAATCCAATCAATCAGAAAGGGGAGTCGGACAATGAAGAAAATTGTTTGTTTTTTTGTGGTGGCTATCATTATTTTAGCCAATATTCAAATCAGTCCGAAAAAAGGGATCGAATCTCTAGCGGCTCAGGCGGCGGATTTGCCGATTGTCATTAATCAGGGAGGAAGAGATGCATTTAATATCCCGGCTGATAGTCATGCAGCTATTGAAACCATGCCAAAAGGGTTTGTACAAAATGATCTTTATAAGCCTAATTTAGAGAAGCGGGAATTAAATTCCTTCAGTGTGCCGATCTACAGTACGGTTAAAGAGGCGTTTCCACTAAATGATGGAACCTATTTGCTGGTGCTAGAGGTGGATAATATCAAGGCTCCCTCCAAACCGTACCGGATTGCCACAAATTTTGTTGTGAAAACAGACCAAAACGGACGCATTCTTAAAAGTAAATCGATTCCTAAAGGCACAGAGGGACTGGCGGTTGATTTTACCAGAACCTCCGGAGATTTTGGTGCGTATTCAAGGTACTACACGGGGAAAAAAGTGGCGTCTAACCAAGTGATGCTTTACTATTCGGGACAGAAGCCGGGAGAGTCAGCCAGTAAAAACAGGGGGATTCTAGTGGATGCTTCACTGAATATGACCTATTATGAAATCTCCAAAGAGCGCTTTTCTCCGCAGCAATTTGTGGAGCAGGTCGACTATTTGCCGACTTCCAAAGAGATTGTTCAAGCCGGCTTTATTTATGAGGGGACAAAAAATAAAGACAGTATTGAAGTGTTTACCATTGGCGATGCAGCAAAGTATGAAAAGCAGCGTTCCCTTGATGTCCCTACTTTTGCAGCCATTTCGCCGGGTGCAAAAAGTCCTGATTGGCAGCAGCTGTTGGGACGTGCTTCTCTGTACGACAATGCGACTGGCAGAATCGCCGGCATCCTGCGAACCTACAATCCGCTTTCTAGTGGGGTTGAAAATGGCTATGCGGTGATGTTGTGGGATGAAAACGGCCGCATATTGAAAACAGCCACACTCGCGTATAAAAATTCAGAGCCGATCGTGCAGAAACGCCTTTCAAATGGCAATGAGTATTACTATCTTGAAAATGATCCGCAAGCAGGGCAAGCATTTCTGAAAAAATTAGACATGACGAGTGGTGACGTGACCATTTGCCAAACCTTTCCTTTTGGGACGAATATTCAAATCATTCCGCAGGCCGGGGCGGATCATGCGTATACGTTCTATGGCTCGATTGCGTCGGCAGAAGGAATATTTGCCGGGTATGGGAAGGCGCGTACAGAAGGTGCCATTACCGGGATGCTGAATCAGGATTTTTCTTTGAAGAATGCGAGTATAACCAATGTGAATGGCAGCATTGACCAGACGATCAGCATTCCGAAAGCAGATGGAATGATTTTTGTAGGCGGGTCTACAACGGCGACAGATTTTAGCCCCATGCCTGCAGATGGCTGGCAAAATCAGGCGGCACTAAGCGCAGGTCGATTGGGGAATGCCTATTTTGGCTCGATGCAGGTGGTCAATGATTATGCACCGGCGATTCGTGTAGGGGGACCGGCTGTCATCAACAAAGATACTGTGACGGATTGGGATGCGGCTTTATTAAAAGATGTGGAAGTAACGGATGTATTTGATTTGGCAACGAATAGAGGCAATCATAGTCAGGAATGGCTCAATGGTCGCATCAATCGCAATCCGTTAAATGATCAGCTGGCCTATGACTGGGCTGCACTCGGCTTGAATAAGGAGAAGATCGGTCCCAACCGGGTCACCTATTTTATTACAGATGCCTCCATGCAGACAACAGCTAGTTCTAAGATTGTTAACGTGATAAACGATTCCACACAAACAGATGCCGAAAACAAATTGGCGATGGATGGGCATCCTTTTGATATTGATCTTGCGAGTGCGCCCAATCTAACGGAGGAAATGAGCAAAGATGCAGATCACGGCAAGCTGCTTGCTTGGGATATGGCTAACGGGACATTCTTCAAAGCGGCCGATATTCAGACGGATCAGGCGGAGTTGCGCGCTATTCAGCAGGCAAAACAGGGCGGGGCCTTTCCGCTTACTTTCAGGGTCACGAAAGAGGGAAGAAGCGTTACGAAGAGCATTTTGGTCTATGTGACAGATGAGCATACGGTTGTCGATGAAGAGCACGACAAGATTCTTTTTGCAGGGGATTTCTCCCTCAATTATCGAGAAGCCTTTACCTTTAGCTCGGCAGATGTGAAAACATATTCAAAAGCAGCCGCCTATCAATACAGCAAGGGGGAGCAGCTTCCGACTGAAAAGATCAGCGGAGACCCAACGCCAATCAATCGAATGCGTGCAGCTGGAAAAGTCAAGGTTACAATCACTTTAGCGGATGAAACGGCGCCGCTTACTACCCAAGTAACTGCGACGATTATCAATGACCGGACTGTTGATCCAGACGGCGGGGATCGTGAGCCGGATGATAAGGATAATCTGAATCCCAGACCGGCGAACATGGCGCTGACATATGCTAGTACGATCGATTTTGGCAGTGATGCTCTGGATAAACATGCCTATAATGCAAAAGATGTGTATTTTGGTCAAAGTAAAATGAAGCCGTGTGTGCAAATGGCGGATCATACAGATAAACAGGCGGGTTGGAAGATTATGGTCAAACAGCCGGCTCAGTTTAAGGGAGCAGATCAGAGCGAGCTAAGAGGGGCCAAATTGAAATTTGATGCTGACAGCAAGTCGCCACTTACGCGTACTGATAACCACGCCGCCTCTCCTGTACAACGGTCATTTGAGATCACCCAGTTCAATTGTAATTATGAAGTGATGACTGCATCGGCAGGACAAGGAAGTGGCATCTGGTCAACAAATTTTGAACAGGTAACATTACTGGTTCCAAGTGGAATATCCAAAAATCAAACGTATCAGACCTCATTAATTTGGACGTTGGCAAATGTTCCAGAATAAATGAACTGACAAACTCAAGGCGAGAAGGATCGACAACATTAGAAAGGTCATTTGAAGGACGATGAAATAGTCATTTTACGCGGGGATAACGGATGAGGAAGTTTCTATGGTTAATCTATGGAGGCTTGTCCGCTTATCCCCGCTATGCAATTGGTTGAGAAATACCAGCCGATGAAGGAGAAATACATGTCTCTATATGGAGTAGTTGAGTAGCAGTGGAAAATTCTTATATTTAGTTTCTATAAAGAGTTATTTTTTTGAGATGAATAGAAAAACATACATATAACGACAATAAATGACTAAAATGGCAGTCGTTTTCTCTGGGTTTGTTCAAAAATTAGACTTTTTTACAGGGCGAATAGTGGGACGAAGGTTTAAATCTAGTACTTTGAAATCTACTGAATAAACAATGGAACCTTTTTAGTAGCAATGGTTTTGGTAAAATGTGTCAAAAAAAAGAACATGGTTGCAGACGATAGATATTTATGGGTCTCCCCCTCCTCATTTAGTGGTGTCCTTAGTAAAATTAATTATTAGGAATACATATTTAGAAATAAATTAGGAGGATTAAGGTGAAAAAAACTGTTACCATACTAGTTTTGTTTTTTCTAATAGCACTTAGTATGTCTTCGTTTGCGGAAGAAGGGATTCCAAGCAATGAGCAAACTGTAAACGGTGAAGAAGTGTCTAACCAAACGCTTCAAAGTGTACCGGACGGGCAGACCTATCTACAGATTTTTCCTGACCAGGTGTTAGCGAAGCATGTTGCCGAAGCTGCAGGGAAAGAAGTGACAGATATTGTGACACAAGAGGATTTAAATAAAGTGACCTCTTTATCAATAACTTCTATGGTGGTAACAAATCTCGAAGGAATGGAATATCTTACCAACCTGACCTCTTTTTCATGTGTAAACTCAGGTATATCAGATCTGACACCACTTAGTTCATTGACGCAATTAAAGAGACTAATGTTGAGAAGCGGAAAAAAGATTTCAGATATAACCCCTCTTGCCAATTTAACGAATCTTGAATACATAGACCTTGGTAATTGTCAGGTTTCGGATATTTCAGCGCTGAAAAATTTGACGCATTTAACGACGCTCACATTGGATGATAATAAGATTACAGATGTCTCTCCCTTAAGCAATCTCGCCAATTATCAACCTAATATGAAAATAGACGTATCTAGGAATCAGATTTCGGATGTCTCTCCACTATCAGGTTTTAACAGCAAAAACTTAACATTGAATCAACAGCAAATTACATCTACAGAGTTTACTGCAACTTCTGAAGACACGATTAAGGTGCCGTGTCCGATCGGTTTAGATGGTCAGCCAATCTCGCCGCGGTACACGTCACCAGCGGGCGCTGTTGTCCAAAAAGATACAGATGGAAAAAGCTATGTTGTTTGGCCGAAAAGTATGTTTACACCAACAGATACAAGTAATCAGATTTTTGTATATATGGAATTTGGTGATCCTAGTCAGTATGCTTTTAATGGTGCCTATCGCGTGTTTGCTGATTGTACGCCGCCTACATTAACAGCGGATAATGAAATTACCTATCCTGTAGACAGTACGGTTTCATCGGAACAATTTTTGCAAGATGTGCATGCAACAACCGATGAAGGGTGCACGCTGGAAACCGATGTCTCGACAGCAGTGAAATGGGATACGGTAGGGGATTATACCGTATCCATTCGTTCTAGCAGCCCATATTCGAATATGAACGCCGAGACTAAGGTCACCGTCCATATAGTAGAAAAGGGGCCAACGCTTACATGTGATGACGAAATAACTTATGTACAAGGAACCACGCAGAGCAGTGAGCAATTTTTGCAGGACATCCATGCGGAAACGGATCCCAATGCCACATTAACGAGTGATTTTGATTCCGTTGTTCAAATGGACGCCCCGGGCGACTATACGGTGGAAGTCAAAGCTGTTTCAGATACCGGGGAACAAACAAAAGAGGTGAAGGTTCATGTGGTTCCTTACACTTTAGATATGGAGCAATCGCCGGAAGATATCACGTTCAAAACCTCTGAGCTGCAGTCAAAAGAGACGCTGATTACACGTGATGAAACCAGCCCCTATACGATCACCATTCGTGATACGCGAGCAGCAGACGCTCATTGGCAGTTGAAGATGAGCATTACAGAGCCACTCACTTCTGAAACGAGCGGTGAGACGCTGAATAATGCGCTTGTCTATCGTGATAAGAATGGGCAGGATACGGTGCTGCAACCCAATCAGGCTGTATTAGTTGGAAGTGACAAGACCGCCACACGTACAGGGGATGTCTTCAAGATTGAATGGGGATCAAACGAAGGAATTTTGCTCAAAGCTAATTTGAGTGGGGCGAAAGCAGAAACCTATTCGACGACGTTCCACTGGCAGTTGGAAGATGCACCTTGAGCAGATGAATAAAATTAAATTGTAGAACCTATGATCAGGTAGTAGCGCCATTTTTAAAATGGCTGTTGCCTGGTGGTAGGTTTTTTTCGTGGTGTTCCAAATGGTTTTCGATTTTTAATGCTGGGAGAATTGGCTGGTTTCGTTTATAATAGAAAGATGGAACGAATGTTCGTGATGGATTGATGAAGGAGCGTAAGTTATGAAAAAGATTCAGATTTCGGTTCGGCGACTGGCAGAATTTGTTTTTCAATCAGGGAGCATCGATAGTCGTCTTGTTACGCCTGACCGTGCGCTTCTGGGGGCTAAAATTCATCGACAGCTGCAAAAGCTTGAAGGGGATGACTACGAGGCCGAGGTGTCACTTAAGATTGAGCTTGAACGGGACGGGTTGCAGTTCGTGATTGATGGCCGGGCAGATGGAATCGTCGATGGGAATAAAATTGATGAAATCAAAAGCACGATGCGGCCGTATGGGGAGATCGAAGGGGACGGCTATGAGGTGCACTGGGCGCAGGCAGTCATCTATGCGTATATTTATGCGGATCAGGAGGACCGGGACGCCATGGACGTGCAGCTGCGCTATTATCACATCACAGAAGAGATGGTTACGACTTTTGAGCGGCATTATACGTACGAGGAATTGCAGGGCTATTTTGATTCTCTGCTTGATAAATATCTGGTTTTTGCCCAGTTTATGACGAATTGGCAGGAGCGGCGCGATCAGTCGCTGAATGAATTGACATTTCCCTATGATGGCTATCGAAAAGGGCAGCGGGAGCTCTCGATTGCTGTCTATCGGACGGTGGAACAGGGCAGCCGGCTTTTTGCGGAGGCGCCAACTGGGATTGGGAAAACCATGTCGACACTTTTTCCAGCCTTTAAAGCAATGGGAGAAGCAAAAACAGATAAAATTTTCTATCTGACGGCCAAAACGATCACGCGCCAAGTGGCTGAAGATGCTTTGGAAGAATTGAGGCGTCGCGGCTTACGAGCCAAAACGGTAACGCTTGTTGCCAAGGATAAAATCTGCTTTTTGAATGAGCGACGTTGTGATCCAGATCATTGTCCTTTTGCCAATGGCTACTACGACCGCTTGAACGAGGCGCTTTTTGACCTGCTTCAAAATGAAGATGCCCTCACGCGGGAGACGATTGAGCATTATGCCAAAAAACATGTGATTTGTCCGTTTGAATTGTCGCTTGATGCGGCGCTTTTTTGTGATGTCATCACGTGCGATTATAATTATCTTTTTGATCCGACGGTCTATTTGCGCCGTTTCTTTAGCGATCAAAGCGGGGACTATACGTTTTTAGTGGACGAGGCGCACAATCTGGTCGACCGGGCGAAGAAAATGTATTCGGCGGACTTATCTTTGCGGCAACTGGAGGAGCTTCATGCGGAGATTGCAGGGCCGGGCAAAAAGCTCGACAAGGCGCTTGCCAAATTGGTGCAGGATATGAAAGCGGTCGGCGAAAAATGTGAACCGGGTGCGGGTAGCTACAGTCAGGCGGAACCGTTCGACAGTGTGGAAAAGGATCTGGAAGTTTTTGCGGCTGCGGTGAAGGAATGGCTGTTGGTAAATCCTGAGGCGCCGGGGCAGGAGATGGTGCTGCGGACATTTTTTGCAGCGAATCATTTTTTGAAAATCAGTGAGCTCTACAGTGATAAATTTGTGACGCTGGTGGCGCAGGGAGACGATACGGTTTTACGGCTGATTTGTCTCGACCCATCTGAGCTTTTGGAGGAAAAATTAAAGCTTGGCAAGGCGCAGGTGCTTTTCTCGGCAACTTTTTCACCAATGGACTATTATGCCGGACTGCTTGGCGGTGCGGACGATGAGGAGACCAGCCGGATGATGTTTCCTTCGCCGTTTCATCCCGACCGTTTGAAAATCATTGTGGATAGCCATATTAGTACGCGCTATCATGCCCGCAAGCACAGCAATCTGGAACTGGCGGAGACGCTCGCTGCCTTTGCGGATTCAAAGCAGGGCAATTATCTATTCTTTTTTCCGTCCTATCGATACATGGAGGACGTTTATTATCAGTTTCGAGAGCTTCGGCCGGACGTGAAAACAATTCTTCAAGCGCCGGACCTAAGTGAAGCAGAACGAGAGGCGTTTTTGGCGGAATTTCAGCCGGATAATGAGGGGACGTTTGTCGGGTTTGGCATTCTAGGCGGTCTTTTTTCGGAGGGGGTCGATCTAAAAGGTGATCGGCTGATCGGTGTGGCGGTGATTGGTGTTGGTCTGGCGCAGCCTTCTGATGAACAGGAACTCGTGAAAGCTTACTATGACGAACTGAACAGTCAGGGCTTCCACTATGCGTACCAAATTCCCGGCATGAATAAAGTATTGCAGGCTGGCGGTCGTGTGATTCGCGGGGAAGCAGACCATGGCGCGCTGCTTTTAATTGATGATCGCTATACAGAGCGGCGTTATCAGGAGCTTTTTCCACGGCACTGGCAGCATTTTTCCGTGGTTCGTAGCCGGACACAGCTCAAAGAACAGCTTGCCTCCTTTTGGGAAAGTTTAGTACACTGATAGAGAGGATGTTGGAGGAGGAGAAGCATGTATAAATTGATTGCGATTGATATTGACGGAACCTTGCTGAATGATGCCCATGAGCTGGTCGTTCCGGTCATTGAACGAATTAAAGAGGCGAAACGGGCTGGGGCAAAGGTGGTACTCTGCTCTGGACGGCCGCTGGTTGGGTTGCGGCATAGTTTGGAACAGCTAGGTCTGCTGGATGCGGAAGATTATGCAATCACAATGAACGGCGCAATCGTTTTGAAAACAAAATCAGGTGAAATTGTGGCTGATTCGGCTCTTGATAAGGCGGCACTCCAAGATATTTTTGCTTTCTGTGCGCCACTCGGAGCCCATCTGACCTATCTGGACGCTACCAAAATGTACGTACCGCACGAAGAAATTTCCATTTTGACCTGCAAAGATTCCCTGCTACTGCAAACGCCGCTCTATTATCAGCCGGTCGACAAGGCACCAGACGATATCAGGGTGGCCAAGGCGATGCTGCTGGATGAGCCGGAAAAAATTGATGAAGTGGTGGCTGCTTTGACAGAGGAACTGCATGAGAAATACTATATCGTGCGCAGTGTCCCGTACAATCTGGAATTCTTGCACAAAGGTATAAGCAAAGGTACGGCGCTCAAACAGCTGGCCGATTCGCTTGGGATTCCCCGCGAGGAAGTGATGGCAATTGGTGATGCGGAAAATGACATCTCCATGCTGGAATATGCCGGAATGCCGGTTGTAATGGGCAATGCGGCTGAACATATCAAGCAGCTGGGCAAATTTATCACCAAGACGAACAATGAAGCCGGAGTGGCCCATGCGCTGGAAGAACTGGTGCTTAATTAAGACGATAGATACAGCTTTAGAAAATGACAAATAGGGATGTGGCGCAAATGATTTTTGATCAAATGTTATGGGAGAAATATATCAAAGGCTTTTATGTGCATGATTGTGCGTTCGGAGCTGATCGGAACAGTTGTGGTCTGCTTTTAGTTGAGAAGACGGAAGATGAATTTGATCCAGTGGAGGTGCGCTTTTTACACATTGAGCTGGGGGAGGAGCCTCGAGTGGTGGCGCGGCAGTTTATGCAAAGCGGAGATGAGGAGCCTCGAGTGGTGCGGCAGTTTATGCAAAGCGGAGATCTGGCAGGGACACTGCAGGACGAATTTGTTTGCACGGATATGCAGCGGGCAATTAGCTACAAGGTGGCTGCCGGGGAGGTAGCTGATGAACAAATTGGTCTTGCACTTCCCGGGACGGATCTTTTGGCCGTTAGTCGGAAGCTTATTCGTGTTGGTAACCGGCTCTATGCTGTGGGCAGTCCGTTTCGGGTCTACCAGCGCACCCATTTTCAAAAGTGGGAAGATCTTTCCAAAAATATACCGATTCCGGAAGACTTTATTGCGAGAAACTGGCGGGCAATGATCAGCAGTGCTTTTCATGATTTGGACGGCTTTTCTGAAACGGATATGTATGCTGTTGGCGATGGCGGAGGGGTTTATCATTTTGATGGGAATGAGTGGGAAAGATGTGTGTTTCCCACTGATGGCTCGCTTCAGACGGTTTGCTGCGCGTCGGATGGCTATGTGTATGTGACGGAGACGGTTCAGTGGGCAAATGTACGAATTTGGAAGGGATGCAAAGATATTTGGGAACTTTTAACAGAGGATATCGGTTTGAGCGGCGGTCCAGTCATAGATAGTGCATGGTTTGATGGACGTCTCTGGTATGCGAATGGTTTGACATTAAATGTACTTGAAGAGGGTAGGATGGTAGATGCTTTTCACGCCAAGCGTCATCCGCTCCCGCTGGATATTGAGCTTGCTTGTCGGGGAAGGATGGACGTTTCGCCAGATGGCTCAGCGATGATAATCAGTGGTCGGGACGGAACAGCTTTATATGATGGGGAAAAGTGGCTACTGCTTTTCAGTTCATTAGAATTTTAAGTAAGAAAAGAAGCAAAAAGTGAGTGAGGACCATTTTGATAATGGTGGAGTCGCTACTTTTTGCTTCTTTTTATTTGTTAATTCTTTTTAGTTTTTGCTCGAGACCAACTAGCTACGCCTAACAATAGTGGAAGGGAAACTGATCGGCATGCTGGGTACTGAAAAGGAAGGCCGGCCCATTTTAACCCTAAAATGTGATCCGCAAAAAAGTGAAAATCTGCGCGCGGTAAATCCGCATATTCTGCCGGGGTACTATATGGATAAAAAGACCTATATATCGGTGCTGTTGGCGGAAGAAAAGGACCGGCCGTTGATAATCGAATTGATTGATCATGCTTACGAGCAGGCGTTTCAGACGTTGCCAAAGTACAAACAGCGCGCAATCCGTGAAAGAAAAGCTTGACTTTGAGCTAACTCCAAGTGCTAAAGTAAAGAAAAAATAGGCAAAGGATGACTTAAATGACGAAAACACTTTACTTAATGCGGCACGGGCAGACGGTTTTCAATGCGCGGCACAAAATTCAGGGCTGGTGCGATTCACCGCTCACAGAGCTTGGCATTGCCCAGGCAGAGCAGGTTGCTGAATATTTTCAAAAGGAGCAGATTACTTTCGATCATGCGTATTCTTCTACGGCGGAGCGGGCGTGTGATACTTTGGAGATTGTGACGCAGAATGCCATGCCGTACAAGCGGTTGAAAGGACTGCGGGAATGGCATTTTGGCGTGTTTGAAGGAGAAAGTGAAGATTTGAATCCGCCGAATGAGCCGGGAGCTACTTCTTATGGAGATGCTTTTGTGAAATTTGGCGGGGAAGGTAGTTTGGAAGTGCAGGCTCGACTAGATGCGACGCTTAGAGAAATTATGGAACAGGCTGACCACGAGCAGGTTTTGGCAGTCGGTCACGGTGGTGCCATGTATATGTTTATTCAGAAATGGGAGGATTTTGCACGAGTGAGGCAAATTCGCTTTTCCAACTGCTGTATTTTAAAATTTACCTATGAAGCAGGCGAGTTTCAATTTGTCGAAGCAATCAATCATGATTTTTCGACGTTGGGGAAATAGGCACTTTACAAGATTTGGGCATGTAGGTATAATGGAATAGAAAAGAGAGCCATGTTGGTCCATGACTCTCTCCTCTTGCAGAAGAACCGTTGAAAAGACGGCGATCATAGGTTTTGAAATAGCCCCAGGTTGCGCAAAGCTTGGTAGGGGCTATTTTTTGTTTTTCGAATGAAGCTCAAGTAATACAACAATGAGACCAATCAAGGAAATCAACAGACTTCGGAAGCGGATCATCAGTTGTATAGCTTCTGCGACTTGCACAAGGCCAGTCCTTTCTGTAGAGCGGATTTTCTATTTGCATAGACATCCCTCCCTTCATCAGGGATTTGGCCGCCCTCTATTCACTTTGCCTTCCACATGGGTTTATTATAACATGAATAGAGAGCCTTTATACCCATAACTTTCAGTCCGAATAATGAATTTTATAGTCTGATATAGGTAAATAGACGTATAAAGAAAATTTCTAGCGGCTTTTCCGAAAACGAAGCGGTGTTTGGCCGTATTTTTGCTTGAACACCTTGTAAAAATTACTTGGATCATGATAGCCAATCTCGTAAGCAATATCAGCAATTGGCCGGTCCGTTTCTTCTAATAGTTTTTTTGCGACGGTCAGCCGCTTCTCGTTGACGAGCTCAAAAAAGCCTTTGCCAAGTTCTTGCTTAATTTTAGCGGATAAGTAATTTTTATTATATTTGAACTCTTTTGCAAGATCGGTGAGTGTGATGTGCTGATAATGCTGGTCAATATAACTGATGATTTCTATCATTTCGCGATCCATTTCCTGCGTGCCTTCCCAGGCGAGTTTTTCCAACTCTCGACTAATTTCATAACTAAAGATGGAAAAATAATGCTTGATAATTTCATGTTTAAAATGATTTTGGTTGAAATATTCGACTATCATGTTTCGTAGCAGTGCCAGCACGCTCTCATTGCTGGATAGATCAATCAGCAGAAAATTGCTGTAGACGGCTTTTTCACGAATGGCGTGCAACAGGAAATCACTGAAAATGGCGTGCGACTGAAAGGAATCGTATAAAATATCTGTTGAAAGAAAGTTTTCGTGGACGAGGATATTGATCAGAATATCCTGTTCCCCAATATAATCGATTTGCTGGACCACATCCTTATCCATGACGATGATGTGGTCCTTTTTGAGTTGAATTTTTTCACCGTTGATTGTTTGCGTGCAGCTGCCGGTGTACATATAGTTGATTTCGACAAAATCATGGGTATGAGCCGGCGTATAAGAAAAACGCTGCTGCTTATTGATGAAAATATTGCCGTCCAGAAAGAAAGCCTCCTTGGGGATACGCGGCACCTTTTGGAGGGTGTAAGGAAGGTTCAGCTCGTTGATATTCATTTTTTCTGTCAGCTGGATTTGCTCGATTTCTGTGTGCTTGAATAAAAAGGCGTCTAGTTCGGATAAATTCATGGGACACACTCCTAAAATTTTACTAAAACTGAATAAATACCATTTTTTCAAGAATAAATACCATTTTAACTAGAATATATTTAGATTATACTGTTTTTGTAAGCGGTTAACAACTAATGGGAAAGGATGAGGAAAGTGAGCAACTGGATTTGGTTCCCGGGCGATTTTGAAATTTATCAACTGATGAAGCAGAATTTCAGCCGGGAAGAGCGTGGCTTTGATTGGCCGGCTTACTGGCATGCGACCAGCTGGAATCACAATGTCCGTTTCAGCAGAACGTACGATTTGGCAGAATCGGAGACATTCTGTGTTTCGGCGAAAGGAAAGGGGTATGTGGCGGTCAAACGGCTTTTGACTGACGGCACGGAGCAGGTCGACAAGTTTCCTTTCGAGACGGAAATCGCTTGTCCGGCAGGGGCAGTGACGATTGAAGTGATTGTCGGCCATTTGGAAGGACTGCCTAGTATTTTTGTTAGTGGGGAAATAATTTTCTCGGATGGTTCCTGGCTCAGCTCCAACTATGTGGAACATGGGCAGCCGGTAGGAACCAGTGCGTTATTTACTTCCAGTGAGGCGAACCCGATGGAATTTCCTTACACGCATGAAACGCGACAGCCAGTTGATGTGGAGTATCTGGAAGATGGGCTGCTGCTTGACTTCGGTTATGATATTACGGCAGCGACAGTGCTTGAGTTCAAGGATCAGTTTGAACCGGTGACGCTGTGTTACGGGGAGAGTCGGACGGAAGCGCTGGATGTGGCGGACTGTTATCTGAAGCAGATTGTCGAGACGCCGGACGATGTGGGGCTCGAGAGGCTTGATCAGCGGACCTTCGCCACCCGACTGCGCGCGTTCCGCTATATTTTCCTTCCGGGTGTCACAAAAGAGCGACAGAACATTTCGATCCAGGCCGACCATCAGTATGTAGACTTCGGCCCGGGCAGCCGGTTCACCAGTTCTGACGAGCGGCTCGATCAGATCTGGCAAATTGCCGAGCGGACCTTCCGCGCCTGCAGCAGCGTTTTCTTTCTAGACGGCATTAAGCGTGACAAATGGGTGTGGTCAGGAGATGCCTATCAAAGCTATTTCATCAATCAGTACAGCTTTTCCGATAAGGCCATAGTCGAGCGGACAATTCTGGGTCTGCGCGGCAGCGATCCGTTCAAACAGCACCTCAACACGATCATCGACTACTCGCTTTATTGGCTGATTAGTTTGGAACTTTATAATCAGACATTTGGTGATCGGGATTTTCTAGAGAGAGTCTATCCGAAAATGGAATCCCTCCTAGCCTACTGCTTGGAACAGACAGATGAGAATGGCTTTATTTATGGTCGAAAGGATGACTGGGTGTATATTGACTGGGCGGAATTCGATATCGAAGGGCCGCTGTGTGCAGAACAAATGCTACTGGCCCGTGCTTTTGAAAGTGTGATTGCCATTCGGAAAATATTGAACCAGCCCGTCCTTGAACTGGAAAGAAAATTGGCAATTTTGAAAACAAACATTCAATCGTTTTATTGGGATAAAGACAAGCAGGCCTTTATCGACAGCTATGAATCCGGCAAACGCCATGTAACCAAACATGCGAATATTTTTGCGGTTTTGTTTGATTATGCAGATGAAAAGCAAGTAGATGAAATCAAGCGGCATGTTTTACTAAATCCGCAAGTGCCAGAAATCCACACGCCGTATTTTAAATTCTGGGAGCTGGAAGTGATGGCCAAACTCGGCGAATATACCCATGTTGTCGACCAGATCAAAGCTTACTGGGGCGGCATGCTAGACGAAGGTGCGACTACTTTTTGGGAATATTATGATCCGAGTGAAACAGATGCGAGCAAATATGCGATGTATGGGGATAAATATGGCAAGAGCCTTTGTCACGCATGGGGAGCCAGTCCGATTTATCTGATTGGTCGCTATTTGCTGGGAATCCGCCCGACAGCTCCGGGATATAAGCAATTTGAAGTGGCCCCACAGCTAGGATTTTTTGAACAGCTGTCCTGTACATTTCCTGTTGGCGAGGGGGAAGTCACGATCGAATTTGCAGACGGCATGTTAAATGTGACGACGAATGCGGATGGCGGCGTCTTTCATTTGCCAGATCAAGAGTTTGCTTTATCAAAAAATCAACCACTAACAATCACGTTATAATCATAAAAGGAGGAAGTAAAAATGGGCAATACAAAAGATAAACTTTCAGGCAAAGACTGGTTTTTAGCCAGTGTTGCCGGCATCGCTTCGTATCTTGATGCCGCACTTCTTGTAAGCGCTGGCATAGCACTGGCGATCTGGTCGGATCATTTTGGCATCAATCCATGGTGGACGGGTGTGATTAGTACCTCTTTGACTTTATCGGTCGCAGTGGGGGCGCT
Source organism: Listeria costaricensis (assembly GCF_900183385.1). GTDB lineage: Bacteria > Bacillota > Bacilli > Lactobacillales > Listeriaceae > Listeria > Listeria costaricensis. The sequence continues at coordinate 59,314 of NZ_FXUT01000024.1, forward strand.
ATTTGGCGGGCGGCTTTCGGATAAATTTGGACGTGTACGTGTCTTTAATATTGATATTCTACTTGTAGCAATCGGAAGTGTGATCATTGCATTTTCCGGCAATATGGGGATGCTGCTGCTCGGCCTGATCATTGCTGGTCTGGCTTCAGGCGCGGACTTGCCAACCTCTTTGGCCGTTATTACGGAACGTGTTGCGCCGGAGCATCATGGAAAAGTGATCACAGTGACAGAAATTTTCTGGATACTGGGCATTCTGTTATCGCAAGCGCTTGGCTTTGTGACTTCCACGATGGGAATGACGGGCACGCGAGTACTTTTCCTATGGATTGCCGCGGTGGCACTTTTAAATTGGTGCGTACGTGTCTTTTCGCCTAAATTCCGGCAAGTGGAGCATGAGCTTTATGAAGAAAACGCGCATAAAAATCTGGCGGCTCAGTCAGGACAGAAAGTTTCAATCAAGGCAGTCTTTTCTTCAAAAAAATTCCTCGTACCGATGATTACCGTGACAGGATTCTATTTGTTCTGGAATATTCCGGCCAATACATGGGGATCTTTTGTAAACTATTTCCTTGTGACAATTAATGGACGTACGCAATCTTACTCAACAGCACTTGGCTTCTTTGCAAACCTGGCAGCAATTTTAGTGCTATTCTTTGTTTATATGAAACTGGCAGATACGAAATACCGCTATGCAATGATGCATACAGGGCTGTTCCTATGCGTATTGTCGTTCGTTGTATCGGGAATCTTTGGCGGGACCTCATGGATCGTCTTTTCGGCAGCTTACTTTATTTATTCAGCATGTAATAATTTACACGGCGAATCGATTTATAAAATTTGGACACAGTCATTCTATCCGCCTGATTTGCGTGCCAGTGTCACCGGCGTTTCGATTGCCATTGTACGGATTTTGACCGCCGTCTGCTCCGTATTCACGCCAATGATCATGAACTATTCACCAGACCTGTTGATGTGGCTGCTAGTAGGGTCGCTCGTAATCTGCTGGATTTTTGCTGGCAGCACGATTCGACTAGTGAAAAAATATGACATCCCAGATCCCGGAATTAAAAAATCCAACACTTCGGCAGTACATGAATAAAAAACAACCCTCGGATGGCGATGATCCGAGGGCTGTTTTTAATTAGTATCGGGATTCATGGTAAATAATTGCCCATTTTTTTCATAATAAATGAGCCTAGCAACAAAGAATTGATCGTCTTTTTTGTAATAACTGATATTTTCATCATCTCCCGTGTAAATTTTTGTTCCCTTTGGCAGAAAGTTCGATGTTAGGTTTCGAGAAGGCGTTTCATAGCGATTGATTTTTTTCGTTGTCTTACCTGCAAAGTTCAGTGAAGCTGGATCCAAGTCGCTAGGCTCATCTGTCAGCGCGTAATTGCTGCTGGCCACGTGGAGCATTGTGGGCGTTTTTTGTTTTTCAGCATATTTATATCCAAAGTAGCCACCAAGAATCAGCAAGGGGCAAAGAACTAGAATTAGCCAAAACTTTTTTCTTTTCATAGGATTCCCCCATCTTGTTATTTGTGTAAGATTTTGATACGTACCCCGGATACACTTCCTTTATAAGCTGTAGTAGTTTTTTGATATACATTAGCACCATTGTAATGTTTTACAGAGTACTTATCTTTGATTTTATTCCCATAAATTGCTGGACGAGAGCTTTTATTTTTGTTTGCAGCATAATATGTTCCTGAACCACCGGCTTTAGCTACTGATAGGGAGACAGGCCCGTATCCAAAATTGATACTGGTACCTACTCTTTGTGAATTTGAAAAGAAGTAGCCAGAAGGGCCTTTTTTATATCCTTTAAAAGATGGATGCCAAGTTAGAAAAACATCTGTTGCTAGACGTGTTGAACTAACCTTTGTCCATTTTTGATAACCAAGTGTGGAACTTTTTAAAAGTGGCCGACCAGTAGAGGACACCGCCTTAGAAGGCTCTTTGACAATAAATTCGTCTGGTAAACTAGTTCCGTCATCTAAATGTCCTTGCTCAGCTTCCTGCAGTGTAATCATGGGAATTGGGGTAGATGTGCTATTACTTTCAGAAGCAAAAACAGGAGGGGTTAAGATGGTTAAAACCAAGGTGGCAATTAGTGCAGTTGCAATTAGTTGTAATGCGATTTTCTTTGTCACTTTCAACAACTCCCTTTTTTAGAATAATTAAACCATAATACGAAAGTGCTTACTTTTATAGGTGTATATATAAAAGTTTATTAAATTGCCATAAGTACTCTAAAATATGTCTCATTCTGAACTAAAATGAAATAGATGGACATGTTATATTTGAAATAGAGGAAAATGAATTTTAATTATCAGAATATATAATAAAATGTTTTTTGGGATATATTTAAATGGCAAATCATGTTATAATAAATGAGCAGAAATAAAGTAAACGGGGTGGCTAATCCTTACTTAGAAAGGATTAGCTTTTTGCGGGTTACTGAAGCAATGAATCTGATGCTTGATTTTGACAGTTAATTTATTTTTTTGCCGACGTATCTTTGTACTAGGGATGTTCATCACACACGGTTCGTTACTATTAATTTGATGTAGAAAATCCAAAGTTAATTATTGTAAATATAGTAAGATTGGAGATTTTTAATGGGAGAATATTACACAGAAAAAGAATTCGAAACATTAGTTAATGCGCTTGCAGATGCGGTCAAAGACTTTAATCTAGTTGTTTTCATAGGAGCAGGTATTTCACTTTCTCAAGGTTATCCAAATTGGGATGGATATATTGAAAAACTAGTCCATTTTTGGCAATTCAATATACGTAATTTTCCTGAAGTTGAAGGTAAGATATCTAATAAGTTACTTTCACAATTTGATGAAATTTTAAAATCTAAGAATACTAATAAAAGAAAAATTGATTTGTTGTATACTCTACTATATGGTGTTTTGGGAGAAAAATTAACTGAGGTAAAACTTGATTTTGAAAAATATTATTTTAATAGTGTTCTACCGGATTCTATAGAAAATAGTATTGTAGTTGAGTTAATAAAATTAGATCCGATTTTCATTACTTCAAATTATGATTTTGAAATTGAAAAACATTTAGGGCGGTCAAAACAAAAAGGGGCATTTAAACCTATAAATAATGTGAGGGAGTTTACAAATTTAAATAGTGTGCTTCGCTCGGGGGATGTTTTGCATTTGCACGGAACAACAAAGGGCGATTGGGACTTTTTTGTGAATTCATCACTTGATTATTCTCGGCAATATTTGAAAACATCGGAAGATCTCAATAATTTGAGGGATTGGTTTCAAGAAAAAAACCCCGTTGTTTTATTTATTGGAAGTAGCATGGAAGAAGATGAAATTTTATCTTTACTTCCAGCTACTACTAAAAATTTTGCATTAATGAAAGCAAATTCTAATGAAACTCAGGAGTTTAGAGAGCTATACAATCAAACATTCCAAATTAATAATAGTACAAATATTTTTTGGTACGGGGATAGTTATAATGATCTGCCTAAAAAAGTAAATGAAATAGTAAGTGCAATTCAAAAAGAATTAGAAATTCCAGAAAGTATAGAGGATTGGAATATACTTCATGCAGTATCTACTAATGATGAGATGGTTAAGGGAATTCTTGAAAAACATTTAGAAGATGAGCGTTTCTTATTTGATATTTTTAAAGTTGATGATATTGATTTAGAAGAAAAAATTTTAAAGAATACGTTTAGGAGTCCAGTTTTACTAAAAAAAGCTAGCAGCATTAGTAGCTTCTGGGTTATGCTTGATAAAAATTTTGAAACGCTTGATAAAGCAGAGATTCAATCTATTCTTGTGATTTTTCAAAAACAGAAATTAAATATCTATTTTGAAGGGATTTTT
>NZ_FXUT01000010.1:0-175479 GCF_900183385.1 Listeria costaricensis
ATTATACTTTATTTCAATCTATAAAAATATGCAATTCAATATCTGTTAGTTAAATTACTTTAGCACAGTTCTTCAACTCTCTGAAATAAGATATCTCCATCTTTTCCATATTCATTTATGATTACTTTTGTAGCCTTGCTTTTTGGAATTAACTCATTATTCTTATCAACATAATGTTTCAGCAATCGAATACCACCATGAGGGTATTTACCGGTTTCAATCTCAATTTGAGGATCTTGATCTTGCTGCTCTGCAAGTACTTTCAGCTGTTGAAGAATTTTTTCAAAATGAATATGTCTCTTAAAGTCTATTTGTCTTTCCCTATTAATTGGATTCTCAAAATCCAATATTTCTTCATATAGAGTTATACAGATGACGCTATCTCCAATTCGTTCATTTGAGTAGCAGTTTTCAAAGCTTGCAAGAACTTCTTTCGAAACGTAATTATAATAGTCATTACCAAACCACATTTTTCAAGCTGAGCCTGCCCATATACCATTAATATAGGTATTATAACCAGGCATCTTTTCTACATTAACAATTTCTCGATTATTAAAACGAGGGTCTTTTTTCAGTGGTATATTTTTAAGTGATCTGCCTTTTGCTTTATAAATTTCTATTTGATGCATATTTTGCCAGAAATCATCCTCTAATATACTGACTTTAGCAGAAACACCACATTGTTCCATTATCTTGTCTACTAATAAATCAATAGATTGCTTTTTTTCTAAATATAAGTCGAGATCTAAGCAAGCACTCAAAATAAAGGTATTATGCACAATAGCACTTTTAGACACACGAATTTCATTTACTAAATGACTATAAGTTATTGAAAACTTATTATTATGGATGACGTTCTCAATAACTTGCAAAAATTCAGGCTCAGAATATTCTTTATCTATTTTAACCCTATCAGCTTTAATTATCATTTTATTTGGTATAATAAAATCAAAAAAATGAAACCATGTTTTTAAAGTATCTACTTCAATATTAGTGACCACTTTTATCGAGGCACGCATTTTATCATATCTCCTTTATCTCTAAGTTTATACCCATCTCAATCGCTTCATCTTGTAAAAGCTCTAAATCCAAAGTATCAAGTGTCCCTTTAGGAATTCTCAAATCCAGCGTTTTATTAGCTGATATATCACTAACAGTTATCTGCTTATCTAAATCATTTAGATATTGCAGAACTTGTTTAGTTGCTTTATCTCCTGTATAGGATGGCAATCTAGGATCAAGGCTTTTTAAACTAACTACCTCATTTCCTAGTTGAAAGTCAATTGTCGGAAACTTACCATCATAAAGTTGACCACAATTCCACCATTCTTGATACTCAGTTTTGGCTAAAATTTCTTCAATTTTATTACCGCCTTCTAGTTGAGGTAAATCCCAAATATCATCAAGTTCTTTTGTCAGTGCAGCTAATTCATCCGCATATTTCCCAACATCCGCCACATCTTCAGCTGCATCGCCAACCTTACCGGCTTTTCCTAATTTACCTAATCCTTTGGTTACCAAAATATCTAATGCGATATCCGGCACTGCTGCACCTATACTACACATTATACCTTTTTCTTCATACGTGTCACTGATATTTTGACCCATTCCTTCAAAAATCAGGCAGGGATCATTAAGAATCGTACCAATCGTTTCATTTGCCCCGTCAAGATAATCGAGTACTTCCTGAGGTGTTGAACCGAACGGGGCAGTAACCAAGTAAACAATGCCGCTAATCGTATAACATGACACATTTACAGCCATACTCCACAAACCTGAAACAATTCCCACGATGCCATCCCATACGCCTACAAGGAAACCTACATCTCCTTGACTCGCTGTGTTGAAAATATCACTGGCTCTTTCTTGCCAACTCGTATAGTGATCATACAATCTTTCAGAACGCGCTTTGTAGTCATCATCCGTGTTTTCAAAAGGAACAATTCGTTGGTTATAAATATCCCATAAATCTTGAATTTCATTCTTGATACACGCAACTATATAATGCACATCCTCTTCAATTTGATCCACGATTCGTTGATTGTGTTGACCACTTACAGAGGGTTCAGTTGTTGTCGTATAAGCGTTCGCAAAAGCATCATAGGTAGAAACATTACTTGAAGTGTTCACATAGGATTTCATCACCGAGATATAATTCGTTCCTTCAATTTGCCCCATGTTCATCCAAATATCATTTCGATCCACCTGCATAACAGCGCCGATTGCCTGCGGACGAATATAACGCCCCATATCCATCACATAGTCACAGATTAACACATAAATATCATTTACTTGTTCTTTATACGTATCAATGGCTTTTACTACTTCTGATTTACTTTCCCGAATCGCTTCTACACTTTTTCCCGACCCGTTTGCTAATTCCTTATCAATCAGTTGGACCGAACCCTTCATTTCTTCTAATGCCCGCATGAACTGATATAATGATTCCCGCACATCTTCCAGTACGCCAAAATTTATCCTCAAATCCCGTTTCATCTCATTACTCCTCCATTAGCCGGTGTTCATCGTATCAAAATTCATGCACTTCGTCATTCTCATGCTTCACTTTTGATTAGTATGGGTGAAAATCCACTAATTATCAAAGACCGTTTAGGACATGAAGATATTGAAACAACACTTGGTACTTACGGTCACCTGTATCCAAACAGCAACTTTGATGTTGCCAAGAAACTTAGCGGTGTCATTCACTTTGAACACTCGAAAACAAATCTTGACACTTCACCTAAAAATCAATTCACAAGAGACTATTTACGAAAAAACGCATAAAAAAATGCAATGCTTTATATAAAAAAGCCGTAAAACCTTGATATACAAGGCTTTACGGCTCTCCGACTACTATTCCCACTCCACCGTAGCTGGCGGCTTACTTGTCACATCATAAACCACGCGATTCACATGTTTGACTTCATTTACAATCCGAACAGAAATTTTCTCCAGCACATCCCATGGGATTCTTGCCCAGTCCGCTGTCATGCCGTCAATACTGGTGACTGCGCGGATTACGACTGTATGGTCATATGTCCGGCCGTCTCCCATTACGCCTACACTGCGGATGTTTGGTAAGGCTGTAAAATATTGCCAGATTTCGCGCTCCAATCCGGCCTCTTTGATTTCTTCACGAAGAATATAATCGGAATCACGCACGATTTCAAGTTTTTCTTCAGTGATTTCTCCTAGTACGCGAATCCCAAGTCCTGGTCCTGGGAACGGTTGGCGCCATACGATTGCATCCGGCATGCCTAGCTGGGTGCCAAGTGCACGTACTTCATCTTTGAACAGCGTGTTTAATGGCTCGATCAGTTTAAACTGCATATCTTCCGGCAAACCGCCTACATTGTGGTGAGATTTGATCGTTTGTGCGGTGGCTGTTCCACTTTCAATAATATCTGTATAAAGTGTACCCTGAGCAAGGAATTCTACACCGTCAAGTTTGCTTGCTTCATCGTCAAATACATAGATGAACTCGTTTCCGATGATTTTACGTTTTTGTTCTGGATCTGAAACGCCTGCTAATTTTTTCATAAAGCGGTCTTTTGCATCTACTTTAATGATATTCATGTTGAACTCGCCTTGCAAGGTGCTCATAACCTGGTCAGCCTCACCTTTACGAAGCAAGCCATGATCAACAAAAATACAGGTCAGCTGATCGCCAATCGCCTTATGGATCAAAACGCCCACGACAGAAGAGTCTACACCACCGGATAGGGCAAGCAGCACTTTCTTATCGCCCACTGTTTCTTGGATTTTTGCAATCTCTACTTCGATAAAGTTTTCCATCGTCCAGTCGCCTTTAAGCCCACAAATATTGAGTGCAAAGTTTTTCAGTAGCTCATTGCCGTACTCAGAATGGCGGACTTCTGGATGGAACTGCACGCCGTAAATTTTCCGTGCTTCATTTGCAATCGAAGCGATCGGACAAGATTTACTCGTTGCGATAATTTCAAAATCAGCGGGTGCTTCTACAACCAAATCACCATGGCTCATCCAAACCACTTGCTCATCTGGAAGTGCTGCGTATAAATGGCTTGGCTGCTCGACATGGATTGTCGCTTTGCCGTATTCGCGGTCGCTTGCAGGTTCGACTTTTCCACCAAAGTGTGTCGTAAGAAGCTGCATGCCATAGCAAATACCAAGAACTGGAATGCCCAAATCGAAAAGCGCCGGGTCACAGCGGAATGCGCCCTCATCGTAGACACTATTAGGACCGCCGGACAAAATAATGCCGCTCGGATTTAGTGCTTTCATTTCCTCTGCTGTAATCGTATGCGGGTGCAGCTCACTATACACGCCAAACTCACGAATACGTCTTGTAATCAGCTGATTGTATTGACTGCCAAAGTCCAGAACAATAATTTTTTCAAGATCCGTAAAATCTTTCATCTGTTGATCAAAACCACCTTATCTATAAAATTAAGCCGCTAAAAAAATCGGCTCATTCGTCCTTTCATACAAGAAAAGGACAAACTGCTTTGTCCTTTTCACGCTTCTTTCATTTTAACTTGTTATGTGCGAAGTTGCAACCACTCTCAGGCTTTTTTTATGAATTATCCTCATCACCAAGCATCTCAAGCGGCTCACTTTGGTTAATCTCACGTATAAGCGGTTCTGCCCGCTGAATGACCGCCCGGATTTCCTTATTGTCTAGTGACGCTTTGTGGTGGCCTTCATCCGTCCACATTTCAAAAACCGTCACACGATCAGGCGCCTCTTCTGAAACTCCGACAAAATATTCTAAACAGCTCGGAATTCCTTCTAAAATGGGGCCTGCTTCTAAAATAATTTCTGCTAAAGCTTTTCCCTCACCTGCATGTGCATGAAAAGTTGTCACTAGACCAAAACCAATCTTCATTTTGTCCCCCTCACTTCCAAAAGTCGTCGAAAATCGTGATTGCCATATGCCGTTTATGCTGTGTTTTCAAATACCAGTTTTCAATTTTTCGAGCTGCTTCTTCAGGGACTGCTTTTCCTTCCAAATAATCATCAATCTGATCATACGTCACGCCGAGTGCTACTTCATCCGGCAAAGCAGGCTTGTCCTCCTCTAAATCAGCCGTCGGTTTCTTCAAATAAAGATGCTCCGGACAGCCGAGTTCTTTTAACAACGCCTTGCCTTGCCGTTTATTCAAGCGGAAAATCGGATTGATGTCCGTGCCGCCATCGCCATATTTCGTATAAAAACCTGTGATGGCTTCTGCCGAGTGATCCGTTCCGACAACCGCTCCCTGATTCATTGCCGCAATCGAATATTGGGCTTTCATGCGTTCGCGCGCTTTCTCGTTTCCTTTGGCAAAGTCGCTCAGCTCCACACCCGCTGCTTTTAAAGTGGCTGCGCTGGCATCTACAGCCGCTTTGATATTGATGGTCATTCGCACATCGGGTTCAATAAACGTCAGGGCATCTTGTCGGTCCCCTTCATCAAATTGCTCCCCATAAGGCAGGCTGACAGCGATGAATCGATACTCGTCATCTCCTGTTTCTTCACGCATCTCCGTCATGGCAATCTGTGCCAATCGACCGGTCAGTGTGGAATCCTGACCGCCAGAAATTCCCAGAACAAGTGATTTAATAAATGGATACTTCTTTAAATAGCTTTTTAGAAAATCGACGCTTTTGCGGATTTCTTCTTGGGGATCGATTGTCGGTTGTACTTTCATATTAGCCAAAATTTGTTCTCTTAATTGCATGGATACACTTCCTCCTCTAATTTACGAAAGCGACTTGCTATTTTCAGTTTTCCCGAAAAGCAAGTCGCCAAACCCTGTGATTAAAACGGCATTTCAAGGTCGATCGGCGAGTGAATTCGTACGCTTTTTCTTACCTTTTCAATGTTGCGCATTTTATTTTTCCAACAACGAACACTTAAATCGACCGGATATTGTTCTGGTCGAACAGTTCGCTTATACTCATCCCAAAGCAGCGCCAAATTTTCCTCTTTATATGCTTTAATTTCTTCCAAGGACGGTTTTTCATAGACTAGCTTGCCATCAGTAAAAATGGGCACGAGCAATTCACGTGCTTGGAAGTTCCGAACGGTTTTTGTGATGTAAGTATGCACGGGATGGAACATCGTCAGTTCCTTCATCCCCTCAAGCGTCTCATCCTCAAGTGCAATGTAGTCGCCTTCTGCTTTTAGACCGCCTTCATTGGTAATGATTCGATAGACCTTTTTCTTGCCTGGTGTAGACACTTTTTCTGTGTTGCTAGATAGCTTGATGGAGTCCTGCAATACGTCATTCTCATCCGCGATCGCCGCCATTTTATAAACAGCGCCAAGTGCCGGCTGATCATAAGCCGTAATCAGTTTTGTCCCAACACCCCACGAATCGATTTTTGCCTTTTGTGCTTTTAACGAAAGAATCGTATGCTCATCTAAATCACTTGAAGCAAAGATTTTCGCATGAGGGAAACCTGCTTCATCCAGCATTTGCCGCGCTTTCTTCGATAAGAATGCCATGTCACCGCTGTCTAGACGAATCCCAATAAAATTGATTTTATCACCGAGCTCTTTGGCCACTTTGATGGCATTGGGGACGCCAGATTTTAATGTATCATATGTATCAACAAGGAAAACGACATCACGATGCGTAGTGGCATAACTTTTGAAAGCATCGTATTCATCGCGATAAGCCTGCACCATGGCGTGGGCCATCGTACCGGAAACCGGAATGCCGAAAATTTTTCCAGCGCGCACGTTGCTTGTCGAATCACAGCCGCCGATATAGGCCGCACGTGTCCCCCAAATCGCCGCATCCATTTCCTGCGCTCGTCTGGTGCCAAATTCAGCCAATGATTCATCCTCGACGACACTGCGAATGCGTGCTGCTTTGGTGGCGATCAGCGTTTGAAAGTTCACAATGTTGAGGAGTGCCGTTTCGATCAGCTGTGCTTCTGCAAGACTTGCCTCCACTTGGACGATCGGTTCTGTTTTGAAAACAAATTCACCTTCTCGTGCCGCACGAATCGTTCCTTTAAAGCGGAAATCCCGCAAATAATCTAAAAATGGTCCATCAAAGCCTAACTCATCGTGCAGATAGGCGATATCGGTATCCGTAAAACGCAAATTTTCCATGTAGTCGATGATTCTTTCCAAGCCAGCAAAAACGACGAAACCTGAATCGAACGGCATGTCGCGGAAAAATACCTCGAATACACTTCTTCTTTCATGGAGTCCATCATCAAAATACGCCTTCATCATGTTCAATTGATAGAGATCCGTATGTAATGTCAGACTATCATCTTTAAACAATTTTGTCATTTGTCTGCTCCAATCCTCTATGGTTCATTCGACCAATACGTCATAATACCCTTATAATAGCACAAATTGCCTGCCCGAACTAGTGTAAAGACACCCGCCCCAATTGAAAAAGAACCTGCCAGAAACGGCAAGTTCTCCTTATTTTAGATCATCTTTGATTTGTGTGGTGGATATCCCTTCTGTCCGCGAGAGATAGATGACTTCGCAATACCCTTTTAAAAAGTCAAATTCGCCTTCCCAGTCGCTTCCCATCACAAAGATGTCGACATGGTATTTTTCAACATCATTGACTTTTTGTTCCCAATTTTCTTCTGGAATCACTTTATCCACATACCGAATCGCTTCCAAGATCAGTTTGCGATGCTCATAACTGTGAAAAGCTTCCTTATGCTTGATCCGATTGAATTCATCCGTCGACAGTGCCACGATCAGATAATCACCTAGCGCACGTGCTCGCTTAAGCAGCTCGATGTGTCCCCAGTGAAGCAGATCGAAAGTACCGTAAGTAATCACCGTTTTCATGCTTTCTCCCCCTTACAGCTTATCTTTCAAATAATGCACCAGCCGTTTGCCAGACTCCCCATCTGCAAATTTGTTCCATTTTTGACCAAAATGAGCAATTTTTTTCAAATCGGCTGCTTCTTTTTTGATTGCCTCTACAAGCTCTTCTGTCGAGCGGTAGACTGGTCCTGGTATCATTTTTTCAAACCCTTGTACTAGGCCGCGTTCTTTGTCATATTTTTCTAAATCAGGTGCAAAAAAATAAATCGGCCGTTTTAAAAGCGCAAATTCAAATGGCGTAGAAGAATAGTCCGTCAGCAAAATATCGCTTGCCGCCAGTACTTCTTTCATTGGCAATTGACTATCCAGTAGCAAAATATTTCCCTTTGCTTGCGGAAGTTCGACATTTCCACTAATCGCCGGATGCAACTTTAAAAGCAGCTGATAATCAGCACCTAGCATGTCTGCTGCTTTTTGAACATCAAGTAATAACTGCGGACTATCCAGCTCCTGATCCCGAAAAGTCGGTGCATATAAAACTGTTTTCCGTGAGCCTGTCGCCCATTTCGCCCGGTAATCGGACCGCGTCTTTTCGATTTTTTCCTGATCAAAAAAATAATCCGTACTCGGCACGCCTAATTTCAGAAAGCGCGAGTCATCCTCGATTAGGAACGATCGCTTAAATATTTTTGTCATTTCGTCAGATCCCACTAACACATGTTGAAAAGACCGATAAACCGCTTTAAAACGTTTTTGGTCACTTTCACTGCGAGCAGATACTGTTTTATCTTCCCATGCAAAGCGTTTTAGGGCTCCATCTGCATGCCAAATTTGCACACAGGTCACATCAGTTCGCCATTCAACAGATGCAAGTTCAGGAAAATAATTATCAATAATGACCACTTTAGCCGTATTTAAATGATACAGACGAGAAACCAGATTCTTTTTTGTTAAGGGAATCATCTGGATAAAATTCCGCGCAAATTGGCTGCTGTCAAGCCGAGGATCATAATAGACGATCGTTTCCGGCGTAAAATGTTCTGCTTCCATATCTTGAAAAAGCTGCTCCGGATTATCAGAAAAGCTGATCATCATGACCGTCTTAGTTTGCAATTTGAAATGGCGGAACAGTTTCGAGCATAGCGTGGCCGCCAACATATAAAGGGATACGAGTAGTTTGTTCAAGATTATCATCTCCTAGTTTCAAGTCTCCCTTTTGTAAAAACGCAGTGCAAGACAAAACCAGCACTGCGCATCAAGCTAAATTAAATATTCCATGCCATGACCGTTTTGCCCCAAGGACTCCGCAAATCAGATTCAAATGCTTCAATGACATCCTGAATACTGCGCACATCGTGAATTTCCCCTACAAGGTTAGCCAAGTATTCCACCGCACGTCGATTATTCGCTAAAAATTCCACTGTTTTCTCGAAATCATAGACCCCACTGCGGCTGCTGCCATAAACGGTCAGCCCTTTTTCAAGTACCATCCGGGTGTTAAATTCGATTGGATACTCAGAAACACCTAGAAGCGAGATCGTGCCTTCCGGGCGGATGAGATCAATGATTTGGCTCACTGCATACTGACTGCCGCGGCCTCCTGCACATTCAAATGCCTGATCAATCACCAAATCATCCGGAATGCTATCAATATTATAAGCACCATCTACAAACGAGAAAAAGTCCAGCTTATACGGTGTTTTACCAAAAATGTAAACTTTGCTGTCTGGATAATAGTTTTTCAAAAGCAGTGTCATAATAAAGCCTAAATTACCGTCGCCCCATACCCCAAATGTCCCGCGGTTCTGGTTGCCGCGTGAATCAAATCGAAGTAGCGCATGTACGGCAACAGAAATCAGCTCAGAAAAAGCAGCCACTTTCATATCTATTCCCTCAGGCAAAACAACCAGCCGATCACGCCGAATAAAAACATTATCCTGCATCAGCCCATCAAATCCACTGGAACGAAATTTCGATGTCTGCAAATAATTTTCTGCAATAACAGGGTCCTTTTCCATGGGCGTATTAGGAACCATGACAACTTTGGTGCCAATTGGAAATTCTTTTTTCGCATCATAGACCACTTCGCCGACGCCTTCATGAATCAGCGCCATAGGCAATTTTTTAGCGAGGATCTCTTTGCCACGCGAGCCCGTATAGTAGCGCTGGTCTGCCGCACAAATGGATAAATGAGTGGGCCGAACTACGACAACATCTGAAGATAATTCTTCCTCTACATTGCTCACTTCAAATTGACGTTCTGAAACGAGACGATACACCTGATTAATCATTGTTTATCCGCTCCTGTACAATCGCACCTGCTACCTGAAGATCATAAGGCGTCGTAATCTTAATGTTGAAAATTTCCCCCTTCACCAGGCTTACTTTTTCACCGGCGAGCAAGCAAATCTTACAAGCATCCGTTAGAATTGCTTTCTTTTCATCTGAAAGGTCATTGTAATGCTTCATGATCATTTGCATATTGAAGCTTTGCGGTGTTTGACCTTGATACATATGGTCACGCACCGGAATGTCAGTAATAAAATCATGATTGCTGCTTTCAACGATTGTATCAGTTGCCGGAATGACCGTATCTACCGTGCCGTATTCTAGGACAGCATCAATATTTTCTTCAATAATTCGATGCGTTAAAAATGGTCGAACGGCGTCATGCGTAACCAGCACATCATCATCATTCAAGCCATAATTTTTTTCCACAAAACGAATTCCGTTCATAATCGTTTCATTACGATCTGATCCGCCTTCAATGACAAGTACGCGATCATCTGAAATATATTTTTTAAGAATATCTTCTGTGTGATTCATCCATTCTTTCGGACAAGCCACAAAGATTTTTTCAAAACGTGCATTCAAGATAAATTTTTCGACAGTATGGACGATTACGGGTTTATTACTCAGTGGCAAATATTGCTTAGGCATGCTGACATTGCCCATTCGTGTTCCTTTACCGCCTGCAAGGATTTCTGCATAGATCATTTTTCTATTCTCCTTCATTTCTAAAGTTTCTAATTCACATAAATTCATTTTAACATAAAGTATCAAATTTAACAGTGGTAAAGCAAAAGACACAGCATTAAGCTGTGCCTTTCCGGAAATACCTTTTCAGCAGATAACCGCCGAGCAGAATGAGTATGCCTAAGCCAAACATGATCAAGCCGATTTTAAGCCCCGGCGTATGATAGTTCAGTTCGATCTTGTGCGTTCCTTTTTCCAAGGAAAGCGTCATAAAGCCATCATCCAGTACAGGGGTCAGCGCTGTTTTTTCTCCATCCACATAAGCTGTCCAGCCTTTACTATACGGAATGGATAAGAATAAGTCGCCCTTTTCTTTCGCGGTAATCGTACCTTCAATCTGGTCATCGGTCTGCTGCTTCACTTCCAGTTCAGAAGTGGCTAATTCATGAATACGTTGATCAAATGCGTCCAAATCCAGTGCCGCAACTTTAAAATGATTCCAGCGGTCACTGTCTTTTTTCACTACGATCGTCACTTTCACCGGCTCATTTTCATAAGTTCCCAGATCGGCCACTCGACCATCCAGTGAAGTTTGATAAACCGAAAGCAGCTTGCCATTCACATAGACCTGTGTTCTTGTATTCGGATCCCATGTAAAAGCATATTGATCATTTGAAAAATACAGCTGTTGCCGCCCTGTAACATTGAATTCAAAGCTCAGTTTGGCCTCCTTACTATCGGCATCCTTGTTGATCACTAGGTTGCCATTTTGATAGGAAAAAGTCCCGCCTGTCATACTAATTGGACTGACATCCAAATAAGAAAAATAATTTCTCGGCTGATCGGCATCACTAAAGAGAATATTCTGGCGATCAAAATACCCCATCTGCGGATCATTTAGAGCCTGCTCCAACTTCTGATAATCTGCATTCATCATAAAACCAATGCCAAGATTATTCTGGTTCTCCTGCAGAACAAACGGCTCGTCTGTCGCTACATCCTGATAGCCATATTTTTCAATGTTATAGCTCGGTTGCGTCAAATTATACCCGACATTGAAGAGCGCATCTGTTACCAGCGTTGATCCTGTATAACGCATCCAAACCTTAGATGGAGAGGTACTAAAGCCAAGTTGCCCCAATGACTCGTTCAGATTCTTTTGCGTCATTGTATTATAATTGGTCACACCGTCAAACCCGTAGCGGAAGGAATCATTATTCGAATAGGTGCCTGTATTCATCTGACCAATTCGCTCATATGGCTCTTTTTGTTCATTGAAAGCTTGATAAAGAGTCGTTTTCTGCTCACTATCCTGCCAAAACTCAGCTTTCGACTGCGCCGGATAAGCCAAATTCGACTGATAGGTATTAAAGCTAAAATCGAACACAAAAATAATGATTAAACCAATCCAAGCTAGATTCCGAACATTTTTTATCTGCAGCAGCGTCAAAAAGACGACCATGACAATGATGATAAAAATATTTACCTTTAACAAATCGGCAGTTATCAGATCCGGCTCTTTCATGGAAACGAAATAAACGACACCAATTAAGACAATGCCTGCGAGCCATATCCAAATTTTTCGGACTTCTGAAAAATGCATGAACGTTCTGGCCGCCATAATAATCAGAAAAGCCGACAGCAAGAAAATAAAACGATACGGCCAGCCATTTGGCAGTGCAAAGCCGTGCATTGCATAATAAAGTCCCTGATTTTGCGTTGCTAGAACGAAAAACAGCGAGCCTAGCACCCATAGAATTTTACTTTTCCAAGGGATGGCACGATTAAAAAGAAAAAGTAGCACGCATAATAAGGCTAAAAGACCGATATAATCATTCGGCGCATTATTCGCGGAATCCACCATTGGGAATGTCACACCGCTAAAAAGTTTGGCCAGCGATCGAAGCGGATCGGTCATGAGTAAGGAGGTGTAGTCAATTTGACTGTCCATACGCGGCTGGGCAAAAATATCTGTCACAACGGGAACAATCACTGGAGCTGCCAGTAAGGCCGCCGTAATCCCAGATATAGCAAACCCGACAAGCGAAATGAAAAACTGCTTGATGGCTCCTTTTTGCCAGTGATGAAGTTCCAAATAGCGAATCAACCAGTAAATAGAAGTTCCGATGGCAACCATATAGCCCATATAAAAATTAGTGATAAAACTAAAAGCAAGCGCCAAGATAAGCAGTATATATTTTTTATTCTTAAGCAGATGCTCCACACCCAAAAGAACAATTGGGAAAGCATACACGGCATCAAGCCACATAATATTCGACTGATAAACCACCACATAGCCGCAGAGCGCATAGGCTGTTGAAAATAGTAGCAAGGAATAAAATTTATCCTTATAGTGATGGCGCAAATATAGCATCATTGTCATACCGGACATAAACACCTTGGCCCAGAAAACAAATTGCATGAAGTAGACAATGTGATCCTTTTGGAATAGCACGACTAAGAAGGAAAACGGCGTCATCAAATAATAGCCGATCAAAGAAAATGTCCCCAGTCCCAAGCCGCCGGTAAATGTGTACGACCAGTTGGCCTGCCCTGTAAGCAGATCGTAGAGCAGATAATGATACGAGACATATTGACTTTTCAAATCCGCCGCAAGAAACGTTGCATCCCCACTTACACCGATCCCCAGATACGTTTGAATTGCAATGACAAGAAGCATCGGCAAGAGTCCGGCAAGCGTTAAAAGCAGCAGACTGTTCGCTTTTTCCATCCATACCTTTTGAAGCTTCTTTCTCATCATAAAGAGGATTCCAAGCTCCACGATTATGACAACAAGCGGTAACAGCCACACGGAAAGTGTATGTTCAATGACCGCAATGTAACTGAGCAGGAGCGGTAAATATAGCCATCCCCCGAGAAATATGAGCGGCAGGTTACGAAACAGTGGTCGCACCCGATAGATCACTAAAAATAGCAAAATCCCGCCCGCAAAAGGAATGGTTAGCGCCCAAACTGGCTCTGCTTGCTGCAACACACAAAATAACAGCCAATTGAACAAAAAGGAGGCAGCTACAGCCATTTCTGTCTTTCTTTCAATCATTCATCTACCTCCTCGGTTGATTTAGAAAATAAATTTCATTGCATTTGATCAGCGGTTTATCTGAATTCAGTCGAACCGCTTTATATAAAGCATTCGTAGTTTGTCTGTAAAAACCTAGATACCACTGCAGGGAATTATAATGCAGCGAATTACATAAAAACTTGCCAAAGCGCATATAATCACGCCTGAACTCTGCATGATGCCGAATAAGATGATAGTTTTCGATAGGTATCTCTACAAATGGGTAACCTAAGTCAATTAGGCTTGAAATCACCTGTTTAGGAAAGCCTTCCAATCTCGAATACATCTTGTTAAGGAAAATATCCGCCTCATCAAACGCCTGCTGCTCTATTAAATCTTGAAATGCAGGCCCGATATATGCACGGATCATATAGTTCATTAAGTTCACATCAAAATCCTGATTCATTAAACGAATTGTGCAATATTGCCGCTCTAACTCACTCCAAGCTGAAAACGTCTCAAAAACCTGCTCCAGTTGAAATTCTTCTGGCAATTCCACCTTTGTATAAATCTCCAAAATACTTTGCTTCACAATCTGCTCGCTCGTACGGAGCATTTCAAAAACAAGTCGATCAATCCGATCATCCTGATTCATTTTAGCTAAAGTTTCTTGCACCAATGCCGTTTTAAACATGGTAAATTGATAGCACTCAGGGAAAACGATTTGCGGATCCTGTTCAAGAAAAGTCGGCATGCTTAAATCAACTTCTTCTGTAAACCTCAAGTCTTCCGTTTCCTCAAAATCCAGATTTTCACTGTTCATTTTCGTAAATGCTGGATTGATTTGAAAATAATGAATCTCGTTTTCAAAAATGGCCTCGCCAAACTGCTGGATGAAGGAAGCGATTTGTTTATACGCTATTGCCGCTTTTGTCTCTTGAAAAAAGACGAATGGGGCATTGACCGAATCCATGTCATGTCGAATTTCTGCAATCGTTGTGGTTCGTTTTGCAGGTATAAATTGGTAGATCATTTCCCATTCCTCCTATCCACATATCTCTCAATGAATCGTTCAGTGGAATGTCCATCTAAACTTGCGACAAATTTTTGACGAAACGCAGCTAATTTTTCATAATCATAATGTTGCTGCTGAATAGCTGTAATCAGACTATCTGTCGTTTTAAAAATATCACCTGGCACCATTGTTTTATAGTCAAAATAAAACCCGCGTTCATCAAAATAATCATCAATATCGTAACTAAAGAAATACATGGGACGATTCATCAAGCTATATTCAAAAATAACAGAGGAGTAGTCGGTAATCAGGATATCGCTGAACAGCATCAAGTCATTAATATCCGATGTAGGATCCGGCATAATAATAAATGGATCATCACTGTCAATATTGAGAGAAATATTTTTAATCATCGGGTGGAATTTCAAAATCATCACATATTCATCCTGTAATGCCTCTTTCATTGCCTTTAAATCCATAACAACGCTATAATTTTTCCGCTCATCTGGTCCACCTCTAAAAGTAGGGGCATACAAGATCGCCTTTTTCTGCCGCAATACAGGATATCTTTTGCGATAAATTTCTCGTTTATAAGCTTTGTAATCTTCATCAAAGAAAACATCCGTCCGCGGAACGCCGATTGGAATAATCGCTTTTTCAGGCTTATGAAAGGCCTCCGCATATTGCGGAATAATTTCTTTTGAACTGATCAGCACTTCGCTATACGGAGAATGGGCTTTTTGTTCAAACTCTTCTGTATTGGAGTCCCCGGCACCTAAAGCACTGAATCCAAATTTTTTAAACGCGCCTGTCGCATGCCAGGACTGAATGACATTCGTTTTACGATTGAAACGGAGTCCATAGATTTTATTATAGTAGTCATCCAGCACAACCGTCCGAACTCTTCCTAACACATAGTAGAGCTGTAGTGTTTCAAACCAGCTTCTATTTTTTTGAATAAAAATATAGATGCGTTCTTTGCGCTGATTTTGGAACATATAATCATAAATAGAAAGTAAATTCCCCTCCAATTTAGTGCTCCGTTCGGTCGCTAACGCAAGCTGTTCCTTTCGTGGCATCCAGCTGGCCATACGGAAAACTACTTTTCGACCAAGACCTCTAATTAACCGCGGTGTATTTAGCATAACGCGAATCATAAAACGAGTGGAAAGTTTTTTAGCTTTTTTCCATTTATTGTGGAGGATAATATCTGTAGCTGCAATCGTATATACTGGGTAAGATTTATGGAAAGCTTTTTGCTCTTCTTCCGTTTGGCGCGACCAAAGATAGGTAATCAACGCCCGATAATCATCTCTAGCTCCTTTTTGAATGTAATTCACACGATCGATCATACTGTACATCAAAAAGTATCTGAAAGAAGGAATCAAATTTAAAAATTCATCCGATTTTGTTTGAAACCAGCCTAGTATCATTTGGTAACAAGTTTTTTGAAAATCTTTATTCTTGCTCTCTGTTGCTGCTTTTAAAGAAGCCCATAGTTCCACACTGGAGACCCGCTGATAATATTTTAAAGCCACTTCTTTCGCTGTTCCACTCTCTTTGATTTCGCGTTCTCCAAAGTCGAATACATCAAAAACCGCTTGCAGTATTCGCACTGGATCCTTCCCAATCGACTGTGTAATCGACTGTGACTCCCCTTCTCTCAATCGGTAATAATACACGACTTTTTCAACCGTATAGATTTTTTTAGCATTTAAAAGTGTATGGAGAACAAACGGCTGATCCTCCCCGTAACGAATCGATTCAGGAAAAAAACGGCCCTCAATCAAAGAATGGTGATAAAGTTTCGCACATGGACCAATCGAATAGAATAATTCCGGATTTTTTTCAATATTTTTTTCCCCTGGTTTAGCAATATTGTACTGGACGTGCATCGGAATAAACCATTCGTCCGTAGAATTGAAACGTTTTGTAGCCCCAGTAACTAACTGTGCTCCGTGCTCTACCGCCCCTTGGTACATCAATTCTAATGCATGAGAAGGAATGAAATCATCGCTATCGACAAAACAGATGAATTCTCCCGTTGCCAGTCGCAAGCCGTGATTTCTGGCAGCAGCCGGCCCAGCATTTTCTTGTTCGATCAACTTAAAATTGGGATGACTAGCTTGAAAAGACTTCGCTATCTCAACCGTCTTATCTTTTGAACCATCATCAATCAAAAGTACTTCAAAATCCTGAAAAGTTTGATTCGCAATACTTTCCAGCGTTTCTAAGATGACATCTTCTACATTGTAAAGCGGAACAATGATACTGATGCCTTTTCTATCTGTACTCAACATAATAATTGACTTCTCCTAACTTTTTCCATATCAAACCAATTTTAGCGATTTATTCACGTTTAGTCAATTATCCTTAGTTCCCCTTGTTCTAGTACATCTAATAGCTTATAATGAGAACAGAAAGATAAAACTTCGGGTTTTTATAGAAAAAGACCAGAATCAGGAGGATTATAAATGAAAGTTAGAAAAGCAGTCATTCCAGCAGCTGGACTTGGTACTCGATTCCTGCCTGCCACAAAAGCGATGCCGAAAGAAATTCTGCCAATCGTCGACAAGCCGACTATCCAATATATCGTGGAAGAAGCAGTAGCATCCGGCATTGAGGATATTTTAATTGTTACAGGTAAAGGAAAACGTGCCATTGAGGACCACTTCGACTCAGTGCCAGAACTTGAAGCGAATCTTCGCGAAAAAAACAAGCTGGAACTTCTCCATCTTGTTGAAGAAACAACGAACATTAACCTGCATTTTATCCGTCAATCTAAGCCAAAAGGATTAGGAGATGCCATTTTACAAGCAAAAGGATTTGTTGGGAACGAACCTTTTGTCGTGATGCTTGGCGATGATATTGTTCAGGCAAAAGTTCCTTGTGCGAAACAACTGATTGATCAATATGAAAAAACACATAGCTCCGTCATCGGTGTTCAAACTGTTCCTCATGAAGAAACGTACCGTTACGGAATTATCGACCCTGCTGATAAGTACAGCGAACGCCTATACAATGTAAAAGGATTTGTTGAAAAACCAAAAGCAGACGAAGCGCCATCTGATTTGGCTATTCTAGGTCGCTACTTACTTACCCCGCAAATTTTTGACTATCTTGAAACACAAACAGCTGGTGCGGGCGGCGAAATCCAATTAACAGATGCCATCAATCGCCTAAACGAGATTCAGCGCGTATTTGCCTATGATTTTGAAGGCATTCGTTATGATGTCGGTGATAAATTCGGCTTTATTCAAACCACCATGCAATTTGCCCTACAGCATCCAGAAATTAAAGAGGATGTTCGTACATTAATTGATACGCTATATGCCGAAATTCACCAAAAAGATAAAAAATCCAAATAAAAAATCTTACTATTTCCGCTCTCTGTATAAGTTTATGCAGAGAGTTTTTCTTTTCGTTATAATAAAAATACGACATGGCTGTCCAATAGTTTATCAAGCTAAAGCCATCGTATAAATTTTTATTTTCCCTCTGTCAAACTTCTTGGTAGTGAACAGTCTGCAAGTCGCGGTTTTCTTGCTTCATACATCTTTTATCTTAAATCAATCACAAAAATATACAGATAAAAAGACTTTTTTATTCATTTCTTGCCTGTGTTTTTTAAGTAGTTGAAAACTTTATGTTCTATTATTTTTGATTATAACGCTTACATCGTTTTCCAATATGACTTTTCTCCCTATCTTATGATAAAATTGAAACAGTAAATGATAAGGAGAATCCATATGAATATTTACGCAAAAAACATTATTCTTGATGAAGAAAAAAAGAAATGGCTTTTTTCGGGCTCAACAGAAGCTAAAATTATGAAAGCATTCGCTTTTTACCATAATGATGAAATGTTTAAACATCCCGCTAGTAAAGTAGAGCTTGTTATAAAGCAAACTGATAAGCAATTTGATCTCATGGTTGATTATGAGGAGATTAAAAACCTTTCTTCTTCCTCTGCATCATCTCTTTGGCAGTTTCAGCTTTACTTAGAAGATGGTACTAAACAGTTGCTAAAGACTGATGGCCCCATTCGTTATGAAACTTTAAAACAACCAAATTCATTGTTTCAACAACATTTCGGCTTTCCAGAGGGTATTCTAACTTTACAGGTCGAAACTGCTCCCTTTAAAGCGGTTCTTAACGAAATAAAAATTGTAGACCAATGCTTTAGTGGCATTATTCAAGTTACTCCTTCACAAAAATTAAAACAAGCTAAAATGACCTTATTGTTAAAGAAAAGATTAAAAGCTGAAATATTCCCACTTTACGAAGATTATCATCGTATCGCGCCTATAAATTCCGACTTTGATCAAAATCATTTTGTTATTCAGCCTACTGAATTACCCTTAAAATTTCTTCATGATGAAATAAATTTTTTAGATATGCATCTTTTTATTGAATTTGGCCATCACTCTCTGACATTACCTGTTCAAGCAGATTCTGAAATCAAACAACAAATTGGGCGTCAGATTATATTAGGCCACCCTTACTATAGCGTTTTAGAGCCCTATGTAAATAATTCTAACCAAATTTCATTTTATTTTAAGCAAAGCAATCAAAAAATTATTACAGCTAAAAGCATTGAACAAAAGGATACGTACCAAAAGTTACAAATTATCTCACCTGTGAAGCTGTTTTCTCCACAACTAGTGCTAAAAAGGCGGGATATTAGATGGAGCAGTTTTGATTACCAAACTGAAATTAGTTGGCCACTGAAAAAAAATTTAAAGGGTATATATACCGCCACAATTCCCGAAAACGAAATAATTCAACTATCTGAATTCCCTAAAGAAGAGGTCTGGGATTTATTTGTTCGATCAGATGGAAGTTGTGATTACCCATTATTTGTTACAGAATTAAAGTTAACACAAGAAGCCCCTTCTTTTTATTTAGCCAATAACAAATTGGCCGCATCATATTTGCGAAATGAAAAAGGGAATTTAGCCTTACAGCTTTCTCCATTACCAATGAAAGCTCCTAATAACAAAAAGATACCAAAAATTGCCTTGCTTGGTTCCGAAACAAGTCATTCTGTTTTTCAGACAACACCCTACTTTAACCCTGATGCTCCATTATTCTTTGACTTATGCTTGAGCCAGCTTGATATTTCGATTATTAGTCTGCAATCAGCACCGATTGAAACGGCTTCATTTGAGCTTGACCAACTAGATGCAAATTTACAAGCAGATCTACAAAAAAACTTTTTCCAAAAACTCGAACAAGTAAATACTGATTATCTATTGCTTGATTTTATGACTGATAGTATCTATCCAACAATTTGGTTGAATGAACACTCAGCGATTACGCTATCAAAAACAATCGAAAATAGCCCTCTCTTTGATCAATTAGTTGTTTCGCAAGTTATTGACCATTCCTATGAAGCGATTTTTTTCAAAAAATGGTGCAATTATATCGAACAATTTTTAGAAAGCATTAAAAAAATCATTCCTGAAAAAAGAATTATTTTAAATCGTGGTGGTTTTACCTTAAATTATTTAGATAAATCACGTAAAACTACTACATTTAAAAATAAAGCTGAACTTCAAAAAGCTAATCTTCTATTAGACGACATGAATAATTATTTTCTCAAAATTGCTCCATTTTCNNCGCGTCGTTGATTTAAGAGGAATTGATTATCCAGCTAATAGTCAGCACCCTAATCTTTTAGCACCAAATCATTTCATTTCTAAGTATTATAAAGATGTCTTAAAAGAATTGCTTTACATTGATAATACCAATATATTATAAACTAACAAGCTCTAAAATATTTAAACTGATTATAAACGAAAACAAGGTCTCTTCTTTTCAGAAAAGACCTTGTTTTTTATTTCTGCAACATTAAGAGAAAATGCTCATTAAAGAAACCCCTGTGGCTATCAAACTACCAAAAAAGATGGTAAGTCCAAATAAACCTGCAAGCATAAATCGATCCACTATTGTCAACTTATATTTATTTAAATCAGGATTTTCATGATGCTTTTCTATTGGCTCTTTTTGGCCTGCTTTCTTCTCAATTTGATAATTCTTCTTGAAGGTTCTAGACTGTGTGTTAAACCATTTTACAAAGTCATCATACAGGCTAGCAATTTCATCTGCGTCGCCCTGCTCTCTAACTTCCCCATAATGCATCCAAATGATTTTATCGCAGAGAGACTTGACTTGGCTGAGTGAATGGCTGACAAATACGATCGTCTTGCCACGTGCCTTAAATTCATTGATTTTATCCACACATTTTTGATAAAAAGTTTGGTCCCCTACTGATAGTGCTTCATCAATCACTAAAATATCCGGATCAATATGCACGGAGATGGCAAAGCCCAGTCGCGACTTCATCCCGCTTGAATAATTTTTTACAGGCTGATTGATAAAATCACCTATATCAGCAAAGTCAATGATACTTGGCAAGAGCCGATCAATTTCTTTATTTTTCAAGCCATGCATTAAACATTTCATGCGGATGTTCTCAAGCCCTGTTAGCGGTCCTTTTAGCCCAACATTAATCGCAATCAGAGAAGCCTCACCATTGATTTCCACTTCTCCTTCAGTGGCCGGAATGACGCCTGAAAGGATGCTTGAGATCGTCGATTTACCGGAACCATTGATGCCGATAAGTCCCACTGTCTCCCCCTCATGAATTTCAAATGAGACGTCTCTTAAAGCCCAAAATGTCGGGCTTTTTTTATTTTTAGGACGAAAAAGCGCCTTTAAATTATCGGATTTATTTTGGAATAGGTCATATTCCTTGCTGACATGACGAAATGCCACCTTTACTTTTCCTGCCATTTCGATTCCTCCTAGACAAAGTCAACGAAGCGTTCACGGAATTTCATATGAAGCGTCGCGCCGACAAATAAGAATAATGCGGTAATTAGCCAGAAATAAATGGTATAGGATGGCGTCTCCCAAAACCACTGATTCATTAAAAAGGTATTACGGAAACCGTCAATCAGATACATCAACGGGTTCAGCTTCAAGATATTGTACGCCCATGCAGGCAAGAGATCTGGAATATTCCAAACAATCCCTGTCAAATAGAACAACACGCGCATCAGACTTTGCAGCACGAAAGCATGGTCGCGAATCAGGACCGTCACTGTTGCATTAAAGAGCGAAAAGCTGAACAAGAAGAAAATCATCGCGATAAAATAATAAATGAACTGCACCCAATGAATGGTGATTGGCGTGCCTTTGATGAGAAAAATGCCCAACATGATCGCTAACATGACAAAGTAACTCATCAGATTGGAAACGATCGTGATATTTGGCAAAATGCTCATTGGAAAATTCATTTTTGATACGAGATGAATCTTGTTATAGATGCTGTTTGTTCCTTGCAACACAACGTTATTAATGAAAAACCATGGTACAATTCCGGCAAGCATCCATTCAAGGAACGTGACATCGCCAGAAATACTTTGAGAACCGCGTAAGCCATAACCAAATACTAAATAGTAAATCGCAATTTGAATGAGTGGGTTCAAAATCTCCCACAATAATCCTAAATAATGGCTTTGATAGTTCGCTCGATCCTCATAACGAGAGATTCGCACCATCATCGGTGTATATTTAATTTGTTCCTTAAGTACAGTCAATACTTGTCTCACAAAAACACTTCTTTCCAATCATTTTATTGCGGAATGATCCGTCTTTATCGCTTCAAATAGGTTTAATCGCACCTCTCCTGTCTTAGAAGCTATGCTTGCCGTTGTGATTTATTGGATGGTATCTTATGTCAATTCTGCCTACAACATGCATTCTTTATTAGGATAAAAGATATCCCTATGTAAAGTTACCTTAAAATAGCCATTTTGTAAAGTCGTGACACGTAAAAATAGTCGCGTTTTCTTCATAAAAAGAGCAATAGGCATGGTTCGCCATGTCTATTGCCCTTTTCACATACAAATTACTTACTTGCGGCCAACTTCCATCAATAGATCCCCAGATTCAATGGTATCGCCATCCGTTACATGCACGGCAGCCACCACACCATCAAACGGTGCTTGAATCGTCGTTTCCATCTTCATGGCTTCTGTGATAAGAAGCGGGTCACCTTTTTTAACTTCATCGCCTTTTTTCGCAACAACTTGAATCACAGAACCAGTCATTGTGGCACCAACATGCTCAGGATTTGTTGTATCGATCTTCCGGCGAGCAATGACAGTTGATTGTACATTAAAGTCTTGCACATTGATTTCACGCGGCTGACCATTGAGTTCAAAGTAAATGACGCGCGTGCCGTCCGCAATCGGTTCGCCAATCGAGCTGAGTTTGATAAGAAGGATTTTTCCTTTTTCCAGCTCGACTTGGATGGTTTCGCCAAGACGCATCCCTTTAAAGAATGTTGGCGTGTCAAGTACGGTTACGTCCCCGTATTTATTGATCATTTCCTGATAGTCAAGGAATACTTTCGGATAAAGAATATACGACAGCACATCCTTGTGAGATGGCTCATAGCCGATTTTTTCTTGCAATTCCTGCTTCACAACTTCAAAATCAACGGATTCCATCTGCGCACCTGGACGCTCTTTCAGCGGCTCGCGGCCTTTTAGAACCAATTTTTGAAGTTTTTCAGGGAATCCGCCAACTGGCTGACCAATTTCTCCCATGAAGAACTCAATCACGGAATCTGGGAAGTCAAGACGGTCGCCTTTTTCATAAACATCTTCTTCTGTCAGATCATTTTGGACCATAAACAGAGCCATATCGCCCACTACTTTAGAGGATGGCGTTACCTTCACGATGTCACCAAACATCTGATTGACCACCGTATAGGTCGCTTTCACTTCATCCCAGCGATCCCCTAGGCCAACTGCTTTCGCCTGTTGCTGCAAGTTCGTATATTGACCACCCGGCATTTCATGGATGTATACCTCTGTTTGCGGCGAATTAAGTGCATTGTCAAAGTCCTTATAGTATTTACGCACATCTTCCCAGTAATGATTCAAAATTTGTGAGTTATGTGCATCTAAATTAGTTTGACGCTTGCCGTTCACGAGGCCATAGTAGAGACCTGTCATACTTGGCTGGCTAGTGGCGCCACTCATTGCACTGGATGCCACATCGACAATATCTACCCCCGCACTGACTGCTGCTGCATATGTGTAAATGCCGTTTCCACTTGTATCATGTGTATGCAGATGAATCGGCACGTCCACCGTATCTTTTAACTCGTTAATGAGTCGATAGGCAGCTTGCGGTTTAAGCAGTCCGGCCATATCTTTAATGCCCAAAATATGTGTCCCTTGGGCAACCAATTCTTTCGCCATGTCTTTATAATAATCGACGGTATATTTAGTTCTTGTCGGATCGTCAATATCACCTGTATAACAAATGGTCGCTTCGACAATTTTGCCTGCATCGCGGACAGCTTCAATCGATACTTCCATGCCTTTGATCCAGTTCAAACTGTCGAAAATACGGAAGACATCAATGCCGCTTTCTGCCGACTGCTTCACGAATTCACGAATCACGTTATCAGGATAGTTTTTATAGCCGACCGCATTCGCACCACGAAGAAGCATTTGGAAAAGGACATTGGGAATTTGCTTGCGTAAAGTTTCCAGCCGCACCCATGGATCCTCATTTAAGAAGCGATATGCCACATCAAAAGTAGCGCCGCCCCACATTTCAAAGGAGAACATTTCTGGAAGCAGATGCGCCATTGCATAGGCAACTCGGAAAATATCTTTTGAACGAACACGTGTGGCAAGAAGCGACTGATGGGCATCACGCAACGTCGTATCTGTTAAAAGGACGCCTTGCTGTTCTTTCACCCAATCTGCGACACCTTCTGCTCCCTTGCTTTCCAAAATCTGCTTCGTACCTGGCTGGATCTTAGCATCATAAGGAATTTTAGGCAGACGCGGTTCATCATATACACTCTTTTCACGCTGCTTGATACCTGGGAAGCCGTTAACCGTTACCGTACTGATATAACGAAGCGTTTTCGTTCCGCGGTCACGTACATGCGGGAACTTGAACAGGTCGGGTGTGGAATCAATAAAGGATGTATTGTAGTTGCCGCTGATAAAATCAGGATGGCGCACCACGTTTAGTAAAAATGGAATATTCGTTTTAACGCCGCGGATCCGGAACTCAATCAGGTTACGAATCATTTTCCGAGCCGCCTGTTCAAAGGTCATCCCCCATGTCGAAAGTTTGACAAGAAGGGAATCGTAAAATGGCGTAACCACCGTTCCTTGGAAACCATTCCCCGCATCAAGCCGCACACCAAAGCCGCCGGTCGAGCGGTATGTATTGATGCGACCAGTATCTGGCATGAAATTGTTCAAAGGATCTTCCGTTGTGATCCGGCACTGAATGGCAGAACCATTGATGCGGATATCTTCCTGCTTCGGTACTGCCACCAGCTGATCATGCATACTGTATCCATCTGCAATAAATAGCTGTGTTTGAACAATATCAATCCCTGTAATCATCTCCGTGATGGTATGCTCTACTTGCACCCGTGGATTTACCTCTATGAAATAGAAGTTGTCCCCTTCAACGAGAAATTCAACGGTTCCGGCATTGAGATACTCGACATTTTTCATCAGTTTAACTGCCGCTGCACAAATACGTTCCCGCAGATCTGTCGTGATGGCATTACAAGGAGCTACTTCTACTACTTTTTGGTGACGGCGCTGAATCGAGCAGTCCCGTTCAAATAGATGGACGATATGACCATGAGAATCTCCTAAAATTTGTACTTCAATGTGCTTCGGATTCATCACGCATTTTTCAACGTAGACTTCATCATTACCGAAAGCTGCACGTGCCTCGGAAGCCGCACGTTCAAATGCATCACGGACATGTTCCTTACTTTCAACCACACGCATACCGCGGCCCCCGCCTCCAAGAGACGCTTTAATCATCAGCGGATAGCCATTTTTTTCACCAAACGCTTCGACTTCTTCTACGCCGGATACTGGTCCATTACTGCCTGGGATAACCGGAATATCTGCAAGTAGCGCTTGTTCTTTTGCTTTAATTTTATCGCCGAACATATCTAAATGTTTCGATTTTGGCCCAACAAAAATAATGCCTTCTTCTTCACAGCGCTTCGCAAAATCAATGTTTTCTGATAGAAAGCCATACCCTGGATGGATAGCGTCGGCACCTGATTCTTTCGCAATTTCAATAATATTTTCAATGTCTAAGTAAGCATCAATCGGCTTTTTCCCTTCACCGACCAAGTAAGCTTCATCTGCTTTATAGCGATGAAAAGCTCCTGCATCTTCTTGAGAATAGATAGCAACCGTCTTGATTCTGAGTTCTGTACATGCCCGTAACACACGGATCGCAATTTCACCGCGGTTGGCAACTAATACTTTTTTAATACGATTCATAGTTCTCCTCCTAACCCACACGTTCTAAAAATGAGGTCATTCGTTTCGCGATCGTTGTTCTCAAACCTCTACCCCGGCTTACAAATCATGCAAGCTTTTTTGTTCCTAATGAAAAACGGTATGTAAATTCAATTATAGCTTTAAAGAGGGTATTATGTAAATTATTTTCTACTCGAAAATCGTTTTCATTGAAAAAAAGACGGATAATTCTTAAATATTGCGGGCAATCATTCGACAAGCTTGCATAGCGGTGATATTTTAAAAGCATTGAAAAACCGCGCTTTTCAAGATGATAGGCGCGGTTTTTTTGCACGGATTCTTTTTTTCTTTTTAGGTATTTGTTCAGTTTCTGCTCCTGGTCCAAATTTTCGCTGATAATTATTCAGCATGGAAACATTCATCACAATTCCCACTAAAATGGAGAGCACCATCAAAGAGGAACCGCCATAGCTGATAAACGGCAGCGTTACACCTGTTAAGGGAATCAAACCAGTGGCCCCACCAAGATTGATAAATGCTTGGATACCCAGCAGACTGGCTGTCCCGTAACATAATAGCGAGCCAAATGAGCTTTTCGTCCGCATGCCAACAATGATCATTCGGAAAATCATAAAGAAGATGCCGCCTACTGCAAGAAGAACGCCAAATATACCTAGTTCCTCTGCAATGACAGAAATGATAAAGTCCGTATGCGCTTCAGGCAGATAACCCAATTTTTGTACACCTTGGCCAAGGCCTTGACCAAAAAGTCCGCCCGATCCGATCGCATAGTAGGAATTGACCAGCTGATGACCGACCGTATCCGCATATTCAAAAGGATTCGTAAAACTCATCAACCGACCCAGCCGATTATCTGTAATAATCTTACTCCGAATATCTTCCGGCAAGATCGTTAAAATGACCGCAAATATACCTATTAAGAGTAAGCCGAGTCCAATCAATTTTAGAATCGTTCGAAGGCGCATCCCCGAGCAGATAATAATACAGCAGCTCGTCAAAAAGATGATAAAGGCTGTCCCAAAATCCGGCTGAATCAAAATCAAGAAGCAAATGAACGCCAAAAAGAAAATGGGTGGCAAAACGCCGCGATTGAAGTCATCAATATAAGGCTGTTTTTTCGCATAAATTGCAGATAAGTAGATAATCATCGAAATCTTTACAAATTCTGCTGGCTGAATGGATACACCACCAATTCTAAACCAGCTTTGTGCATTATTAGCCGTATGTCCGACAAAAAACACCATGATAAGTAAGGATACAGACACAATCATCATCGGCATTAGAAATTTATTTTTTTGATAGAATTTATAAGGGAAAAGCGCAAATAGCGTAAGAAATACTACGCTGACCAATGCATTCTTTATTTGTTTGACATAAAAATAGTCCGCTGGCAAGTCATTTCGATAGGCAAGCGGCCAACTGGCACTATAGACCATGATCAAGCCAAAGGCCACTAAGACCAAATACGTACATAGTATATAGTAATCTGTTGATTTCAAGATTTTTTTAAACATTATCATCTTCCAATCCTATGAAGCATTTCTTCAAGTTTGTTTATCATCTTTTCATTATAAAGAACTTTCATTAATAATAAAAGTGACAAATGGCCTGAATAGAAAAAAGAGATCTGAAGTCTGCTGGAAACTCAAGATCTCTCTTTGATTATTGTTTATTCATGGATAATTCATGTAGAGTGGAAAGTTCTTTTTCAAGGGTTTGAAGAAGCTTCTTTCCTTCCTCTTGTTCAATCAAGCCTAAACGAACCGCAAAATTAATTTCGCGCGAAAGCCCGTACATTTGAGTATCCAGTACCTCTTCATACGCCGGACATTGCGGTAATGTTAAATTGTCCATCTGTACTTTGATAAGCTGTAAAATGCGCTTTGCATCTTCTTTCAGCACAATTACTGCTTCATCTCTGTGATTCATCTTTTCCTCTGCCATCACAGCGAACCTCCTGTCTTACGCACAACTTCGCGTCTCATTGATATTTCAAACAGTTTCGTCAACTTCACTTAAATTCAGTATAGCACAAATCCTTAGAGCTGCAAAGAAGAAAGTTGTCCCGCTTTTCTTTAAACTGAATATTTAAAGGAGCAAGCTATGAATTATTCGTCTTTCCATCATAGGCTATTCTTTTACGTCCTGTTTTATTTCATGTTATAATAAAAGTTGCGAGGTGAGTACGATGAAAGCAACCTGTATATTATGTGATCAAGTTGATGAGCTGGATGATCGAAAGTTCAAAACTAAACAGCTCCGCAATAAACCGATTCGCATGTACCTTTGCGATGACTGCAACCATCGAATTGCTGTAAAGACAATGACACGCATCAATTCCGGCAAATTTCGTTTTCATAAGCCCTATGCCAAGCCTTTTAGTCAATTGATGAAGGATTTGGAACGAGCCAACGAAAAATCCGAATAAAAAAATCCCTTTTGAGTGATCACACACTTAAAAGGGATTTTTGTTTATCTAACTGGGAATGACGCCACGACATCATTCGGGTCGCCTTGATTTTTCAAGTTTGCATCAATTTTAGAAGGACTTGGAACGGCAATTCGTGAATTTTTAGCCAAGTCTTCAAATTTACTGTTATTCATCATAAAGGTCAAAAGGCCACGTGCTGTTTTTCCTGCTGTAAAGACATATGGATCCGCTTCTGAACCAATCAAATGGTAACTGGACGGAACAAAATTATCCAAGCTTCCCCCTGTCAGCTCACTCGCTCCAACAAGATTAATCATATCGGGTTTATAGGTAATATCTTGACCTGTTTTATTTTTAATAGATACGTCAAGTGTCACCACGTAGCCATCCTGATTCTGCAGGAAGCTCGTTGGATCAGCGGCATCTATCTGCTTCGTTGCCCCCTGAACACTTTCTACTTTATACTGGTTCACAGTAATTACCAGATTATCAAAGTCTTTAACAAATGAAGGTGAACTGCTGAGATAGGTGGTTTTGACTGTTCCACCAGTGACAGGCAGGACATTGGATACCTGAAACCCTGTCGTCGAAAGTGAAAATGTGCCACTTGTTGCAGTTCCATCCTGATTCGTATCAGAATTTGTCTTTTCATCACTTGAAGCGGAAGAATCTCCAGAAGGTTGCGCGTTAGAATCAGCTGTGTCTTTCGTGCTGTCCTGCTGCGTGCTACTAGCGGTCGAATCCTCCGATGTTGCCGAGTCAACCTGGCTTTCTTCTTTCGTTGTCTTCTTCTCCGCTTTTTTGCTTACTTCCTGTTTAGCGTCATCCGCCTTTTCTTTATCCTCACTGCCACAAGCAGCAGCAAAGACCGCTAATGAAAGTATAAGTGCAAACATCCACCACTTTTTCATTATACACACGCCCTTTCTTACCTCTAATATAGCAAAAACTTCCTGATGTTACAATCACATTACAAAGATTCTTTTCCCTTTTTTTACTGATTTAACCCAAAAAAAGAATGGTTCCGACACAACCGGAACCATTCTTTTTAGAAATCTTTATTTTTCAGCGCTTTTTGAACGTTTTGCTGCTTTTTCACGTTCATTTTTATTCAAAATTTTCTTCCGCAAACGAATATTTTCTGGTGTTATTTCGCAATACTCATCTTCGTTCAAAAATTCGAGTGATTCTTCCAGCGAAAGATGACGTGGTTTTTTGATCACACTTGTTTGATCTTTCGTCGCCGAACGAACATTGGTCATTTGTTTAGCTTTCGTAATGTTTACCGCAATATCATTTTCACGGTTGTTTTCGCCGACAATCATGCCTTCGTAGATTTCAGTACCTGGTTCCACGAAAATCGTACCACGATCCTCGATTTGCATTGTACCGTAAGTCGTTGTTTTCCCTGTTTCCATGGAGACAAGCGCTCCGTTACGACGACCCCCTACACGACCTTGTTGAACGGGTTCATAATCCAAGAAAGTATGGTTGATAATTCCGTAACCGCGTGTCATGGATAGGAAGTCTGTTGTATAACCAATTAAGCCACGTGCTGGAACTTTGAATTGCAGACGAACTTGACCATTGCCGTCATTAATCATATTCTGCATTTCACCTTTACGTTGACTGATTGATTCGATTACTGCGCCCATATATTCTTCTGGCGTATCGATTTGTACATCTTCCACCGGTTCGCATTTAATGCCATCGATCTCACGGATAATTACTTCTGGTTTAGAAACTTGCAGCTCATAGCCTTCACGACGCATAGTTTCAATTAGGATCGACAGGTGGAGTTCCCCACGACCGGAAACTGTCCATGCATCCGGTGAGTTTGTTTGTTCAACACGAAGCGACACATCTGTTTGAAGCTCAGCAAGAAGACGCTCTTCAATTTTGCGGCTGGT
Source organism: Listeria costaricensis (assembly GCF_900183385.1). Taxonomy (GTDB): domain Bacteria; phylum Bacillota; class Bacilli; order Lactobacillales; family Listeriaceae; genus Listeria; species Listeria costaricensis. The sequence continues at coordinate 30,495 of NZ_FXUT01000010.1, forward strand.
AACATGTTTGCCTTCACGACCGGCAAATGGGCTGTTATTCGTTACGAATGTCATTTGCAGGGTTGGCTCGTCAATCCGCAAGACTGGGAGTGCTTCCTGATGGTCAAATGGTGTAACTGTTTCACCGACAAAGATGTCCTCCATACCGGAAAGTGCAATCAGGTCGCCCGCTTTAGCTTCTTTAATTTCGACCCGTTTCAAGCCGAAGAAACCGAACATTTTTGTGACACGGAATTGTTTGATGCTGCCGTCAAGTTTCATTAGGGCAACGGTTTGACCAACATGCATGGTACCGCGGAAAATACGGCCGATCCCAATACGGCCTACATAGTCATTGTAGTCAAGAAGGGATACTTGGAATTGAAGCGGCTCGTCGCTATTGTCGACTGGTGCCGGAATATGTTCAATAATGGTATCAAGAAGCGGTGCCATTGTTTTTTCCTGATTAGCAGGATCGCTGTCTAGGCTGCTTGTTCCGTTGATTGCAGACGCATAGATAACAGGGAATTCCAATTGATCATCATTGGCGCCAAGCTCGATGAACAGTTCCAAGACTTCATCAACCACTTCTTCTGGACGTGCAAAATCACGGTCGATTTTATTGACGACAACAATGGGTGTTAGATTTTGTTCTAATGCTTTTTTCAGTACGAAACGTGTCTGTGGCATGGTTCCTTCATAAGCGTCTACAACAAGCAGAACACCATCAACCATTTTCATGATCCGTTCTACTTCACCGCCAAAATCGGCGTGTCCAGGAGTGTCCATGATGTTGACACGGATATCCTTATAATTGATCGCTGTATTTTTAGCTAAAATCGTGATACCGCGTTCTCTTTCTAAATCATTGCTGTCCATCGCCCGTTCATCGATATGTTCGTTTTCACGGAATGTTCCGGACTGTTTCAAAAGCTCATCAACCAGCGTCGTTTTACCATGGTCAACGTGGGCGATAATCGCGATATTACGAATGTCTTTTCTTAAATTCACTTTTATTTTCCTCCTAAATAATCACTTTCCAAAGGGGCTTCCCTGCGGTTAGATCAAGTTCGTGTTGCGAAACGGCCTTGTCTGTACCTGCTTTTGAGCCCAAATAAAGAGGAAAATATGGTTATTTTCCTCTTCCCGAATCGCATCGTTTAATTCAACTTACCAATTATAGCACACCACTTTCAAAAATTCACGTCTTTTATTTTCAGAAAACGGTTACTTTAAATAATTTTTCATCAGTTCGTCATAAACCTGTGGAAGTGCCACAATCGAGCTGCCTTTTTCCAACATGTCAATCTCAGTCTGATCAAGGCGTTTGACGATGCAACCAACCTCCTCGGCAATAATTTTTCCAGCCGCCAAATCCCACGGAGCCAAATTGGCCGAAAGATAGGCACCGGCACGCCCTGTTGCAACGGCCATATATTCAAGGGAAGCTGCGCCATAAAGCCGCAATCCGCGTGAAGCCTTGATGGCCTCCCAAAGAACCGGATACTTGCGTGAAGCACTTAAATTTGCAATGAGTAGATGATCAGCCAGTCCGGATTCCTGGCTAACTGGCGCAATTTTTTGACCGTTCACAAAGGCGCCATGCCCCTTTTTTCCAAAATACAGTTCGTCCTTTTCTACGTCATAAATGTAGCCGAGCTGTCCGATGCCCTCTTGATAGACGGCGACAGAGATCGCAAAGCCGCGTTTTTGCGTGACAAAATTAAGTGTTCCATCAATCGGGTCAATGATCCATACCGTTCCGTGCAAATCGCTCAGCTTGTCTGCCATTCCTTCTTCGCCAAACACCCGATGTGTGGGAAAAGCAGCACGAATCACTTCTACAAAATAGCGTTCGGTTTCTTTATCCATATTGGTTACCAAGTCATTTCGACCTGATTTGGTATCAATCGATAGATCTGTTTGAAAGGATGCACGAATCCTCTCAGCTGCTACATTCAGCCATTCTCTTGCTTTTTGATCGATTATTTCAAGCTCCACTTTTTCTCGCCCCTTTTTATATGAAGTCATGCTCTTAGTTTACCACAACTAGTCCAAAATAGGCACACGGGCAAGTTACTTTCTTCACTTCTTTGCTTCACGTATAATGAAACTAGTTGAATTTATCCGCACAAGGAGGAGAATCATGACAGCTATAAAAGGTTTTACACAAGCAGATTTTGATAGTATGGAAGTTCCTGGTCTAGAGGCGCGCATGGAAAAAATCCAAACGCATATCCAACCAAAATTCCAGACACTTGGCGCCGCACTCGCGACTTATTTAAGTGTTCAATTGGGGACGGAGATGCATTTGCATATTGCACGTCATGCTCGTCGTTCCGTTAACCCGCCAGACAGCACTTGGCTTGCTATCGCGCCTGATAAACGTGGTTATAAAAAGCACCCGCATTTTCAAGTTGGGCTTTATGATGATTATTTATTTGTTTGGCTGGCTTTTATTTATGAAAATGAAGAGCGGAAAAAGATTGCGGACCGCTACATTGGTGAAAAAGAGGCATTTGCGCGGCTTCCAGAAGACTTTCGAATTTCAAAAGATCATACGGTAAAAGAGACATACCCGCTTCATTCAGCAGAATTACCTAAAGCATTGGAACGTTTTCGCGATGTAAAAAAAGGAGAATTCCTGATTGGAAAAATTTTCCCGGCCGGTAGTCGTGAGATTGCGAATGGTCCGGTGCTTGAAAAGGAAGTTGAGGCGGTCTTTTCGGCGCTGCTCGACTTTTACAAACAAGCGATAAAATAAGCATGTACAAACCCCCTAAAAATGGGTATAATGGTAGAGTTGTGGGAATGAATATGAAAGGAGTGGAAAGATGTGAAAAATGCCCAGCAGACGCAAAGCGAACCGGAACCGCATCGAAGTAGGAAACTGGCTGTCCGTGCACATCTTTCTGTGCAGCTAACAGCCTGACTCGTTATTAAAAAAGGAGGTTTTAGCCTTGCACCAAATTTTCAAATCAAACCCAGAAGGTACATTAGAAGAACTTGATCAAGCAGAACGCAATGCTTGGATCAACATTGTGGCACCGACTTCCGAGGAAATCAATCAACTGGCGGATGAGTACAATATTCCGCTTGAATTTCTGGAAGATCCGCTCGATAAAGATGAAAGTGCCCGGATTGAACGTGATGATGACACTGATTCTGTCCTGATTATCTGTGACTTTCCGATTGTGGATGAGGACGATATTCATTACGCTTCCTTTGAGACGATTCCAATGGGGATAATTTTGACGAAAGATTATTTTATCACCATTTGCACGATTGACTCCTCCATTATCCAGTCCTTTATCAAACGGCGAATCAAAGGTTTTTATACGCACATGAAGACGCGTTTCGCCTTGCAGATTCTTTATATGATTTCTACGCAGTTCTTGCGGCATTTGAAACGCTTGAACCGGCAGACAGATCTGATTGAAAAAGAACTGCATGAATCCATGAAAAACAAGCAGCTGTATGATTTGATGGGGATAGAAAAAAGTCTGGTTTATTTTGTGACCGCCCTTAAATCCAACAAGCTGGTGCTCGATAAGATGATGCGGCAAAATATTGTCAAAATGTATGAGGAAGATCAGGATCTCTTGGAAGATGTGATTATTGAAAACCGCCAAGGAATCGAAATGGCAGAAGTCCACTCGAATATTCTCAGCGGTATGATGGACGCCTATGCATCGATTATTTCCAATAACATGAATATCGTAATGAAATTCTTGACATCTTTTACCATCATTTTGACGATTCCAACGATGGTTTTCAGCTTTTATGGAATGAACGTGAAGCTGCCTTTTGAAAACCTACCACTCGCTTGGATTTTAGCACTTGGCATGTCATTTGGGATCGCTGGACTACTAGGCTTTGTCTTTTGGCGACGTAAATTTTTCTAAAGAAAAAGGATCTACACGCAAATGGTTGCGGCAGATCCTTTTTTTATTTTGCATAGGCTTGGTTTAAAAGCGCACGCAGTTCTTCTGGTGTGATATGTTCATCAAAAATATGTTCTCCTACAATGACCGTTGGAACAAAGACAACATTCGCTTCGCCAGCTTCCTGAATGATCGCCTGTTCAGCCTGCTCATTGTTTTGACGGGTTAAGCCCAACTTTTCTTCCATGAAAGCCGCAACCTCCTCTAACGGAAGGTTCCCCCATTCATCTTGCGTTTCATAGATTCGATCAATGGCAACTAATGTTTCAAACGGGGTCTCGTAATTCAAGTATTTATGCGCGACATTTCCAGGCTGCAAGGATTCTTTTTCTTTATCAAACGGCTTGATAACCAGCTCGATTTTTCCTTCATCAATAAATTTCGCTAGCACGTCACGAGAATCTTGATGCCATTTTCGGCAAAACGGACAGCGCAGATTGACAAATGATAGCACCTTTACCTTGGCTGCTTCACTTTTAGATAGATGGATGCCTATTTCCGGCGTCACTTTTTCAGCTTTGATTTGACTGATATCCAATTTTCTTCCTCCTTTATTATGGTTTCATTTTGATACTACTGGTCGTTGCGTGTTTTACCAGCTGCATGACTTGATAGGCAGAATAACCGCTCTCTTTCTCGAACTCCCGGCCGATTCGCTTTTCTTCCCCAATGGCTGGTACGACTTTTTTGAAAGCACGATAGCGACGCTTGATTTCCTCCACATCGATGCCTTTTTCATAAGCTTTTTCAACTGCCTGAAAATATTGAATCACAACCGTTACTTCTTCTTTTGTCCAATCTATATCAATCGGATAGCTGTACTCCATCTCGTTCAGTCCTTTCCAATATTTTGATGCATGCAAGCGTTGATCTATCCCGCGTTGAATCGCATACCTGTATTTTAGCATGTTTTTTGTTGGAGTAAAAACGTTCTGTCCACGAAAAAAGCACATCCACTTTTGGACATGCTTGTCTTTTTAGGCAGCTCGATTTTTCCGCACGAAATGTGTCGCGATAAAAAAATAAATCGGTAAAAGATAGCTGACAATGATGAGTAAAATGACTTCAATGACAGATTTTTGAATATAGCCATTGGTCATTTTAATGAAGCCTGTGATGGGCGTTTCTAATATCTGGATGACGGAACGCCAAGCTCCTGTATCGTGCATATGATGGATAAAGCCTATTACGATTGCAATTGCTGTTAAAATCGTACAGAGGCCAGCTAAAATGTATGAAAACCAAAACAAGCCTTTTTTCATTAGGTCACCTTTATTCTTTTAAAATTTTCAGCAGCATATGTAAAAATTGTACATCAATAGCTGTGCGCCTCTTCGTGATGCAGTAAATAATCCTGCTTCACAAAATGCATGCCTAGCCAAAACATAGCTGGTAGCAAATAGTTTAATACAAAAACAACCACGTAACGGAGCGCAACACTCGCGATTGGAAGCGTCCATACCGGATCGGTAAATGGTGTAGCAAGTATGCGTAGCACCGCTCGCCAGCCATCTGTATCATGCATATGATGAATAAAGCCTACGCCGAAATCCACCATGGTTATTGCAAATAAAACACCCGAAATGGTCATCAAAATGATGAATATTGCTTTCGCTACATGCGAATGCAAGTGAATATGCCTTTCCACTTTCAACACCTGGATTCTTTTAAATTTTATGAAATAAATCCTCTTTTTCACGCCTCTTTAGTTTAACATATTTATCACGAATTTTCATCCGTTTTCATAAAGAAAAGCCCGAGAGAATTCTGTCATTCTCTCAGGCATTATTTTGTTTAAATATGGATGGGACGTCCTAGTGCCAATTCAGCAGCTTCCATCGTTAATTCACCAAGCGATGGATGGGCATGAATCGTCAGTGCAATATCCTCCGCTGTTACGCCCGTTTCAATTGCCAGACCAATTTCTGAAATAATATCAGAAGCGTTCATACCTGCTACTTGCGCGCCTAAAACAAGGCCATCTTCTTTGCGTGTCACAAGACGAACAAAGCCTTCCGGTGCATCAAGAGATAAAGCACGACCATTGCCGCCGAATGGGAATTTCGCTGTTTTTACATTGAAACCTTCTTCTTTGGCTTGCTTTTCAGTTAGACCTACTGTTGCCAGTTCCGGATCACTAAATACCACGGCTGGCAGGGCTGTGTAGTCAATCTCTGCTTTTTCACCGGAGATTGCTTCCGCCGCCACTTTTGCTTCATAGCTTGCTTTATGGGCTAGTGGAACACCAGGCACGATGTCACCGATGGCAAAAATGTTCGATACATTCGTACGACCTTGTTTGTCCACTTCGATCAAGCCACGTTCGTTCACTTCCACGCCAGCTTGTTCCAGACCTAGTTCATCGGTATTCGGACGACGACCAACTGTTACAAGGACATAATCCGCTTCGATTGTTTTCGTTTCACCGTTTGCTTCATAGGTTACTTTGACGCCATTTTCAGTTTCTTCGGCAGATTTCGCCAAAGCTTTTGTCACAATTTCAACGTTTTTGTCTTTCAGGTTCCGTTTCACAAGAGAAACCATATCTTTTTCATAGGTTGGCAAGATTTCTGGGCCGCCTTCTAGGATTGTTAATTCTGTTCCTAGATTAGCAAAGGCGCCGCCAAGTTCAGTACCAATATAACCGCCGCCAATGACAACCAGTTTCTTCGGTACTTCTTGAAGGCCAAGCGCGCCAGTAGAGCTTAGGACGCGTTTGCCATATTTGAAGCCTGGGATTTCGATTGGACGGGAACCCGTAGCCACTATCACATTGTTAAATGTATAAGTTTGAGCGGAATCGGGATGAATCACGCGCAAGGAATGATCATCTACGAAGAAAGCTTCCCCTTCCAACATTTCTACTTTATTTTTCTTGAGCAAGCCGCGCACGCCACTTGTCAACTTGCTGACAACGCTCCCTTTCCACTCTTGTGCTTTTGTAAAGTCAAGATCTACATTGTCAGCTTTGATGCCCATGTTCTCGGAATGTTTCGCTTCTTTATAGCGGTGACCGATTGTGATGAGCGCTTTAGACGGGATACAACCAACATTTAAGCAGACTCCGCCGTAGTATTCTTTTTCAATGATCGTTACTTTTTGGCCTAGTTGGGCAGCGCGAATCGCCGCTACATATCCGCCAGGACCGGCACCAATTACTATTGTATCTCTTTCTTCTGGAAAATCGCCTACAACCATTTTTTTACGCCTCCATTAGTAATAATTCTGGGTCATTGAGTAACCGTTTGATATTGTTCATTGCTTTTTGCGCGGTAGCTCCATCGATGACACGGTGGTCAAAGCTTAGCGAAAGTGCCAAGACTGGTGCTGCTACGATTTCGCCGTTTTGAACGATGGCCTTTTCAGCAATACGACCAACGCCTAAAATAGCCACTTCTGGGTAATTGATAACCGGTGTAAACCACTGGCCACCAGCAGAGCCAATGTTAGAAATTGTCGCTGAACCATGACGCATTTCATCGGCTGTTAATTTGCCGTCACGTGCTTTTCCAGCTAGTTCATTGATTTCATTCGAGATAACAAAGACGGATTTTTTGTCTGCATTTTTGACAACTGGCACGTAGAGTCCGTGGTCAGTATCTGCTGCAATCCCGATATTATAATAATGTTTTTGAATCAGCTCATCTGTTGCATCATCAAGCGTGGTATTAAGCACTGGGAACTCACGCAATGTGGCCACGAGTGCTTTCACGATATATGGCAAGAAAGTGAGCTTGATTCCTTTTTCTGCCGCCACTTCTTTGAAACGTTTTCTGTGTGCCATCAAAGCAGATACTTCGATTTCGTCCATCAACGTCACGTGTGGTGCTGTATGTTTCGAGTTGACCATCGCTTTGGCAATGGCACGACGCGTTGGCGATAGTTTTTCACGTGTTTCTGGATAAGCATCGCCTGCTGCCGGTACTGGTTTTGGCGCTGGTTTCGCTGCTTCTTTTTCGGCAGATTGTGGCGCTTTTTCTGCTGCCGCTTCTGCTTTCGACGCTTGATCTCCACTTAAGAAAGCATCCACATCCGCTTTCAAAACACGGTTATTTTTGCCACTGCCAGATACTTCAGCAATATTGACACCTTTTTCACGTGCATATTTCCGTACAGACGGCATCGCGATGACAAGACCATTCGGATCTTTTTTCGCAGATGGTGTCCCGTCAGTCGAAACATTTGCTGCTGCCGGTTCGGTCATTTTCGCTTCTTCAGCTGGTGATTCCGGTGTCGACGAGTGGTCAGCGGAGCCTTCAAAATCGCCTTCAAATGTGATCAGTCCTTGGCCAACTGTGGCAACAGTGCCTTCTTCAACCAGAATTTCCTTGACCGTTCCGTCTACTGGTGATGTGATTTCTTCGACAGATTTGTCGTTTTGCACTTCAAAAATGGCTTGGTCTTCTTCTACTTGATCGCCCGGTTTAACAAACCACTTCACGATTTCCCCTTCGTGAATCCCTTCGCCGATATCCGGCAATTTGAATTCATACATACCTTGGCCGCTTGTTTTTGTAGCAGCTGATTGTGTGTTTTCTGCTTTTGTATTTTCTTCTTTTGCGCTGATCTCTTCGGCGTCGTCTTCGTGACCTTCTACGCCGTCAAATGTGATTAAAACTTGACCAACCGTTGCAACTTCCCCTTCTGCAACTTTGATCTCTTTTACTGTCCCTGAAACGGGTGAAGTGATCTCTTCGACAGATTTGTCATTTTGCACTTCAAAAAGAGATTCATCTTCTTCAATTTTATCGCCGGGCTGAACGAACCATTTCACGATTTCGCCTTCATGGATTCCTTCGCCGATATCTGGTAATTTAAATGAATATGCCATTATTCTTTGCCTCCTGTTTTTATATCAAACTTGATTGAAAGGGAGCCGGCTAGCATTTAGCCGGCCATTACTTTTATTAGAAAGCCAGTACTTCTTTTACGCGTTCGATGATGTCATTATGATTCGGCAGCCAAACTTGTTCAGCCTGCGAAAACGGAAATACGCTATCTGGTGCTGTCACACGCATAACAGGTGCCTCAAGAGAGAGAATAGCCCGATCATTGATTTCCGCAATCACATTTGCAGCAATGCCGGCTTGTTTTTGTGCTTCCTGTACCATGACAACACGTCCCGTTTTCTTCACGGAAGCGACGATTGTTTCTGTATCCAGCGGGCTGATCGTGCGTAAATCAATCACTTCAGCAGATACGCCGTCTTTTTCAAGCGCTTCTGCTGCTTTGACGGATTCTTGCACCATGGCACCGTAAGCAATAATCGTCACATCTGTTCCCTCGCGGCGAACGGCTGCTTTACCAAGCGGCACTGTATATTCACCTTCTGGAACTTCTTCACGGAAAGAACGGTAAAGTTTCATATGTTCAAGAAAAACAACAGGGTCATTGTCGCGAATCGCTGAAATTAGCAAACCTTTGGCATCATACGGCGTTGATGGAATCACAACTTTCAAACCTGGTGATTGTGCCATCAGACCTTCCAAATTATCTGCGTGGAGTTCAGGTGTATGAACCCCGCCGCCAAATGGAGCGCGGATTGTGATTGGTGCCGTCCGAGTGCCGCCAGTACGATAGCGCAACCGAGCCATTTGTCCGACAACAGAATCCATCACTTCAAAAACAAAGCCGAAAAATTGAATTTCAGGAACCGGACGATAGCCCTCAAGTGCTAGGCCGATCGCAAGGCCGCCGATACCGGACTCTGCAAGCGGTGTATCGAAAACACGGTCTTCGCCGAATTCATCTTGAAGTCCTTCTGTCGCACGGAAAACCCCGCCGTTTTTACCAACATCTTCTCCGAAAACTAAGACGTTTTCATCGTTTTTCAGCTCTACTGCAAGCGCATCTGTAATCGCTTGAATCATTGTTTTTTGCGCCATGATTATTTCGACTCCTTCGCTTCATAGATTGCCAGTTGTTCTTTGACACTAGCTGTCGGTGTTTCATACATATTGTTCAAGAGATCTGTCACTTTTTGTTTTGGTGTTGCATCTGCCTCTTTAATGGCTGTTTTGATCTCTTCTTTAGCTTGTTCGATCACTTCATTTTCTTTTTCTTCATTCCAAAGGCCTTTACCTTCAAGGAAAGTCCGGAAACGAACGATTGGATCTTTTAATTCCCATTCACCGTCTAATTCTTTGGTGCGGTAACGAGTAGGATCATCTCCAGAAAGCGTATGCGGACCATAACGGTAAGTCAGTGTTTCAATCAAAGTTGGGCCTTCTCCGTTCACGGCACGTTCGCGCGCAAAGTGAGTAGCGGCATAGACGGCCAGTGGATCCATACCATCTACTTGAATGCCGACAATGCCAGCTGCTACTGCTTTTTGAGCAAGTGTTGGTGCAGCCGTTTGTTTTTCACGTGGTGTTGAAATCGCAAACTGGTTATTTTGAACAACGAAGATCGCTGGCGCATGGAACGCACCGGCAAAGTTCATGCCTTCATAAAAGTCCCCTTGTGATGAACCGCCGTCACCCGTGTAAGTGATGACCACTTGTTTTTTCGCCCGTTTTTTAAGTCCTAGCGCTACGCCTGCCGCTTGAACGATTTGCGCACCGATGATGATTTGTGGCGGCAATACATTTAAATCGTCCGGGAATTGGTTGCCGACAAAGTGTCCCCGAGAAAATAGGAAGGCTTTTGTTAGTGGCAAACCATGCCAGATAAGTTGCGGTACATCGCGGTAACCCGGTAAAATATAATCTGCTTTATCCAGTGCGTAGTGACTGGCCAATTGGGAAGCTTCTTGTCCTGCTGTCGGAGCATAAAAGCCTAGACGCCCTTGACGATTAAGGGAGATCGAACGTTGATCAAGCACACGTGTCCAAACCATTCGTGTCATTAGCTCAACTAATTCGTCATCATTTAGATCCGGCATTAGATCAGGATTAACAACTTCTCCTTTTTCATTTAAAATTTGCACCATCTCAAACTGTTTCGAGAGAGCGTCAAAATATTTCTTTTGGTCGATTACAGCCTTCTTCGTTTTTGAAGCCATTGTGAATCTCTTCCTTTCGTTTCGTAATATGAAGAAATGAATGCGCCATCATTCAGACAAAAATTTTTTCGCCTTCATTTCGATAAACCCGATTGTGTATGAAAAGCAGGCATTACAAGATAGAAGAAATTATCTGCTATGTCGTTTTCCGTTTTGTAAGATTTCGATAAACTCTTCTATTCAACCCTTATAAACATTACTTATTCTGATTAATTCCCCTTGTTTGGCTGTTAAAACATCTTTGCATTGTGAAACAAGCGAAACTTTGCGCATTTTTCACAAACAAATTATTCGATTATGGCCGTTTTCTTCGTTGAAACTGTTTTAATCAAAATCATAAAGTTTATTAATACACCAATCTTCTCCTTTAATTTACATGATGTTTTAGCAGAAGTCAACATTCTGAACCGCGTTATTTTATCGCTTACAATCGCTTAAAAACGTAAAACATTCGCATTTTATCACTGTATTAAAAAATCTCTCTATACCGCTAATCTGTTATATAATATTATAAACAACAGATTATCACACAACTTCTCCTCTCTTTTTCCATCGCAGACTATTGTTTGTGAAATCACAAACTAATTTTTATTTTGATCGCATCTGTGAGCCGAACGTTTACGGCAATGAAATAAATAAAGTTCGGCTTTAAACTTTGCTTATTTTTAACAAATACACCAAAAGCCCTACTTGTTCCAATTTAATCTTGCTCTTTCCCATCACGATTGTTCCCTTTTCGGGTTGGATTTGTTAAAATAAATAATAAGAAAGAAATGAACAGGAGAGATTTAGCAGTGCTATTAATGAAAGATATTGTGCGGGAAGGTCATCCTGCCCTTCGTGAGGTTGCAGCAGAGGTTTCTTTTCCGCTGACAGAAGAAGAAAAAAAGCTTGGACAAGAGATGCTTCAGTTTTTAAAAAACAGCCAAGATGATGAGCTGGCAGAAAAATACGGATTGCGCGGTGGCGTTGGATTAGCCGCTCCACAACTAGCTGTTACAAAACGAATAATTGCCATCCACGTCCCAGATGAAAATGAAAAGTATTACAGTTATGTGCTTTACAATCCAAAAATCCGGAGCCATTCTGTACAACAGGCATGCCTTGCAGGTGGTGAAGGCTGTTTATCAGTGGATCGTGAAGTCCCAGGCTATGTGGTGCGCAGTGAACGAATCACCGTCGAAGCTTTCGATGAAACAGGCAAACCATTTAAACTTCGCCTGCGTGATTATCCGGCAATCGTGGTTCAACATGAAATTGATCATTTGAACGGCATTATGTTTTATGACCATATCAATAAAGAAAATCCGGCCTACTTGCCGCCGGATGTCGATGTATTAGGCTAAAAATCAGACAGAACCGTCACAATCTCGGTTCTGTTTTTTTAAAGGAGGTTTTTAGGTGAATCGCTACGACAGACAAACACGCGTGGCTGAAATTGGACACTCCGGTCAGCAAAAAATCATGGCTGCTCGCGCCTTGATCATTGGTGTTGGAGCAATTGGAAGCCATGTAGCCGATGCTTTAGTGCGTATGGGTGTGGAAGACATCGTCCTGATTGATCGCGATTTTGTGGAACTGACCAACTTGCAGCGACAAACCCTTTTCACGGAAGAAGATGCTCACTATAAGCTTCCCAAAGCAATTGCAGCGAAGGCTCATCTGGAAAAAATCAATCAGCAGGTGTCGATCGACGCTTTTGTAGATGAGGTAACGATAGATTTTCTAACGGAGCAACTCACACAAAATCAGCGGACTTTCGTTTTCGATTGCACGGATAATTTTGCGACGCGCCGATTAATCAATGAAGTCTGCCTGTTGCATCATACGCCTTGGATTTTTGCTTCTTGCGCGGGAAATTTTGCCAATGTCCTACCAATCATGCCTGGTAAAACCGCTTGCCTGACTTGCCTCATCGGAGAAGTCCCGCAAGTCAACGAAGCAAGCTGTGAGCTGATTGGTGTAAATGGCGCCCTTTTGCCGATGCTTGCAGGTGTGATTACTGCTTTATTTGTCCGAATGACAGTGGATGACACTTTTGAAGCAGGTGACTATTACCAGCTTGACGCGTGGCAGTTGACGACCGCCAAATTTAAAATTCCTAAAAGAGCGGATTGCTCGACGTGTGGTGATGAGGCGAAACCTAGGGCAGTTGCGTTTTCCGACCAGCCAGTTGTACTATGTGGTCGCGAAACGGTTCAATTTCGATTGCCAGATCGTCAAGCGGCAGATTTTCAGTTGCTAACAGAGCGGCTCATTAGAGAAGGGCGACCTTTTTCAAAAAATCCTTATTTGATTTGTTTTCAGTATCATGACTTCACTTTTTCTATTTTTCAAAATGGCCGCGTGCTTCTCCATGGAACGAGCGACCTTCACCAAGCTAAAAAAGCTTACCACTACTTTTTCGAATAGGAGTGTTTATACAATGGAAGTAACTGATTTCCACGCAGTCAGCTGTGCCATTTTGACAATTAGTGACACCAGATCACTTGAAACAGACGAAAGCGGGCGCTATTTGGCGGCAACGCTTACTGAAAATCAGCACCATCTCGTCGAACGGGCGTTTTGTCGAGATGAACCGGAAGCCATCAATCGGCAGATCGATCGACTGATTGCCATGAAGCCTTTTTGTCTGATGACGACTGGCGGCACCGGGCTGGCCAAGCGTGATGTGACGTATGAAACACTTAGGCAGCGGATCAGGCAGGAAATTCCCGGCTTCGGTGAACTTTTTCGCATGCTGAGCTACAAAGAGGTCGGCAGTCGCGCCATGGTTTCTCGCGCTTTTGCTGGTTTTACGGAGGAAGGGATACTTCTTTTTGTTCTCCCCGGCTCGAAAAATGCTTGTCAGACCGCACTGGAAAATTTAATTTTACCCGAATTGCCGCATTTATTTGTCGAACGGACTAAGAAAAACTAAAAAACGCAAACAGGTTGGTTAAAAGGAATCTTTCGTCACTTTTACTCGCCTGTTTGCGTTTTTAGTTGACTGTTTGAAAGCCATGATCTTGCAAGATTTGCTGGGATTCGGCTGCCGTTAGTTGATCCATAAAGGTTTGAACGGCTTTTGTATGTGAGCTATCTGTAATAATTCCAGCATAATAACCGATTTCTGTATGTAAATCTTCTGGTATTTTCTGGACGATCTTAACGTCAGGGCTGATTGCCGCATCTGTTTGATAGACAAATCCCAGCTCTGCATTTCCACTGGCGACGTAAGACAATACTTGACGCACATCTGAACCAAAAACAAGCTGATCATGTAGCGAGTCATAGAGTTTGAGCGATTCTAGCGTCTCCTTGGCATAGCTCCCCGCTGGAACAGATTCAGGATCCCCCATCGCGATTCGTTCTGCTTGTTTCAGTGCCGTTTGCCAATCCTCATCCGTCCCCTTTGCCTCTTTCGGCTGAATTAGCACGAGACGATTTGTCGCAAATTTTTCTTTCCCTTTTGCAAGTTTTTCATCAATCAGGGCATCTAGGTCTTGCTCACTGGCAAATAAGACGCCGTCAATGGGCGCTCCGTTTTTTACCCGCTCGCGAATTTGTCCTGAACTAGCATAATCAATCGTTAATTTAATGGAAGGATTTTCTTTTTCAAAATTTCGCCGAATTTCCTCGACCGATTCTTTTAAGCTTGCGGCAGCTGATAGATGAATCTCAATTGGGTCACTTTCTGGCGATCCGATACTTTCTTTCTCCCCATTTGTTGTACATCCCGTAAGAAGTATTGCTAGCAGACTGGCCATTAGCAGTATTTTTTTCATTTTACGCCCCCTTATTCTCTTATTTTACTTAAGTTTGACAAGCTTTGCCAGTGTTGGTCATAATAGAAAAGGACACGCTGTTTTAGCGAGTGATTCTGTTTGGAGGCGTTCATATGTTTACTTCTGTTTGGCATTCCGTTTTGGTGGCACTAGTATCCACTTTTCTCGCCCTCATTGTTATGCTTCCGGTCAGCTACTATTTTGCCAATCGGAAATCTCGCCTGCAATTACCGGTTGAAACCTTGATCTTGTTGCCGCTTGTTCTTCCGCCAACAGTTGTGGGTTTGATCTTACTGAATATTTTTGGCAAAAACGATTGGCTCGGCGGTTTCATTTGGCAAACGTTCGATTTTAGTTTTATTTTCACCCTGGCTGGAGCCGTGATTGCCACCACCATCATTATTTTACCGATTATGTATCAGGGCTTGAAGGCGGCCTTTCTTTCAATTGATCACGATTTGGTTTCAGCTGCCGAGACGCTCTCGGCCAGTTCCAGTCAAATTTTTCTTCATGTGATCATCCCGAACTGCTGGCAGCCGATTTTAGCCGGACTATTACTGAGCTTTTGCCGTGCGATGGGCGAGTTTGGAGCCACCTTGATGGTAGCGGGCTACATCGAAGGAAAAACAGATACCATTGCATCAAGTATTTATTTTATGGTTCAGCAAGGCGAGATGAAAACCGCCATCTACTTAGGCATCATCAACGTGGTAATTGGCGTTTTCGCGCTGCTTATCATTCATTTACTAACCGTTCGCCAAAATCAGCTTTTGAGGAGGAAATAGCATGAGCTTAGTTTGCGATTTTACCAAACAAATGCCGTTTAACAGCTTGGAAATCACGTTCACCTTTGAAGCTCCGATTACGGCCATCATGGGAGCAAGTGGGGCTGGAAAAACAACCCTGTTTGCTTGTATTAGCGGCTTAACGCGTATTGACAGCGGCTCGATTACTTTTGCCGATCAAACTTGGGATGATCAGCGGATTGCGCTGCATTTGCCGGCAGCTGAACGAAAAGTTGGCTATCTTTTTCAAAATCTGGCCTTATTTCCTAATATGAATGTCTATCAAAATATTGCATTTGGTTTAAAAATGCAAAAACAGCCCAAAAAAGACATTGAGCTGCGCGTTCGGAAAATCAGTGACTATTTGAAAATTACCCATCTGCTTTATTCGTCGGTGCAAAAACTTTCCGGCGGCGAGAAGCAACGTGTGGCCATGGCGAGGGCAATGATTACAGAGCCCAGACTGCTGCTTTTAGATGAGCCCTTTAATGGTCTTGATGAAGAGACGCGTGAAATTTGCATGGCTTTAGTGCGCCAAATGGCCGATGATTTTAAAATTCCAGTTATTTTTGTGACACATTACAGTTCAGAAGCAAAAAAAATGACAAATGAAATTTTGGTGATGAAAAATGGTAGTCTCACAACCGCTTGACCGAGTTGGGATTCTTTTAGCTGGAGGTCGTTCGGTACGTTTTGGAGAAGATAAAGCTTTTTATAGAAGCTCAGCTGAAGCGCCCACATGGGTTGAAAAGACAGCGGCAGTACTGCTTCCATTATGCAACCGGGTGGTCATTTCTGCCAACCATGAGCAACTGACAAGGATGAAGCAGCTTTTTGCAAATGAGTCGCGTATTCAGGTGGTAGAAGATTTGCCTGGACTGACAGACTACGGGCCAATCGGTGGCTTATATGCAGCGATTACACAGATTGGGACGGCTGCTTCTTTTTTGATTTTAGCGGTCGACTATCCTTTCATGACTACGAAAATACTCGCGCAGCTGGCGGCTACACCAAATTGTTATGCCACGACACCCAGCCAGTCACATTATCTGATTGCTCATTTGCCTGATTTTCAGCGGGCGATCGAGCCACTGATCCAGAGACGTGAGCATCGTGTTCGTCTATTAATGGAAAATTTGGCGACTGTCCCGCTTGCTTTTCCGCCATCAGCAGCCTTTACAAATCAAAATAAAAAATGATCCTGCCGCAATTTAGCACGGCAGGATCATTTTTTTATGGTCGATTAAAACGGCCTGGTTGAACTGGGATTTTTTCGTCTGTCATAAGCCATCCTGTTGGAAAATCAACATAGGCATAATCAAACGAGTCCAGCGGTTTGTTTAGAGTTAAAATCAGTTGGTTCCCATTGATCCGATAGGCAATTTCTTGTCCCTCAGCTACAATTACCCGGTCCCCATGTGTGGTCAGCTGCTTAGTCGAGCGGCAAACCAATTCGATTTCCGTATCTGTCCAGCGGCTGATTTCAAAATGCGGCGTATCCACCGGATCATTTTGATAAAGCGACTGCCAGATAACATAGCCGAGCCGCTCGCCAAAGGCTTTCTTACATGTCGGATGCACATTGTGAGATTCCCCTTGGTCAATAAACGGAATCAGCGTCACATCAGCCGTTTCGCGACAAACTTGCCACTGTCTAGCACGGAGTTCCGCCCAACTTTCCGGATCCGTTTCAAGATAGCCTGGTAGTCCGACCACAAAAATTGGCAGTGAAGGATTCTCGAACATCTCGCGCATCTGCTCAATCATGCCAGCTAGTAAGCCATCATAAAGCGTCGCATTTTTCGAGTCCTCCTCGCCTTGATACCAGATGGCTGCTTTGATCGTGCAATGAGTCAAGTGTTCCAACATGGTATGATAAAGCCCCGCAGGCCGTTGATAACTGGAATAGGTTAGTGGCGGCGGCCATGGCGTATGACCGATTTCCTGCTTCATTACTGACGCTTCCCCATCCGGATGTTCCGCTATCCACGCTTCTTTGATGCCTTGATAAGCTGTAAGGCGCTCCAAATATTCCGCTTCTAACTGTGCTGCTTCCGCCTTTGATTGGTTTTTAAGAATCGCTTGAAACGGCTGCAAAAAATGTTCATCAAGAATCGGGCTAGCTTGTAATTTGTCTTCATCAAGCCAAGCAGCTGCAGGCGTTCCACCTTTATAACAACCAATAAAGCCAATTGGAACGTCCGGATCCTGTTTGCCCAGATAGACAGCTAAATAATAGCCGAGCGCAGACATTTCTTTGACAGTATCCTCATCCACTTTTTGCCAGTGATTATTCGCCACCTCAGCGGGAATGCATTCATCCTCATCCTGATAAAGCACTTCTGGTACAGTATAGTAGCGCACATCATTTTTCAGTGCCGTTGGATCATAAGTACCGCCATTTTCTAAAAAAGTAAACGCAATATTGGACTGGCCGCTAAGGAGATAGACATCCCCGTAGCAGACATCCGTTAGCACTGTTTCACAGGTCGCCGAGTTCAAATGGATGGTTTCTGTCTCACCCTTCGATTTTCCAGGAAAAGTCAGCTGCCAGACGCCATTCGTAACGACTGCTTGATAATTCTCAGTTCCACGGTTGCATGTAATAACGGTCCCCTCTTGGCCGGAGCCGTAAAGGCTTACTTCACGATCGCGCTGTAGAATCATGCCATCTGTAAAAACATCCGCCAATTGAAAGTCTGTCATAAATCATGCCTCCATTTTCTGATAAATATGCAGAAACTTTTCCGCCAAATCGATCGTCGTATTGGCTGCCATAAAGTGATCCTGCGCATGGATTAGTAAAATTGTTTTCTCCAGCATTTCGCCGTTCATTTCAGTTGTCAGCATATCTGTTTGGATCTTGTGTGCCTGATGAAGCTCTTTTCTGCTAGCTTTTAAATCAGCCGCTGCTTCTTCAAGCTCCCCATTTTCCGCTTTACCGATTGCTTCCATCGCTTTCGATTTCGCATTTCCGGCAATAAAAATTAACTGCATGGCTTGCTCTAGTGTTTGTTCATTCATAACTAAAATTCCTTCCTATAAGTCGAGCATTTTCTTGTTTTTCATCGTATTGGCCATTTTAACAAATGGTAGATAAATCAGGATCGCGACAACTAAATTGACAAGCTGCACGATGGCCCCATTGATCGACCCGGTAAAGAGTAGCCCGGATATCAGTGGCGGAACCGTCCATGGTACGTTATTTGTAATGACATCAATAAACCCGATATTCGTGAAGAATACTGCAATGTAGAAACAAATCGGTTGAACGATGACAAAAGGAATAAACATAATTGGATTTAAAACAATCGGCAAACCAAATGTAATAGGCTCACTGATATTGAAGATTGCTGGCATCAAAGCAATTTTGGCCACTTTCTTTTCTGAGCTGATTTTCGAGAAAATAAGCAACGCTAGAACCGGTGCCAAAGCAAATGTTCCGGCAGCAATGGTTGAGAAGTTCATGAACATTGTGGAATATAAGTGATGAGCAGTTCCCATCATATTTTCCGTATCTGCTACATTCCAGGTTACCCCGAAAATCGGTCCCCAAATCGAGGTTGGATGAATCCCAAACCACTGCAAGAGTGGCCATGTAATTTGTGCAACTAGTGCAAAGGCTGCAGTTCCTGAAATCATCATCGCTGGTTTTTGCATGGCTTGAAGGAATAGTTCCGGTAATGTTACGCCGAAAACGCCTACACTGATCCCCGTTAGAACAACGAAGAAGCCGAGAACAAGCAAACCAGGAATAAGTGATTCAAAGCTTCTTGCCACTGCCGGTGGTACAGATTCCGGCATTTTGATAACGATATTTCTTTCTAACAGTTTATTATAGAGCCACACTGCCACCCCGCTGATGATCAGTGCGGAAAACACACCTTGTGTTCCTAAGAAATTTGAATTCAGCATACCACTGATTTCAACACTTTTATCATTTAATGCATAATCGTAGTTCCAAGGCACGCAGACAAAGAATGCTGCGAGTGCATAAAGAACAGATGTCATATGCTCCTTGTTTTTTGGAAAATATTTTTTAGAGAATGTATAACTGAAAACAACCACAATTAATAATGACATAACGGACAAAGCGCCCTGTGAAAAGAGATTGATCATTGATTGCAGATAACGAAGCGTATCCGCAAATCCAGATGCATCCCAAGCTGACCAGCTACCACTGATTAGTTTACCAAGATGCAGCCCCTGCTCACCAAATATCAACCCGTTCGGATCTAAGAAAACCGAACTGATCATAATCGCAAATCCGGCAATCATTGTCACAGCTGAGACAAGAATAAAGGAATCACGTAAAGTTAGGAGCAGCTTGTTTCCGGCAATTTTTCCGACAATCCGCGTAAATTTCGCTTGAAAGCGTGAAAATTTGCTGTTTTCCATCAATCATGCACCCCTTCTTTTTTCAAGCGTTCAATAACAGCAACTCCGTCCATCGCACCAAATTCCTGCATTGTCAAACAAACAATCTTTTTCCCTGGATATTGTTCTTCTACCTGTTCTTTTGCCCAGCTGATTTGCGGCGCAATAATAATAACGTCAACTTCCCCGCCGATTTCATCAATCATCGCAAAGTCATATGCTTCTACCGAAATATCTGACCGGCCCTGTTCTTCATAAACTCGTTTCATTTTTGAACCAACTAAACTAGTGGACATACCACCGCTGCAAAATAAAGCTATTTTTAACATTTGTATATCTCCTTTTCGTTGTAATAGAAAACGCTTTCCAGAAATAAGTTTAAAACGTTTTCCGGAATAAGTCAATACTTTTTAAAAATTAATTATAACAACTTTTTTAAAATCAAAGAAAAACCGCCAGTAAATGGCGGTTTTAAACAACAACAATATTTTGCAACTCATATTCTTCTGATTTGAGCCGAATCAGTGAATACTCAAATGGACGTCCATCATTCAGATAAACCGTCTGCTCAATTTCAAGCACGGGATGCTTTTCGTCAACATTCAGCAGTTTTCCGACTTTCTTTCCTGCATAAACCGCACGAATTAGTCGGTGGGTACTTTGCGGAATCAAGCCAAGTTCATTCTCCATATACGTATAAAGTGATTGACCAAGTACGTCAATCCGCATACCTTGAACCGTTTGAATCGGCATATAGCTTTGCTCAACAGCCACTGCTACGCCTGCTTTTTTCCGAACCCGCCGGATATCATAAACAAAATCAAATGAAGAAATTTTCAACTTTTCTGTGACGACTTCTGGCGAGGTGATCACCGCGAAATCAATAATCTCAGTTGTTATATCATTTCCTTCTACCACTTCCAGGCTTCTCTTTTGCCCGGCGGTTTGATTTTCTGTAATATCCTTCACAAAACTGCCAGAACCGCGGCGCTTATAAATCAGCCCCTCGTTTACCAGAATGTCCATTGCTTTACGAATCGTGATGCGACTCGCATTATATGCCTTACAGAGTGCTGCTTCTTGCGGCAGCTGCTCATTCACTTCGTAGGCTCTTTCCAAAATTTTTCGTCGCAAATCATTTGCGATCAGTTCATATTTAGGCGCTGCTTCAGCCATTTTATCCATCCTCTTTTATTTGTTATAACATTTTACATTATAACACGTCTAAAAGAATTCTAAAAGAGATGTTATGACTGCTGGCTTTCAAAATGGACGGCTGCTCCGATTAAATTCGCACTGTTACGGTAGGTGCATGGCATAACAACTGGCATAAAGTACTGCCATTCTTTTTCTGCAACAAATTGCTCAACAGCTTGCTTGATCTCTTCCATGAAAGCAGGACGCCCTGAAATACCTCCGCCAAGCACGATGCAATCCGGATCAAAGGCCACTTGCAGATTAAAAATACCTGTTGCAAGATAACGATAAAACTGTGCTACTTCTTCTTTTGCAGCTGCTTCCCCTTGATCCGCACGCCGGAAAATCTCTTCCCCGTTTAGCCCTGTTTCTCCTGTTCGCTGCTCGTAACGTTCAACAAGTCGAACCACTGTCCCTACTTCGCTAAATGTTTGCGCACCGTCAATAAACATCATGCCATACTCACCAGCATAGCCATGATGCCCCGTATAAATCTGTCCATTTTGAACAAAGACACCGCCAACTCCTGTGCCTAAAATCAAAAAGAGCACATTTTCTTTTCCTTTTGCTGCTCCAAGAACTGCTTCTGCCATTCCTGCTGCATTGGCATCATTAATCATATGCACGGGTAAACCAAACAGTTCTTGCAAAGCCGCCTTGATTTCAAAGTGATGGATATACGGAATCGCACTAATCCCATTAATGACACCCGCTAAATCATCCACAACACCCGGTGCACTGATTGCTACCCCTTTAAACGAATACGTTTTAGCAAGTTCTTCTTGTTTTTCTTTTAATTGCTGCATCATTTCTTCCCATGTCTTCGGTGTTGGAAAAGAGAAAGGTTCGATCATCTCATTTTTTTGAAAAACGCCACCCTTCACACTTGTTCCGCCCCAGTCAAAAACTAATAAGCCCATATTTTTAGCTCCTCATGTTTATACTTTTGAAACCTATAAACTATATATGCCACAAAATGAGAACGCTGTCAACTTACATCCTAAAAAAACTGGCAGCCAAGTATACGTATCACTTAACCGCCAGCCAAGCTATTTCCTTATTTCGTCCACTTCAGCCAGCCGTAAGAATCTACAATCTGCAAAAAGCGAACGAGCCGTGCTAAACTCATGCCGTCCTCATTGCCAAACTGTCCATTAAAAAGCTGTTCAAGTTCAAAGACATTTCGCTTTCCATCAACTTTTTGTAAAATAAATGACCCTTCCTGATCGAGCGCAATCTTTCGTTCTGAGGGCTGCTTCAACCATTTAATCGCCAGACGCTCGAGAGGGTTTTTACGCGGTACAATTAAGAAAAGTTGCCCCTCTTCCAAACGCAAAAAAAGGGCGTCCTTTAAACAAGGGATTTGTTCAAGTAAATTTTCTTTTTTACGTGCCAAAATAATCCCTCCAAATTAGTGGCGTTTTTTACGTGGAACTGTTGACAAGTACAGTAGCCCGCATACAAGAATGAAGACTAGGAACGGCAGCCATTGATTTTGAATCCATACATCAGTTGGAATAATGGCCGGGTTGATGGAAATAAGAAAAGCAATCACAACGCCCAGCAAAGATTCACCTGCAATCAGTCCGGAAGCAAAGAGTGTCCCTCGCTCGATCCGTTCAGCAGAAGCCGCCTCTTTTTCTTTCTTATGCTTGATGACAGCATTGACGATCATGCGCACAAACCCACCAAACATAACAGTTGCACTGATATTAAGCGGCAAATAAAGACCTACCGCAAAAACAAGCGAATTCATCCCCATAAATTCCACTACAATCGCAATGGAAACGCCGATAAAAATGAGCGTCCACGGCAAGTTGCCATTCAAGATTCCTTCTGCCAAAATTTTCATCAGCATGGCTTTAGGTGCTGGAAGTTCCGCAGATCCCATCCCATAAGCATTGTCAAGCAGCGTCAAAATGTAGCCCATCACTAGTCCGCTTGCTAAAACGCCGATCATCATTGCTACCTGCTGCTTCCACGGCGTCCCGCCAACAAGATAACCTGTTTTTAAATCCTGAGAAATATCCCCTGCCACTGCAAGTGCTGAGCAGACAATTGCCGCAACAGTCAGCGTCAAGATAATCCCCTGGTCTCCGTGATAGCCAAACGCCTTATAGACAATCGCCACAATTAAAAGCGTCGCAATCGTCATTCCGGAAACTGGCGAAGAGGAGCTTCCGACGATCCCAACGATCCGCGAAGCCACCGTCACAAAAAGGAAGCCAAAAATGCCAATCGCCAGTGCACCAATGATCCCCACATTCGTAAACGGATCAAAGGCAATGATCAAAAGAATCGCCAGAATGCCTATAATCACCCACTTCATCGGAATATCCCGATCCGTCCGTTCCAGCTCTACAACAGCCATCCCTTTCGACCGATTCATGCTGACAAATGTACTTTTTAATGTTTGAAAAATGGCCGGCAGTGTTTTAACCAGCGTAATCAATCCGCCAGCAGCCACGGCACCTGCACCTATGTATCGAATATAATTGTCCCAAATACCAGCAGCATCTAAGCTTTTAAGTGCCTCCGTCGCCGGAAATATGACCTGCGCACTTTCCCCGCCAAAAAAGGCAATCGCCGGAACCAGCACTAAGGAGGCCATTAAGCCACCCGCCACCATCTGTCCAGCAATCCGCGGTCCAATAATAAAACCGACGCCGAGAAGTGCCGGATAAATCTGCGTGCCAATAAAGGCGTTCTGAAACTTGTAAATACCAACAGATATCTCACTTTTGAAAAGTTTAAAGCCGTCTGTCAACACCTTCACAGTTCCGCCAGCCAGAAACCCCAGTGCTACAAGTTTCGCTTGCGATCCACCCGTTTCCCCTGTTTTTAAAACTTCTGCACAAGCGGTTCCTTCTGGATACGGCAACGTTTCATGCTCGTTGACAATCAGCATTCGTCTAAGCGGTACCATCATGAAGACGCCAAGAAATCCTCCTGTTAGTACGATAAAGATCAGCATAATCTGCTTGATGTCTACACCCATCAGGAAAAGTGCTGGAATGGTAAAAACTGCCCCTGCTCCAAGCGCCTCCCCTGCCGTTGTCATCGTTTGAACGATATTGTTTTCCAAAATAGAATCCCGTTTAAAAATCCCTCGTAAAATCCCCATTGAAATGACTGCTGCCGGAATGGAAGCCGACACTGTCAAGCCAACCTTTAAGCCTAGATAGGCATTGGCAGCACCAAACAGAATGGCTAAAATAATTCCGAGAATAATCGACGTTGCGGTAAGTTCTGGCAGCGACTTAGAAGCTGGAATATACGGGACGAACGTTTTCTTTCCTCCAGGTTCGCTCATCATTCTAACTACTCCTTTATTTTTTCTACACTTTATTCGTTTAAAGTGACGTTACTATCGTACACCTTTCGTAGGAGCATTACAAACCATTTTGAGAAAAAAAGCACATTTTACTATAAAAAACGCCAAAATAAAAAGTCCGTTTTCAAACAAAAAAGGACTTTTTACATAGTTCTGTTTTTATTGTATGATCATTGTGTGAATTTTTTATAATAATCCAACATGTTGAAGACCCTTTAGAATCCCCTCTTCATCGACAGATTCGGTGATATAGTCCGCTACTTTTTTCAGCTCAGGGCGGCCATTTCCCATAGCGATTCCCGTCCCCACTTCTTGTAACATTTGAATATCATTTAATCCATCACCAAAAGCATAGGTATCCTCCATCTTAAAGCCAAGTTGCTTGATGAGCTCACGAATTCCCCGTGCTTTGCTGCCGTTTGCCGGGCACACATCCACAGAAACGTCATGCCAGCGCATAAAGCTGTATTCTGGAAAAGCTTCCGCATAAAATGAATCGAAGTCTTCCGTGCAAAACAATAGACACTGATAGATTTCACGCCCACGATAAAAATGAGCGTCTACACGCGGATAACCACGTTTTAGTGAGTTCATTCCTTCCAAGACGCCCGGGTGATCAGGCAAATTGACGCGCATTTCTTCCGCTGCTGAAAAAACAAGCGGATGGTCATTTTTCATGGTTGTTGTGATTAGCCGATCCAGTGCCTCCTGCGATAGCGGATTTTCATAAATCACTTTTCCTTCAAACACCACATATTGCCCGTTATAGCAGATGAAAGAATCAATTTGAAGCTTTTCAGCAATTTCGTGTAGCATAAACGGCGCGCGCCCACTGGCAATGGCCACAAAGATTCCTTTTGCTTGAAGCGCTTTGACCGCTTCCACTGTTGAAAGTGGAATTTCCTTCTCTTCATTTACTAAAGTCCCATCAATATCAAAGAACACGATTTTACTCACGCAAACACATCCTCATTTAGATTCAATTGCTAGTATACCAAACTTTTCCCTTTTTGACGACGGGGCAAAAAGAGCTAAAATAGTAGAAATTCAGGCAAATAAGAGTAATTCTCTTAGCATTTTAGGATTTTTGTGGTATATTAGATAGCAAGGATATAGTTCGGACGAAACTGGAACACAATGAGGAACGTGAAAAAAGCGGTTCGAATTCGGTCAACTTACTGGTTATTTGTGAAAATAAGCTGCTAAGTTGTTACTGCATTGGACTTTTATAAAGGGGATTAGACAGCTGAAAAAGGTCATTCACTGTCATGCTTTCTTTTTGTCTTTTTTTCACTCATACCCGTGTGACTTAGGTAGAAAGAAAATAGAACGGCTGCATTTGTTCTATATATCCGTTATCTTGAATCAAACAGAGTGATCTCTGTATGTTTATATCAAAGGAGAGAAAAAAATGATTTTTAAAGTATTTTATCAAGAAACACTGACAGAAACCCCTGTACGGGAAAAAACACAGTCGCTTTATATCGAAGCAAAAGATGAAGTAGAAGTACGCCAACTACTAAAAGAAGAAGCTTTTCATATTGAATATGTGGAGCTGTTAAGCGACAAACATTTGGAATATGAAAAGGCACAACCTGACTTTTCACTGTGGGAGAAGTAATTCTTTATGAAATTTGTAAAAAATAATGAAACGGCTGTTTTCGCTTTGGGTGGCCTTGGCGAAATTGGCAAAAACACTTATGCTGTGCAATTTCAAGATGAGATCATTTTGATTGATGCCGGAATTAAATTCCCGGAAGATGAACTTTTGGGAATCGATTATGTCATTCCGGATTATAGTTATCTTGTAAAAAACAAGGACAAAATCAAAGGTCTATTTATCACGCACGGCCACGAAGACCATATCGGTGGCGTACCCTATCTGCTTCGTGAAATCAATATCCCGATCTATGCCGGCAAACTAGCCAGCGCACTGATCCGCAATAAACTTGAGGAACACGGCCTGCTCCGTCATGCCAAAATCTATGAATATGAAGAAGAGGATGTCTTTAAGTTCCGTAAAACAAGCGTCTCATTCTTCCGCACGACACACAGTATTCCAGATACGTACGGAATTGTTGTCAAAACACCGTCTGGAAATATCGTGCATACAGGTGACTTCAAATTCGACTTTACCCCTGTGGGCGAGCCAGCCAACCTGACCAAAATGGCTGAAATCGGCAAAGAAGGCGTGCTCTGCCTTTTATCCGACAGTACGAATGCCGAGGTACCGAACTTCACAATGAGTGAGCGTGTCGTCGGTGAAAGCATCAAAAATATTTTTCGCGATGTTGATGGCCGAATTATTTTTGCTACATTTGCTTCTAATATCTATCGTCTACAACAAGTCATCGAATCCTCCATTGAAACCGGCCGTAAAGTGGCTGTCTTTGGACGCAGCATGGAATCAGCTATGCAAATTGGTCGCGAACTAGGCTATATCAAAGCGCCAAAAGACCTCTTTATCGAAGCGAACCAGCTAAATCGCCTGCCTGCCAATGAAGTAACGATTCTTTGTACCGGTAGCCAAGGTGAGCCAATGGCCGCTCTTTCACGGATTGCAAACGGCACGCACCGCCAGATTCAAATCCAACCGGGCGACACGGTGGTATTTTCGTCCTCACCAATTCCAGGAAATACGATTAGTGTGAACCGGACGATTAATCTGCTCTATCAAGCTGGCGCCGAAGTCATCCACGGAAAAGTCAACAATATTCATACATCCGGCCATGGCGGTCAACAAGAACAGCGCTTAATGCTCCGCCTGATGAAGCCTAAATTCTTTATGCCGATTCACGGTGAATACCGTATGCAGCGGATTCACGCGGAAAGTGCAGAAGAATGTGGTGTGCCAATGGAAAACAGCTTTATTTGTGGCAACGGGGATGTCTTAGCACTAACCGCAGATGCTGCACATATTGCTGGCAAAATCCCTGCTAACAGTGTTTATATTGACGGCAGCGGCATTGGTGACATCGGCAATATCGTATTGCGTGATCGCCGCATCCTTTCCGAAGAAGGTCTCGTGATTGTTGTCGTATCGATCGACCTGAAAAACTGCAAAGTCATGGCAGGTCCAGATATTATTTCTCGCGGATTTATTTATATGCGTGAATCTGGAAATCTGATCAGTGAAGCGCAGTCCCTTCTTCATAAGCATCTAAACAAAGTGATGGCTCGCAAAACCTCGCAATGGTCTGAAATTAAAAATGAAATTACAGACACCTTGCAGCCGTTTTTATATGAAAAAACAAAACGCCGGCCAATGATTTTACCGATTATTATGGAAGTCTAGTCAAAAGACCCGTTAGCAATTGCCAGCGGGTCTTTTTCCTCATGAAATTCTTAGTTGCTTTCCGTTTTTTAGCGTGGTAAAGTAGGTAGGTACATGAGAATCCAAATAGGAAAGATGGGTAAGTGATCTATGGAAACAACACGCTCTACCAAACATAGGAAAAGAAAAAAACACCCTTTAAAGACCTTTTTCAAAGTTTTCGGTGTGATTTTACTTGGAATCGGCTTTGCATTCGGCGGCCTGGTCATTAAATATTATTTAAATTTAGAATCTACCATGGACAAAATTAATACCCCTTTAAAAAATGATACGTCCGTGAAAGCAGATGAAGAAAAGCTAAATGATAAAAAACCCTTCTCTATTCTGCTGATTGGGACGGATGCTCGTGAGGATGAAGAAAACGGTCGTTCTGACACACTCATACTCGTTACAGTCAATAAGCAAAAAGATACCGTGGAAATGCTGAGTATTCCGCGTGATACAGAAGTGACCTACTCAGATGGCGATATTGGAAAAATCAATGCCAGCTACTCTTATGATGGCGCTCAGGGCTCTGTTGATGCTGTCGAAAACTTAATGGATGGCATTCCTATCGATTATTTTGTTTCCATTAATATGAACGGCTTTAAAGATTTGGTCGATGCTGTTGGCGGGATCACCGTCACCAATGATGTCGATCTAACTGAAGTCAATCCAAAATTCAAAAAAGGCGAAATCGAATTAAACGGTACTGAAGCCTTGCAATATGTCCGTATCCGGCATGAAGATCCGCGGGGCGACTTTGGTCGTCAGGATCGCCAAAAAGACGTTATCGTGGGAATCTGCGATAAAGTAGCCAAATCCACTGCCGGCATTACTAATTTTTCTAAGATCATGGATGCCGTTGGTGACAATGTTCAGACGAATCTTTCACTCGACGATATCACAGTCATCGCCAAAAATTATGCCAGCGTTCTTGACGGTACTATTAATGACCTAGAGCTGGAAGGTGACGATCAAATGATCTACAGCGCGGCTTATGGGTTCGATCTATACTACTTTGTCCCTCATCAAGACTCCATTGATAAAAATGTCCAGATCATGGAGGAACAACTAGGTATTTCCAGTAATTCCAGTACCAACAGTGATTCTGGCACAGACGATAGCACCACCTCAACCGAATAAACAAAGAAAACCAGTGAGCGCGCTACAGAATCGCGTTCACTGGTTTTTCTTTTTAAAGCGCACTATTTTCCGTAATCGCTGCTTTGATTTTTCCTTCCAACATGTGGTATTTCTCCGTATGATAGTCAAACAACTCTTGATACGCCTGAATATCCTTTCGCTCGTGCAAATGTTCCAGAATATCCAGATGCTGCAGTAAATGCTCTAAATCATAGATCAGATCAAACATCGGATCCGCTGCCGCTGAACCTGGCAAAAAGCTTTCATCATTTAGAATATTTTCCCGCTTTGTCTGAAGTGCCAAAAGCTCTCGCCAAATGGCCTGTAGTTCCTTAGAAATCGCTTCATCCATATACAGTTGATAGGCACCGTCAATCCGCTCTAACAAGTGATGTGCATCATGATAAAATAGATGCTCCACTTCTTCTTTGCGTGGTTTTGGAAAGATAAAGTAAACGAGAAAACCAATCGCAAGGCCGATAAATGTATCCAATAATCGATCCTTCATAAAAACAAATGGCTCCCCATCCCCTTTTCCAACTAACACCATGACCGTAATGACGACAATCACCATCGTGAATTTCTTCGTAAATAGGTAGCTGATCAAAACGGCCAGTGCTGCACCAATCGGAATCATCACGTAATGATGCTCTGGAAAGGCTAAGTAGAGAAATGCCGCCAAAAGGCAACCGATAATAGTTCCCGCCACCCGTTCAACCCCCGAATGATAGCTAGATCCTTTGGTCATTTGTGCCGTTACATAGATGGCATTAAACACATAGACCGGGTAAACGATATAGGTCCCCATTACCGGGAATAGGAGGACAGCCAACGTCAAACTGATCATCACTTTTAAGACGCGGGGATCAAGTGCAAGATGTTTTTTCCACTTACTTTGCGACATGCTCTGCACCCCCTTGTTTTGACATATCCTTTATCGAATGCTGGATTTGCGCCAAAAGGACAGCAAAACGTTCCGCATGAAAGGACAGGACTGGATCGATCTCCGTTTGCCCTTCTTTTGGCGGATGAATTCGGATCAGCTCCAGACTTTCCAAAGCAGTGTCTGACAGCTTGGCCCGACCAATCTCCTCCATTGTCTGAATGTGAAAGTAACAGGCAAGTAGCTTCTTTTCCATCTCCTGATAACTTTTTGCGCGGTTCTCATTTGCGTGCTTCGTTCCTTGATACTCTTTTAAAAATTGCTGTGTCTGTGCAAACAGACGATACAATTGGGCTGGCTTTACCTCCTGCTGTTTTTCAAGAAAGGTCTGCACTTCTTGATAATAGATGCCCGCCGTCTGCTTAATCATGGTTTCAATCGTTTTTTCAAGCGGCAAATGGATAAAGCGCACGACTAGACGCACGATAAGAAAGAAAAATAGAATATCAACAATCATCAGCGCAACAACCGTGAGCATGGAAACCGGCAGATCATCCGTGCCTAAAAAGTAAATAGCTGTCCCCATCGCCATCGTAATCACCATATACTTTTGCGGCATGATAAAATTAATCGCCAGTAACACGATCATCATGACCACATAATAGGTATAGACATTGGCAGGCAGATAGATTGATGCTACCCCTACCACAACACAGGCCAAAATAAATGCAAAGCCAATTTTCGGTAGTACTTTTTTTGTAATACCAAACGTCGGCTGAAGAGCTAATATCCCGACAAGCACGGCAATCGGAAGGAATGGTTTGAGTGCTGGAAATAGCACAACATGAAACACGACACACAAGGCTGCATAAACAAAGACTTGTAAAATTTGAATCACCGCACGAAGCCCGATTCTTCCCAGTAAATATTTTTTCATAATGCCTCCTTTTTGACATTTTGAGAAAGAGAATGCCCATATAGCAGCATTCTCTTTTGCGAACAACTATTGAATTTTTTCTTGAAGGCGCTCAATATCATCATCTGAGCCGATCACAATTAAAATATCCCCATCGTAAAGTGTATCATTTGCTTCTGGCGTAATAATCATCTGTTTATCACGCTTAATTCCAACAATATTCACGCCATATGTATTACGAAAATCTAGTTCCAGCAAACTTTTGCCTAGGAACCGACGATCTGAAACCGAAATTTCGACCAAACTGTATTCATCCGAAAGCTCCAGATAGTCGAGCATGTTTTTAGAAACGATATAGTGAGCAATCCGTCTTCCCATATCACGTTCTGGATGCACGACACGGTCAGCGCCAATTTTTTCCAAAAGTTTGGCATGTTTGTCATTGGTGGCTTTGGCCGTCACATACTTCACACCCATCTCTTTTAAGATCAGCGTGGTCAAAATACTCGACTGAATGTCCTCACCGATGGCCACGATAACATGCTCAAAATTCCGCACGCCAAGCTGCCGAAGCGCATTTTCATCCGTCGAATTCGCAATAACGGCATGCGTCGCGATCGACATATATTCATTGACCCGTTCCTCACTTGAGTCAATTGCCAGCACTTCCATGCCCTGCTCGACAAGCGAACGGCAAATACTGCCGCCAAAACGGCCGAGTCCTATAACAGCAAATCCTTCTTTCATGCTCTTAACACCTTCCTACTTTTTCTTTACCAAATCATGTTTGAACGCATAAATCGCTGCCTGCGTGCGGTCCTGCACATCCAGCTTCGATAGAATATTACTGACATGCGTTTTGACTGTTTTCAGTGTGATAAAGAGCTCATCGGCAATTTCCTGATTTGATTTTCCTTCTGCAATCAAGAGAAGTATTTCATTTTCCCGATTGGTTAAATCATCATGCAGATTTTTTTCCGGCTTTGCTGTCAGCCGCTGCATCATTTTACCGGTGACTTCCGGCTCTAAAACCGTATCTCCGCCAAAAGTTGCACGAATCGCGTCGGCAATTTCGCCAGCTGTCGAGGTCTTCAACATATAGCTACTTGCTCCTGCTTCAAGTGCCGGATATACCTTCTCATCATCGATAAAACTCGTGACAATGATAATTTTTGCTTCCGGCCAATTGGCCATGATCTCCTTGGTCGATTCAATACCGTCCATCTCGTCCATCACCAAGTCCATCAGGATAATATCAGGTCGAAGTTCTAAGGCCATTTCAGCACCTTGCCTGCCATTTTCCGCCTCTCCGACTACTTCCATATCATCTTGAACGGAAAGGTAAGCAGACACCCCGATACGCACCATTTCATGATCGTCAACTAAGAGTACTTTAATCATTTACTGCCACTTCCTTCTCTTCTCCTACCAGCGGGATTTTGATTTCAACACTCGTCCCTTTTTTGGGAAAACTGATTATTTTGATCGTGCCGCCAAATTCAGCCACACGTTCACGCATATTCTGCAAACCGTAAGAACCTTGACCAACATTATTCATATCAAAGCCAATCCCGTCATCCACAACTTTAAGAACGGCCACCTGATCAATATTGACGAAGCGGACCTCGAGCAGCTGAGCCTTTGAATGCCGCAGCGTATTGGATAACAATTCCTGGACGATACGGAACAAGTGATCTTCAATCCCTTTTTTTAAATAAATATCTTCAATCTGCCATTCCACTTTGATCGGCAGCTTGGTTGTCAGTTCCTTCAGCAGCTGTTCGATCCCTTTTTTCAGCGATTTACCTTCCAGCTGTGTGGGGCGTAAATGAAGTAGAAGCGCCCGCATCTCAGACTGCGACTCATTCACGATTGATTCGACCATCTTGAGCTGCTTTTCGAGTACCGGTGAACCGATCTTCGCCGCCTGTTCATTCAGTGCGGAAAGAAGCATCATGGCGGCAAAAAGCTGCTGGCTGACCGAATCATGCAGCTCCCGAGCAATCCGGTGCCGCTCTTCTGAGAGGATCGCTTCTTTTGTTTCACCGCTCGTTTCGGCTTTTTCACTCGCAATTTTCTGAGTGAGCAGCGTTTGTGATTTCATTTTATCACGTAACTGATCGATTTGCTTGTAAACTTGTTGCACTTCCGTGAAATTTTCCTCTTCCTCAGATTTGATTTTCTTATCCAAATCTCCCTGTTCAAGCAACCGAATCGCAAAATCAATCGATTCAAATTTCTGCTTGATCAGATAACCGGAAGCCGCTCCGATAATAATTCCAGCTGAAATAGCCGTTAGCGGGACAAATAAAATCACCGGCAAATAAAAAATTTTCTGTTCAAAAAAGAGCTCATAAAATGTTCCGTTATTGATGAAATAGTAAATGGCTGTTCCGATGATCGACGCCCCAAGAAGCAGCGCAGAACAGAGCAGCATCTGCACCTTCGTATAGGTCATAAGCGAATCACCTCTAAATCACCGAATACAACGGAGGTCATGATCTTCACTTTTCGTGCAGACGTCTCGTAATTATCCGAATAAACTTTTACCGTATTATTTTGAACAGACGTACTGATCTTGTCGTATTGAAGGTTTCCAAAGATTGCCGAATGCTCGAGACAAATCCCTAAATCAAATGGCACAAGCAGTCGAATTTTCCCCGAAACACTGCGGATCATAATCACACTCTCACCCGTCGGCAAAACCGTATTCCCTAAGTCAATAATCGTATCGCCAATTCCAGTTTGAACATTGATGTCATCCCATTCGTAGACAACATCCAGCACGCGCTGATTGCCAAACCATTGATTGCGAATAAAATGATTGGCCTTATCCGTTTTCGTTCCAGGTTCTTTTGTCTCAACCATTAGCAGCTGAGGTGCCCGCTTTCGATTGACATAGTGAATGATGGCAAAAATCCCTGCAACCACTAGTCCAAGTTTAAATGTCGTTGTCAGAAGGACGGACAGGAGCAGAAAGACCACTGCCACAAACAAGCGGTTTTTCGCACTTTTTTTCGGTACTCCGGCTTTTCTAGAACTAAAAAGCAGAAAGATCCCGACAGCAAAAAGAACAAGCAGCTGCCATTTAAAGAGCATTTCCAGTCCAACCCCCACGATAACGGCGACGACGAAAATAAAAATCATCGAACTTTCGATTTTTTTCAAGCTGACACACCTCCTTTTATGATGATAACGACACAAATTGTGCCTACTTGGTTTTATTATAAAGAAACTGATACGTGTGAGCCATCCGCCTAAGCATGAAAGCAGTCTAAGTCTTTAGTCTGATTCGCCGTCCTCAGTGAGTTTTGTAATACGGCCTTCCATCTGCGTAATTTTTCGCGCTTTCATCAGATTTCCAAGCGCCCGCTTAAACTGCGCTTTACTAATGCCGAATTTGGCACGAATCGCTTCAGGATCAGACTTATCGCCAAAGCCCATTTCTCCGCCCACACTACGTAGATAGGTCAAAATCATTTCCGCATCATCATCGAGCGCTTCATGAACACGACCACGAAGTGAAAGATTGAGGGATCCGTCTGGTTTCACCGCAATCACGCGCCCTTTGACATATTCACCCAACCGTGGTTCACTTTGCCGTTCCGTTTCATGAATAAAGCCAATGTAATACTGATCCGTTAAAATAAATGAACCAATTTTAAGCAGCTTATAAACCGTTCCTGAAATATTTTGATTGAAAAGGTCTTTATCGGCGCGGCGGGCAATCGAACGGAATTCATGTTCTGTCGCCAACTTGCCCCAAATCCGGTCTTTTTCATCCACAACCAGTGAAATCATCAGTCGATCGCCTTTTTTCGGCCAGAGATGTTTCAGTGCCGGCATATCATCCATGGAAACAACCACATCTTTTTCGATGCCGATGTCCATAAAAACACCCAAATCTTTCCGCACTTCTGTCACCGTTGCAAAGCTGTAACGTCCAACCTGTACTTTTGGAATGGTCGTAGTCGCCGTCACCGTATGATCATAATCTACATACAGAAAAACTTTGGCCTGTTCACCAATTTCCCAGTCCAATCGATTGCTGTTTCCTTTTTTCAAGAGGACTGTTGTTCCGTTCTTTTCTAATAGAAACCCTTCGCCTGTCACTTCTTGGACAGTCATTTCCTGGGTCGTTCCGAGATAATTCGTCAATTTGTTCACCCTTTATATCCTGAATTCAAAGTCTTTGTTTATTATAGCCTATCCCATGAGGTTATGCCATTTGTTTTATCAAAAATGCGCAATAAAAAAAGCAACCCAAACAGGATTGCTCAAATTTCTACCTTCAACTGTTTTATTTTTTTCTGATCGAGCGGTTGGCTAAAATCACCGCTTATACGGGCCCCACCACCAACATGATACCACTCATTTTCTAATTTCTGATGAAGAGAAGCAATGTTATCAGGCGTTACGCCACTGCCAACCAAAATTTTAAAGGATGCTGGATCGGCAGCCGAATCGGCAATCCATCGTTTTAGCCGCGGAATCGAATCCACCGCACTCGCCGTCCCACCAGAAGTGAGAATCTGCGTGATGTCATGTCCATATTCTCGCAAAACAAGGTAGCTTGCTTCAATATCTCGTGCATCCTCAAGCGCACGGTGGAACGTTAAATCCAGATCCCCTTTCGCTCGAATCACTGCCTCTAAAAGCGTTCGATCGATCTCGCCCTCTTCAGTCAACGCACCAAACACAATGCCCTGCACGCCCAGCTCTTTGGCGAGTTCAATATCCAGCAAAATCGCACGCCGATCCGCCTCATTATAGACAAACGAAAAGCTGTGCGGGCGAATCATCATCATGGCTGGAATTTTAGCCTGCTTTAAGATGTCCTTCATAACGCCGTAACTGGGGGTGAGTCCGCCTTCACTTATTGCCTGAACCACTTCCATCCTGTCTGCACCAAAGGCTTCCGCGCATCGTGCATCTTCTCCGCTTTGTACGATTACTTCCAACATGGTCGTTCAACTCCTTCGTGGTTTTTTCTAGCTGCACCACTCATTTGCTGTTCAAATGCCTGTTTTTTACTAGCGTATTTTTGTTATAAAAACAGGTGTTTCGCCCGCCTTTACCTCTAAGTTCGTTTGCCAATCAAATTCAAATTGTCCTTCTGCGCTATTCGTTACCACCATTGGAATGACGGTGCTGCTAGCGTGTTGTGCAATATAAGCCAAGTCAGCTTCAATAATCGTCTGTCCGCGCTTCACTTTATCACCAAGTGCCACTTTTACTTGGAACCCTTCACCTTTTAATGCCACTGTTTCCAAACCAATATGCACTAAAATCTCTTCTCCTAGCTCCGTACGAATACCAAATGCATGCTTTGTTTCTGCAATTTGAATAATTTCTCCATCTGCAGGGGCCACTACACGTCCATCTACTGGTTGAACCGCAATTCCTTCCCCCATCATTTTTTGATTAAAAACCGGATCTGGTACTTCTTCTAGCGAAATCAGCTGGCCTGTTGCATGTGCATAAACCGTTTCATTTTTTTCATGTTTAAAAAGCTTTTTGAACATGGTTTATTCCTCCTCAGTAGCTTTTATCACGTTTATTATAGAATAAATTAATCGAAAAATGAAACGAAAAAAATGGTTCCAACAGACGCGCTGCTAGCAAATCGGTCTATACCACCATTTCCGCCGAAAAAATTTTCATATTTTGAACTATCCGCAAAGCTTTGTTAAAATAAAGAACGAGCATTTCATCACAGCTATGAAATGATGGTTATGTATGAATAGGGAGTGAAAAAAGATGAATCAATTTAATAAATGGCTAGCATCGATTGATTGGGATGCGTTTTGGGGAGGTGCGATCTCACTTGGCATTAGAATCGTGATCCTAGTCCTCTTATATATCGTGCTAAAGTTCATTGGTTCCAAATTAATCCGTGGCTTTTTCAAACGCTATCGTGAAAATCAAGCCGTATCCCCTTCTCGCAGTGACACGCTTGAAAGCTTGATCATGAACCTCTATGGTTACGTGCTGTTTTTCATTTTCGCTATCTTGCTTTTGCAAAATTTCATGGATGTTACAGCGCTCATTGCCAGTGCCGGAGTGGCGAGTCTTGCCATTGCTTTTGGGGCACAAGGTTTAGTCAGTGATGTCGTAACTGGGTTTTTCATTTTGCTAGAACGGCAACTCGACGTTGGTGATTCGATTACGATTGGTTTGATCAACGGGAATGTTGAAGCACTGGGCTTGCGGACAACTCAAGTACGCGACTTTGATGGCACGCTGCATTTCATTCCGAATCGGCAAATCATGATCGTAAGCAATCATTCTCGCGGAAACATGCGTGTGATGGTGGATGTCGAAATCAGCCCGACTGCTGATACTGAAAAAGCGATGCAAGTGATTGGCGACGTTTGCCAAAAAATGGCCGCTGAAAATAAAAATATCGTGGAGCCGCCTGTCGTGCTGGGGGTTCAAAATGCCGCACTTTCTGGCGTGACCATTCGAATTGTCGGAAAAGCGGTCAACGGGGAGCAATTTGGTGTCGAGCGGGATCTTCTGAAAGCCTGCCGGGAAGCACTGGCCGAAAATGATATTCCTTTCCCGCTTCCCTATGTCGCACCCATCCTTCCTGAAAACGCATGAATCCAGCAGACTGGCAACATGAGCATCAGAAAGTGCTTCCGCTGCTGTTTGCGGCAGAAGAGCTCGACCATTGGGCATCCTTTTTTCGGCAGGTTCCTCTTGACATCTTTTTTGCAGCTTTATTTGAAAATTTACAGATCGACACGCGCTATATTTCTGAGGAGGCGGATCAACTCCTGCAAACTTCTGCTATAGTCACGCATCTCGAATCAGCCTGGCAGCAGATTTCTCCTGCGTGTATTTTAGCGAACAGCTCCTTCTTCCCAGTGAAAGAGTTAGAACGGGAATCAGAATGGCTGGCGCGTGCATATCAGCTCCTAGAGCACTATGGGCGAACGCGTGATAAAGAAGTGGCTTTTCAGGATTACACGGCCGTTTGTTTGCTTTCGGCGGATGGACGACTGCTCGAGGTCTGGTTCTATTTGGAATTTGAAGACTGGATGACCGCTGAGAGTGGCGGCCCCGGCATGAAAATTTATTTCCATTATCCGGAAGGTTCACTTTTTGCCTATCGCTATTATTTCTAAAAAAAGAACGGACAGAGACACCCATTCGTCTCTGTCCGTTTTCTCCTTAAAAAACCGGCCAGAGTAAAAAAGTTTTCTGGTCGGTTTTTTATATGGCTGAAAGATTTCTAGCCCAGACTCTTTTCATACCTGCGACAAATAAGCCGTCAAAACTTCAATTGCGAAAGGTATCGCTTCTTCTTTCGGATTTAGCTTGGTATGGTGCAATCCGTAGGGGGAATCGACGCCCAGCCAAAACATAAAGCCTGGAATCTCCTCTAAAAAGTAGCCGAAATCTTCCCCTGTCATTGCAGCCTTTGCCTCAACAAAGCTATTTGGGAACCGCTCTTCTAAAAATTGAATAAAGCGATCGGTTTCTGCCTTGTCATTATAAACCTGACAGTAATCTGAACCCGGTATAAACTTGATTTCACACTGAAAGGCCTCTTCAAATCCCTTGGCAAGCTGATGAAGCCGCGACCAGACGATTTTCATTGTTTCTTTGGAAGCCGTTCGAATGGTGCCATCCAGATAAGCCTTTTCAGCAATCACATTCTGGACATCCCCACCTGCTATTTTTCCAACAGTAATCACCGCACTGTTCATAGGATCAATATTGCGACTGATGATCGTTTGCATCTGCATGACAAAACTGGACGCACACACGACCATGTCATTAGCTAAATGCGGATAGGCTGCATGCCCCGCCTTGCCAGTAAACTCGATAAATAATTCAGACGTATTGGCAAATAGCAGCCCCTCTTTTGTCGCGATTGTACCTACTGGATATTCCGGCGCAATATGAAGCGCATAGAAAGCATCCGGCCGCCACTTTTGAAATTCAGCACTCTCAAGGATCGGCTTGGCGCCCCCTGGCCCTTCTTCTGCCGGTTGAAAAACGAACAACAAATTGTCTTTAGGCTGATGCTCAGAAAAATGTTTCAAGACGCCAAGAGCGATACTCATATGGAAATCATGCCCGCAAGCATGCATGCGCCCTGGATGTGTCGATTGAAACGGCAGGCCTGTCTCTTCAGTCATCGGTAGTGCGTCAATATCGGTCCGATAACCGACTGTTTTTTCAGCGTCATAGCCTTCCACCAAGACAAGGATCCCCGTCCGCCAAGTCTGGATTGAAAAATAAGCGGCTTGATAGGCTTCAATTTTTTCAAGCAAATATTTCTGCGTTTTAAATTCCTGATAGCCAACTTCTGGAATTTGATGAAGTTCTCGTCTAATTTCAATAAATGGATTCATTCTGGTATCTCCTTTAGAAAAAGAGGCGCGCCCAATTTGGCACACCCCAGTATTTATATGAATTTATAGTTGGCGAAGTCCCTGCATGATTTCCGTTTTAGAAGCCGTTTTCGCATCCAATTCTTTGAGGACTCGCGCCGGAATCCCAGCAACAACCGTACCCGGAGCCACATCTTTGGTCACAATGGCACCAGCAGCCACAACTGCCCCCGCACCAACGCGTACACCTTCAAGTACGACCACATTGGCACCGATCACCACATCATCTTCAATCACAACAGGCTGAGCAGACGGCGGTTCAACAACGCCCGCCAAAACAGAGCCCGCACCGATATGACAATTTTTCCCGACAGTCGCTCGACCGCCCAGAACCACATTCATGTCGATCATCGTACCATCACCGATTACAGAACCAATATTGATACTGGCACCCATCATGATGACCGCATTGTTCCCGATGGTCACTTGATCACGAATGATTGCACCCGGCTCGATCCGCGCATTGATATTTTTCAAGTCCAGCATTGGAATTGCAGAGTTGCGGCGATCATTTTCAATGACATAGTCCGTGATTTTGGCTTGATTTTCTGTCAGGATAGGCTCGATGACGCTCCATTCGCCAAAAATCGTGCCAGCCTCGCCGCTGATAAATGTCTGAACCGTTTCCGGAAAGGCAATATCAGCAAGTGCTCCTTTTATGTAAACTTTCACAGGTGTCTTTTTCTTGCTGTTTTGAATGAATGAAATAATCTGATGTGCATCCATTTGTTCCATGTTTTTAGTCCCCTTTCAAGAGAAGTATTCTGTCTATAAGTTTGCCATAGCTAGCGGTCAGTTTCAAGAAAATGCTCTGTCAGTTCAAAGAAGGCTTTCACCTGCGGAAGTGCAAGCGACTGTTCATAGGAAAGCAGTGTCGTCTCGCGGCCAAGTGTCGTGCCATCTTTCTCTGTTAGCGGAATCTGATGAATTTCTTTTTCCGTATGCAAAAGTGTCACAGCGGGCAAAATCGCAAAACCAATTCCATTGATGGCCATTTGTCTGGAAGTTTCAATTTGATCCATCAGCATTGCCTGTTTCGGAATCTTGCCAAAGTTACGCTGCCAATAGTCCTGAATCACCTGGTAGTAATTGGAATCACTTTTAAATTGGATAAAAGGCCGATCTGTTTCAAAAACCTCTTCGATTCGGGTGATTTCCCGATCAACCAAAACAAGCGGATCCGTAAATAGCGGCTTTTTCACACTCTTCCAAGGTGTGGCACCGCGGACGATTCCCAAATGAACAGCTCCCTTTGAAAGCAGCTGATGCACTTCACTTGTCCAGCCGGTCTGCAAGGCAATTTGAACGTTCGGATACTTCTTGGTATAGGCCTTCAAAACGCGTGGCAGCCACATCTGTGCTACCACACTGGCACAGGCGATCCGCAGTGTACCGCGGACGATCCCTGTCATCGCCTCCAGTTTTTCCTGAATCAAGTGTTCACGTTCAATGACACTGGCGGCATGTCGCACAATCGCCTCTCCTTCCGGTGTCAGCAGAAGACCTTTTTGCGTGCGTATGAAAATTTTGGTTTGCCAACGACTTTCGATCGTCTGCAAGCGCTGTGAAAGTGCCGGCTGACTTAAAAACAGTTTTTCAGCACTTTTTCGCATGTTGAGTTCATCTGCTAAACAGACAAGCAGTTCATATTCCGTCACTATCATTTCTATTCCTCCACGGGTGCATGTATAAATTGATTGACTTGTTTTAGTACTACTCGTCTTGTAATGATGCCTTGAAAGTAATGGTCTTCATCTACCACACATAAAAAAGGATGGTCAACAAGCAGACGGACAACCCGCTCCACATCTATTTCCCCTTTGATTACCGGAAAATCGGTTTGCATGGCATCTTCTACTTTTAAGGTTTCCAGCCGTTCATATTCAATCCGTTCGAGCCCTAGAATGGAATCTGTAATCATGGCTGCACTGATCAAACCATGCAGCTTGAATTCAAAATCAAGGACAGGAATAACAGAGTATCCGCATTTTGTGAGAACTAGTAGAGCATGTTCAAGATTGTTTCCCATTTGCACGTGTGCAACCTTTTCAGCTGAGATCATGCCTTCTTCCAATTTATCTTTCAAAAAAATACCTAATCTATTTGAGATCATGAAGTTTTCCTCTTCTCATTTTGTCAATTTATCCAATTATAAATTCCTCTAACTAGCGCCATTTAAACATCACATTCCTATTTTACCATAATCATTGCGGAAATTCCCTTATCTTTTCCCAAAAATGACACAAAAAAACCGGGGTTTCATGCCCCAGTTTTATGCTTATTTAATTTTCTTGTAATGCTTCAAAAATTTCAATAGCTGTCATATCAATATCATCGAATTGATATTTACTGTTCACGCCATAAATTTCAACTTCAAACGAACCTGACGCTTGAAAATACTTTACCTCACAAACAGGCGTGCCGTCCTTCTCAAAACGTCGAGATTGCGGTTCAGCAGCTTCATCCTCCTGCATAGCATGTAAACGTTGAATAATTCCCATTAACTGAGACACTGTACATTCTCCTCTCAAAAATACACCTGGCGTACAAAAACATCAATCTGCTTCTCTATTTCCCGTAAAACGGTACTCGCCAACCAATAATTGTTAATCATTATACTATCAAATTTTAGCGCAAACCGCACGTGTTTCGCAAGAGGAAATCAAAATTATTTTCATTTTCGACAAAAAAACAGTTACTGCACAGTAACTGTTCGGTCATCTATCATTCATTTTACGGTTGTTTTTCATTTCTTGATGCGTCGCAATGGCTCGCTGTATGGTCTTTTGACGATTGAATCCTTTCACACAAAGTGTCTCCTCACCAAGATTCACATATACTTCTCCCCATGAGCCACAGGGATTAAAGCCATAAACGTGGATTTTCAATGTCCCCTCCGAAGTTGGAAAGAACATCATTTCAAATTTTCCTGTCTTATTCATACCAGGAACCCCTCTCAATCACTTTCTTATTGAAAATGATTATCATTATTGATACCTATTGTACGAGAAAAACGGTCCCCTTGCAAGTCTTTTTTCATATTTTCAGATTTTTTATTTGAAACGGCTTCAAATGTACATTTTATGATATGATAAAAGATATCTTGAAAGAAAAAAGGTGAATATTTATGTTAAAACCAATCCGTAGCGACTTAAATAAAATTGCTGTCAGTGGCATTCGCGCATTCAACAACCGGGTCAGCACGATTGACGGAGTGATTCGACTGACGCTTGGAGAACCTGACTTTCCAACACCCGAACATGTAAAAGAAAGTGCCATACAGGCCATTCGCGAAAATTTTACCAATTACACACCTAATGCAGGCATGCCAGAATTAAGAAAAGCAGCAAGTGTCTTTTTTGATAAAAAATATCAACTGGGTTTTTCCGAACAGGAGATCATCGTAACAGTTGGTGCAACCGAGGCGATTGCGATTGCCCTTGAGACCATACTGGAAAACGGTGATGAAGTCATTTTACCTGATCCTGTTTACCCAGGTTACGAGCCACTAATCACACTTCGCGGCGGGGTACCCGTTCTGATCGATACAACGGACACAGCCTTTAAAATCACACCGGAAAAGTTACGAGCAGCGATTACACCGCGGACAAAGGCGATTGTCATGCCATACCCGTCCAATCCGACCGGCGTCACCCTGTCAGAGGCAGAATTAGCCGCTTTAAGCGATGTTTTACGTGATACAGGTATTTACGTAGTGGCTGACGAAATTTACAGTGAGCTGACCTACAACTCTCCACACGTCTCTATTCGTCCCATGCTGCCTGAACAAACGATCGTCATTAACGGCTTGTCTAAATCTCACGCCATGATTGGCTGGCGGATTGGCTTTTTGATGGCCCCAGAGTCGCTTATAAGTGAGATGCTTAAAATCCACCAGTATACGGTCACATGTGCCAGCTCCATCAGTCAAAAAGCGGCGCTAGAAGCTGTCACAAATGGCTTTGATGATACCTTGCCGATGCGAACCGAGTATAAAACGCGGGCAGGCTTTGTGCTTGATCGTCTGGAAAAAATGGGCTTTCAAGTCATTCCGCCTGATGGTGCCTTTTACTTCTTTGTCAAGCTGCCGGACAGTATTGCCGATAATTCATTTGATTGGGCAGTACGACTAGCGGAAGAGCAGCAAGTGGCTGTTGTACCTGGCAGTGCTTTTTCAACAAAGGGCGATCGCTATTTCCGCCTGTCTTATGCGGCATCGTTTGATCAATTGGCACTTGCGATGGACCGGATGGCCGCCTTTATGAAATAAAAAAACAGCTTCAAGCAGCATGGAACGACTTTCCCAATCGTTTTACTGCCTGAAGCTGTTTTATTTTTATTGATAGT
The DNA here is from genome assembly GCF_900183385.1 of Listeria costaricensis. Classification (GTDB taxonomy): domain Bacteria; phylum Bacillota; class Bacilli; order Lactobacillales; family Listeriaceae; genus Listeria; species Listeria costaricensis. The sequence continues at coordinate 73,894 of NZ_FXUT01000010.1, forward strand.
AACGAATCAGCGCTTGTGTCCCCTTTTCGCTTAAACCGTTTTGAGCGAGGATTTGGTACATTTTCTCCGCCAACTCAAGGCCCGGCAATTCTAGTGACATTTTTTGCGCTTCATCAAGGGCTATACGCATATCTTTAATAAAGTGTTTGATAAAAAAGCCCGGTTCAAAATCATTCTTTAGGACACGCGGAATCAAATTTGAAAGCGACCAGCTGCCAGCCGCTCCGCCTGATATCGATTCTAAAACCCGTTCTGGATCAAGCCCTGCCTTTTCTGCATAGACGATGGCTTCTGTCACACCAATCATATTTGATGCAATCGCAATCTGATTCACCATCTTTGTATGCTGACCAGCCCCAGCCGCCCCCTGCCAAATGATTTGCTTCCCGAGCACGCTCAATACTGGTTCTACACGTGAAAAAGCCGCCTGATCTCCACCAACCATGATGGAAAGTGTCCCCTGCTTAGCGCCAATATCTCCGCCCGAAACAGGCGCATCCAGTACATCAATGTGATAGCGGTGCCCCTCTTCCGCCAGCCTTGCAGCCAAATGCGGCGAACTAGTCGTCATATCAATCGCCACACTCCCCGCCGGAAGATGTGCTAAAATCCCCTCATCGCCCAAATAAAGCGCCTCAACATCGCTAGGATATCCGACCATCGTAATGATCAGATCGACCTGTTCAGCAAGTTCTGCTGGATTCGCATGCCAAATAGCCCCATCTCGGAGCAGTGCCTCCGCTTTCGACTTTGTACGTGTATAAATATGTAATTCATGATCTTGCTGCATCAAATTGCGGATCATGCTAGTTCCCATGACACCAGTACCAATAAAACCAATTTTGACCATCTTTATTCACCCCTTAAATAGATACAATCGCGAGTATAAGAAACGGCAGGAGCATGATCATAACAATAATCACATGCACCCATTTATACATTACTACAATCGCAATAAATTCGCGAATCAAAGCGTTTGGCATGTAATACAGCGCGGTTTTTGCACCGATTCCCTGACTTTTCAGCCCGGCTTTTTTCGCATAGAGACTCGCTCGAAACAGATGGAAATTATTTGTAGAAAAAATGCTGTTATATTTTCCCATGATTCCATCCATCATTTTTTTCGAAAACTGCATGTTTTCAAGTGTATTAGTGGATTTATCCTCCATCAAGATACATTCTTCCGGAATCCCCTTTTCCAGCAAATAGAGCCGCATGGCATTCGCTTCCGAAGTGTCCTCATCTGGACCTTGACCACCTGAAACAATGATGGTGGCCTGTTTCCCCGTTTTCGCCACCTGCTTGGTATAAAAATGAATGGCGCGGTCTAAACGTCCAGCTAAAAGCGGCGGCACACGATCGCCCATCAACCCACTCCCCAGCACGATAATAAAATCCTGATTCTTACACGGGAAGTTCAATTGACAAACGATTGTTGAAATAAGAAAGCTGATAAAGAAAAAAGTAAAGTAGCCAACGACCATTAAAATAAGCATCAGTAAAATCGTTAAATAAAGATTTTGAATGATGGCACCTTGAGCAACTATCCAAACAATCAACGTTAAAATGGCGAGTCCCGCAAATAATGGCAATAAATTAGTCAAACGCCGTCCTTCTTTTTTGATCATGACGCGACCATTTGCCACAAGTCCAACTGCAATCCCTAAAATAAAGAAAGGAAACATAAGTAACAGTAAAATAAAAAAGCCAGTCGCGATAACGCGCATCAAATCATTCTGATCTGACAAATTCAAAACAAAGCCTAGAATTGCGAGCAAGCCAAAAAACAAACCGATCGTCAAAAATAGACCATTGCTAATTTTTCGACGATCATATATTGATAATGCAAAGAAAATCGCAATAAAAATAAGTGCTAAATAAGTAAAAAACATCTAGCCCCTTCTCCCTTCTTTCCCTTCCATTTACCCTTTCCTATAAAAAATGAGCTGGAGTAAGAACCCCAGCTCATGATGATTAAATGATTACTCAGCTGTATATTTCTCAACCAAAGCAACAACTTCTTCAGCAGTCGCTTGTTCAAGAGCTTCTTCAGCCAATTTGACCATTTCCGTTTTATCTAGTCGTTTGATCAGTGAACGGGATTTCAAAATGCTTGAAGCACTCATTGAAAACTCATCCAAGCCTAAACCTAGAAGAAGCGGAATAGCGGTTTGATCGCCGGCCATTTCGCCACACATGCCTGTCCATTTGCCTTCTTTGTGAGAAGCGTCGATTACGTTTTTCACAAGACGCAGGATAGATGGATTGTATGGTTGGTAAAGATAAGAAACACGTTCGTTCATACGGTCTGCTGCCATTGTATATTGGATCAGATCGTTTGTGCCGATTGAGAAGAAATCAACTTCTTTGGCAAACTGATCAGCTAACACAGCTGCAGCCGGAATCTCAATCATGATTCCAAGTTCGATGCTGTCAGACACCTTCGTGCCCGCTGCAACTAATTTTTCTTTCTCATCAAGTAAAATCGCTTTTGCTTGACGGAATTCAGCAACTATTGCAATCATCGGGAACATGATTTTAAGTTTACCGTATACACTCGCACGAAGTAACGCACGAAGCTGTGTACGGAACAATTCTTCATTTGCAAAACAAAGACGGATTGCCCGGAAGCCTAGGAATGGATTCATTTCTTCTGGAAGTTCTAAATACGGAAGCGTTTTGTCGCCGCCGATATCCAGTGTACGAACAACTACGGAATGGCCACTCATGCCTTCTAGAACCGCTTTATATGCTTCAAATTGTTCTTCTTCAGTTGGGAAGTTATCGCGACCCATATACAAGAATTCTGTCCGATAAAGACCGACTGCTTCCCCACCGTTTGCAACAACACCTTCTAAATCATTCGGTGTTCCGATGTTTGCCGCAAGTTCCACTTGGACGCCATCTTTTGAAACGGTTTTTTCATTTTTAAGTTTTTCCCACTCAGCTTTTTGATCAGCAAAAGCAGTTTTCACTTTTTCGTAGTGGGCAATTTGTTCGCTGGAAGGATCAATAATTACATTGCCTTCAAGTCCGTCAATAATGACCATTTGCCCTTTTTCAGCAGCTTTTGTTACTTCTTTTGTTCCAACAACCGCTGGAATTTCAAGAGAACGAGCCATGATGGCAGAGTGAGAAGTCCGTCCGCCAATATCTGTCACAAAACCTTTTACAAAGTTCCGGTTGAGTTGTGCTGTATCGGATGGCGTTAAATCTGCTGCAACCACTACTACTTCTTCATCAATCAGCGCAGGATTTGGAATCGTTACGCCAAGCAAATGGGAAAGAACACGTTTTCGCACATCACGGATATCCGCTGCACGTTCACGCATGTATTCATTATCCATCGACTCAAACATGCCAATAAACATGTCAGTTGTTTCTTGAAGAGCAGATTCTGCGTTCACTTGACTGTTTGTGATGCTTTCTTCAATAGGTCCAAGAAGCTCTGGATCGTTTAATACGAGTAAATGAGCATCAAAAATTTGCGCTTTATCTTCTCCAAGACTTTCAGCTGCTTTATCGCGGATCGTTGCTAGTTCAGATTTAGAAATTTCAACTGCACTTTGAAAACGTTTAACTTCGCTTTCTGCATCGGACACCACCGATTTTCCAAAAGAAAGGTCTGGTTCTACGAGCAGATAAGCTTTCGCAATGGCAATCCCATCAGATGCTGCGATACCTTTCAACTCTTTTACCATTATTCAGCCAATCCTTCTTTCTTAAGTACCTCAGTCAAGCCTTCGATTGCTTCTTTTTCGTCACTGCCTTCAGCATAAATCGTAATATCAGCACCTTTACCGATACCTAGAGACATAACGCCCATGATCGATTTAAGGTTGACTTTTTTACCAGTATATTCGATTTGAACATCCGAGCTGTATTTGCTTGCAGCCTGCACGAGTAAAGTCGCTGGGCGTGCGTGAATTCCTGTTTCATCAATTACTACAAAACTTGCTTGTTCCATAATTACATTCTCCTTCGTAAAGAAATTTATTGTGACTTTTTTCACCATAAAATACTATCAGCAAAAAAAGACTATCCCTCAATTAAAAAGAGTACCATGTTTTTTCCACTGACACAACTATTTCATGAAATTTTTTGTGCAAAAAATCACTCGATTACTTATTTTAACGAACTTTTCTTAAAAACGCAACGGGCACTACTTATGACAATGATTTTTGCTCTATTTCTATCATTTTTTTTGATATAAAATAAGAATAAATGCATGAAATTGTTAACATTTCGTGAACCATAAGGACTTTTAGTTGATTTTCTAGTCATAATAGTGCAAACTAATGGGAAGGTTCTTACATATAGCAATAAAATTTCCCGCTAGACGGAAACGTTGCAATTTGAAGGAGTGATGAGCTGTGGCCAAAGCGCATGTAGGCGATATTATCGAGTTCAAGGACGGGCTTACTGGTATCGTTGAAAAATTAAATGAAAACTCTGTTATTGTAGATCTAACTTATATGGAAAATTTTAATGAACTAGGTATTGAAGAAAAAACCGTTGTCAATCATAAAAATTACAAAATCATTCATTCAAGTAATAATCAAGACTAATGAACGATCCAATCAACACGAGAAATGACCTTTATTGACGCTATCTGTAAAGGTCTTTTTCATGCCTTAAAATCCTGCTATTTATTTGGAGTGAACAAAATGTCTCGGAAAAAAGTTGTCATTATTGGTGCTGGCCCCGGCGGATTAGCTGCTGGCATGCGCCTCATTTCGCTAGGTTATCACGTGAGCATTTATGAAAAAGCCGCACAGATTGGCGGCCGCACAGCCGCTTCCAAACTAGGTGCTTACTGCTTTGATATTGGCCCCTCCTCATTGACCATGCCGCATATCCTCACCTCGCTTTTTATGGATGCGGAACGTAATATGTACGACTATCTGACGCTTATCCCTCTCGATCCTCTCTACCAATTGCATTTCAAAGATACACGCTTCCGCCTTTACCAAAACAAACAGAAAATGCAGCAGGAATGGCAAAAAGTTTTTCCTTGCTACGAGAAGTATTACCAGCGTTTTATGGCCGAAAATGCTAAAAAAATGCTGTACATAACCCCTTTATTTGAACTTCCCGTCAATAGCCTTTCTTATTTTCTCCGTCCTCGTTTTTGGCGGGCGCTTCCAAGTCTTACACTAGGACGCGGTCTCATAGATGATGTGGCACGTTTTTTTACAGAGCCATTTTTGCGCTATGCTTTTACGCTTCAAACGCGCTATCTCGGTATGTCCCCATGGCAGGCCCCTTCTTATAACACCCTCTTTTCATTTGCTGAAAACTATTATGGCACCTATTATGCAGCAGGAGGAAATCATGCCATCACAACAGCAATGGCCGACGTGTTCCGCGAAAAAGGTGGGACCATTCATTTAGGCCGTTCGGTCGTTTCCTTCAAAAAGCAAAAGAAACACTTGCAGTCTTGCCGATTGCAAAACGGGGAAGAAGTTGCTGCAGACTATTTTATTTTTAACGGTCCCCCGCCTCAAGAAGATCTTCCTGCTAAAACGTCCTATACGAACAGCGCTGTGGTTTGGTATTTGGGCTTAGATATTCAACTCCCATTAAGTTCAGAAATCATTTTATTTCCCGACGACCTTAGGGAAACCATGTCCGCCCTCCACGATAAACTGATACTCCCAGCGGATCCACTCATCTATATTTCCAATCCTTCATCGCTTGATCCAACGCTTGCGCCACCTGGTCATTCTGTCCTTCGCATCACGGTCCCTGTGCCTCATTTAAAAGCTTCGATTGATTGGCACGCGGCATTTCCTGCATTCGAAAAACAAGTGATGCATCTTGTCCGAAAAAAACTAGCCCTTCAAGATTTATCCTCACACATCCGCGTCAAACATGTACGAACGCCCCTCGACTGGCAAGCCTCCTATCATCTGCCATACGGTGCACTTTTCGGCACCAAGCAAACTTACTGGCAGCGCGGTTTCCATCATACGAGCACAAGATTCCATCGCCGTTTCAAAAATGGCTTTCTGGTGGGCTCTCAGGCTCATCCCGGCAGCTCGCTTCCTTATATTCTACTGGGAGCCGAGGCCGTCGCGAAAGAGATCCACCAGTTGGCCAAGAAAAAACCGACCCGCGATTAATTGGGGTCGGCCTCTTTTTCTTTATCTAAACTAACATAATAACAAATCGTAAAAATCAGATTGGCGATCAAGCCGATCATGATTGATGTCCATAAATCGGAATAAAAGGCGAGAAAAACAAAAAAGGCAATGATGATCCAATAAACGATGACGATTTCCGACTTCAAGTCTGGATAGCGAAGATGCCCCCACTGATCTGTCAAACTCAGAATAAAGTAAATCATCAAGTGAAGAATTAGACCGAGTGTCCACCAATTGGCTACATCTGACAACTGTAAAATCGTCAAGCCATCCGTCATAAAGAGGTGTTTTGCCTGCATGGAAACTGGTTCGATCAGAATTTCAAAAATCATCACCATCGTCGCAGATATGATGGCATAGATTCCGCCGCGGAGCCAGTCAATGCTCATTTTCAACGTAATCTCACGTGCGATGATGTGCGTCCCAGCAATCAGACCGACCCAAATGAAGCCGAATGTCACTGGAATCCCGCTGATCGTAAAGCCAATCGTCGGGCCAGCAAGCTCTTCATTGAAACTGATTTGCATCCATTCAATACAGGTTGTTACCGCAAAAATCAAAATGGTGATGGCCCAGCCAAGCCCTTTGCCATATTGCATGATGAAAAAGCAGGCGCCAAATATACCGGAAAAAATTAAAAAGAGCGATTGCGCACCGGAAAGCGTGGGCGGCAATACATGAAGAGTTGTTAATAACACACTGATTAAAAACCAAAATATATAAATCCATAGTAATAGTTTGTAATTTTTTTCGAGCACACTAACACTCCTTTATCTAACTGCTGCTTGTCTTATTATAACAGCTTCCTAACGAAAAAACTTCAATTTTTGCCAGATATTCGCGGTTCTTATGCAATTATGGTTGCCAAAGCGTCTTTTTTTGGTTAAAGTATGAGATAGAAGTTTGATTGAAGAGGTGTATAATTCGTGTATAGCAGCAGAATTGATTGGAAACTCATCTTTGGTATTATTTTTGCCGCTGTTTTGATGATTGTTTCATTTAATTATAAAAGTAGTTTTTGGTATATGTATGGAGCTGCAATGTTATTTTTGGTTAGTTTTGGTATTTTTAACGTTGATTTGCAAAAAAAGAATTCCTTTATTAAAGGCGTAATCCCCGCTGTTTTCAGCGCAGTGATCTTATATGTTATTTTTTACATAGGTGCTTTCATTTTGAAAATCATGCCCTTTGGTCTGGATCACTCTGTCCAATCGGCATTTCATCGTTTTGCCACTGATGACTGGTATATTTGGATTTTGATGATCGTAGCAATTGTCCCGGGAGAAGAGATTTTCTGGCGTGGTTTCGTCTTGCAGCGTTTGCTAAATGCTTTTCAAACCTGGTTCGCCATCCTGCTTGCCACCGTCATTTTAACAGTAATTGTTGCCTTCAGCGGAAGTTTCGCCCTAACCATCGGCATGTTCGCTGCCACATTGTTTTGGAATTTCCTGTATGTTTGGCGCCCCAGCTTACTTATGACGTATCTCTCGCATCTCTTATTCGTTTTTCTTTTACTGGCCGCACTTCCAATATATTGAGTGAAAGGCTGCAACGCGCAATGTTGCGGCTTTTTATTTTGCCTAAAATTTTTGAGCAAAGTTCTTGAAAGTCAAAAAAGGTCAGGATATAATAAGTTCATAAGGTCAAAGTTAGTCAAAGTCAGATAAGACCTTAATCCGGCTAAAATGCCGCTACTACTTCCCTAAAAGGAGGAATTTTTTATGCAATGTCAAAATTGTCATCAGAATGAAGCGAAGATTCAACTATATATGAATATGAATGGTCAAAAAATAGAAATGCCGCTTTGCGAAAGTTGCTATGCGGAACTGAAACAACAAGGTACTGGCAGCATGATGAGCGGTTTCAGTAATCCGTCCCCTTTCGATGAACTATTTCGTCAAATGGCAGGACAGATGAGACAGCCAAATTCAGCGGCTGGTGAACGCAACAAGCAATCGGCTGTTCGTACGGAGGCACCTGCTCAAGGTGGTGGACTGTTGGACGAATTTGGCACTAATTTAACAGATCTCGCCAAAAATGATCAATTAGATCCGGTTATTGGTCGCGATGCAGAAATCAAACGAACCATCGAAATTCTAAATCGCCGCAACAAAAACAATCCAGTCTTAATCGGCGAACCGGGTGTTGGGAAAACGGCTGTTGTGGAAGGACTGGCAAGTGCCATCGTGGCGGGAAAAGTACCGACTAAACTGCTGAATAAAGAAGTGATTCTACTGGACGTAGCTTCCCTTGTTTCCGGTACCGGCATTCGCGGTCAATTTGAAGAACGTATGAAGCAACTGATTGCCGAACTAACCGAACGCAAAGATACCATCCTGTTCATTGATGAGGTGCATACGATTGTGGGTGCTGGCTCTGCGGAAGGTTCCATGGATGCTGGCAATATTTTAAAACCAGCACTAGCACGCGGCAGTCTGCAAATGATTGGTGCAACAACGCTAAACGAATACCGGAAAATCGAAAAAGACGCCGCACTCGAACGTCGCTTCCAACCTGTCATGGTGGATGAGCCATCAAAAGAGGCCACTTTGCTGATTTTAGACGGGCTAAAAGAGCGATATGAAGATTTCCATGAAGTCGTCTACTCAAAGGAAGCACTCGATGCTGCAGTGGAACTGAGCGCTCGCTACATTCAGGATCGCCATTTGCCCGACAAGGCGATCGATTTGATGGATGAAGTGGGTTCCAAATACAATCTTACCATTGAAGCGCTGGACGAAATCACTGTAGCCGATCGTTTGGCACGTCTGGAAACAGAAAAGGCACAAGCGCTTAAAAATGAAGACTACGAAAAAGCTGCCACAGTTCGCGATGAAATTACGCGTATCGAAGAGAAGAAAAACAATCGCGCAATGACGGAACGCCCTGTGATTCAGGCCTCTGATATTCAACTACTAATCGAAGAAAAAACAGGCATTCCAGTCGGCCGGCTCGCCCAAGATGAGCAATCGAAAATGAAGGATCTGGAAAGTCATTTGAACGAGCATGTAATTGGTCAACAGGAGGCCGTTCAAAAAGTGGCGAAAGCGATCCGTCGCAGCCGTGTTGGGCTGAAGCAGAAGAATCGACCAATCGGGTCCTTCCTGTTCGTTGGTCCAACGGGGGTTGGGAAAACAGAACTGGGCCGCACGCTGGCCAATGAATTATTTGGTTCTGAGGATGCCATGATCCGGCTCGACATGAGTGAGTTCATGGAAAAACACAGTGTCTCTAAGCTGATTGGGTCCCCTCCCGGCTATGTTGGACATGAGGAAGCTGGCCAATTGACAGAAAAAGTTCGCCGCAATCCTTACAGTATTCTTCTACTTGATGAAATGGAAAAAGCCCATCCAGACGTTCAGCATATGTTCTTGCAAATTTTAGAAGATGGTCGTCTGACAGATTCACAAGGTCGAACAGTCAGCTTTAAAGATACCGTCATCATCATGACGAGTAACGCCGGAACAGGCACGAAAGAGGCATCTGTCGGCTTCAACACAAAAGAAGAAAAGCTTACAAATAGCAGTGAATTGCTCAGTCGATTGGGCTATTACTTCAAACCAGAATTTCTCAACCGGCTCGACAATGTGATTGAATTTAAAGCGCTGGAAAAAGATTCCCTTCTGCAAATTGTGGATCTGATGCTCGCCGACTTAAATAAAATGCTGCACGCACAAGACTTAGAACTAGATGTGAGTGCAGAAGCCAAAGAACAACTGATTGAACTTGGTTATGATGCTCAATTTGGAGCGCGTCCATTAAGAAGAACCATCCAGGAACAATTGGAAGATCAAATTGCCGACGTGCTCATTGATCAACCTGAAGTGACTGCTCTCAAAGCAACTCTTGATGAAGCGCATAAAATCGTAGTGGAAGCGACTGCGTAAATTCAAGTTTCCATCCCTACAAATATAAAACCAGAAGTGAAGCCCTGACCCATTTTTCTGAAATGGCTTGGCTAAACTTCTGGTTTTTTTCTATCTAAAAATGGAAATGTTGTAGCTCATGACTGAGAAGCCACTCTTTTTTATCGACCTCCGCCCCGTTATAACCAACTAACTGTCCGTTTTTCCCAACCACGCGATGACAGGGTAGAATGATGGGCAAGGGGTTTTTACGATTGGCCTGACCAACCGCTCTTACAGCCTGGACATCGCCAAGTTTTCGCGCAACATCTTGATAACTCCACACAGCGCCATAAGGAATGTCCGCCAGCACCTGCCAGACTCGCTTTTGAAAAGCGGTTCCCTCCATAATTTGCCATGGCAGATCGAATTGCAGACGAGTCCCTTGGAAATATTCGTCCAGTTGCGTGAAAACTAGTTGCTGCGTGAAAAAATCCGCCTCCGTTTCCAAATTTTCTAGTTGGTCTAGCGGTTCATAAGAAATGTTGGTTAACGCGCCATCTTGAATGGTCAGATAAAGCGGTCCTAATGGTGATTCAAAAACAGCAGTCATCTGTGTTCCTCCTCGAATGTCATTCATCATTGTTACATAACGACCGATTTTTTCATGAAATTGTTAGCAGATTGAAAGCATATTGTTAAAGCAATCGGGGAAAATAGCAATATGCCATTTTGTCTAAAAAAAGAAGCGTGTGGTGATAATTAGTGACAAATCAAATCGTAGAAATGGCCGCTAAAAAGCCTAAAGAACGTGATTATTATTTTGATAATGCCAAATTCATCTTGATTTTCCTCGTCGTTTTCGGTCACCTTTTGCAAACCTTTATTGCCGAGTATGAAAATGTTCGTATTCTCTACCTCTATATCTATACCTTTCACATGCCAGCTTTTATCTTAATGTCTGGGTATTTTGCCAAGGGCTTCCGCAAAAAGGGCTACTTGTCGAAAACCATCAAAAAATTGATTTTACCGTATCTCATTTTTCAGTTGATTTATTCTATATTCTACTATTTTCTACTCGGAGAAGATAGTCTGTCGTTAAAAATCTTAGACCCCGAATGGTCGATGTGGTTTCTGCTCAGTCTGTGTTTTTGGAATCTCATGCTGTATCTTTTTGCTCGTTTTTCTGCTAAAAAAGGGCTGGTTATCGCCTTCTCTCTCGGGCTTCTTGCTGGCTATTTTGATATGATTGGCGGCTATCTAAGTCTTTCGCGCACCTTTGTTTTCTTTCCGTTTTTCTTAGTGGGCTTTTTCATGACCAAAGAGCATTTCAAACTTTTGCAAACTCGTTCAGCAAAATTAGTCGGCATGCTGGTCACTTTGCTTATTCTGGGATTTATTATACTCAATCCCGAAATGAACGAAGATTGGTTTTTAGGCTCCAAACCTTATGATAAACTTGTTGATGTCAAATCGCTAGGAATGCTGATTCGTCTAGCTGTTTATGGGATTAGCTTCCTCTCCGTTTTTGCTTTCTTTACTTTTGTGCCTAAACGACGATTATTTTTTACAAAATGGGGTAAAAATACTCTGTACGTATACTTGCTGCATGGCTTTTTCATCAAGACCTTCCGCGAGGATTCTGCATTTGGCGCTAATTATTCACTGCAAACCTTTGTTATTTTGCTGGGAGTATCCTTCTGTCTGACAATACTTCTTTCAAGTAGTCTTGTTACGACTTTTGTTCAACCAGTCATTGAACTAAGGATTTCGCGTCTGAGAACACTTTTTAGCCGTCTCAAAGAAAAATTGCTGCCTAATCAAAGTTATTAAAGCATGCTGCATAAAGGAGGCATTAACATGGGGAGTAGAAAACCTGAGATGATCATTGGTTTGATCGGCTCAATTATTGCAATTGGTGTAGGGGTTTGGATTATTAATTATGGAGATTCGCTTTCAGCCTACATCCAAACATTCACTTATTTACCTGGAAATCTTGGTGGTGAGGTGGCGCAGCTCGGTTGGATTACCTTAATTATCGGAATCGTAGCCTTGCTTTTTGTCGTTTTCATCAAAAAAGCGCCACGTGCATTTGGTATCTTATTAACGCTTATTGGTATTCTAATGTTTTTCTTACTCGGCACATTATGGATCGTTTCAGGATTACTGCTGACACTGACTGGGTTGATGGGTATTTTCAGACAGCCTTTACCTGAAAAAAGATTTCGCCCATAAAAAATAACGGAAAATCGGCCGCCTCTTTGAAAGCTGAGGTTGGATGGCCGATTTTCCGTTTTTATTTTGTCGATAAATTTTAACCCGTAATGATTTTCTCTTTTGGAAGACGAATCGCATTCTTAGGTTCATTTTTATTGCGCAGGCTGAGCATGGAATACATGATCCCCACTCGTCCGATAAACATCAATAAAATGATCACGACTTTGCCAAAGGTGCTAAGATGCGGCGTCAGCCCGAGCGACAAGCCACAGGTTCCGAATGCCGAGAATACTTCAAAAATAATTTCATTGATACCCGCATCTTCTGAACCAGCCAGAACGAGAATAGCTGTAAAGCATAGCATGGCAGCAAAAATAATAACGGCCAGCGACTTGCGAACATCTTCCTGATAGACTTCCCGTCCAAATACATAGATATGTTTGCGACCGCGAATCACCGAAACTAAGAATAATATCGTGACTGCAAATGTCGTGGTCCGAATCCCACCGCCGACCGAGCTTGGCGACGCCCCAATAAACATCAGGAAGGAAACGAACAACTGGGTTGGAATGGTCAGGGCTGCACTATCCACTGTCTGCAATCCCGCACTTCTTGAGGTGGCTGAGAGAAACATCGAATTAAAGAAGCCCTCATACCAGCTTTTCCCCTGAAACAAATGATGATACTCCATCCCCCAGATCAGCAAACCACCGACCACCAGCAAAAGCAAGTAGGTGACGGTTGTAATTTTGACAAATAGTGAAAAACGAAATGGCACCAATGTGTTCTTTTCAAATAGAAAGCGGCGCGTCTCAATAAGTACTGGAAAGCCAATTCCCCCTGCTACAATCAGCAAGATGGAAATAAATTGAACAAAATAGTCATTCACAAAAGGTGTCAGACTGGATCCCGTAATATCAACGCCTGCATTGGTCACGAGTGAAACCGAATTGTATAATCCCTGAAACATGGCATCACTCACAGAATCATAGAACGGAATAAAATAGAGTCCCAGTATAACAGCGCCAATGACCTCAATCCCAATAATCAGAATGAGGATTTCACGTAGCATGCGAACCATCCCGCTCATTGTATATTGATTGGTGTCTGTCATAATGAGTTGCCGCTGTTTCAAACCAATCTTTCGCCGCAAAATTAAATAAAAGAAAGTACTCAGCATCATGACACCAAGTCCACCCAGCTGAAAAATCCCCATAAGCACCCAAATACCAGCCGTACTATACGTGTCCCCTACATCTACTGTGGCCAGACCTGTCACGCTCACCGAACTTGCCGCTGTAAAAAGCGTATCGATAAAGGAGACGCTGACGCCCGGTTTTTTCGTAAACGGCAGACTTAGAACAATTGTCGAAATTGTCACCGCTACAAAGTAATAGGTAATGATTAGTTGCACCGGGGTCATACGACTGAGTGTGATGCGAATCTTATCCCTGATTTTTTGATTTTCCAGATAAAGCCTTCTGTTTCTTCTCTTTTTTTCTTGCAATGATATAACCACCTAAACCAATTATTATCATAACCGACCAGAATGTCAGCTTCCAAGCCGGCGAATCTGGAAAGTCTTCTGGCAGTATTCCTACTGATGGATGCGCCAGTGTATAAACAGCTAGCTTCACACCCACCCAGCCGACGATCAAAAATGCAGCTGTTTCAAGCGTTGGATAGCGTTCCAATAATTTAACCACCTGTGTTGCGGCAAACCGAATTACAATCAGTCCCGCTAAACCGCCGAGGAACATCACGATAAATTGTCCGCCATTCATACCGCCAATTTCAAAATTACCTAGATCTGGCAGTGTCATTGCAAGAGCAGCGGCTGCAAGCATGGAATCAAGCGCAAAGGCAATATCCGTCAGCTCGACTTTGGCAACGGTTCCCCAAAAAGAAACCGGTTTGCCATCATCCGCCTCTGCCACTTCATGATTGTCTGTTTTCCCGCGCTTCAAGTCCCAAATATGCTTAAAGGACAGATACAGCAGATATAACGCACCGATGGCTTGAATTTCCCAAACCTTAACTAAGAATGAGATCAAAAAGAGTGCGATAAAGCGAAAAATAAATGCCCCGATTAGTCCATAAAATAAAGCCTTGCGCTGCTTATCGTGCGGAAGGCGTTTCACAATAACTGCCATCACGACGGCATTATCCGCTGAAAGTACTCCTTCTAGAATGACTAAAACTACGAAGACCCAGGCGTACTCTGCCCATATTGAAATATCCAAAAATTTCTCCACCTTTCTACTTCTAATACTTTACCATACAATGCCGCTTGTCGCATCTGTTTTAAAGTGAAAAAGAGACAGTTTCTGCTAAGAACTGCCTCTTGTTTATCAGGATGAGTGATTGGCCTGATTTTTTTTGTTTTGACGAACGGAAACCAGCCAGCCCCAGAAAATGATCAGGAGCATGACACCCCAGAAAATCAGTTTCCACGCAGTTGATTCTGGAAAGCTGTGCGGGATAACGCCCAAGCTTGGATGTGCCAACGTATAAATCACCAGCTTCACGCCCACCCAGCCGACAATCAGGAAAGCCGCTGTTTCAAGGGATGGGTATTTTTTGAGTAGCTTCACAAATTGAGTTGCCGCAAAGCGGATGATAATCAGCCCAATCAAACCACCGAGGAACATGACAATAAACTGGCCTGTATCGATGCCGCCAATTTGTCCCCAGCCTGTTTTCGGAAGGGTGATTGCCAGCGCCACAGCTGCCAGCATAGAATCAATCGCAAAAGCAATATCGGCCACCTCTACTTTTAGAACGGTCATCCAAAAGCCGGAACCCTTCTTTTCCTCCTCTTGTCCTTCCGCGTGGTCCTTTCCACGCAAATGCTTGACAATATGGCTGATAGCGATGTAAAGCAGATAAGCTGCCCCGAGCGCCTGCACTTGCCATACATTCGCCAGAAACGAAATCAGGAACAACGCGGTAAAGCGGAAAACAAATGCGCCCAGCAGGCCGTAAAAAAGCGCTCTTTTCTGTTGCTTCTCTGGCAAATGTTTGACCATGACGGCCATTACAACGGCATTATCGGCTGCAAGAATCCCTTCAAGCCCGATCAAAACGAGTAGTACCCACCCATATTCCAATATCATTGCTGTATCCAATAGACATTCCTCCTTGAATTTTTTGTGCTTCTTGAACGGCTTTCGGGCATCTTCGCTAAAAATAAAACGAGACCCCTGCCGTGGTAATCCCCACGAACAAAGGTCTCGCTGACATTTAAAATGTTGATAAAACCGATGGCGGATAGCCATGTAATGACGACTTTATCCTGTTTAAAAAACAGTGCTACTCCCCTTTGACATAGTCAAAAGCAACTTTTCAATTTTTTTAAATATAGCATGATTTCCGCTCACACGTCAACCATTTTTTCTTCCTATCTTTTAAAGTAGGGAGGTTAATTCGATGTCTGGATTTTTATCACGGAACCAATTAATCGCAAATTCATTCTCAAACAAGAATAAAGGTTGATCAAATCGGTCTTTTACCAGCATGCTTCGCGCGGTGGACAGTTTCTCATCCACGTCTTCCGGACGGATCCAGCGGGCAATTTTCTTGCCGATCGGTTCCATAATAATCTCAGAATTATATTCATTCCGCATCCGATGTTCAAATACCTCAAACTGCAGCTGACCAACTGCGCCGATAATGTAATCTTCCATTCGCCAGGTTTTGAAGAGCTGAATCGCGCCTTCTTGAACAAGCTGCTCGACACCTTTATGGAAATGCTTTTGTTTCATGACATTTTTGGCTGAAACACGCATAAATAGTTCCGGTGTAAACTGTGGAAGCTTTTCAAAGGTTAATTTCTTGCTGCCGCTTGAGATTGTATCACCAATTTGATAGTTCCCCGTGTCATATAGGCCAATAATGTCGCCTGCCACAGCACGTGTCACCATTTCGCGATCATCCGCCATAAATTGCGTAGAATTACTTAATTTCATTTGCTTGCCTGTTCGTGTCAGCGTCACATTGATCCCGCGTTCAAATTCACCCGAGCAAATTCGCACAAAAGCAATCCTGTCCCGATGCGCCGGGTTCATATTCGCTTGGATTTTAAAAATAAAGCCTGTGAAATCCTTCTGATCGGCAGCAATCTCCCCTTCATTCGACTCATGCGAAGACGGCTGTGGAGCAAATTCAACAAAGGTTTTAAGGAATGTTTCCACGCCAAAATTCGTCAGCGCACTGCCAAAGAAAACGGGTGTCAGCTCACCAGAAGCAATCCGTTCCCGACTGAATTCATTGCCCGCCTCATCAAGCAGCATAATTTCTTCTAACGCCTGTGTAAAGTAGCTCGATTCCTGTAGTGGATGAGCCGTCTTCAAATCGCCATCCTCACCCAGCGGCAAGAATGCTTCACCTTCTCCGGCACGATGCAGTTCAACCACCCGATGATAGCGATCATACAGCCCTTTCAACTCTTTACCCATGCCGATTGGCCAGTTCATCGGATAAGATTCGATCCCCAGCACTTCTTCCAATTCAGCCAAAAGTTCCAGCGGCATTTTCCCTTCACGGTCAAGCTTATTCATAAATGTAAAGATTGGAATCCCACGCATCCGGCAGACTTTAAACAGCTTGATTGTCTGCGGTTCGATCCCTTTTGCCGAATCGACAACCATGACAGCCGCATCAACTGCCATCAATGTCCGGTACGTATCTTCACTGAAATCCGAGTGTCCCGGTGTATCTAAAATATTAATTCGAAAACCGTCATAATCAAATTGCATCACCGAACTGGTTACAGAAATACCCCGTTGCTTTTCGATTTCCATCCAGTCACTTGTCGCAAATTTACCTGTTTTTTTACCTTTTACAGTACCAGCCGAACGGATCGCCCCGCCAAATAAGAGCAGCTGTTCAGTAATGGTTGTTTTCCCGGCATCCGGGTGAGAAATAATCGCAAAGGTCTTGCGTGATGCGACTTCTTTGGTTAATTCCTGACTCATCTTTTTTCCTCCTAGACTTGTTCACATTTCATAAGTATACCATAAAGCAGGTGCAGGTTGAAATCCCGTTTTCTTTTTCCGCACAAAAAAACATTTCTGCTAAAGAGTACGCAGAAATGCTTTTAAATGATTCAGCTTAACGCTTGTCGAATGTTCTCTTCTATCTCTTCCGGCTTCGTTCGTGAGGAAAACCGTTCTATAATCTCACCATCTGGCCCAATCAGGAACTTGGCAAAATTCCATTCGATTTTCTTTCCGCCCGTTTCCTTGACTAAATACTGATAAAGCGGATCTGCCTCTTTGCCTTTGACTTTGATTTTTTGAAACATCGGAAATGTAACCCCGTAATTCAGCTGGCAAAATTCCATGATTTCTTCGTTACTGCCCGGATCCTGCCGCAAAAACTGGTTACAGGGAAAGCCCAAAATTTCAAAACCTTCCTGCTGATATTTTTTATACAGCTGCTCGAGTCCTTCAAGTTGTGGTGTCAAGCCACATTTACTGGCTGTATTCACTAGGAGCAATGTTTTTCCTGCATAATCTTGAAGCGATTTTTCCTGACCATTCATTGCCGTCATCGTAAAATCATGCACATTCATCAAAATTCCTCCTTATTGGACCATTTCAGAAAGCAAATAGGCCCAAACTAATTTTTCTGTATGATAAAGTGAGTCAGCATGGGTGCGTTCATACGCGTGGCTGGCATCAATCCCCGGTCCAATTAATCCGTGGATCAGATCATGCCCGGCACGGATCGCTGCACTCGCATCAGACGCATAAAATGGATAGATGTCCACCTGATAGTCGAGTGCTTCTTTTTTGGCCAGCTCGATTAGATGCTTTCTCAGGCCGTAGTGATAGGGGCCGCTGCCGTCTTTAGCACAGATTGAAACGGTGTACTCATCTGACTGCTGACCGTCCCCAAGCGCGCCCATATCAACTGCCAAATATTCGACTGTTTCCGGTGGGATGTTGGAATTTCCGCCATAACCAATTTCTTCATTATTGGAAATTAGGAAGTGCGTTGTATAAGGCAGTACAATTTTTTCATCATGAATCTTTTCAATTGCCTGCAGCAAAATGGCTACGCTGGCTTTATCATCTAAATGACGCGACTTGATAAAAGCATCATCAATGATTTCTGTTCGCGGGTCAAATGAGACAAAGTCCCCCACCTCAATGCCCAGCTGGCGCACTTCTTCTGCTGAACGAACTTTGGCATCAATGCGCACTTCCATGTTGGCTGTATTCCGCTCAGCTGTTCCTGCATCTTGATAAACATGAACACTGGTTTGGTGGATTAAAATCGTGCCGGAAAATTTTTGGCCGTCTGCCGTTTCAATCAGACAGTACTCGCCTTCAATCGCGTTAAATCTGAAACCGCCGATTAATGAAAGCCGCAATCGACCGTCCACTTTGATTTCCTTGACCATTGCGCCGAGTGTGTCTACATGGGCTGTCAGCATACGATGTTTCTGCTTATTTTCTCCTTCCAGCGTAACAAACAGGCCACCTTTGTGATTTTTTCGTGTGGAAATTCCTTTTTTCTCCAGCTGATTTTGAATTGTTTGAATGATTTGTTCTGTATGGCCGCTTGGACTTGGAATTTCAGTTAGTTCTTTGATTCTTTGCATGGTTATACGAGTGTCTGGTTCAAATTGCACGCGGATTCCTCCTTCTTATTCTTCTTTATTATAACGAAATAAGGACTGTTTTGTGAATAAAAGCGCTCCACTACATTCCCAAAGTCCCCCGCATATGCTATAATTCGGTTGGAATAAAGGAGGGGCTTTTTTGGAACAAACAAAAAGACAAGCTGTCACAGTCGCCGTTTTTGTGGCTACTTTTATGGCAGCAATCGAAGGAACGATCGTCAGTACCGCCATGCCCACGATTGTCAGTCAATTAAACGGGATCGAACTCATGAACTGGATTTTTTCAATTTATCTGCTTACTTCATCAGTCACCGTCCCAATCTATGGCAAGCTTTCTGATCTTTATGGACGAAAAATCATTTTTATCGTGGCAACCATTATTTTTATTGTCGGCTCATCGCTCTCAGGCTTTGCGGACAATATGTGGCAGCTGATTCTTTTTCGAGCCATTCAAGGAATCGGTGCCGGCGGGATTTTACCTTCTACGATGACAATTATTGCCGATATCTATCCTTTTGAAAAACGAGCACGTGTACTGGGATTAATGGGTTCCGCTTGGGGAATTGCCGGTGTTTTCGGACCGCTTTTAGGTGGCTTCCTTGTCGATCAGCTGAGCTGGCATTGGATCTTCTTTATCAATGTGCCTGTTGGGATTATTGCCATCATTTTAATTGGGATTTACTTGAAAGAGGATCTCGATCATGTGCGCCAACCAATCGACTATCTGGGGACAGCCGTTTTCACAGTCGCTTTGCTGGTGCTACTATTCGCCTTGCAGCGGGCCGGTGAAACGCTCAATTGGACCGAACCGCTTGTCCTTATTCTGCTCGGTGTGGCTGTTATTCTTTTTATTTCTTTTTACTTCGTGGAAAAACGGGCGCTCGATCCGATCATGCCTTTCATCCTTTTTAAAAATCCAACTGTTTTGATTGGCAACTTGATCGGCTTTTTATTCAGTGCTTTTTTGATCGGGATCAATGTGTATATTCCAATGTGGGCACAAGGCATGCTTGGGCACGGAGCCACGATTGCCGGACTGATGATTGCGCCGCTTTCGGTCACTTGGATTATCGGCTCGTTTGCTTCTGGACGAATGCTTGAAAAAATCGGCAACTTGCGTACAGTGGGAATCGGCAGTCTCGTGATTACACTGAGCGGTTTCTTTTTGGCACTCTTCCCAGCAGCCACAGCAGATATCTATTTTTACCTTGTGAGCGCGCTAATGGGGCTCGGCTGTGGGATTATTTTTACCACAACGATGGTCACCGTTCAAGATGCTGTCCCTAAAAGTCAAACGGGGATTGCCACAGCTTCTAATACACTTTTCCGGACGGTAGGGCAAACGATTGGTGTCGCTGTTTTCGGAACGATTTTCAATTCTGTTCTGGCATCCGCTTTTCGTGCACAGCAAACTACCGGCATCAATCAGGCGAATCTCAATTTGCTTATCAGCCCTGAAACAGCAGGCAGTCTTGATGCGAGCTTGATTGAACCTTTGCGAGACATTCTTTATCAAGGGCTGCACACCGTATTTTGGGTCATGTTCGCCCTTTGTATCCTCAGCTATTTGATTCATTTCTTCTTGCCAAAGCATCAAAAAGTGCAGGCAAAATAAGTGCCTACAAAAAAAGACAGCGACAATCTTTTGAGGGATCCCCCAAAAAGATTGTCGCTGTTTTTTCTTCTGCTAGTCGATCGTCACTTGAACAATCCAGTCTTCCGGCGGTTCAATGTCGCCAAATTGGATGCCGCATAGCTCATCATATAGCTTGCGTGTGATCGGGCCGACTTCCGTTTCCGAATAGAAAACATGGAAATCCTCTTTCGTTTGGATGCCACCAATTGGCGTAATCACTGCGGCTGTTCCGCAAGCGCCGGCCTCTTTAAAGTCATCCAGTTGATCAATATATACGTCGCCTTCTTCTACCTCAAGACCAAGACGGTGCTCAGCAAGATAAAGAAGCGAATATTTGGTAATACTTGGCAAAATCGAAGGAGAATATGGTGTGACGAAACGATCGTCTTTTGTAATGCCAAAGAAGTTCGCCGCTCCAACCTCTTCAATTTTTTTATGGGTAGCTGGATCTAAGTAAATACAATCGGCAAACTGACGCTCTTGAGCATTTTTCCCAGGCATCAAACTAGCGGCATAGTTCCCACCGACCTTGGCTGCCCCCGTGCCATTTGGTGCCGCACGATCATAATCTGAAACCACAAAGTTAGCAGGTGCAAGACCGCCTTTAAAGTAAGCCCCAACCGGCGAACAGAAAATCGTGAAAATATATTCCGGTGCTTTATGGACGCCCAAATTGTCGCCCACACCAATCACAAGCGGTCGTAAGTAAAGCGTCGCTCCAGTCCCATAAGGCGGGACAAATTTTTCATTGGCGCGCACGACTTCTTTACAAGCCTCAATAAATTTTTCAGTCGGTACTTCCGGCATCAAAAGGCGCGAACAACTGCGCTGCATCCGCTGTGCATTTTGATCAGGACGGAAAAGGTTGATGGAGCCATCTTTTGTCCGATATGCCTTGAGACCTTCAAAACATTGTTGGCCGTAATGAAGTGCTGTAGATCCTTCACTGATATGCAAGACATTATCTTCTGTCAGGGTTCCTTTGTCCCATGCCCCATCTTTCCAATAAGAGATGTAGCGCTTGTCTGTTTTGATATAATCAAAACCCAGTTTCTCCCATTCAATCGCTTTACTCACATAAATCCCTACTTTCTTTAATCTCAGTTTTGCAAGATGTTCTTGTTCTTTCAAGTATAGCACAATCTTTTGAACCGTAAAGCAAGAATTTTAATCCAGTGGCAAAAAAAGTGAATTAACAATATTTTCACTCTTTTATAAAAATATAAGCAAAATATACTTCCTTTTTTGATGATTCATGTTAAAATAAAATCATTATTCCACAACTGGCAAAAATTTTTAGGAGAGGAGCGAGTCATATGGCAGAAGGAAAACTACTGGAAGAAAAAGTAATGAGTAAACAATTAAACGAGGAAGTAGACGTACTTATTTATCTCCCAAAGGATTATTCTCCGCTTTATAAGTATCCCCTGGTAATTGTGCAGGACGGCAAGGATTACATTCGTTTTGGCAAGGTGATTCGTTATGCAGATGAGTTGCAACAAAGCGGCTTGATGGAAAAGGCAATTTTTGCGCTCCTTCCCTATCAAACGGTCACTGACAGACGCAGAAAATATCATCCAGAAGGCGAGCAAAATGAGGCCTACATCCGCTTTTTAGCCCACGAATTTGTTCCCTATTTAGAAAATCGCTTTTCGTCCTTTCAAATGGCAGGCACGCGGTTTTTGATGGGCGATTCTCTGGGGGCCAGCCTCTCGCTGAAAGCCGCTCTGAAATATCCTTTTACGTTTGGCAATGTGATCCTTCACTCTCCACTCATCACCGAGGAACTGCTTGAGAGGACGGAAAATGCGGATGCTAGCAAGTTGAAACTTTTCCATGTCATCGGTAGTGGCGAGACGGAAGTGGAAATGACGGACGGCAAGCGGGCAAACTTTTTAGCACCCAATTTGGCCTTCCACAAGCTGACCGTTCAAAAAGGCTTTGAGCAGCAATTTTACCAATTTGACGGTGACCATCGCTGGAAATACTGGCAGCCCTTTGTCAAAGAGGCTTTGCTCTATATGATGCCCGCAAACAGCTTTGATTTAGAAAGCATGAGCGTTTAAAAGAAGGGAGATTTTATTTTGACAGTCAAAAAAGTCACAACCGATCAGGAAAAACAAGATGCCCTCCGTATCCGACAAGAAGTTTTTGTTCAGGAGCAGCACGTTGCCCCGGAGCTTGAATGGGACGAATTCGATGATTTACCATCCACACTGATGTTCGTCGATTATGCGGAGGACGGAACAGCTCTGGCAGCGGGTCGTTTTCGCGTCACAGAAGGTTATGGAAAAGTCGAACGGATCTGTACACAGAAAGCAGCCCGAAAACAAGGGGCTGCAAAACGTGTGATGGAAGCGATCGAATACGAGGCACGCATGAGAGGACTACCCCAATTAAAGCTTGGTGCCCAGATTACAGCCATTCCTTTTTACGAAAAATTAGGCTACCACGTGATTTCCGATTCTTTTCTCGATGCAAACATTCCGCATAAAATGATGGCGAAAACACTCGCTTATGAATCCTGACCACCTGCACATGCGGGTGGTTTTTTTATGATTTTGACATCACTTTCTTCTATTATATGATAGATCTTGCCTGCTGAT
This sequence comes from Listeria costaricensis, assembly GCF_900183385.1. GTDB lineage: Bacteria > Bacillota > Bacilli > Lactobacillales > Listeriaceae > Listeria > Listeria costaricensis. The sequence continues at coordinate 96,975 of NZ_FXUT01000010.1, forward strand.
GACATCCACCGTTCCATCTGCCCGTCCAACGATTACCCGATCCGCCATGTCTATAAAAAGCCCTGTTTCGACAACACCTGGAAGCTCAACCAGTGCCGCATGGAGTCTTTTCGGCTCCTGAATCCGCCCGATCGACAAATCATAAATAAAGTGCTGATTGTCGGTGACAAATGGCTCTCCATCTCCTCGCAGCCGCAAATCAGCCGGCTCACCTGTCAACTTTTCGAGCATAGTCGCCGTCTGCAAATGACCAAAAGGCACCACTTCAACGGGTAAGGGAAACTGACCGATTTCAGCAACGAGCTTACTTTCATCGATAATCCAACTGGTTTGCCGACTAAATGAGGCCACGAGTTTTTCGCGAAGCAGTGCCCCACCCCCGCCTTTGATTCCATTCAGACCGTCGTCCACCTCATCCGCACCATCAATGGTCAGATCGATTTGCTTCACTTCATCCAATGATTTCATTGGAATCCCCATTTCCATGGCTAATTTTTCCGTGTCTTTTGATGTAGCTACCCCTGTCAGCCCCATTCCTTGCTGAACCAGCTCTCCTAATCGGCAAGTGGCATAGTAGGCGGTACTACCCGTCCCAAGTCCTACTATCATGCCATTTTCAACGTATTCGCATGCTTTTTCAGCTGCGATTTTTTTCATATTTATCATTCTTTAACCTTCCTTTAGGAAAACTTTACTTTCCCTTACCTTGCATACTTTGTAAGTTTTCCTTGTTTTTAATCTATGACGAAAAACGTGATAAAACCTTGATTTAATGCGAATTCATGAACATCTTCCTCATTATTGTATCCCTTTTGAGTGCTTTTTTCTAATTGTAAGCGCTACAACCTTACAAAAATGTAATTAGACAATTAACGTTACATGCGTTACATTAAGTAAGTAATAAGGAAATATTTGTAACACAACAGTAACAAAAGGTGGGAATGCTATGGAAAAAGTCAAACTTTTTTTTCATAAACCTGTAACCATTTTTATCTTAAAAACAGTCTTTTATCTAGCGGTTTTGGTAGGTCTTCTATGGTTTTACGGTTTTAATAATCCAAACGGAACAAACTTTATTTATAACGAATTTTAATAGAAAGGATGAGTATGATGAGTCTTCAAACAATGATGACCACGATTTCTGAAAGAATTGATGAATGGGGCTTACGGACAAGTAAAGCAGTTTGTTATGAATATCAAGATCAAACGCTCACTTACGGAGAGCTGAAAAACAAATCAGATGCATTAGCATACTTTTTACAGGATGAATATCGTCATATTGACAAAGAACGTCCAGTCCTTGTTTATGGACATATGGATCCACTGATGCTCATCTGTTTTATCAGTGCCAATAAGACGGGGCGTGCTTACATTCCAGTTGATACGTCCATGCCCGCTGAACGCATTCAACAAATTATCGAAGCGGCAAATCCTATCCTGTTTCTTGCAACAACAGATTTACCGCAAGATTTAACCATCCCCTCTTCAGTAGAAATGTTTCCTGAGCGGGCCCTACAAAATCTAATCCACATTTATCATATGCAAACGCCTGATCCAAAGCTTTTCGTTCAAAATGATGATAATCACTATATTATTTATACTTCTGGAAGTACGGGCATGCCAAAAGGGGTTCAAATCTCCCAAAATAACTTGATCAGCTTTACCAATTGGCTATTGCAGGATTTTTCTTTCCAGGAAGGCATGCGGATTTTAAACCAAGCGCCCTACTCTTTTGATCTATCTGTTATGGATCTTTATCCGGCCCTGCTTTCAGGTGGAACGCTTGTACCACTGGATAAAACCATTTCAGCTAATCTAAAAAAACTTTATCAGACGATTCCAAAGCTTCATTTGAATGTCTGGGTCTCAACGCCCTCCTTTATTGATGTCTGCCTGTTAGATGCTGATTTCAATCACGAAAATAATCCTGATTTAATAAATTTCCTTTTCTGTGGTGAAATTTTAACGAAGGAAACGGCTCGTGAACTTTTGCGGCGGTTCCCTACTGCCAACATCTACAATACGTATGGCCCAACTGAGGCGACGGTCGCTGTCACACAAATTAAAATCACAGAGGAGCTGATCGAACGCTATCCAAGCCTTCCGATCGGCCAAGTAAAACCAGATACGGAACTGATCATTGTTGATGAGACGGGAGAAGCTGTCCCTGATGGTGAAAAAGGGGAAATCGTCCTGATTGGCCCTAGCATTTCTAAAGGATACTTGCATGAGCCTGACAAGACCGCACAGGTGTTCAAGCCGCATCCTCCTTTTCTAGCCTATCATACCGGCGACTGCGGTGCCAAAATCGATGGGCATCTATTCTTCTACGGTCGACTAGATTTCCAAATCAAATTGCACGGCTATCGAATTGAGCTGGAAGATATTGAAAACCATTTGAAAGAAGTTTCCTATGTCCGCCAAGCAATCGTCGTACCGAAAACCCGTGATGGCAAAGTAGACTGCTTAGTCGCTTTTGTTACCCCACATGAGCATTCATTCCAAAAAGAATATCAGTTAAGTTCAGCAATCAAAAAAGAATTACAAGACAAGATGCCTACCTATATGATTCCAAGAAAATGGATCTACACGGAACAGCTCCCATTGACTGCTAACGGAAAAATCGACCGTAAAAAACTAGCTGCTGAGGTTAACGAATGAGTGTTCCATATGGTTCGATTGAATATTTCGGCGTACTGTTTCTTTTCCTAGCGCCGATCATCATTGCTGGCTTAATGGGGAAACGGCTCCCCGTCTATAATGCTTTTGTCACACTGCTTTTCATTTATCTGATGTTTTCAAGTAATGTCTACCAAGGCGTGGCATTTATTATCTTCATCTTTTGGCAGCTGATTGTTGTCCGGCTTTACTTCAACTATCGGCGCGTCCAAAATAAAAACCACGGCGGCATTTTTGCTCTAGCAGTCCTTTTCTCCATCTTGCCGCTCGTCCTTGTAAAAGTAGAACCGTTCCTTGCCCATCATGTTTCTCTATTCGGCTTTTTAGGGATTTCCTATTTGACCTTTAAGTCGACAACAATGGTTATGGAAATTCGCGACGGACTCATCAAGGAGTATCAGTCTTTTGAATTTGTCAACTTCTTGCTATTTTTCCCGACACTTTCATCCGGACCGATTGATCGGTTCCGCCGCTTTAAGAAGGACATGGATAAAACGCTCGACAAAGAGGCCTATTTAAAGCTTCTCAATGGCGGGATCTTCCTTGTCTTTCTCGGGTTCTTATATAAATTTATCATTGCCTATCTGGTGCATAAATATTGGCTGATGCCGCTCGAGCATGACTTGATGCATCACGTTGATTTTGCCCAAAGCTTGATCGGTTACATGTACGCGTATAGTATGTATCTCTTCTTCGACTTTGCCGGTTACAGTGCCTTCGCTGTCGGGGTCAGCTATATGATGGGCATCCAAACACCGATGAACTTTAACAAGCCGTTCTTGGCGCGCAATATTAAAGATTTCTGGAACAGATGGCACATGACACTTTCTTTCTGGTTCCGTGATTTCATCTTTATGCGCCTCGTTTTCTGGCTGACAAAGAAGAAATGGTTTAAAAGTAAATTTACAATTGCCTACATCGCCTATTTTATCAACTTTATGGTAATGGGCGCCTGGCACGGGCTTCACTGGTACTATCTATTATATGGTTTCTATCAAGCGCTGATGATTGTCGGCTTCGACATTTTTGAGCGTATCAATAAAAAATACAAGTTTTATCCAAAAAACAAAGTGACCTACGTGATCGGCATGTTTATTACATTCAATTTCGTCTGTCTCGGCTTCCTGATTTTCTCAGGTATTTTGGATAAAATTACATTCTAAATTAGACAAAGGTGGTAAAAAATTATGGCATTTCGTGATGACGTATTAGAAATTTTAGAGGAAATTGCAGAAACAGAAGAAGTAAAAGAAAACACCAATATCCGCTTATTTGATGAAGGTTTGCTCGACTCTATGGCTACGGTTCAGCTGCTTGTTGAAGTTGAAAGTCGCTTAGATATTACCGTGCCAGTTTCAGAATTTGATCGCGAGGAATGGGCAACTCCAGAGATGATCATCCATCAGCTTGAGGAATTGAAGTAATGAAAAAGAAACTCTGGATGACATTTGGTCCGATACTTGTGAGCGGGATTTTGTTCCTGTTCCTGCTATTCGGGCCAAGTGCTTTATTTGATCACGTATCGAGTCAAACCGTGAAAAAAAGTGCGACTTCGATGAGCGAAAATGTCATCCAGGGAGAGCTGATTCAGAAAAAGGCCATAGACAGTGGCAACTATCTGCCAATCTTTGGTTCTTCTGAGCTCTCTCGTGTTGACATGTTTCATCCAAGCGTATATGCCCAAAAATACGGGAAAGATTACACCCCGTTTCTCATTGGACGGCCTGGTACGCAGTCACTCTCCCACTACCTGGATATCAATGCACTGGGCAGCAGCTTAAAAGGAAAAAAAGTCGTATTTATTTTATCTCCGCAATGGTTCCAGCCAAAAGGTGAAGATCAAAATCTATTCGGCGCAAATTTTTCACCGCTGCAAGCCTACACATTCGCGCTTTCAGACAGCAAGCCAACAGCCGAACGGCGCTATGCAGCTAAACGCCTGTTGGAATTCAATACGGTTAAGAGCGATTCCATCCTGAAAAACCAGCTTGAAAACATTGCAGCAAATGGACCTAAAAAACCGCACAATGAAAAATTGACACGTGCAGCGGCTGAAGTCCAATATAAAGTGTTAGTCCGCCGCGATGAACTGGAGTCCAAAATCGTCTCTGATTCTAAGCAAGGAAAAGTCGACAAAGGGGCTAGTGCCTTGCCGAGTGGACTTAGCTACGAACAATTGGATCAACTAGCGAAAGAAACTGGTCAGGAATCTACCGGAAATAATCCTTTTCAAATTAAGCAAGGCTACTATGATAAAAAAGTCAAGCCGATTGAAGATAAATTAAAAGACAGCCGAAAAGATTTAAGTTATGTCGAATCTCCCGAATATGGCGACCTGCAACTTGTCATGGATGCCTTTAAACGAGCTGGTGCAGATGTCCTCTTTATCAATCCGCCTATTAACGGGAAATGGGTTGATTACATTGGGATGAACCACGAAATGCTGGCTGAATATTATCAGAAAGTCGGCGATCAAATTCGCTCCAATGGTTTCCAATATGTCTCCATGGAACAATATCAAAATGATCCTTATTTCTTGGAGGACCCGATCCATCTTAGCTGGCGCGGCTGGGTGCAAGTCGATAAAGCAATCGATCAATTTATGAAACAGCCCTCCCCAAGCAGCTATCCCAAAACACCGCGTAGCTACTATTTGAAGCAGCAGCGGGAACAAAAACCTAAAGAGAACTAGTGTGTGTGCAAAATTCTTTTCTATATAAACTAAAAAGCGTTGAAGCTCTCTTCAAATGGAGCCTTCAACGCTTTTTTAGCTATCAAAAAGAACAGGCATGGTACGAAAGCAGCTGTCCATTTTGACAGTTATTTCTTTGCCATGCCTGTTCTTAAGTTGTTTAGCCGTTATTAGAACCCGATAATGTGGTAGCCGCTATCAACATGGATGACTTCCCCTGTGATCCCTCTAGAAAGCGGGCTAAACAGGAAGAGCGCCGTATCGCCAACCTCTTCTGGCTGAGTGGCACGTTTAAGCGGTGCTTTTTCTTCTACAATGCCAAGTGATTTTGTAAAACTACTTACACCTCGGGCAGAAAGTGTGCGAATTGGTCCAGCAGAAATAGCATTCACCCGAACACCCAATTTACCTAAATCAACAGCTAGATATTTCACGCTTGCATCTAGGGCTGCTTTTGCCACACCCATGATATTATAATTTTCTACCACACGCTCTCCACCTAAATAAGTGAGCGTCAGCAGGCTGGCATCCTCTGTCAGCATGTCCAGATGCTTCAATGTCCGTGCAACCGCTGTAAAGGAATAAGCACTGATTTCATGCGCCTGCAGGAAGCTTTCACGATCCACTTCCATGTAATCGCCACTTAAATAATCCTTATTAGCAAAAGCAATACAGTGCGCTAAGCCGCTCAGCTTGCCATTTTCACCTTTAATGGTTTTAAATGCTTGATTGATTGCCGCTTCGTCTCTTACATCACACTGAACAATCTGTGGCGTTTGGTTGACCTCAGAAAGACCCGTTGTCAATTCTTCAATACTTTTTTTCGCACGGTCAGCTGCATATGTAAAGACCAGCTTTGCACCAGCTTCATCAAGTGATTTGGCAATAGCCCAAGCAATGCTTCGTTTATTGGCCACACCCATTACAACATATGTTTTTCCCTCTAATGTTAGATTCATGTTTTTTCCTCCTATTTTTCATGCCTCTTATCGGCTCGCTTAAAATACTCCAAAGTTTATTTTACATGACTTCGGATGAATTTGAAATCTTTTTTGTTTGTTTTAAAATGTTCTGCATGTCGAGCGGTAGCGGCGCTTCAAAAACCATATATTCCTCTGTCAGCGGATGCAAAAGATGCAGATGGTAGGAATGCAGCGCTTGCCGTGTGCATAGCTCAGTCGGTCCCTTATACATCTCATCACCGATCAGCGGATGGCCGATATGGCTAAAATGAACGCGAATCTGATGTGTCCGTCCTGTCTCAAGTGAAATCCGCAGATGATCGAAACCCTGATAGGACTGAATCCGCTCGTAGTTTGTCTTTGCATATTTCCCTTCCGGCGTCACAATTCGCTCCATAATGCTGACTGACCGCCTGCCGATGGGGGCCACAATGGAACCAGAAGCCTCTGTCAGCTGTCCTGAAACAAATGCCTGATAGCGGCGCTTTAGATCACCGCGTTGCAAGAATTCGCTTAATCTGGCATGGGCAAAGCGGGTTTTAGCCAAAAGCATGACGCCGGACGTCTCCCGGTCAAGCCGCGTCACAATATGGACGGCCGAATCGATGCCTCTCGTTTGATAATACCCTTTGACATAGTTGGCCACAGAGCCCGTTGGATGATACTGCGCTGGAATCGACGCCATGCCTGCCGGTTTATTTAAAACAAGCAGAAAATCGTCCTCGAATAAAATCTCAAGCGGGCCAAACTCAGGCAGTAAGCCCTCACTTTGTTTTTCTTTTGGAAAAGTAACCTTGACCTCGTCGCCGGCTTTTACTTTATAGAGAACATTTTCTTCCTGTCCATTTACTTCGATGCGCCCGCCCGGTTGATGCTTCACAGATGCGAGCAGCTGCTTGGAAATGTGTTTGCGTTTCAGGAAGGTTCGCAGCAGAATCCCTTCCTCCACTTGTTCTACTTGCCAATTCAGATACACGTAGCTCCTCCTAGTCTTCAATAAAGGAATCGTGCACGCGTTGCCAGAATGGAAATTGTCTAAAGCGGGCAAATTGTGCTTTTTCTTTGGCCACTTCATAACGAATCTCGCTAACATCGCGGTGCAGGATACTCAGATGGTCGATCGATATTTGAAAATCCTTGTCATTCACAGGCTGCAGCCGAACTTCATGATGATCGGGAAATATCAGCGGGCTCCCAATCGTCCGGTAGACGCGATTATTGATGGAAGCCATCTCGGTCAGCTGCATCGCTGAGATGGATGGGTGCATCAGTGCCCCGCCGAGCGACTTATTGTAGGCTGTTGTACCGCTTGGTGTCGACATGCACAACCCGTCGCCCCGGAACCGTTCAAAATGGCTGTCATTGATCAGAACATCAACGACAAATGGTCCGCCACTACTTTTGATAGTCGACTCATTGAGCGCCACATATTTGGCTTCTTTTTTGCCTAATCCATAGCGGACGGTGGTTTTTAGCAGCGGATAGCTCACAACACTGTAGTCCCCTTCAGCAATCAGTTTCACCAGTTTGTCCGCCTCGTGGGGGCGCCAATCGGCATAGAAACCCAAATGCCCCGTATGAATCCCCAGAAAAACGGTTTCCGACAAACGATGTTCATACTCATGAAAGGCGGCCAAAAGCGTCCCGTCTCCACCTATAGAAAGAACCAGCTCCGGCTCGCGCTCATCATATTCCATGTCATAATCGCGAAATTCCGCAATCATTGAAAGCCGCAGCAGGTTGCTTTTTTCATCCCCTTTTGAAAAAATTACATATTTCACTCGTCGCACTCCTTCTATCCGCGAATTTCATTTTTTTGGCAGTAGATGCCGCGGCTCATTCTTGTCTTTTTGAATTTCTTTATTCTTTGAAAAGTAAGCTTGGGCTTCGCGCACTTCCTGTCGAATCTGTCGCATTTCTTCATCCAGTTGGAAGGCTGCCTCTGCCGCACGTTTTAACCGGCGATTAATGGCTTCTGGAAACTCACCTCTATATTTATAGTTCATCGAGTGCTCGATCGTCGCCCAAAAGTTCATTGCCAGTGTCCGAATCTGGATTTCAACCAAAATCCGCACTTCTCCTGCAATCGTTTCAACGGGATATTCAATCACGACATGATAACTGCGATAGCCGCTTGGTTTTTTATTCGCAATATAATCTCGTTCCTCAACAATCCGGAAATCATTTCGCTGGCGGAGCAAATCGACCACGATCTCGATATCATCCACAAATTGACACATCATCCGCAAGCCTGCAATATCCTGCATCTCTTCTGCCAACTGATCAAGTGGAATATTTTTTTGCATCGCTTTATCTAAAATGCTGGCAACAGGTTTCACCCGACCGGTTACAAATTCGATGGGCGAATGGTTATTTTCAAGCTGAAACTGTGTGCGCATTCCTTTTAGTTTTACCTTTAATTCATCGACCGCTTGTTTATACGGCGCTAAAAAATCTTCCCAATGGTTCAAGAAACTCACCTCTTGTGAATAATTAGACGATTCATGTTGCATCCATCCACTATTTTACCATACTTTACATATGGCTTTCCCGTCTGGCGTGATTTTTTGCTTGTTTTTTTCTGCTTATGTTACTATAAGAAAAACAGCTTGTTTGAAAAAACGTAAAGGAGTGCTGAAAATGGCGCAAGAACTGGAAATTGAATTTCGCAATTTGATCACAAAAGAAGAATATCAGACTCTAACGAAAGCATTCAAGGTCAAGGAAACGGATTTCTTTGAGCAAACGAATTACTATTTAGACACCGATACATTTGCCTTAAAAGAAAAGCAAAGTGCGCTTCGCATCCGCAAAAAAAAGGATTATTATGAGCTAACACTCAAAACACCTGCAAATAAAGGCCTTCTTGAAACAACACAAATCCTCGGTGCCGACCAAGCCGACTCAATTTTAAAAGGTTCCTATATTCCAGTTGGCCAGGTACGCGATGAACTTTTGAAGCACGGGGTTCGTCATGAAGAGCTCGTTGTCTTTGGTTCGCTTAGAACGATTCGGGCAGAAAAAGCGTATAAAAAAGGGCTCCTAGTTTTCGATCAAAATTTTTACGGCGACATAGTAGATTATGATCTTGAGTATGAAGTAACAGATGATGTTCGTGGACAAAAGATCTTTTCAGAGCTACTTGCTGATTATGCGATTGTGGAATCACCTGCACCTAACAAAATCGAACGGTTTTATAATAAAATTTATAAAAGCCAACATTAAATGTAATATTTTCAAGTATAGATATCAAAGGGTTACAGAAAGTCTCTTTATTTGAGTGACTATTATTTGTTAAATTTGTTTTTCACTGCTACAATAAAGTTAGAGTTATTTTCTTTAAGAGATTATCGGTTCCATACAGCCGAAAGAATCTACAGCAGATATAGAGACAGAAAGTTTCCTAATTGAGGAACGTCAGAATTTGAAAATCAGGTGATAGCAATGATTAACCAAAATCTATACTATAAATCTGTTGCCAGCTGTAAGCCTATTGAAATCTACCTTTTTTTTGATCCAACTTGTGAAGACTGTTGGACGATGGAGACCAATATCAAGCGGCTGCAGATGGAATACGGAAATTATTTTAAATTGAGATATGTTTTGCATAACAATCTTCAAACCTTTGTTTGTAAAAAGAAGCGGCATGAGGAAGGCTTTGGCGAGTTGAAGGAGCAGCAAGAACAGGCACGCCTTTCTTATATTTCCTGTTTGGCAGTAAAAGCAGCCGAGCTTCAAGGCAAAAAATTGGGGATTGATTTTTTACGAAAAATTCAAGAAGCCTATTTTTTGGAAGGAAAAGATATCTCAAATGACGACGTGCTTCGTGAAAAGGCGCGGAGTATCGGCTTGGATTTGGCCGAGTTTGAAAAAGATTTTTCATCCAATATTGCCAAACGAGCTTATATTGGCGACCAGAAAGTTGCCCATGAAATGGAAATTTACGAAAATCCGACCGTCGTTTTCTTCAATCGAAACATTGAAGATGCTGGTCTAAAATTAACGGGGCTTCATCGCTATGAAGTTTATGTACACATTCTGTCCGAGCTTCTCAACCACTTCCCGGAACCCGAAGAACGTCTTTCCATGGAAGAATATATCGCAAAAGTACGCGTGACTTCGACCGAAGCAATGGCGCAGTATTACGGGATGGATGTTTGTCAAATCGAACGTCAGATGAAGAAATGGCGACTTCAACAGAAAGTCACATCCGTTGAAATGGCAGATGGTCAAATTTTATGGCAATATCTTGGCAATTATGAACCAAACGAATAGGGTGCGTAACTCGCATCCTATTTTTTTATGCCATGAATGGACACTTTTGCGTTACACATAGTGCGTAAATTCCCCACAAAAAAAAGAAGCAACTCCCCCAAGCTGCTACTTTTTACATGGCCCGCAAACGTTCAATCCGCGCGGCAATCGGCGGATGTGAGTCGAACAGACCCGGCTTTTCTTTTTTTGATTTTAGCGGGGAGGCAAAATAGATGGATTCACTCGCCGCACTGACTTCTTCCATTTTCTCAGGCGTCTGGCTAATTTTTTCAAGCGCCTTAATCAGACCTTCCGGATTGCGTGTTAATTCAACCGCACTGGCATCAGCCAAAAATTCCCGATTTCTTGATAAGGCAAATTGAAGAGCCGTCGCAATAACCGGTGCTAAAATCACAAAAACCAAGGCGACCACATAGATCACAAGCTGCACCCAGCCATTACTATTGTTGTTATCACTACTTTTCCGGTCATTCCCTCTCCCCGTTAAGCTTCCCCAAAAAAGCATTCGCATCGCCAAATCACTTAAAATCGCAATCACAGCCACCAGGGCGATGGCGATCGTTGACAAGCGAATGTCAAAATTGCGGATATGCGAAACTTCATGCGCAATGACACCTTCCAGCTCATATCGATCTAAACGTTCGAGAAGCCCGGTCGTAACAGCCACCGCACCATTTTTAGGTGATGTGCCGGTAGCAAAAGCATTCGGACTTGCATCATTTACCATGTAGACACGCGGCATTGGAATACCCGCTACCATAGCCATACTTTCCACCGTCTCAAACAGAACCGGCGCCTCTTCTTTACTAGTAATCTCATGCGCATGATTCATCCGCATTACAACAGCCGAACTTTGCATCAGCATCAATCCGATATAGATGATTCCAATCAAAGTCGCCCAAAGCAGGCCGGTTACATAGTTGTTCCAGACAAGAATCCCAATCGCAGCACCAACTAGCAGTACAAAAAGAAAGAAGCCGATAACGATAAAAACTGTTTTTCGTTTATTCGAAGCGATTTGTTCAAATAACATGCCGCTCTAGCCCCTTTTCTTTTAAAATTGTACTTTTGGTACCTCACGTTCCGGTTCTGGAATACTCAACATTTCTCGTTTGGTGAAGCCATGCATTTTCGCAATGATATTCGTTGGAACGGATTCAATCTTCGTGTTATAAGTCATAACCGTCGTATTATAAAGCTGACGTGAATATGCAACTTTATTTTCTGTAGAAGAAAGTTCGTGCTGCAATTCAATGAAGGATTGGTTGGCTTTTAAATCTGGATAGGCCTCTCCTAGTGCAAAGATCGACCGCAGTGCACCTGTCAGCATATTATCTGCTTCGATTTGCTCCTGCCGATTGTCACTTGGCGCCTCCATCATTTTATTGCGCGCTTCGATCACTTGTGTCAGGGTTTCTTTTTCGTGCTTGGCATACCCTTTCACCGTTTCCATCAAATTAGGAATCAAGTCAAAACGTCTTTTTAACTGTACATCAATTTGTGCCCATGTTTCTTCCACACGATTGCGATATTTGACTAGGCTGTTATAAAGTCCAAAATAAACCAGCACAAGTACAACTACCACAACGATGGCAATAATCCAGCCAATCATTTTTTTGCCTCCTTTTCTCTATTTGGTACTATTATAGCCTATTTAGTCAATTTGAACCAGCTTCAGTAAAAAAATTCACTTTTTCTTCCGCATAAAATAAAACGGGGCAACTGGACGATCTACCACCATTTTGACCGTCATCATCGCATTGGGTGCCCGGTCAATGGCCTCGCCGTCTTCATTCCATATTTGTTCGACCGTTTGCTTAAATCCTGTATCGCCCGGTCCGTAAAATTCAATTTCATCCCCCACACCAAAATTATTGCGCTGTTGCAGAGTGGCAATTTTTGTTTCTGGGTCATAGGACAGCACCTGCGCCGCAAAAGCATATTGTGGAATCTTGCGCGTCTTGCCGAATAACTGCTCATCTTCGGTCGGCTCTTTATAAAAGAAGCCCGTCGAAAGTTCACGCTGAGCCACCTTCCACAGCTCTTCCTCCCAAGCTGGATCAAATGTAAAATTCTCCGGATCGGCACAGTACGTATCCACCACTTTCCGGTAAATACTGGCCACCGTCGAAACGTAGTGAATCGATTTCATCCGTCCTTCAATTTTCAAACTGTCGACACCCGCTTCCACCATATCGGGAATATAACGGATCATCGACAAATCGACTGCACTCATAGAAAACGGCTCTTCATCTTCGTCCACAAGATTTTGCTTTTCGCCATGTGCCACTTCAAACAAGTCATATTTCCAGCGGCAGCTCTGCGCACAGCCGCCCCGGTTGGCATCCCGATTCGCCATATGATTCGATAACGTGCAGCGCCCCGAATAGGAAATACACATAGCCCCATGAATAAAGGCTTCCATTTCAACATCCGTGTGCGCACCCATCTCCTGAATTTCCTTCATGCTGACTTCCCGTGCCAAAACAACACGCTCAAGCCCGCGTTTTTTCCAAAATTCAAGTGTTTTATAGTTGGTCGCAGAAGCTTGTGTGGAAAGATGAACCGGCAGTCCGGGTGCATGTTCAAAACAAATCTGAATGAGGGCCGGATCAGAAACGATTACGGCATCAATCCCGATTTCCCTCAGCTTGAGGAAAAAAGCACCTGCTCCTTCTGTATCCCCCACATGGGCAACCATATTGGCTGCCACGTAGACCTTGGCTTGATGACTATGGGCAAAAGCGACACCTTCTTCCATTTCTTCATAGCTGAAATTTCCAGCGCGCGAACGAAGCCCGTAAGCCTGTCCACCAATATATACAGCATCCGCTCCATAGCGAATGGCAATTTTCAACTTTTCTAAATTACCGGCTGGTGCAAGCACTTCCGGTTTTTTTGTGATTGTTCGCATGATTTACCCCCATTATTTCACTTCATTCGGATCTTTCAAATAAAAACCAGCGCTCAGCTGACGTGTTTTCGGCTGACAAGCTGTCAGTCGGTTCACAAACGTCTCGGCGATAAATTCACCCTGCTGAATGGCTTCTTTCGCTTCAACAAAAACTCGAGCAATTTGAACGAATTCGTTTGGTTCATTCAGCACGCCATCAAGTTTCCACGTTCTGACGCCCGCTTCATAAAGTTCCAACAGATAGGGCATTAAAGAAATATCTTCTGAACTAAAAATATGCGTCCCATTTTCATCTTCATAGATGGGCAGCATACTGTCCGCATCACTCGGCTCCCGCAAATACAGACCGCGTTCCTTCGATGTCTCTTCCTCTAACTCGGCAATATGATAATAGTTGGTTAGGAGCTTGCGTTTCGACTGATGGATGCAGGTAGGTCCATAAGTAAGTACCTCAACTGGAACCGCTAGTTCTTTTTGGATGGCAAAAATTTCCGGGCGTGTCAGCTCACGTGCTAAAACAGCTCCAGTTGCGCCTTCTTGTACCCAGAAAGAAATCTGCTCAGCACTGGTGACAAAGGTTTGAGCGTCATAGATAAAGGGCAGTGAAAGCGCTAATTCCTCCAACATAAGGATGACGCCCGGATCGCCACAACTGATGGCATCCACCTGCATGTCTGCTAATGCTTGTAAGAATTCCGGCAAGTCCACCAAGTGCTCATTATGCATCAAGCCATTTACCGCCACAACGACCCGCTTGCCAGCATGATGTGTGATGTTTGTCACTTCACGTATCTCTTCAAGCGAAAAAGAACCGGCTAGTCGAAGTCCAAAACGGCTGTTCCCGATATAAAGTGTATCTACCCCCGCGCGAAGCAGTTGTTCAGCCTGTTCTATCGAGGCTGCTGTCGCAATGATTTCCATAAATTTCTCCTCATTTCTCCTAAAAGCTTACTTGACTAATGTATCATAACTTTAAGCCCCAAACAATGGGCTTTTCTCATTAATTGCTTTCAAAAAAAGGTGAAACAAAATTAAAAAAGAACCTAAAATTACGCAAAAATCCATTTCAAGAAATGGCTCAAATGCTTAACCTCAGGTTCTTTTATTTTAACTATTACAACTTCCATCACCCAATAACAACTTATTGATCTAACTCTTCACGCGGATCTTTCTCTTTAGGAGCTAAAAATCTATTCCCCAGAATATCAGTCATATATTTATTGAAAATCTTTATTTTTTTTGTAATCGTAATGGCCATAGTAACTGTAGCTGGTTCTTTTATCGGTTTTGTTTTTATTTTATTTTTTGCCCCTTCATCTTTTGACCAAAATCGATATTCCTGCAGTTCATCCTTGTTGGTTCCAAATTCTATTATATCTCCTCGATATAAACTAAAACAAAATGACATCTTGTCTGTAATACCCTCTTTTTCCAAGAGTTTTTTATATGCATCTACGTTTATTTTGTAAGATTCTTTTTCATAATGAAACATATTATATTTTATTCCGATAAGGTGAAAACGCTTTTCAGCTGATTCATAGAATACATCAGCACGATAAGGAGTGATTGATTGCAGCACCACTTTTTTCCCATTCTTAGGTGGTGTAGCCTCGTTCTTTTTACTAATTTCTATTCCCTGACCATAAATACCATCAATATATTTCAAATCAAATATCTCCGGTCCATTCCCTTTTTTACTATATTTCCGAATGGCTCCATGTTCTTTCTTATACTCCGCAAACGGATTTTTAGCAGTAGGATATGTTTTTATCACCGATTCTAAAATAGCAAAAGTCTGAGGATCATGTCTACACATCAAAAATTGCGTTTTATCTTTCTCATAACGGTTTTTAAATTTTTCCGTATAGAAATTATCATCATAAATATTTTTAAATTTCTTCACAACATAGTCTTTATTATCAACTTTTCTAGTTGAATATATTGTTGCATCACTAACTTTTCTATTTGGCTTTTTGCTCACCATATGTGAATATTTAATCTCAGCTTCTATGTCAACTAACTGGTTTCGGAAATTATTCATGGGCTCAGCCTTTGCAAGTGTTATAAACTCTTCCTTATCAAGAATTGGGAAAGTCTCTTCTGTAGTCCTGGCGAAGGGAAGTCCAGACTGCGTGACATCATAGAATGATGAGACCTTTTTCCAAAGTTTCATCCGATCTGTTGCAGCTACAATTAGCGCATCAATCGCATGGTGCGTATAGCTTTCGCTTCGGTCTTTATAAATATTCCACTTTCCTCTTTGCTGTGATGTAAACTTTCCACGAACAACTTTTACCTTCGTTTTCCGCTCATGTGCATCAAAATAATTCTGTAACGCATTTAAAACTACTCTAGAAGCATATCGAGTATCTACCAAGTTACGAGCAATAAAACCTTGCCGTACTTCCCACTTATTGATGTCTTCTTCCATTAACAGCAAATCTTTTTTGGTTCTAGTAATCGTTCCTTTGCCCTCTTTAAATAATTCAAAAACAAATTGTTTAAAATCTGCATATGTCCAACCTTTATTTTTATTTTTATAATAATAAAATGGCGACCTCTGGCCTTTTTTTTGATTTTCTATTGTATAGCATAACACTTTATTGTTTATACCATCGTCTAAAGAAATAGATTGCGGAATAATATGGTCAATCTGAAATTTCTCTGGATGCTGTATTAAATCTTTAACGTCTATTTTTTTGCCACTATAAATGCACTGTTCTTTCTGTTGAGCCAATAATCGCAGCTTCAATGCTAACTGTTTATGGTTATGAAAAGCATTATCATCAAAATTATACTCTTTTTTTGCACGTTGAATAGCTGCTTTTTTTTCTTTCTCATTATTTGCTTGCATTTTATCAATTTCTTTTTTCTCCTCTATGCTTGAAACAAACTCTCGTGGCATTTCCACAACAATTGAAGCCAAATCACCATATCTTTTTAATATTTTATTGACAATTCCAAGCGTCTGTCGTATTGACCGGGCTGCAATGGGATTATAAATTTCGTTCAATGCCTCTTCAACTGGAATATATTTGCAATTTTTCAAATGCCTCCTATTATTTGCTTGTATTCCACGTTCATGAATAATTTGCATTTGATTCTTTGGCGCTACATATAATTCAGGAATCATTTCATTCATAGCCTTCAAAGATAAAGAATGCCATTTAGAAAAATTGCCTTTTTTCTTCAAGTTTATGCAAACCCCAATAATAGAATCGCTCAACTGTGGAATCTTTTTACGTATCTGTGCGCAAATTGCAGATGGTTCAGTGTTTAAAGTTAAAATATAGGCTAGTTGATCATAGGTATCTCGTGAAAACTGACAATTAGAGATCCCCGCATCTTTTAATGCCTTTTGGATGTTTCGATAAACTTCAAAAGTATGGAATTCTGGTTTCTCATCTTTACCAATTTTATATCCTTTAATGTCATCTTCTTGACAATCAGCAACCTTACTAATAAGTTTAATCATTTTAGTTGGACCAAAGGTGGAACTGTTTAATATTTTCTCAATAATTTCTTCTTTTTGCGCTTTATTTAGCTTCTCACCTTTGATTTTAAGATTATTTAAATCGTCAAGCACATTAAATTCCTGAGCTGTATAAGAAGCTCTAGCCGCTCTCAACTCATTTGGATATACACTGCACTTGCCAATTAATACTTCAAATAAGTTGTCCAATGTTGTTCCATCTGTTTTAAAGCGCCCATAATTAGTACGTGATTTTTCACTACCGGGACCATCATAATATTTTCTTTTTCCTGTCAAAATATTTATGTATGCATCAATAAATTTCTTGTCTATTTTAGAATAATATTTTGATTGTTCCCTCAAGAGTTCTCTGGCTTCTTTTTCATAAGCAGAGGTCGGAAAAATATTTACTAAGTGTTGTACTTTTTCATCACTATTGACTGTAACTATGCCACGTACTTTCCCATATTTTTCAAAACGATCTAATTGAATTTCACACGGAAGTTTTTCCTTGAGCAAATCAGCATTTATTTTTAAATCACCTTTTATCTCCGTTTCATCAACATCATCCAAATAAGAAATGCCACGTCTTTTAGCAAGGTGAAACAAAGCAACGAAAAGCTCTTCGGAATTCAATTGCTCACGCAAGCCTTTTACTCTTAATTTATATGGATTATAATCATCACGAACATCTGGTTTATAAATTTCAGCATCCATCAACAATTGTGTCATTCTTTCACGTCTATGTTTCTTTCTTCGTGTTAATCGCCTTGCACCCCTAGCATCCCTACGTTCCATATTTTGCGAAGCCGTCGCACTATTAAATAGTCTCACTCCAGCATCAACGATTCTACCATCATCTCCATCAATAAGTCCCCAACCGACAGAAGCTACCCCAACATCTAACCCTAAAATTAAATTTGACATCTCTATTCTCCTCTACTGTTGTTATTAAATATATGTTAAATAAATTTTACTCATTATGTTTTGATATAACCTTCTGATTTACTAGCACCATTCAACTTGTATTTATTCATAAATTTTCTACCTTCACAAGCAAAAATAATTATTCACTTCAAAGTAAGGGATGAGTGGCATCTACGCATAATTATCGCTTTCATTATAACATATTTTCTTAAAATTTTTTTAATTTATTAATACATATTAGTTTAGATAAAGTTGATTTTTCCATTCATAATAGTAGAACCATTATTTCAAAATAAAAAAGCAGAAGTACGCTTCTCGATACTCCTGCCTTATAATTAGTTTCCTATATTCTTTTCTTCTTTGTTCACTCATCTTCTTCGTGACTGATATGAATGCGCAAAAGCCGCATAATCGGTCGATAATTTTGACTGATCAGGCCGAGCGTTTCAATCAGGACTTCTATTAAGATAAGCAGCACGCCCATCAGCAAGATCGAGCCCCATAACGTCGACATGGTCAAGATAAAGGAAAACAGCGAGAAAAGTGCCGAGATGGCATAAATCAGAATCACTGTTTGGCGATGTGTAAAGCCTAGATTCATCAGGCAATGATGCATATGAAACTTATCCGCCATGGCGATCGGCTGCTTGGTAACCAGTCGCCGAATAATCGCAATCAATGTATCTGCAATTAGTACGCCCAGAATCAAAATGGGCACAATCAAGGAAATAAATGTGACATTTTTAAAGCCCATCAAAGATAGCACGGAAATAATGAAGCCTAAAAAGAGTGCCCCTGTGTCGCCCATAAAAATCTTAGCCGGGTTGAAATTATACGGCAAAAAGCCAAGTGTCGCAGCAATAAGAATAGCTGCCAGCATAATCACGACTGGATCCTGCATGATAAAAGCCATACACATGATTGTCAAAAGCGCAATCGTCGAGACCCCTGCCGCAAGCCCGTCCAGTCCGTCGATCAGATTCACCGCATTTGTAATCGCCACAATCCAAATAATCGTGAGCGGAATACTCAACACACCAAAATGGATATCCCCACCAAATGGCAAATTGATAAAAGTAATTTCAATTCCACCAAATAGGACGATAACCAGTGCTGCAAGAATCTGCCCAAACAACTTAACGCGCGCTTTTATTTCAAAAATATCATCTATCAGTCCAGTGATCATCATGATCGTTCCGCTGACAAATAATGGCACAAGTAGCGATTTATCGATTGGCAGCATGAAAAGACCAATCGTAAAACTTATGTATATCGCAAGCCCGCCAAGACTTGGAATCGGTTTGATATTTACACGACGTTTATCCGGTTTATCTGTCACATCAAAGTAGAGCGCCAGTTGCCGAATGATCGGTGTAAAAAGAAGCGAGGCCACAAGTACGATCGCAAAAATCGCATACAGCATCTTTCGCCCTCCTTTTTCAATTGAGATCTTCTATATTATACGTGCTTATTTATGAAAATACAATGAATATCTCGGGAGCAACCTTTTGATACAAAAAAATCAGTAATTATTACAACTTTTCGACAGCTTAAAATAAAGAGTGACCTTTCTTATAAATTGGGCTAAAATAAAGGTAGCAAAAAAGAGAGGATGAATAATTTGCGAACGGATAAATACAAAAAGAAGAAAAAACATCGGGTTTTAAAAATCATTTCAGCCATCCTATTAGTAATCATTTTACTTTGTGCTGGATTAATCGGCTATGCTTACTGGAAAACCAGCGCAACTTTTGATCAAATCCACAAACCAGTCGAAGGAAAACAAAATACTAGTGTCACGCTCGATGGAAGTACCCCTTTCTCTGTGCTACTTCTTGGGGTCGATGAACGCGAAGGTGACCGCGGCAGATCTGATACCATGATTGCGGCTACGGTCAACGGTACGACCAATAAAATCCAAATGCTCAGTATCCCACGTGATACACAAACAGAAATTGTCGGGCATAATTCAGTGGACAAAATTAATGCTGCCTATGCTTACGGCGGTGTCAAAATGGCCGAAGATACAGCCTCTAATTTTTTGAATGACATTCCTTTCAATTACTATATTAAAATCAACATGGAAGGCTTTAAGGATCTTGTTGATGCAGTCGGCGGAATCACTGTCTATAATGACAAGGACGGACTTGAACTTGACGGTGAAACTTTCAACAAAGGGAACATTACACTTGATGGTGACGATGCACTTGCTTATGTGCGTATTCGTAAAACGGACTCAGAAGGTGACTTTGGTCGTCAAAAACGGCAGCAACAGGTCATTTCAGCGATCGCAGATAAATTGATGAGCACAGGCCTGATTTGGCACTTCAATGATGTTTTAGATGCGATTGGCGATAATATCGAAACTGACTTTACAATGAATGACGTGACAAAGATTGCCAAAAACTATGCTGGTGCACTCGGCAATGTGGAAAACTTGCAGGTTAGCGGAACAGGTGGCATACAAAGCGATGGCATCTGGTACTATGTGGTCTCCGATGACGAACGGGCACGGCTTCATGACGAACTAGCCAAGAATTTGGAAATCAACTGACCCACTAGTCAAAACAGCGGAAAGCATGACTGTTCATTGAAACCGTTTTGCTTTCCGCTGTTTTTTGCAGGTTAAAAATTTTATACCACATAAAAAAATCTTTCCGTCTATTCCACTGAATCTGAGAATAGACGGAAAGATTTTTATTGTTTGACGCGCGCCACAAATTGAAAGCGGCTGCCTACATATTGCGAACGAGTAAATTCAAATGGTCGACCGTCATCCAAATAGGTAATCTGCCGAAGCTTCATGACTGGAGAACCTAATTTTACATCCAGATAAGGCGCGACTTTTTCCGAAACAAGTGCGGCTTCCATCGTTTGCTCCGCCTCGCCAATCTGCTGATCAAGGCTGGTTTCAATCGCTTTATAAAGAGAGTTCATGATGTCCTCTTTGGTTAAAAGTGACGCAATTTTTTCTGGAATCGACGCGACTTCATAAAGAATTGGCACTTTGTCCCCGTAGCGAATCCGTTCGATTTTCATCACATTGCTGTTATCCGGCAGTTCAAGTGCTTCCTGTTCCTGGATACTTGCCGGTCTGATTCCATAGGAAACGATACGTGTCGACGGAATCTTGCCCTCTTGCAGCATCAAATTCGTAAAACTTGTCACTGCTTCAAGACGCTCAGTCAGTTTTTTCTCAGCGATAAAAGTCCCGGCACCCACGCGGCGCTGAAGGATATTATCATCCACAAGTCCTTGAATGGCCTGCCGGACGGTCATCCGGCTCACTTGAAACATTTCGGCTAATTGACGTTCTGCCGGAATTGATGACCCGACCTGCCAGACGCCCTCTTCGATTTTTTGCTTGATGTTCGATTGGATTTGAATGTAAATCGGAATTCCTGATTGTTTATCGATCATTTTTCAGCCCTCTTTTTTATAGAAGTGAAGCTGCTTCCTCGTCCACGATAATGGTAACATCCGGATGATTTTGCAGTGCCGAAGCAGGGCATTTCACATCTACAGATCCTTTTATAGTTTCTTTAATCGCTTCTGCTTTGTTTTCACCAAAAGCAAACAGAATGATCTTCTTCGCGTTCATGATCGATTTGATTCCCATCGAGTAAGCGTGCGTCGGAACGTCTTCTTCTCTTTCAAAAAAGCGTTTGTTCGCTTCACGTGTCGATTCTGTCAATTCGACTTTATGCGTTAGCGAGTCAAATGGCGTACCGGGTTCATTAAAGCCGATATGTCCATTTGTCCCAATGCCCAGAATTTGAATATCCACTGGGTGTGCAGCAAGAATTTCTTCATAGCGGGCACATTCAGCCGCAGCATCCTTTGCTAAACCGTTTGGCAAGAAGCTTTCTTTAAATGCTTTCTTAGAAAACAACAATTGGTTCATATAGTAATGATAACTGTTTGGATCGTCGGCTGCAAGACCTACATACTCATCTAGGTTGACTGTTGTGATTTCAGCGGTATCGACATCGCTTTTAATCATTTCAGCATAAAGGGTTTCTGGCGTACTACCTGTTGCAAGACCTAGCGTATTCACACGGCCTGCTTTTATTTCATTTTCAATGATTTCTAGTCCTTTAATGGAGCCTTCTAGTTTATCTTTTACTTGGATAAGTTGCATGTTTAGTTCGTCCTCTCAAGAAAATTTACGACCGAATGAGAATGTTGCGGTCAATTTTAGATCATTGTCAAATACGTTAAAATCAGCATCTTTACCTGCTTGAAGCGCACCTTTTTGTGTTAGGTTGAACTCCTTCGCCTGATTGACAGAGCTCATTAGAACAGCTTCTTCTATCGTGCAACCGGTAAAGCGAATGATATTACGGAAAGCATCGTCATAAGTGAGTACGCTTCCTGCCAGTGTGCCATCTTCAAGACGTGCCTGTTTATCTTTTACGATAACCGTTTGGCCGCCAAGTTCTGATTTTCCTTCTGGCATACCTTTCGCACGCATGGAGTCTGTAATAAGACTGATGCCGTGTGCCCCTTTCATCTTGTAAGCAAGACGAACCATATCTGGATGAACATGGATACCGTCACAGATTAGTTCTGCTTGGATGCCGTCTTCTAAGAGCACGTGTCCTGGAACACCTGGTTCACGGTGTGTCATTCGATGGCAGGCATTATAAAGATGGGTGGCGTGGGTTGCCTTACTTGTTTTCAAATGTTCCCGCACGTCATTACTGTGTCCGATACTTGGAACAACACCCAGCTCATAGCAAAGATTTTCAAATGCTGGAGAAGTTTCGTGCTCGGGTGCATAGGTTACGACTTTGATTAAGCCGCCAGAAAGATCAAACCATTTTTTGAAAACCTCTAAATCTGGTGCTTCAATATATTCTTCTGGTTGTGCCCCTTTAAAGACAACCGATACAAAGGGACCTTCCAAATGAATCCCGGCGATGACCGGTTCTTCTTTAGCCACTTCGCCAATCGTTTTTAATGCCTTTTCAATATTTTCATGCGATTGTGTCATCGTTGTTGGGAAATAACTGGTAATCCCCTCATTCAACATTCCGCGTACTTGGAGCTTCAACGCCTCTGGATCTGCATCCATAGCATCGTGTCCGTATCCGCCATGTGAATGAACATCGATAAAACCAGGAACCACTTTTTTTCCGGATAAATCGATTACTTCTTCATCCTTTTTTGCCTCGAAATTCGCCATGCTGCCAACTTCTTGAATCGTTTCCGTGAAGCGCATGTAAGCATTCTCAAGTACATTCTTCCCCGTGTAGATTGTTGCGTTAGTAATCACTTTTGCAGTCATTACGATAGCCTCCTTCATTTACAATCGGTCTATACCAATTATTATACCGCTTTTCCTAAAAAATGCAACTTATCTTTTGTCCTTTTCCCGAAAAAGCTTTGGCAAAACAAAAAGTCCGCAGCTCAAAAACACTGGAATCGTTTGTACCTGCCGCTTCTCAGAGGAGCTTCTTCAAACAAAAAAACACGTAATAAATGTCTCTTTCACATCTATTACGTGTCCGTAAAGGAATTTTATTCATTTTATCAAAGACTTATTTATCGTCTTCTGCTTTTTCTTCTTTCTTTTCTTCCAGTTCTGGGATTAGCCCTTCATCCTCTGTCTGTTTTTCTTTTTTTACAGCATCTTTTTCTAAGTCATTCAGTAGTTCATCCATCGAAGCCTGATCTTTCTTTTGGAAATTGCGTTTTTCTCGTTCGATCATATCGTCCACCATGGATGAAAATTCTTGGGCTTTATCTTTAATGACTTCTTTGCTCTTTTGTGTTTTCTTGTCAAGCTCGTCCATCAGCTCATCAAATGACTGGGAAAGCTCTTTCGCCATGTCGGCTTTTTTACTCGCCTCTTCAGAAAGCTCCCGCTGTTTTTGGGCTTCATGGTAATCTGTTACACTGCCCCAGCTCATATCATGGATGACCTTATCCATTTTTTGCGCTGTTTCTTCGGCGTTCTTTTCAGCCATTTCTGCTAGATGCTGTGTTTTGAGGTTTTTCCATTTCAGGCGCATTTCATGCATTCTAAGCTCCAATTTTTCGAGTTGCTCTGATGCCTGTTCATAATGTTCTTTGGTCGTTTCAAGCTGTGCTTCATATTGTTCTACTTCTGCCTGAGCAAAATTAGCTAGTTTCGTTTCGCCTGCTTCTTTGGCAATTTCCACTTGGCGCCGGCGTTTTTCAATGTAGGCTTCCATTTCTTTATATTCTTTATAGAAAATGGATTTCAGCTCACGTTGTTTTTCTACCATACGCTCTGCTTCTTTCATTTCTGCTTTCGTTTTGTCCATGTAGTAGCTGACTGAATTACGGCGTTTTTCATTTTTTTCATCGATTTTCTTTGTGACTTGTTTATTCCATTCTTTCATTTTATCAAAAAAATTTGTCATGATTTTCTCCTCCAATTATTTGTTATATGGATAATCAAACGTGTCATTATGCGATTGATTTTTAGGTCGACGGTTTTTCGTAATAAAGTAAAAGATTAAAGCGATAACCGCGACGACTAAGATGCCTTTTAGGTTAGCCAAAATAATGAGTACACCTACACCAATCAAAATACCATATAAAATTTTTTCACCGATTGTCTGGACTTCAAGTAATTTTTTCAGCGACCAGAAACCGATGACGGCACCGATTGTTGCCATAATGGCCGGCCAAAGGATCGTCAATATCAGCGCGATCAGGAGCACTACTAGGATCGCAATAAGTATGCCTCTCATCTATTTTGCCTCCTTTTCTTAACTGTACTTATCATACCCCGCATTTGCAAGACAATAAAGCAACTGCAGAAGGAATTTCGACTACAACTTGAGGCTGAAAAGAAAAAGCTGCCCTCTCATAAGAACAGCTCCATCTCTTATTTTGCTTGTTTTTCATTTTCATACTTGACGCTTGTCATGGCGCCTTCCGCGACCATATTTTCTGCCTCTATTTCGGTTTCGCTGACAGCCTCTTTTGCATACTGGTTCCGAATATCATTCACTGTATCAAAGGGATCGCCGGTTCGTTGTTTCAAAATAATAAATGTTCCTACGCCTACTAGAGCCCCTGCTGCCCCGCCAATCAGCCAGCCAATCTTTTTTTGCATCTTTGGCACCTCCTCGTAAAGTCAGTTGTCTTTTCCCAAAAATAAGCTTTTGCAAACAAAAAAAGCCATGACAAATGTCAGGCTTTTTAAAACTATTAAAGACTTGTAAAAGGATCACGAGGCTTACGCACCCAGGACATGATTGCTGCAATCAAAAACAGCAACGCCGGAATGAAACCTGTAGAAAAAGTGACGACAAAAACAAGAATCGCTGCGAAGAAATACAAGAAACCTGCTAAAACGGGCTTTTTATTTCCTGTAATAAAAATAATCGCTAGAATAGCTAAAATCAGTGTAATAATGGCTGCCACAAGAGATAATCCAGCAAATGTATGTATCTGGTCGAGAACCGTGCTTGCATCTGGAACGCTCGCCATACTGCCACCATATTGGGTTACCGCTTGATTATAATTATCGACAAAGCTTTGCAACCCGTCTGGCTGATTTGTCACTCTTACAAGTACAAAGCAAACGGCTGTAATCGCGCCTTGCACAATGATGGCTAAAATAAGTCCAATAATTCCGAGAGTCACCTCTCCTGTTCGCTTAATCAAAATATCGCCTCCTTGATAACAGTATACCGAATTTTTTTCTGCTTGAAAACCTTCAGTAAACGGATTATAGAAAGTGCGTTTTGGGTAAAAAGCAGGTATAATGAAAGAAATTGCGTTTGAAGGGGAGTCACAAGGATGTTAAAACGCCTTATATTTGCCGGCCTCGTGCCACTTTTATGTGTTGTCGGTGCGATTTATTGTATTTTCCAAATGGAGCCACAAGTCAAAGCCGTCAGCAGCTCAAATATACCGACAATTTTTATTCACGGCTATAGGGGAACCGATCGATCACTACATGGAATGATTCGCCGTTTTGATCAAAAATATGACTGGGGTACGGACGCGCTGAAAGTATCCGTCAGCCCCACTGGTGAAATATCTACAACAGGAAGCTATTCAAAAACGGCCAAAAATCCTTTGATCAATATTGTCTTTGAAGATAACCGGGCGACGATCACTCAGCAATCGATGTGGACGAAAAAAGTCATGCTCTATCTGCAGGATCACTATGATATCCGTCAGTTCAATGCGGTCGGACACTCGATGGGTGGCGGCGCTTGGGTGGCGTATCTTGCCAGCTATGAAAAAAATCCAGACTATCCGCAAGTCAATAAAATTGTCTTTTTGGCCGTCCCGTTCTATCCGGAAGAATATGTGAACGGTGACGAGGAAGTCGATATCAAAAATGCCAATGAGGTGCACGCCAAATTTGCCAGTCAGATGTCGAAAAACCTGCCTGAAAATGTTAAGATTCTGATCATTGGCGGTAATTTAGATGATGGCAGTGACAGCGACGGCGAGGTTAAGATTGACAGCGTGCTTTATGGTAAAAAATTATTTACCAAGCAAGAAGTTGAAACGCATGTCATTCATGGACCTGAAGCCACGCACAGCAATATGCATGAATTGACAGCAGTTGATAAGTATGTAGGACCTTTCCTATTTGGACAAAAATGAGGTGCATATCGTGAAAAAATGGTTGATCGGCGGTTCTGTAGTATTCGTATTTCTGATTTGTATCGGACTAATTTTCTATACACTGCCTCAAACGGAATCTCCAAAAAAAGAATCTGCAGCGAAAACAACAACGTCTCCCCCTCTTAAATCAAAGGTCACGGCGGAAAAGACACCCGATGTGCCGACGATTTTTGTTCACGGATATGCAGGGACAAAAAATTCGCTTGGCAACATGATCAAACGGCTGTCCAAAAACGGGCAGGCCACCAAGTCGCTGGTTTTGACTGTGAACGCAGATGGCACTGTCTCAACAAGCGGTCAGTTTGACGAAACAAGCCCAAATCCGCTGATTCAAATCCTTTTTGCGGATAATAAAAGCTCAATGGAAAACCAAACGATCTGGCTGGAAAACGCCCTTGCCACGCTGAAAAACGAGTACCATATCGAAAAAATCAACGCGGTAGGTCATTCGATGGGTGGCGTTAGTCTAACGAACTATCTGGAAAAAGATGGCCATAACGCGGCTTATCCGCAAGTTGAAAAGCTCGTCCTGATCGCCGCCCCGCTCAATGGTCTTGTAATCGGTGAGGATGGCGTGACACCTTATGATCTGACAGACAATGGGCCGGGTGCCGAAACCGATCGCTATGCGAATTTTATGAACGGTCAGGCTGGTCTGCCAAGTGATCTTCAAGTTTTCAATATTGCAGGCGACATAGAGGACGGGACGAAGAGTGACGGCAGTGTGTCGGTGGCCAGTGCCTTATCCGGTCGCTTCATTTATGCAGATGTGGCCAGCTATTCGGAAAAGATTTTTTACGGAGAAAATGCCGCCCACAGTAAGCTGCATGAAAATCCCGATGTAGACCAAACGATCGCCGACTTTTTATGGTCGGATTAAAGGAAAAAGGTGCAAAATCCACATAAGATTTTGCACCTTTTTTTATATTTCACGGGAAAAGCACCACATGTCCCGGCATAATAGGCCATTTTCAAAAATAGGTTCCTCGTAATTTTCAGTAAAGAAATCCAGCTTGATTGCCGTAAGTCGGAAGCCCATTTTCTGGTAAAAAGCCACTTGCCCGATACTGGAATTGCCTGTCCCAACATGCAAATCGCGTGCGCCTGCCTTTTTGGCTTCTTGAACGGCATGGTTTAGCAAAATCTTCCCTAAGCCCTCGCCCTGCCTTTTCTCGCTGACGGCAATATTCATCACTTCCATTTGCGTAGCGGTCAACTTCTGCAAAGCGTAGCAGCCGATCGCCTCCCCTGCTTCTTCTAAAACAAATACTTGGGACTTAGGCAGATAGCTTTTTATTCGCTCTTCACTGGGATCAGCCAGCTGGAGTAAATCTAGTGGATAATTCTGCTCAACCCTTTGAATCCTCATCCGGCACCTCTTTCTTCTTTTTAAATCCGAAGAAATTTTTGCGAGGGATGTCGTCCGTGCTCCGAACATCTAAAACATCTAGCATAAACACAAAGACGGGGATCCCAACGATTAAGCCCCAAACGCCAAAGAATTCTTCCGAGAAAATCAAAATGATAAAGGTGTAAAAAACTGGTAGATCGGTTTTGCTCGACATCAGCTTAGGATTGAGTACGTATGTTTCGATCGCATGGACGATGACCACGGTCAGCAAAATATAAAAGACGTCTTGAAATCCGCCGACGGAATAGGCAATGATGGTGAGTGGGATACAGGAAATAATCACACCGGCAACTGGGATCATGCCTAGAATGAAGACCATGATCGACAGACTAAGCAGTTGAGGGAAATCCATCAAATAAAGCGCGGTTGTCGTGATCAGACAATTGACAAGCGCAATCAAAAGCTGGGCTTCCAAAACCACTCCAAATGTTGAAACAAATTTTTTCCCAAAATAGGCCAGGTCTTCAAAAATAAAACCGATTTTACTTGTGAGAAATTGACCTGTAAACCGCATGACTCGTTCCTTTTCCAGCGAGAAAAACAGGCTGAGAATGAGTGCCATAAAGAAGGACACGCCCACCGCTCCGATACCTGAAAGCGAAGAAACGAGGAAGTTTACACCCGATTCGAGGTATTTTTGAACATTGGAATCTTGAATAATCCCGAAGACCCATTGTAAAAATTCATTGTTTGTTGGTTGATTGAAAAATTTGATGATCATATCGACAAGCTGTGAAACTTGATCGATCAGGATTGGCAAGTAATGCACCACTGCAATATAAAGCAGTAGGGCTACAAGTGCATATAGTGTAATCACAATCAACCGTCTGGGTATACGCACTCTTTTTAAAATGACATTTTCAATTCTTGTCACTAAAAACGCAAAAATAAATGTCAGTAAAATCAAATTGATCATACTGCGAAGAAGATAAAGTGTGAAGCCCATCAAAGCAAACACAATTATTCTTCGTAATGTTAAATTTTTTATAAAATAATCGACCCATTTCATCTTCCAAACTCTCCTCCTTAACCCTTTTCATTCTATCACAGCTTCCAGCATTCGCCTACTCTCTTTACAATTCCTGCCAGTCACGTTAAAATTAACCAATCATCCTACCTTTAATTGAAAGAAGTGATTCGATGGAAAAAATTCCTCGCTCAACGCTTGCAGAACAAGTTTATCTGCAAATCGAACAAAAAATTCACACGGGCGATTGGCCACTTGGAGCGCGCATTCCGAATGAAAAGGAATTGATGGCGCAGCTTGGCGTTAGCCGCAATACTTTACGTGAAGCTATTCGAGCGCTGGCCAGTGTCGGGCTCTTGGAAGCGCGACAAGGAGACGGCACATTTGTTACTGCCAAGAGTGAACTGGACGCCATCCTGCAAAAACGTGCAGAAAAATCGGCACCGCTGGAAATTTTGGAAGTGCGGCGAGCGCTCGAAAAAGAGGCTGTAGCACTTGCCTGCAGGCGAAAAACGGCAGCGGATATGGCGGAGATTCTTCGTTTACAAGCCGCTTGCCAAATGGCTGCTTCAAGCGGTTCTGAGGAGCAGTTTGTCGAGCAGGATACCAAGCTGCATTTGGCGATTGTGGCGGCCTCGCACAACCAGTTACTGTTCGATATTTATGCAAACCTGATCGAGCAAATTCGGCATTCGATTGTCCGGACTGCTGAACTAACAAAAGAAACGATCATTGGACATCCGGCACTGATCGAGGCGATCGACTGTGGGGATGTCGAGAAGGCGCAAGAAGAGGTTTCCCGCTATATTCGCCACTTTCAGCAGTTGATTTTGCATGAAGAGGTGCCAAATGACTGATACGAAAGCTGCACGTAATGGACTACTGATCTGCGGCATTCTCCTGATTGCGGCCAATCTTCGCATGCCGATCACCTCCCTTAGTCCACTGCTGCCTTTTATCAAACAGGATGCTCCGGTTTCCAGTGCCTTTGCAGGTTTTCTGACCACTTTGCCACTGCTTGCTTTTGCCCTTGTTTCTCCGTTTGTGTCAGGGCTCAGTCGCCGATTTGGCATGCGCCGGATCCTCTTTTTTGCCTTGATTATCCTATCCATTGGTAGCTTTATTCGACCATTTGGCGGTCTGCCGCTGCTTCTTATGGGAACGCTACTGATTGGCTTTGCGATTGCTGCTGGAAATGTGCTGGTGCCGAGCTTGATCAAGCAGGAATTTCCTTTTAGGCTGGGACTGATGACGGGACTTTATTCGATTGTGATGAATCTTTCGGCTGCTGTCAGCTCCGGCTTGAGTGTTCCACTTGCTGAAACGTTGCCGCGCGGTTGGCAAGGGAGCCTCTTGACATTTGCCTGCTTTTCACTGGTGGCACTTCTTTTCTGGCTGCCTCAGATCCGCCAAAATCGCGAACGACCGCTTGATCAAAAAACGCACGACAAGCAGGCGGTCAATGTGTGGCGGTCGCCGCTTGCCTGGATGATTACCGTCTTGATGGGCATGCAGTCACTGATTTTCTATGTCGCCGTGGCGTGGCTGCCGGAAATCATGCAAAGTCGCGGCTTGCTTCCGGCTGAATCTGGCTGGATGCTGACCATTCTGCAAATTGGGATTATGCCGACAACCTTTATTGCGCCAATGATTGCTGCACGGATGAAAGATCAGCGGCTACTGGTCGGACTCGCAGCGGGCTTTTTAGCGCTTGGCACGACAGGTCTGCTTTTTGCAAATGACCAGTTTTGGCTGGATGCAGTGATTGTGCTCATTCTGGGTATCGGTTCTGGACTCGCTTTTAGCCTGGCGATGATGTTCTTTAACTTGCGGACTCGCACGGCTGAGACGGCGGCGGATCTTTCCGGCATGGCACAGTCGATCGGATATCTGCTGGCGGCAATCGGCCCGACCTTGTTCGGCGTTCTTCATGACATCAGCGGTCATTGGAACGGGGCGATCGTGCTCTTTTATGTTGCCACCTTGTTGATCTTGTTTTGCGGACTGAAAGCTGGGCGGAATCGCGTGATTGACTGATTATTTCCACCTAAAACGGCCATCTGGCTGGAAACCTTGTTTGGCAGGTTTTCAGCAGATGGCCGTTTTCACTATGAGCGTTATTTTTCCTGTTCTTTTAAACGGGCTTGGGCTTGTTTGATTGTGGTCAAAGTTTCCGGTTCCTGAAATAGGCGCAGTGCTGTCACGGCCAAAAGTTTTGCTCCGGTCTGAATGGCCGCATCTCCCGCTTCACTTCTTGCAGCTTCCCGAAACGCATCTGTGTGCGCGACGAGTGATTCAGGCCCGATTTTAATAAACGGATGGATCGTCGGAATTCTCTGGCTCACATTCCCAGCATCCGTCGAGCCAACCCCCGCCCCGTCCTTCTCACACGCCACATCAAGCTCTGCTGCCACCTGATAAAAAAGATCATTAAAGGGTTGATTGACCCACACATTGTCAACGCCTCTTTGAATGCGGCTGATTTTGACAGTTGTTCCTGTCTGACAGGCCGCACCTTCCGCAATCCGACCCACACGTTCTGTTAACTGGTCCAGATTCTTCCGTTTTAAGGCACGGGTGAAAAATCGAGCTTTTGTATACGCTGGAATAATATTGGGCGCCTGTCCGCCGTCCAAAATAATGCCGTGGATCTGCTCGCCAGGTGCCAGCTGTTGTCTGAAAGCATTGATTCCGTTATAAAATTGGATCATGGCATCCAGCGCATTGATGCCCGCTTCTGGATTCGTAGAGGCATGCGCCGCCTGACCAAAGAATTCAAAATCAAGTACATCAACGGCAGGTGCTGGGACAGTGAGGTGCGTCTGGCCGTTTGGATGCAGCATCATGGCCGCGTCTATCTCCTCGAATAAACCGGCCGCACTGTAGCTCGCCTTGGCACTGCCATTCGGACCGCCTTCTTCCGCCGGAGTCCCAAATACAAAAATCGTCCCGTCAAGCGTTTCCTGCATCGTGCTCAAACTAACGGCCGCGAGAACACTTGTCGTGCCGATGATATTATGACCACAAGCATGCCCCAGGCCGGGCAGTGCATCATACTCTGCCAAAAAAGCAATATGCGGTCCCGGTCGCCCACTTTCTTTCCGCGCGATAAAGCCTGTCGGATGCCCAGCAATCGCTTTTTCAATTTCAAAGCCTGCCTCTTCTAACAAGTCGCACAATGTCTCTGAAGCAAAAAATTCCTCATTGCCAATTTCTGGTTTGCTATGGATCGCGTGACTGGCGGCCACATAGTCTGGATGACGGCGTTCAATCTCTGCTAAAAGCCGCTCTTGTCCTTCCTTCATCCTGCTTCACCGTCCTTTCAGTTCTTTCGTTGTATTTCCGCGTTCATCGCGTGCGGCCAGATGGATACTGGTCGCTTTTTTAGCCTGAAATGATCATCCTAATCGCGTGACCAGCAGGCTTATTTTCGGCATGATTTCTACAGCCGTTCTTAATCAGGATACCAAAGCTGCCACAAAAGGTAAACAAGCAGGCGTTTACTTGGTGAGAGGTGGTGACAGTTTGGCTGACCGTTTTTTCGTTTTGCCGCTTGGACGCTCTTTCACAAAAAAACAAGCCGCACATGAATCGTACAGCTTGCCTGTTCCTTTATTTGACCGCTTCAGAATAGGAAAATTTAACTTCTTCTGTTTCAGGATCATAGTCGATTTGCCAGTCATGTTCTTTAAAGTACCAGTAGTCGTGCTCCTCTACAAAAATCAGCAGGTTCTCTTCTTCATCAGAGACGGCGATTTCTGTTGGCACTTCAGCAGCCAGACCAATTGAAAAACCGGGATGTAAGGAACTATTGGAGCCGCCATATTTCGCGAATAAACGAATGCCATTATCACCAGACACATCAAACTCGTCCTTGAACCATTTTTGCGCATTCTCTGTTACATCAATTTTCATCCTTCTCACTCCTCATTCCTTTGCTTCACTATTGTCAGGATAGCAGATAATCCGCCTGAAAGCATTCATTCTGCTTGATACGTATGCTTATTATAACCGTTTTTCCGATCGATAAAACCTTTTATTGTTATAAAACAGTTTATTTTCTGTTTATTTATCCTATAACAACTCAAAAAAGCACCAGTCAGCTTTGACTGGCGCTTTTCATAAGATCCGTTTATTCTAATGGACCTCTTCCAAGATATGCTTTGAACATCCAAATGTGTTTGTCAATGCTGGTTTTAAAGCCAATCAGCATATCATTAGTTACATCGTCTCCTTCTTTATCAGAAAGATCGATCCCTTGTTTATATTCATCACGTAATAATTCTAATGTCGCTACTAAATCTTCCATTAAGTCTTCCATGGATTTAGGTTTTGTGTAAGGAGCTTCTTCAATACTCGTGTTTTCCAAGAACTCTTTTAAAGTGGAGAATGGGCTGCCGCCAATGGCAAGGAGACGTTCTGCTACCTCATCCATTTGTTCGCCGAATTCGCTGTAAAGCTCATCCATTTTTTCATGCAAAGTAAAGAAATTTTTGCCGCGCATATACCAGTGGATTTGGTGAATTTTAACGGTAAATACATTCAAATTGGCTACCTGATGATTTAAAAATTCCTTTGTGTCGACAGAGTTAATAGTTTTCATAATTGATGATCTCCTCCTAATTTGTAATCATTATCAACTAATAATAATTATAATATACTTCCAACCATTTGTCCAGTGTTGAAAGCTTCACAAAGAATATTTACCACTTATTTTTTATTTTAAACGCTTTTTCTGCTTTCGTCGAGATTTAATCGGTCTTCCTTGCAACAGTTCTCTAATCACGGCATAATAAAAGAAGACTGGAGGGAATGGAATGAAGTGGTTGACCAACCAAAAAAAGCCTATAACAGAAAAAGAGATTGCAGGTTTGTCCGGACTTGCTGCCCAGCTTCCGTCCTCTTATCTCGAACTATTGCTTCTTCAAAATGGCGGCTATCCTTCGCTGAATGCTTTCCCAACAACAGAGCCGACTTCCTATGGCATGACTCATTTAGAAATTTATCGGATTATGGGTTTAGAGGAGCTAGTTTCTGAGGTAAGCTACGAACGTGAAAATCAGTTAGCCTGGCCCAAACTATACTTTTCGGCAGATGGTCCGCGGTTTTTGGCGTTTGATTTTTCGACAGATGAGCCGTCCATCAAGTATATTGATTATGAAACCTTGCAGGTGCTGGGTGTGGCGGAAAGCTTTGAAGCATTTCTTGAAGGGCTTTACACGGAAACTTTTCCCATTGAAAAGGCAGCAAGCTTTCCTCTAGAAAAACGGATTCAGCTCTTCTATACACTCTCGGCAGAGCAAAAAGGACAGCTGCTCGAGCATTTGGAGGACATGCCGGAAAAACAGGTTTATTTAGACTTGCTTGCCGATTTGATTCCGATAGATTGCCCAAAAGCGCTGGCATTAACGGAAAATCAATTGACTTATTTTCGGCGTTCATTGACTGATCAGGACGCTAAAAAACTTTTTGAAGCCTTTAAAAGGGCCGAATTAGATAAAAATCAGCTTAAGCGGCTGGAAAAACTTTGGGAGGATTAACATGATTACAGTAGAATTTGTTTGTTTAGGAAATATTTGCCGTTCACCCATGGCAGAAGGAATTTTTCGTCAACTGGTAGAGGAAGCGGGCTTGACTAAGAAGATTGCAGTTCGCTCAGCTGCAACTGGCAGTTGGAATTTAGGCAAAGCTCCACATCGCGGAACCCAACAAGTTTTAAAGAAGCACGGTATTGATTATACGGCGATGAAAGCAACTAAGCTGACTCAGGATGAAATTGCAGATACGGACTATTTGATCGGCATGGATGAGGCGAATCTGGAGGATATTCGCGCTATTGCTGGTTCTCCCTATCTTTCCCAATTAGCCAAATTGATGGATTTTGTAGAGCATCCTGAAAAAGAGGAAATTCCTGACCCTTACTATACAGGCGATTTTGATGAAACGGAACGCCTTGTGCTTGCTGGTTGCAAGGGACTTCTTGAAAAAATTAAATCAGACCATCGTTTTTAATACGTTTTAGATGTATCAAAAAGTGGTATAGTCTATCTGACAATCAAAAGGAATGGGGTTTTACTTATGTTAGGTATTATTTGGGGGATTATTGTTATTCTCCTCGTTATTTGGCTGATCGGTATCATTTTCCATATTGCCGGCGGTTTGATTAATATTCTGCTAGTGATCGTTTTGATCCTGGTCATCTGGAATCTAATTCAAATGGCACGTAATCGACGAGGATAACAAAAAAAGAGCCTGTGGTGAGTTTTTACCACAGGCTCTTTTTTTATTTTTGAGCTAAATGCTGTTTGCGCAACTGTTCAGCCAGTTCAAGCCGAGTGGGTCGCTTCATTCCTTTGGCGATTTGTTCCGTCCACGTTTCACTGCGCATGCCGCCAGTTCGTTTTTCATAATAAGTACGAATCTCTTCATCATATTGCTGGTAGTCTGCCATCGTGCGAACCTGATAGCGGTCCTGATGATAGATGAGCTTTTCGGGCATTCTTGGTTTGGGTGCCGAAAGCTGTTTGGGATGCCCGATGGTTAAGCCAAAGAGCGGCATGGCATGGTCTGGAATTTCTAACAATTCTATGACGCGCTTGATGTCATTTCGAATGCCACCAATAAAACAAATGCCGAGCCCCATCGATTCAGCGGCGACAGCCATATTTTGAGCAGCAAGCGTGGCATCCACTACGGAGACCAGCCATTTCTCAATGGTGTCGAGCGATTCTGCCGCTACACTCTGAGCCTCTGCTATTTGTTTACTGCGGGCTAAATCACTGACAAAAACGAAGAACTGCCCTGTCGTGCGGACATAATCGGCACTTCCAGAAATCTCTGCAAGTACTTCCCGCTTTTTAGGATCTGATACACCAATAATCGAATAGGCTTGAATAAAATTAGAAGTTGAAGCGGACTGTGCGGCTTTAACAAGCAAACGAATTTCTTCCTCTGAAAGCGGCTGATCCGTGAAAGCCCTAACGGAATAATGGCTCAAAAGCTGCTCAATCGTATCATTCATCTTTTTCCCCCCTCTTAGTCATCAAAAATATGGCGCTCATAATGCGGCGCGGTCTCTAACTGCGAAAACGCCTGTTGTCTGAGTGCTTCATAGACTAAAATTGCCGCTGTATTGGAAAGGTTG
Organism: Listeria costaricensis; assembly: GCF_900183385.1. Taxonomy (GTDB): domain Bacteria; phylum Bacillota; class Bacilli; order Lactobacillales; family Listeriaceae; genus Listeria; species Listeria costaricensis. The sequence goes on from NZ_FXUT01000010.1 coordinate 133,043, forward strand.
AGCGAGCGAATATTTTCCGTCATTGGAATCCGAAGCGCTGTGTCCTCGTATTTGCGCAGTAGGTCCTCTGGCAGCCCAGTGGTCTCCCGTCCGAAAATAAAATAATGCGCCTCGTTTGAATCACTAAAATCAACATCGCTGTAAACATGTCGACCGAATTTTGTAATGCAGTAGTAATGCCCATTCGGATTCTTTTCAAAGAAGTCATCGAGTGAGTCATAATAATGGATTTTCACATGATCCCAGTAGTCAAGACCTGCTCGCTTCAACATCTTATCGTCTGTTGAAAAGCCTAGCGGTCGGATTAAATGGAGATCCGTATCGGTTCCTGCACAGGTTCGGGAAATATTCCCCGTATTGGCAGGGATTTCTGGTTGATAAAGAACAACATGATTGGACAATAGGTTCACCTGGTTTCTATCATTTTTTCTGCACGTGCGAGTTCTTTCAGCACGTCTGGATCTTTTTCCTGCAATTTTGCCTTCCTAATGGCGTCTGCCGCTTCCTCATTTGCAATCTTGCCGAGCGACCAAGCGGCGGTTCCACGAATGACAGGGCGCGGATCATTTTTTAAAACCTCACAAAGAATCGGCACTGCGGTTATGTCCCGGTAGCGCCCCAAAATAAGGATTGCATTTCGCTGAATCGGCTTTTTACCTCGCCATGAACCGGCCATCTGACCGAACTTCGCTTGAAATTCCTTGTTTGAAATCGACAGGAGCGGTTTGAGCTCTGGTCGCACCAAATCAGGATCAGGCTCCATCTCCGCATGCAGATGATAATCGACACCGCGGTTATAAGGACAGACAACTTGGCAGGTATCACATCCATATAAACGATTATGCAGCACATCGCGATATTTTTCATCTAAGAAGCCTTTGGTTTGCGTCAGATAACTGAGACAAATCAGCGGATTCATTTTGCCTTCACCAAGCAGCGATCCTGTTGGACACGCCTTGACACATTGGTTGCAGCTGCCGCAAAGGTCACCGATTGGCTGATCTGGCTCAAAAGGAAGATTTGTGATCATCTCGCCAAGGTATACATAGGAACCGTATTCTTTTGTCAGAAGTAATGTGTTTTTGCCGCGAGCGCCGATTCCAGCTCGTTCAGCCACCGCTACATCTGAAAGTTCCCCCGTATCGACCATCGATTTCATCCGAGCCTCTGGAGCACGCTGCTTAATGAAGGCTTCTAGGAGGGCCAACTTCTCCCGCAAGATCGTGTGATAATCGATTCCCCAAGAAGCTCGTGCAAAAACACCACGTCTGGCTGCTTTTTTGCTTGTCGGAGTTTCTTTCAATTTGGAAGGATAGGCTAGTGCGATGGCAATGATCGACCTCGGCTCCTCAAAAATCAGCTCTGGATACACCCGCTCATCGATATGAGGATGCTCGAAACCTGTCAAAACGTCTGCTTCCTCTGCCTTTTTCAGCCGGGCTTTTAGAAACAAAAACGGGTCTGCTGTTGTAAAACCGATTTTTTGGATGCCGATTTCTGCCGCATAGGTCTTGATGGCTTCTTTAAGCGCTTGAGGATTCACTTTGAAAAACCTCCTTCAAAACAAAAATAAACGCAATGCTTCGCTTAAAAAGGTCGAAACACTGCGTTAGTAACAATTTTTAAAAGAGCGGGTGAAGGGAATCGAACCCTCGACAACAGCTTGGAAGGCTGTGGTTTTACCACTAAACTACACCCGCATAATGGTTGGTATCACTTGTCGTAACAACTTTTATATCATATCATTTACCTACCATTTTGACAACCCTTTTTTGGAAATTTTTTACTGATTTTTGATTTTCCATGCCACTTCTGCATCACTTCCAACCCAAAATTCTCCATTATTCCGAAACTTCATCATTAAAATTTTTTGATCTACCAGCCAGAAGTCTAAATCATTTTGCTTTGGAAGTGCATAATTTGCCTCCAGCCAAAGCGGTTCATAGGTTCCTTCAAGACATACTTTTTGATCAGCAAAATAACAAGCAGTCTTTTCTGCCCCGAACAATAGCTCTCGAAGCGTAAACGTTTTAATTAGATGTGCCAAGCTATGAGGCAATGGGGTGATTTCTTCTGTTGCTCCCATAAAGAGTGCCGGTGCATTGCTGAAAATATGTGGCTCTTTCTGGCAGGCTTCTACCCAAATATAGAAGCAATCCTGGTTTTCTCCAATCAGACGAAAGCGACCATCTTCTTCTTTTAAATTCTCTGGTTGTACTAAGTAATCCTGCAGACCAAATCCACCTACCTCTCCCCAGTTGCTGAGAAATTGGTAATACTCGACAATCATTTGTGGGAAACGGTTAGGAAATTTTACCGTGCTACAGAAATCTGTCACTCGTGGTTTATTTTTGTACCATTCCTCCATAAATTGCTTGATATCATCTAGTTGGTTCGTATCTCGGAATCGCACGATCTGTTCCTCCTATTTGTTAAGTAAAATTTCTTCTATCTATTCATTGTGCTCAGGCAGCGCTTTTTTACGTCAACCACGGTTCCCGGCTGGTCACAACGGCTTATTTCCCAACTCATTTTCGGTGGTATTTGCTAGGAATTGTCGAAAAGTATATTGCGCGGATTTATGAAGAAGTAAAGAGGCGACCATTTTAAATCATAGAAATTTCCAAGTGTTTTGGAGCGTGACGAGATGAATATTCTCCGACTTCATGCTGAAAGCCCTTCTTAAATAAAAATCAGGAAAGAGAGGCACTTCAACTGAGGCGCCCTCTTCTTCCCTGATTTTTTAATAGAGCAGATCGAGAAATTCTTCTTTTGTAATGTTGCCGAAATAGGTTTTGATCTCCACATCCTGCAAGGCTTTTTCTAAATCTTCGCGTTTATAGTGGATGCCGCGGAGTTTCTGTTCAATATCTGTTACGTCGCCGATTCCAAAGAAATCACCGAAAATCTTGATATCACTGATCACGCCTTTTTCAACATCCAGACGCACATCGATGGACCCTACTGGGAAACGTTTGGAACGCTCCAGATTGAATTTCGGAGATTTGCCGTAATTCCAGTCCCAATTGGCATAACGCGCGGCCGAAATTTCATGGATGCGTGCCCAGTCGGCCTCCGTTAGCTGATATTCTTTGACATCTGCTACATCCTCCACGTCAAAAATGAAACGAAGCAGGTGATCGCGGAATTCTTCTGTGGTCATTTTTTGATCCATAAATTGCGAAATATTGGCGACACGGCTACGGACTGACTTGATTCCTTTTGATTCCAGTTTATCTTTTCGAGGTTTCAAGGAGGCCGCTACATGGTCCAAATTCAAATCCAGCATTAGGGTCCCATGCGAGAACATTTTACCCTTTGTGGCAAATTGCGCATTACCTGAAACCTTATAGCCATCGATCAGCAGGTCATTGCGGCCTTTTAGTTCTGCTTCCACGCCAATTTTTCTTAGCGCTTCGACGATTGGCTGCGTGAATTTGGCAAAATTATGGAAGTTTTCGCCATCATCTTCTGTGATAAAACTGAAATTCAGATTGCCTTCATCATGATAAACGGCTCCACCACCTGATAACCGCCGCACGACAATGACGCCATTTTTTTCCACATATTCTGTATTAATTTCTGCCACCGTATTTTGATTGCGCCCGATGATAATTGATGGCTGATTAATGTAAAACAGGAGAACCGGCTCGTCCAAGTTTAGTTCAGTCAGAATAAATTCTTCGACAGCTAAGTTGATTCGCGGATCTTTCTCATTATTATTATCAATAAAATACACGTTTTTCTACCCCTTTATATTGTAATCGATAATCCTTTTTCAGCAAGTAAAATTTCTCCGTCAAATTCAGCAGCAGCTTCGTTTTTAAGCTGCGCCAGTGAACCATTTTGCGGCAAATGAGTGAGCATCAATTTTTTTACAGAGGCTAGTTTAGCAAGACGCCCCACCTCAACACTCGCCATATGTACACGCGACTTTCCAGCCATTTCCTTGAAAAAGTTGGTATCTGCAAATAGAAAATCAGCCTGTTCAGAAAAACGGACAAAACTTTCCTGATAGGCACTGTCTGCTGTATAAACGATTGATTTCCCATTAGCAGTAAAGCGCATCGCAAAACAAGGTACCGGATGGATGGTCCGCAAGAATGAAATGCTGAACGGTCCAACTTCCAGTGTATCAGTTTCATGATAGGTACGCGCTTCCGAAATGTCTTTCATGGTCAAATAGGAAAAACCGCGTTCGTCTTCCTCATGCGCATAAATCGGCAGTACTGGCAGGCGTTTTTCGTGATTTCCAAGCAGTCGAACATGCTGCAAGATGCCAACATCCGCCACATGATCGGGATGATAATGCGACAAGATGACTGCATCCAACTCGGCAGGGTCCACATAGTTTTGCATGATGGAAACAGCACTTGCTCCCACATCAATCAGCAGTTTAAAGCCGTCTTCCTCAAGCAAATAGCTGGAGGTGCCGTCATTTTTTAACGGATAGCCGCCCCAATGTCCAAAAACCGTGAGCTTCATGTTTTCACGTCCTTTCTGATTCCTTTTCATCATACACTAAAAAGCCGCTTTCAGATACTTCTATGCTCCTTGAACCAAACGATCTAAAAGTGCAAATAATACACGTTTGTTCTCTGCGGGGATTTCCGTTTGCTCGATCTCTTCGCGGCTTTGGATATACGGTCCCTCTGTGATGTAGGCCGCATCATGCTGAACGATTGCCGCTACATTTTCCCGCTTGGTTTCAAAATGAAATTGCAGTCCTACCAGGTTCGGCTCGACAAAAAAGCCTTGGTTGGCACAACCGACAGAGGCAAAAATCTGCTGTGCGCCCACCGGCAAAGTAAAAGTATCCCCATGCCAATGAAATACGGTCAATTCTTCGGGAAATGCATCAGTGATTGTTTTAGCAGCAGTCGTTTGGATGGGGAAAAAGCCGACCTCTTTCACCGGGTTCGGTACAACCTCCCCACCAAGTGCCGCAGCAATTTGTTGGGCTCCTAAGCAGACGCCAAAGACGGGTTTTTTCGCCTGATGAAGCGCCTCGATCAAGCTGCGTTCCTTAGCGAGCGGTTCCCAGTCATCATAGATATTCATGGGCCCGCCAAGAACAACCAAAAAGTCAACCGCTTCTGCCACTGGAACAGCCTCCCCCAAGTCGAGCCGGTGAACCTGAAGGGCATATCCCCGCTCCTTGCACCAATCCTCTATCAGCCCTGGGTTTTCAAATGCGACATGTTGCAAACAATCAATTTTCATCCGCTTTCTCCTTTCAAAAAAGACCCCTCGGCAGGCGAAAAGTCAAAAGCCGTTAATCAGCTTTTCTTTTCTGCCAAATGGAGGAGTCCGATTTTTCATCATTGACTAAAATACTTTTTCTCAAGATCATCTGTCATTTTTTCGGTTTTAACGAGTTTTCCTGTCGCTACAAATCGCTTCGTCGTTTCTGTTGGTTTATCACAGGTAATCAAAGTGATCGTCGCATCATCAGTAGGATTAAGTACCGAAACGTCTGTCTCATTGATGGTCTTGGTTTGATCGATTTCATATTCATATACATTTTGTTGATCGGTTAGATAGACTTTCGCACCTTTTTTGACATTCATCAGCGGCCCGAAAAGCAGTGATTCCTGCTTCATATGGTGACCGGCCAGTGGGTAATTTCCCTCACCCATCGTCTGATCCGGCAGCATGGTCGTCGCTCCGGCCAGTAGATTTGCTGTGTTCGTTCCTTTAAAAACGAGCAATTGAATATCTACGGAAGGAATCGAGATTGCGCCTACTACGGCTTCTTTATCATAATTTGCCGCTCCCTGAAGAACAGAAGTCATGGATGGAAGCGCAACACTATCATAATCAAACGTTGCATCCTTCTCGCTGTTTTTTTCTATGTCTTTTTGTGAATAGTTTTCGATCGTTTCATGACCGCTCATATATTTTACGATCCCATCTTTAATGAAGGGAGAAAATACTAGAAGCAGGCCAATAATCAATATAATGATCGCTATTGTTTTCTTTAGCATATCATGCCTCCTCACCGCTTTCTTCATTATAAAGCAACTCCGTCCCTTCTGCAACTGGCAAGGAACGCCAGCCGGAATGCGGATCCATCAGCCCTTTCTTACCCGATAGAAATGGATTCCCCTGAACGGTAAAGCGCAGTGGATAAAAAGTGGCCAATCGTTTATTCGGAATGCCGATTCGCACGGTGCTCTCGATTCGCTGCGGAATCTTCCCTTCTTCCAGCCAGATATTACTGTTAAAAATCGTCTTGCCATAATCTTGCATGGTGAGGCGAAGAGCCTGGGTCAGCTTGCCAGGGCCATTTGAAATCTCTCGACCAGTGCGGCCGCCTCGGTTTCTGCTCATCTCAGCAAGCTGGTGCACCGGCTCGACAGCACGGATTAGTACGGCTTCTGGAACTCCCTCCGGCATGGTAATGATATTTAGCAGCACTTGCTGATGCATTTGGTACATGTAAATGTGGCCGGGAGACTGGAACATGATGCGGGTCCGCTTCGTCAATCGGTTGCCGTAACTGTGGGCCGCCTCGTCATCTTTTCCAAGGTAGGCTTCTGTTTCAGTAATATAGGCTTCGTAGCGTTCGTTTTCCGTCTCGTGGACGATTTTCTTGCCTAAAAGGTCCCGCGCCGCCATGATGGTGGATTTATAGTCAAAAAAAGCTGGTGTCAGTTTCATCGCATTCGCCTCACTTCCCTATTTATTTTAAGCAAAAGAATTCTTTTTTGCACGATTTTTCGCTTGGGGGAGATTTTCCGACTTGAGACGTATGTGTTTTGGTTTGCCTTTTGTTAAAGTTGTGTTAGAATTATGTTAACGTGGGTTCGGGTATGAATGTTGCAATTTATACATATGTGCCTGCTTTTTTTAATCAGCACGCTTTTTAATAAGCAGAAAAGAAACTCAGCAAAAAGAGTGTAGGAGAGGTGTACTATGAAGAATGGGAACGGGAAAGTCCGGGCCTTTTTGAGCAAGAATTATGGCTTTTTTATTCTTGCCGTTGTTTTATTTTGGATTAAATCCGTCATTGCCTATGTGACCCAATTTAACTTGGGTATTGAAAATTTGATGCAACAATTTCTACTGATCATTAATCCGATCGGTTCGACGGTATTCTTTATGGGGTTGGCCCTTTTTGCCAAAGGTCGCCGCTCGCATATTTGGATTATCGTGGTTGATTTCTTACTGACATTTATTCTTTACGCGAATATGGTCTATTATCGGTTCTTCAGCGATTTTATCACGCTACCGAACCTAAGTCCGAAACAAATGTCCAATATGGGCGATATGGCAGGCAGTGTATTTGCCTTGATGAACTGGACGGATATTTTCTTCTGGCTGGATATCATCCTTTTGATTTGCCTGCTCGCTTTCCACATTGTGGTACCAGAAAAATCAGATCGGATGCGTGCACGTAAAGTAGTCGGCGTTTTGACACTGGGTGTAGCGATTTTCTTTGCAAACTTAGGTCTTGCGGAAATCGATCGTCCGCAGCTTCTGACTAGAACTTTTGACCGTAATTATATTGTAAAATATTTAGGGATGACCAATTACCAGATTTATGATGCAGTGAAAAGTACGGAAGCAGAAACGCAGCGTGCTTTGGCTGACAGCAGTGATGTTGATGAGGTGCTCAATTATACAAAATCGAAATATGCCGCACCAAATCCTGAATATTACGGGGTCGCTAAAAACATGAATGTCATCTATATTCATTTGGAAAGCTTCCAGCAATTTTTAATTGATTACAAATTGAACGGCGAGGAAGTAACGCCGACCATCAATAAGTTTTTCCATGATGAGAATACGATCAGCTTTACGAACTTCTTCCACCAGACAGGGCAAGGGAAAACTTCCGATGCCGAAATGATGCTGGAAAATTCACTTTACGGGCTGCCGCAGGGTTCTGCTTTCACAACGAAGAGCCAGAACACTTACGAATCAGCGCCCGGTATTTTAGCCAATTATGGTTATGATTCAGCCGTATTTCACGGAAACTATAAGAGCTTCTGGAATCGGGATGAAATTTATAAAGAATTTGGTTATAATCACTTCTTTGATGCTAGCTACTATGATATGAAAGAAGAAGATTTAACGGAATATGGTTTGAAAGATAAGCCATTCTTTGAACAATCGGAGCAATATCTCGAGACGTTGCAACAGCCGTTCTATGCAAAATTCATCACACTGACGAACCACTTCCCGTATCCAATTGATGCGGATGAAGCAACCATTGACCCGGCGACAACAGGTGATTCATCTGTTGACACGTACTTCCAGACCGCCCGCTATTTGGATGAGGCTGTAGGCGAGTTCCTTGATTACTTGAAATCATCCGGTCTATACGATAATTCCGTGATCATCATGTATGGTGACCATTACGGGATCTCAGATAATCACGCGGATGCGATGAGTCAAATCCTTGGAACAGATTATAATGCTTACCAGAACGCCCAAGCACAGCGTGTACCGCTTATGATCCACATTCCTGGCGTTAAAGGTGGCATCAATACGACTTACGGCGGTGAGATCGACGTTCTGCCTACTGTTCTTCACCTTCTAGGCATTGATACGAAGGACTATCTCGAATTTGGTACAGACTTACTTTCAGAAGACCATAAGCAAATGGTGCCATTTAGAAATGGTGACTATATCACACCAGAATATTCCATGATTGGCGGTAAATATTATAACCAGCAAACTGGTGAGCCGATCGAGACGGAAACGAAAGAAATGAAAGAGACGAAACAGACCGTCCAGAAAGAATTGTCCCTATCCGATTCAGTTCTAGAAGGCGACTTGCTCCGCCTCTACAAGCCGGATGACTTCAAGAAGATCGATCCGACTGACTACAACTACAACAAAGGCAAGCAGAAATGGCCGGGTTCATCCTCTACTTCTGACAGCACCAAGGCTACTGAACAGTCTGGCAAAAATGAAGACAGTTCAGATGCAGCAGACTCAAGTGCCGCAACGGCCAATTAATATTCAACCAAAGCCCTGCAAGCTTAAAAACTTGCAGGGCTTTTTTGCATGGTTTTGACTCCCCCGCTTCTTTTTGCTATTCTATAAAAGGACTTCATCGAAAGGGAGAGACGCATGAAAATATTAAAAAATTATACGTTTACGATTTTGCTGCTAAGTGGCATCGTGATTGGTGGAATCTGTGGGATTGTTTTTGGAGAAAAAGCAGCCATTGTGAAACCAATTGGGGAATTGTTTTTAAATCTGATGTTTGTTGTGATCGTACCGCTTGTCTTTTTGAGTGTTTCATCTGCGATTGCGAACATGGAACAAATGAAGCGGCTTGGAAAGATTATGGGAACGGTTTTTGCGGTTTTCTTTACGACGGCACTGATTGCTGCTGTCATTGCTTTTATCGGCACCATGCTTTACAATCCGCTGCAAAATGTGGATACTTCGGCCCTTCTCGCCCACTTGCCGGAAGCACCGAGTGAACAAGGGAAATCACTTGGCGAGATTATTGTCTCCACTTTTACCGTGCCGGATTTTCTCGATTTATTTTCCAAATCTAATCTACTGCCACTGATCATTTTCTCGATTCTATTTGGTCTTGCCACCACTCTGGCTGGCACAAAAGGTCGACCGATTGCGGATTTTCTACAAGCAGGTACGACAGTCATTTTGAAAATGATCCAATTAATCATGTATTTGGCGCCAGTGGGACTGGGATGTTATTTTGCTGCGACAGTTGGCGAGCTCGGTCCGCAAATTTTGAGCGGCTACTTAAATGCCTTCCTGCTCTATCTGCTTTTAGCCATTGTTTACTTTTTCGGGGCAAACAGTCTGTATGCCTGGGTCGCAGGTGGAAAACTTGGCTTCAAGACTTTCTGGAAAAATGTACTGACCCCTGCTGTAACAGCGATTGCGACTTCTTCCAGTGCGGCTTCTATTCCCGCCAATCTGCTGGCAACGAAAAAAATGGGGGTTCCAGATGATATTGCGGAAACGGTCATCCCGCTCGGGGCTAATACCCATAAAGACGGTTCTGTTATGGGGGGAATCATTAAAATTGTCTTTCTCTTCACCTTGTTTGGTAAAGATATGACGAGTCCAAGCAGCATTTTATCCATCATCCTTGTGGCCTTTCTGGTTGGTGCCGTAATGGGCGCGATTCCAAGCGGTGGCATGACAGGTGAGTTGCTGATCTGTTCGGTATTTGGATTTTCACCTGAGCTTGTTGGAACGATCATGATCATTAGTACCATCATTGATATTCCTGCTACACTACTCAATTCAACCGGGAATACGGTCTGTGCCATGATGGTGACTCGCTTCGTGGAAGGAAAAGACTGGTTGAAGAAGAAAATAGTTGTGAAAGCATAGATACTAAAATTATATTACTTATTTTTGAGCAATTTTCTGGAATTGCTCTTTTTTTCGTTCTATAATCAAGTTGTAAGCGATATCAAAAGCAATCAAGGAGGAATTTTTCATGGGAAGATTAGCAGGAAAAGTAGCGATTATTACAGGTGCTGCAGGGGGCCAAGGCAAGGCAGAAGCACTACTGTTTGCTAAGGAAGGCGCCGTCGTTATCGCGACAGACATGCAAGAGGCTTTACTGAAGGAAACGGAAAAGGAATTACAGGCCATTGAGCCAAAATCGCTGACCTTCAAACATAACGTGGCGAGTGAGGAAGATTGGCAGCACATTGTGGACGAGGCAGTCAAGCACTTTGGGCATATCGACATTCTGGTGAATAACGCGGGGATTAGCACAGAACGGACCATTTTAAATACAACGCTCGACGAATGGAATAAAGTGCTTGCGGTTAATTTAAATGGCACTTTCCTCGGCATGCAGAAAGTGATTCCGCACATGCAGGAAAATGGCGGCGGCTCAATTATTAATATTTCATCAATTGCGGGACTGACCGGTGGATCTGGCGCCAGCAGCTATACCGCTTCTAAGGGAGCTGTTCGGTTGCTCACCAAGGCGACGGCGGTTGATTTTGCCAAAGATAACATTCGCGTCAATTCGGTTCACCCGGGCTATATTGAAACGCCGATGACGAAGCAGCTATTTGAAAGCGAAGAAACGCGCGGCTGGTTCCAATCACTCACACCGCTTCCACGACTCGGCAAATCCATTGATATTGCGGAAGGCGTCTTGTATCTGGCCAGCGATGAATCCAGTTTTGTCACAGGCGTTGAACTGCCAATCGACGGCGGTTATTTCGCACAGTAAACGGGAAATCGACAGCTTGTCCGTCTGGGCAGGCTGTCTTTATTTTGACTCTTCATTCTCCTAATTGTTTGTGCTACAATGAGTATGATAAAAGTTGGGAGGCAAAGAAACGCGAATGAGTAGTAAAGATTTTTCTTTTCACCGGAAAAGCCCGGAAGAATTGCTTGCACAGATTGAAAAGCTAAAACGTGGCAAATTGAAAATTTATATGGGGTCAGCACCTGGCGTCGGCAAGACCTATCGGATGCTGACGGAAGCCCATGAACTCAAGCAGGAAGGAATCGATATCGTGATTGGTCTTGCGGAGACACACGGTCGAAAAGAAACAGCCGCCCTCCTGCATGATTTGGAAATGGTTCCTTTAAAAGAAATCGACTATAAAGGAAAAATCTATCAGGATTTAGACGTGGAAGCGATTATTGCCCGAAACCCTGAAGTTGTGGTCATAGATGAACTCGCCCATTCAAATGTACCGGGCTCTGCAACGGACAAACGCTACCAAGACGTTAAGCAGATCCTGCAAGCCCGCATCAATGTCATTACAGCGGTGAATGTGCAGCATCTGGAAAGCCTGCATGATGTCGTCCATGACATTACGGGCGTTTCCGTGCGCGAGCGTATCCCTGATAGCATGATTGATGCGGCAGATGAAGTGATTCTGATCGATGTCACAGCTGAAACTTTGCAAAAGCGGCTCAAGGATGGCAAAATTTATCAGCCGGAAAAAATCGAACAGTCGCTTGAAAACTTTTTTACGACTAAAAATTTATCAGCCTTGCGCGAAATCGCCTTGCGTGAAGTGGCAGATGATGTAGATGACAAATCTGACAAAAAAGCGGCACAGCTTCGGGCGGCGATGATGAATGAAAAAATTCTCGTCTGTATCAAAAATGATGCCAATGCGGAAAAATTGATCCGCCGCGGCTACCGAATTGCCGATCGGCTGCGCAGTGACCTGTATATTCTGATGGCCATTGATAAAGAGCTGGACGAACTGCCGGCACATATTCAGGAAAGCTATGCAGAGTGGCGCGAACTGGCCCAACAATTTGGCGCCCATTTTCTACTTGAGCCGATGAAAGAGCGCAAAATTCCCCAAGTGATCACAGATGTGGCGAATAAGAAGCAGATTACCCAGATTATTTTAGGGCAATCGATCAAAAGCCGCGTGGAAGAGATTGCAAAAGGCTCGATTGTAAATGCGATCATGCGGCAAACTGATGGCGTGGACATCCATATTGTCGCCAATTCCAGAAAAAATTAGACTTCCCATATAAAAAAACCCCCGATTCTAAAAGCGGATCACTGTGTGGCCTATTTCCCACCAGTCGACCTGCTCCCACTTGAATCGGGGTTCTTTTATTTATTTCACTAAGCCGTGCAGAATATAGTCAACCGTATAGTCGACCTCTGCCTTGTCGTCCCATGTGGCATCTGGCATCACAACGAAACGCGTCAGTAAAAAACCGACAATATTGGTAATCAAGGCGCGCATGATCGTGCTGTTGGGCATATCGGCAAGCTCGCCGCGTTCCTTATAGTAATTAATCAAGCGGTCAAATTTTCCTTTAACATGCGTCATGAAGATTTCCGAAAATTGCTCCCGCAGCTCATCATGATAAAACAACTCCAAAAAGTAAATTTTAATAAGTTTACCGTTTTTTTCTGTGAATTCATAACGATTTTCAATAATATTTTTCACAAGCGTACGGAAGTCTGGATAGTCATGGTCAAGAACTTCCTCTGAAAAATTGGCTGCAAAAAACGGAATGACACCGCTGATTAGTGTCGGCATGGTGAGCGCCATTAATAAGTCCTTTTTGGTTTTATAATGCCGGAAGATTGTCCCTTCCGCCACGCCTGCTTTTTTCGCGATCTCACTTGTACTCGTTCCGGCAAACCCCTTCTCCGCAAAAAGTTCGATCGCTGCTTGAACGATCCGTTTCTGCTTTTCACTCATATGCCGATCTTCTTCCATCAAGTCCAACATTTTTTTGGCAATATCATCTGTTTCTTTCACTACGCTCTTCCTTCCTTACACCTTACGATATTTTTTCAAGGCAAAAATATTTAAAATCAAGAATACGGCTGCAAAGGCGACTAAAATATAAAAATCTGCCGCAAAACTGCTAAAACCTTCCCCTTTGATCATAATGTCCGTTAGCGCCGTGGCTCCGTAGTACATCGGCATCAAGTGCGCAATCCACTGCAACCAGTCTGCCATTCCTTCAAGTGGAAAAATCCCGCAGAACAAGAGTTGCGGCACAATCACGATTGGAATAAACTGGATGACCTGAAATTCATTATTGGCAAAAGTTGAAAGCAACATCCCGAGTGCCAGCGATACGATCGCAAGCAGCAAAGTAATGAGCAACACATACCAGATCGAACCGTTTTGTGTCATGTCCAGTACATGAATGGAGAAAAGCGCCACAATAATGGATTGAATTAGGGCAAATAACCCAAAACCAATCATATAGCCGAGTTCGAGCTCATAACGCTTAATCGGGGTCGCCATTAGCCGCTCCAAAGTGCCTGTCGTCCGCTCGCGTAAAAAGGAGATTCCGGCAATCAGAAAGACGAAGAAGAAAACAAAGAACCCGATAAAGATTGGCCCTATCGTATCAAAGTAAGTCGTATCTGCATTCCCATAAACATAATCGGTCGACAGTGTTAATTGGCCATTTGCAAGCAGCATTTCCTCACTGGAATCCGTACTGCTTCCTGTCATTTGACTAATCTGATCCATTTGAGCCTGCATAGCTTTGGCGGCCTGCTGCATGCTCGCTTCCTGCATACTCATCAGGCTTTTTTGCAGCTTCATCGTGATTTCTTTGCTGACAGCTGGGTCACTATTTTCAAATGTCACGTTCAGCTTATCGCCATCCTGCACGATAAAAGCGTCCAGTTCATTCGCTTTGATGGCGGCCTCTGCACTTTGATCCAACTCATCATACCTTTTGATTTTTAAGTCGTTCTCTTTCAGCGTTTGAACCAGCTCATCTGAAAGGCCTGTCTCGCCGATGACCGGTTCGACTGCTTGGTCATTGAATAAGTAGTTGAGCAGAGTGATCAAGACAAGCGGCGCTAGAAACATTAAAGCAAGTGTTCGTTTGTCTCGTTTAAATTGTAAAATAATCCGTTTGACAATGGCAAGTGTTCTCATTATGCTTCCCTCCCGAACGCCAAAAAGGCATCTTCCAGGCGGTTCGTCTCTGTATGTGCCGCTAGTTCGTCAGGTGTTCCGCGGGCAATAATTCGTCCTTCTCGCACCATTGCCAGCTGGTCGCATTTTTCCGCCTCATCCATGACGTGAGTGGTGACGAGGATGCATTTTCCTTGGTTTTTCAGTTCGGCTAGTTCTTCCCAAATTGCTTTGCGTAATTCTGGATCGATTCCAACTGTCGGTTCGTCCAAAATCAGGACATCTGGATTTTGTAAAACAGAAATGGCCAGCGATAATCGCCGCTTCATTCCCCCTGAAAAGGCGGTCACTTTTTTGTTTAATTCAGCCGTCAAATCAACCAATTCAGCCGCATAGGCTATTCGTTCCTTTTTTTCTGCACCTTTCAAGTGATATAAGGACGCAAAAAAGTCAAGATTTTCTTTAGCTGTTAGTTCCATATACAAGGCATCTGATTGTGCCATGTAGCCGATTTTCGGCACGACTTTCAGCGAAGGCATGGAGGTTCCAAGCACTTTTACTTTTCCACTCGTGGCCTTCTCCATACCGACAATCGCCTTCACAAGTGTTGTTTTACCTGCACCGGACGGACCAATCAAGCCAAAAATCTGACCGCTATCAATCGTTAAATTCACCTTTTTTAAAATTGATTTCTTCTGTAAAATGATATCCAGTTGCTCCACTTCGATCAATGGTTGCATCCTTTCCCCTCCTCCAAATGAGTGAGTGCTTACTCATTTATACTATACAATATTTTCATCATTTGTAAAGCAAAAACCAGCCAGCGGTTCGACACGTCCCAAAGAGGAGGAGTTGCCGGCCGCTGTCTGGTTTTATTTTCGTAAATAAATGTCTGATATTAAGTGATTGCTGCCCTTTTGCAACACAAGATCTGCCCGATATTTTGTTCGCTCGATGTTTTCTTTCAAATTGACACCATTAATATTGTCCCAAATGTCGAGCGCATATTGGCCGGCTTCTTCCCGGCTGATTTTGGTGTATGGATGAAAATACGAGCTTTCATCTTGAAAAGCAGTTTCTCGCAACATATAAAAACGTTCCAAATACCACTTTTTAATATCTTCTTCCGCAGCATCCATGTAAACCGAGAAATCAAAGAAATCACTCGGCAAAAATTGTTCTTTTTGATCTACTTGTAACACATTGATGCCCTCTATGATCACAATATCAGGGCGGTGAATCGTGCGGGTTTCTTTTAGCACATCATAGGTGAAGTGCGAATATAGTGGCACCTCTACCTCTTCTTTTCCAGCCTTAAGATCCATTAAAAACGAATGAAAACGGGCTCTGTCGTAGCTTTCTGGAAACCCTTTGCGGTCCATTAGTCCTTTTTCTTCCAGCTGTTGATTGGGATATAAAAAACCATCTGTTGTGATCAGCTCCACCTGCCGAGTTTTGGAGAACCAGCGATCAAGCATCAGTTTAAACACGCGGGCGGTTGTGCTTTTCCCAACCGCAACACTCCCAGCAAGCGCAATAATAAACGGCGAACGGGATTCTTTTTTCTTGAGGTATTCCATTTTCTCCCCGTGGATAAAAATCGCTTCATGATATTGAATCGCCATCAATTTGATCAGCGGCAGGTAAATATCAGAAATATCTGCGAGCGAGATTCGATCATTGAGTCCCCGAATGGCCTCTAGTTCTTCTGCCGTCAGTATCTGATCTTTACTGACCTCAAGCTCCCGCCATTCATCCCGCGAAAAATGAAAGTAATGTTCATAATAGTTCATGGATAGATTCCGTCCTTTTGCTAATCTTTACGTGAAAGCCTAAACAGTTATACGATTAAGCATACCGTAATTGGCTGGAAACTGCAAGATGCTCTCTTTAGTAAGTCCGGTATACATAGACATCTTTTGGTTTCGAGATTGTCTCATAATGGTCCACTTTAACGGCAGGGATGTTCATTTTGAAAGGCGCATAATATTCCTGCTCAATCGTCCCGGTAACTTTTAGCCAGGTGTCATCGTCAAATTTGGCCCCTTCCGGCATATTCGTCAGCATGCCGTAAACACCTGAATCCGCCACACAATGAATGATGCCAAATCGGAATAAAAAGACATTGTTCACATCTGTCACTGTATCATTGTAGACAAAGCCGGTAAACTGGATCTTTTTGCCAATAAAATCACCCGGATAATTGTAAATGATTTCCATCGTCATCAAGTAATTATCGTCGGTGACAATGATTGGATTCTCTTTATCCAGTGATTTCCGTTCCTTTTCCATCATTTTTTGGTAATCACTTGCTCCAAAATAACCGCTCGTATCCGGCCGTAAAAATTGATTCATGGCGTACGGATCATCACCTGCTGCATTATTCTTCGGAAAATGGAAGCCCTTGGCCGAAACGATCGTCGAATCCAGCGTTGCGACGGGGAATAAAAATCCGGCAATGAGCGGATAAATCAGCAGGCTATAGACTAGTATTTTTTTCCACCAGGTATTTTCGCCTTCATGTACGTGCCCCATATGTTCGTGATGGGCCGCCAGATCTTCATCCCGGAAAACCATAATCAATTGAATGATCGCAAGGAAAAAGGCCGCTATCATGGCCGAAATGGACAGATAGGAGTACTTCATATTGATATATTGGCTGATATTGCCACTGATATGCAGATACATTAAATAGAAACCAAAACCAAATAAAATAAACGCGCGAAGCATTCTTTCACCTCCTAAATGATCAGTGCATAAATAAAGACAACAATTGTTACGCTGCTAATCAAAAGCAGCACAAATTTCGTTTTAAAGGTTGCGAACATCATCATCACATTTTTAATATCAAGCATCGGGCCGAACACTAGGAAAGCCACGATCGATTGTGTGGAGAAAACACTCCGGAATGAAGCGCCAATAAAAGCATCCGCTTCCGAGCATAGTGACAGCACGAAGGCCAAAACCATCATCAAAATGATCGATAAAACAGGTCCATGACCGATCGACACCAATGTGGACGTTTTGATGTAGGTTTGCATGGCTGCAGCAATTAACGCACCAAATACTAAAAATTTTCCAACAGAAAAAAATTCATCGACCGCATGTTGCGCTGTGTGCCAAATTTTCGCTCCGAGTCCCATATGGGTATGATCATGATGCTCGTGTCCGTGGTCATGCGCGTGATCATGTTCATGGTCGTGTGTATGCGCATGTTCATGTTCATGGGCGTGGGCATGTGCGTGAGTTCCTTCATGAGACGGCGAGATGACTCCGGTAGATGCACCTTCCAGTGTTAATTCGGCTGTCTGCATGATTTTTGGCTCAGCCAGTTCTACTTTTCCGTCTGCTAGAGCAAGCGCTGGATGCATCTTCTTTTCATCCGCTGCCTCATAAGCGAGAAATTTGTCCTTTAGACCGGTTCCTTTGTAAAAATAAGCAATGAGATTTCCAACGATAAGTGCTACGACCAGACTGCCGATCACGCGTAGAAGTGGAACCTGCCAGGTACTGCCAAAAGCGACGTATGTAGAAAAAAGAACGACCGGATTGATAATCGGCGCCGTCAGCATGAAGGCGATCCCGGCATGGAGCGGCACCCCTTTTGAAAGCAGATTTCTGACAATCGGCACAATGCCGCACTCACATGACGGGAAAAATACACCGATACATGAGCCAACCACTACTGCTAAGAATTTATTTTTCGGAATAATTCTGGCAATCATTTTTTCTGAAATAAACATTTGAATAAAACTGGCAATAAAAACACCGATTAAAACGAAGGGCAGGGCCTCAATCAAAATCGAAATAAAAATCGTATTCATCTGTAGAAATGAATCGGGTAGATGGCTAAACATTTCCTAACCGCCTTTCCTCATTTTCCCCTATAACTTCTTGATTTTATTCCTATCCGCCTAATAAATCAAGTCTCTATCAAAATTTAACCTTTTCTTAAACGACAAAAAAGAATGGCCCCCTGGTCGAGCGGGTACCATTCTTCAACCATGCTACTCTTTAAAAATAATCCGAAAAGTAAGGCGCCTCTGCCGGGAGGAGATCCTCCAGCTGCCGAATCACCTCAGCGTCCGCCTCCAGCCGACCGATTTTGGCCAGATAGCTAGGCCGTTTATAACTGAAAAACATGGTGGTCATCGTCTGAATATCCAGCTTGACAGCAGGACCGATCGCCTCTTGCTGCAGTTTTACTTGTCCATCTGCAAATTCCAGTCCAAAAATCCCCTGATTCCACTCTAAAAGTGGATCATCAATAACCAAATGGAAGTTTTTTTCACCCGTTCTTACTCTGAACGGATACTGGCGCAGAAAATCCATGACGTCGACAATTCGGGCCATATAATAAGGCTGGATCGTTTCGACAATCTCACTATCTTCCAAAAGAAAGGCGATTGGCTCATTGGTGTAGGTCCGCCCCTTCACATCTGTTACCATCGAATAGTGGGCCGTCACAAAATTCCACAAGCCGTGGCGCGCTTCCTGGGTCAGATAAATCATTTCTTTCATATGAAAAATATCATCTGCAATCCAGTAAAACAGATAGCCTTCAGGTTCATGACGCTCATTGTAATAAACGCCGGCCACCAGTTCCTCTTTCTCCCAGCGAAAATATTCTTCCCAGCCGAGTTCGTCGCGAATCAATGTGCCGTGCCGCCTACTGGCAAACTGCTGATAGGTCAAAAGGACATCTGGATCATCATAGCTTGTCCGCTCGACCATTCCAGAAACCGGTACGATGCTGGGTAATTGGGTGTCTTTGATGGCAAAGGTCATTTTATCAGAAATGATTTCCCAGCCTTTTCGTCTATAATAGGGAATCGAATATGGAAACAAATAGGAGACGCTTTGCCCGCGATCACGCATATCTTGCAAGCTTTTGCGCATCAATTGGTGCATCAAACCTAGATTGGCATATTCCGGATAGGTGCCAACGCCCGTCAAACCGCCCATTTTATAGCGCACACCGTGCACATTGATCTCCATTGGGTATACGGCTAATTGCGAAACCAGCTTGTCCCCATCAAACCAGCCGAGCACATCGGCTTTTTGCAGGACGGGGCGCTTCGCCTGCTCGAGCTCATCCTCTTCAAACCCTACTTCTTGGAGTTCCTGATTGGTGACTTGGAAAACATAGCGCAATAAGTCGTTGAACTGTCCTAGATGCTCCATTTTGACTGTTTGCATTTTTAATCGTTCCTGGACATTTAGCTGTCCCATTCTATTACCTCGCTTTTTCTGCTTTTCTTTCATTTTAGTGGATACTTCCCAGATTCTGCAACTAGATATGCTTTAATTTCCGGACAATCTCAAAATATTCTTCATCGAGCGCTTTTTTCTCCGCTTCGGAAAGCTGTGGCTCCATCAGCTTTGCGGCAATTTCAGACTGCCGCAGTGTCAGCAGCAACTTATCTTCCTCGACTTGTGGTTCTTCCTTTTCCTTTTTGTAAACATCCGGTGGCTGGTCGATTAGACGGAGCTCTTTTTCTTCGATCAACAGCATTTTTTCTGCCACTTTTTCCGTAAACATTCGGTCGTGTGAAACGAATAAAACGGCGCCTTCATAAGAGGCAATCATCTGCTCCAAGGCTTCAAGCGCTTCAATGTCCAAATAGTTGGTCGGCTCATCCAATATCAAAAAATTGGCCCCTTGCGTGAGTAACATGGCCAGACTGAGCTTGACACGCTCGCCCCCTGAGAGCACTTGGACGGGTTTTTGCCAGTCTTCCTGATCGAAATGCAAACTGCCCAGTACATCCAGCGCCACCTTATCTTCGTGGACATTGGCTTTTTGGATGTTTTCCAGTACAGTCGCCGCTTTATCCAAATTGCGCAGTTCCTGATCAAAGTAGCCGATCGTGACATCCGGGCTTAACCGCAAGGCGCTATCTTCACCGATGATCGCCCGCAGTAAGGACGTTTTACCGGAGGCATTGACGCCAGAAAGCACCACTTTTTCACCCGCTCGAAGGGTAAATCCTTTTGTTTGGAACAGCACTTTTTCGCCTGCTTGAAGCGTCAATGCTTGGGCTGTCAGAACGGCGCTGCCTGGTTTTAACATCCGTTCTTTGGGAATCGTGATTTTGACTGCTTTGAATTGATACGGTTTCTCTACCGTTTCCAATCGGTCGATCCGCTTTTCAATGGCCTTGATCAACTTGTGCTGTTTCTTTTGCTGGACACCCTTTGAAGGCTTGGCTGAGCGGATTTCCTTAGAGGTAAGCCGCTTCGATGGGCGCACCTGTTTGCCCGCTTCTTTTTCGCGATGACGAATGGCTTCTTCCAGCTGGCTTTTTTTGGCCTGCCGTTCGCTGTATGCTTGGGCGGCTTTTTCATGCTGCTTGGCTTTGGCGGCCAGATAGGCATCATAATTACCTGGATAGACGGTTATTATTTCATTTTCAAGCTCCCAAATCGTGTCGACTACTTCATTTAGGAAAGCGCGATCGTGGGAAATCAGGAAGACTGCACCGCTATACTTTTTAAACTGCCGCTCTAAGTGACGCACGCTTTCCACGTCCAGATTGCTGGTGGGCTCGTCGGCAAAAAGAAGCGCTGGCCGCTGCCGCATTTCCGCCTTGATCCATTTGCGTGTCTTTTCGCCGCCGCTCAATCGATCGTCTTCCGGCGACAGTTGACGAATATAGCCGGTCGAACCTTTTCGTCTAATTTCCCCTTGATCTGGCTCCTTTATACCGGCTAAAATTTCAAAAAGGGTGGTTTTCCCCACGCCGTTTCGTCCGACCAAACCGATTCGCGCTCTTGTTCCGGCGGTCAATTTAGGGATTTGAAATAAAGTCCGAGTTCCGAGCTCTTTTTTCACTTGTTCGATTTCTATGCTAAACATAAAAAAACCTCCTGTCCGATTGACGGAAGGAGTTCGCAGACTAACACAAAAAAGCTTGTGCCAATGGCAATTATTTGTGTAAACAGCCAAAAAAGTACATACGAATCCTGTCCGAAAAAAATCACTCATATTGAATATTTTCTCTGGGTATGCAGGATTAGAATTTCATTGGCTTTATGTTACACTCCTTTAAATTTGATACTTCCATTATAGGCTGAAATGGTTAAATATGCAAATCTGCCTGCCGAAAAGCCTCTCGACAAGCGGATATTTTAGTTGAATCTACGACTGACGGTGTGGATGATTTTTTCCATTTTTTGCTGCATGGTTTTATTTTCAAGAAGCAGCATGGAAATGATATCCATAACATACATGATCGCAAATTGGTTGTTAACAAACTGTTCGTTGCTGACAAAATGCGTATTATAAGTCGGAATTACGAAGTCACTCAGAGCGGCCAGGGGACTTTTTTCAAAGCTTGTGATTGTTGCAATCTTGCTGCCGTTCTTTTTGGCATTTTCGAGTGTTTTGACCACCTCTGTCGTACGGCCAGAATTGGAGATCCAGATAACCAGATCTTTTGGCGTCGTAATCGCACTTGTAATGATCATCATGTGCGAATCGGTAAGTGCCGTCACGTGGAGCCCCATTCGGATAAACCGCTGGGTCATTTCCATCGCCGTCAAGCCGGAACTGCCAACTCCGGTGAAAAAGATCCGCTCCGCCTGTTTCATCGCTTCGACGAGTGCCCGAATTTTTTCCTTGTCGATCATTTTGACCGTTTGTGAGATGGTCTTGTGGTAAAACGAATTGACATCCGCAAAAATATCTCCGTATCCATTTTCCGGCACTTCCTCCTGCGCACTATGGAGCCGAATTTTCAAATCGACAAAGCTCTCACAGCCGATCCGTTTGCAAAAGCGCGTAATTGTGGCGTTCGATGTGCCTGTCGCTTTGGCCAAATCGGCAATATGAATATTTTTGATCGTCTCACCGTGCTCCAGTATATAGTTCTTTCTCTGGAAGCTCCTGAAATTTTTGCTGAATGTCCCGTTTAATGTCCATCTTTCTACTCATCTCACTTTTTCTTTGATTTGGTAAAGTACGCCAAGCAGGCCTGCCTCATTTCCAAATTGGGCAAATTTGATCTCCCCTTGATAAAAATCAGCCGAAACCATGACCTGTTTCATTTTTTCGGCTAGCCGCGGGACGAAAAAGGCGCTCTCCTTTATTATACGGCTTTTCAAGTTTTTTACTTGGTCATTCACTCAGTTTGGAAGTAAAGCGTGTGGTGATTTCTTGCGGGCGTGTGATGGCACCTCCAACTACCACAGAAGTTCCGCCAAGTGCTAAAGCCGTTTTCGCCTTTTCTGGCGTGTCGATTTTCCCTTCTACGAGGACTGGGATTTTAGCTGTTTGAAGCACTTCTTTTAAAAAGTGAAAGTCATCCTCTGTGATATTTCGCCCGGCGGTTTGTTCTGTGTAGCCGTACAAGGTGGTTGCTGCCAAATCAAAGCCTAATTCTGCAGCCAGCGCCACTTCTTGAACTGTTGAAATATCTGCCATAAAGAGCGTCTCCGGAAAACGACTCTTCGCCTGCTGCAAGATATCAACTAATTTTTCATCTGAAGGACGCTTGCGACTGGTTCCATCCATCGCGACAACTTCCACGCCTGTTTCACAGACTGCTAGTACTTCCTCTATCGTAGGTGTAATAAAAACTGGTGAATCTGGATATTCTTTTTTGATGATGCCGATCATTGGAACAGAGACAGCATTTCGAATCGCTAGAATATCGGCTACTGAATTGGCTCTAATTCCTGCAGCACCTCCAGAAACAGCCGCTACTGCCATTTTGGCCATGATGAATGAACTGTAAAGCGGTTCCTCCGGTAATGCCTGACATGAGACGATTAGTTTGCCGCGCGTCTTTTCTAGGAATGGATTTGCCATCTTTTTTCCTCCTCCAAAAATTAAAAGTATCCGTTTTCACCATCACTATATTACAAGAAAATAATTTTATCAATAACTTTTTAAGGAAAATCATTTTCGTTAAATGGCAAAAAAACGGCACTCCGTTAAAGAGCACCGTTTCTTCCAAAATCAGTCTCGATATTTTAGATTGATAAATTTCACTTGGAGATATTCTTCCAGTCCATAGTGACCATTTTCACGGCCAAATCCAGAATGCTTAACCCCGCCAAAAGGTGTTTCCGGATTTGAAATGGCAATCTCATTCACGCCGACCATGCCGTATTCCAAGGCATCACTCACTTCTTCCACTCGTGCAACATCTTTCGTGAAGAAATAAGATGCCAAACCAAATTCACAGTCATTGGCCATCTCGATCGCTTCTTCCACCGTTCGGAAACGAATCAGCGGGATCACTGGGCCAAAAGTTTCCTCATAGAAAATATTCATTTTTTGAGTGACTTGGTCAAGAATTGTTGGCTGATAAAAGAAACCATGGTCAAATTCGTCTCCATGAAGTTGACCGCCGCCAGTCAAAACTTTGGCTCCTTTGTTCACCGCATCTGTCAGCTGCTCATCGATTTTTTCGATTGCGTCCTCCCGGATAAGCGGGCCAACGTCAACTCCCTCATCCAGCCCGTTGCCAATTTTGAGCTTCTTCACGCGTGCCAGTAGTTTTTCCACAAAGTCTGCCTGGATCTTCTCATCCACAAAAATTCGGTTAGGCGAGACGCAGACTTGCCCATTATTCCGAAACTTCGCCGCAACTAGCGCTTCAACGGCTTGATCAAGATCAGCATCATCAAAGACGATAAACGGTGCATGCCCACCCAGTTCAAGGGACAATTTTTTCAACGTTTCCCCGCTTTGAGCAAATAATTTTTGCCCCACAGCCGTCGATCCGGTAAAGGTCAGCTTGCGAACATCATCACTTGCTGTCAAAACGCCGCCAACCACTTTGGAATCACCCATTACAAGGTTTGCCACGCCTTTAGGAAGACCGGCCTCTTCAAAAATCTCAAATACTGCAATGGCTGAAAGCGGCGTGTCACTGGAGGGTTTCAATATCAGCGTATTCCCAGCAGCCAGCGCTGGCGCCATTTTCCTCGTTGCCATGCCTGATGGGAAATTCCACGGTGTAATCGCAGCCACAACACCGATTGGCTCTTTCTTGACAATATAGCGATGGTGGTTGGGTGCTGGAATTGTTTCCCCATAAAGCCGTCTCGCCTCTTCTGCTGCAAATAAAAAGGTACTCGCACCGGAAAGCACTTCTAATTTGGCTTCGTGCAGCGGTTTTCCTTGTTCGATCGTCATGATTTTTGCCAGTGTATCTGCCTTTTCTTCTAGTAGAGAACTGATTTTCCGCAGAATTTCCACCCGTTCTGCCAGTTCTAATTTTCGCCATGCCGGAAAAGCACGTTTGGCCGCCTCAATCGCCTGCTTCGTCTCCGTTTCGCCAGCCTGAGCAATTTTTGCAATGACTTCCTGGGTAGCGGGATTGATGACCTCATGCTCCTTGCCAGACATACCTTCCAGCCACTTTCCGTCAATATATAAGCGTGTTTCAACTTTTGGTAAAGTCGTTTTTCTCACTTTTCAACACTCCTTTTATCTGTTTGCCCTCCTTGTTTTTTTCCACAAAATAAAATTTTTAATCATTGTATAAAAAAATCGGTAAGAGATTGTGAAAGTCTCTTACCGATTTTTGCTTATAATTCATGTGCGGGTTCTTCTGTTTTTTCTGGCTGTTCTTTCGTTACATAACCTTTTTTATAGGCTAGATAGTAGAACAGGCTGACAAAAATTGCGCCGCCGACCAAGTTGCCTAAGTATACGGGAATCACATTCAGCCAAAAGTCCGTCCAGCTGTAAGCACCTGCAAAGATGGCTGCTGGAATAATGAACATGTTGGCCACAACGTGCTGAAAACCGATGGCAACAAAAGCCATAACAGGGAACCAAATCCCTAAAATTTTTCCTGTAAAATCCTTCGCTGCGTAACAGAGCCACACTGCGATACCCACAAACCAGTTACAACCGATTCCGGAAACAAAGGCAACCCAGAATGGATCATGAATTTTCGCACCAGCCGTTGCCAGCGTTTTTTCAAGAAAGTCGCCCTCTGTCAAGCCGACAAAGTGACCAAAAAAGAAAGCAACAAACATTGCGCCAATCATATTGGTGATTGTCACGATCGCAAGGTTACGAAGCATTTGCGTGAAAGTAATTTTCTTATCAAACCAAGCAATTGGAACTGCCATCATATTCCCCGTAATGAGCTCGCCTCCACCAAGCAGAATACAAATCAAGCCGACTGGGAAAACACATGCGCCGATAAAGGTGACAAAACTGCCCCATTCATGCGGCATCGTCCCCGCTACTCGAATATAAAGCAAATAGCCAAGCGAGATAAAAGCACCGCCGAGAAAACCTAGAATAGCCAGTGTTAAAAAGCTGGAATTCGCCTTTTCGATTCCTTTCTTGATGGTGATGTCTGTTACTTCTTTCGGGCTATAATAACCCACGCCAATCCCTTCTTCCTACAATATTGTTTATGTATTCACATAAAATAGCGTTCTTATTATACCATAGGCGCTGCTCGAGATGCTACCCCCTAAAAAAAGCCTGTGCACTTCGCACAGGCCTAACATTTACGCTAATTTTTTGATGACTGGAATCCGGATCCAATAATTTTGTTGACTATTTTCTTCCACCGGTCGTGGATAGCGTTCAATTTTGATTGGCAATGGATCAAAAATCGGACTTTCAGCAGTTACATACGGCTCATAATTCCGCTTGTGAATCTCTTCTGCAAGTGTTTGATAACTTTCAGCGATACTGGTCGACCCAATATGTTCCGCAACAAGATAGGTATGCGCCGGCACTTCCAGCCACTCCAATCCCTGCGGCAGCTTTTTAGGCTTTCGGTTGGCTTCTACGGCAGCATAATGCGTGAAACCCTCTTCCATATTATGAACTGAAATACTGTATAGGGCATCTTGTTGACTGATTTCTTTCAACTCTTGCTGTTTGTCAATTTCCTCAAGCAACGCCCGAACTTTCTCGCGTTTTGCTTCTTCATAGGTTCCTTGCCAAACAAACGCAATTAAAAAAATTTGTTCATGCACTTCAAAATGAATATCCCGGACAGCCATCTCCACCGACTCCTTCACAAAAATTCACTGATAAACCTGATTATTTCACCCTAAGCATATCATAATTCAGTTGAAAGGTCTCACGAAAATAATACGCTAATCAGAATGGCTACTGCAATTATTCCAATAAAAATCACCCATCCAAGAGGCCGCGCCATATTGATCGTCCAGCCGATGCCAAAACGTTTTTCGATGAAAAGAGCCGGATCATGGCGATTTACATAGAAAATCCCCAGTTTCCAGTACTGATCGTCATCACGCACCTCCCGCGTATTTGAACGCTTCGTTCCGTCCAGTTTCAATCTGCTGCCACCCTGCCCAACAAAATAGGAAAGGCCAAAAAGCCCTGCAAACAAAATCACGATTAAAAGTATCGAACCTACTGTCATGACGGCAACAGGCCATTGGAATAGAAATGTCAGCTGATTGACCAGAAAATCCAGTACCATTAGCACGCACATGATAAAGCCGGCTCGACTATAAATCCGTCGAAAATGTTCACTCCGAATCAGGGATTCCTGCGGGTTTTCATAAGTTGTGACTTGTTTGCTTTTTTGAATCATCCAATTGAGTCCCATAAAGGTGAGAATCATCAATAGTTGAAGAGTGGGAAACATGGCGGCGGTCAGAAAGCTTTTTGGCAGCGCCCGCGTAATTTGTCCATTTAAATCAAAGTGTGCCGGCAGATAGGCAGCCGCATTCGGATAGTAGATCCATGTAACCGTCACTGTAATGAGGAAAATTAGGAAGGGCACCAAAAACCACGCGTATGGCAGCACCATCTTCTTGCGATGAAAATTGGTATCCACGTAGACCTTCCTCGAAAGCGAGATAGCGCCTGTTTTCACACGTTCTGCTTTCCACTCAATCATTCGCTTGTGATATTTCAGATAGATGGCAAATGACATGACAAGCAGTAGTAGCAAGGTTCCTGTAAAAATGAGCGCGATCTTTGCCTCGCTAACATGAAATGCCGCCATTAAGGCCACAGCTAGCAAACTGATCACGCCGCCAAACAGGAGCACCTGTCCTGCATATTGCTTTTTCATCTGCTTGATGTCTGACTCTTCTGCAAAACGTTCTGGAATCATCACACCAAAGCACTCTGATTTGCGGATCAAGAGCGGCATAAATGCTTCCAGTAAAATAATCACAATAGCCATCAAAAGAAATGAATACATGCCCATCCTAGTTTTCCTCCTGCTTCAAAATCTCGCGATATAAACTCTCCGTCACTTCTTGGAATTCTTCCAGCGAGACGTCCCGTACAATCGAAGTTGCGACGAGTGGCCGTAGTTTTCGCTTGAGGCCTTCAAAATAAATGGCATCTGCCTTTTCGATTCCCTCCGGCCGAATGACAACCCCTTTTTGACGATGGATCTGAATAAAGCCTTCCTGCTTCAACAGCTGATAAGCCTTGTTCACGGTATGAAAATTGATGCCAATATCCGCTCCCAGACTGCGCACGGAAGGCAAACGGTCGCCTGACTGCAGTTCTTTTTTGGCAATCCCTTCAATAATTTGATTCATAATCTGGGTGTAGATCGGCTCTTCCGACTCAAAATCGATTTCGAGCATCATCGGCGCAC
This sequence comes from Listeria costaricensis, assembly GCF_900183385.1. Lineage (GTDB taxonomy): Bacteria > Bacillota > Bacilli > Lactobacillales > Listeriaceae > Listeria > Listeria costaricensis. The sequence goes on from NZ_FXUT01000010.1 coordinate 160,959, forward strand.
TCCTCCTTACTGTTATATCTATCGTATAACAGTTAGAAAGACCTGTCAAACATCGTCAATTTACGTGTTTTAAATAGCACTTTTTAAACAATGATGGTAAGATAAAAGAAATTAAAGGAGGGACAGCAATGAAATTTTCTCGCTTTCGAGAGAGCAAATTATTTTTTTGGACGATCGAAATTTTAGCACTCGCTTTGATCGTTTTTGTGCTCTTGAAAATGAAGTACATATTCCAGCCGCTCGTTGTCATTTTCTCGACACTTTTTATGCCGATTTTAATCTCAGGGTTTCTCTTCTACATGTTTAATCCTGTCGTGACCTTTTTAGAGAAAAGAAAAGTGCCGCGACTTCTCAGTGTGATTTTGATTTTTATCGTCTTTATTCTTTTACTTGTCGGCGCAATCATGACTGTCGGACCAATTTTAGCGCAGCAGGTGGCTGATTTAGCGAAGGCACTACCTGGCTACTGGAATGACTTTGAAAAATGGCTACAGGGGCTTTCCAACAATCAGATGCTCGCGAATATCGATATCAAATCCGAACTAAGCAAATTAAACCTGTCGATCCCGGATATCATGAATTCGGTACTAAGCGGGATCACTTCAAGTATCGGTGCCATCGCAGGATTTGTCACAAGCTTTGTCATGGTGCTTGTAACCGTGCCATTTATTTTGTTCTACATGTTCAAAGATGGAAACAAATTTATTGATTCGGTTGAAAAATTCTTTCCCACTTTTATTCGCGAAGATGCAAAAAAAATCATCCGTGAAATGAACAAAACACTTTCCACTTATATCAGTTCTCAAGTTCTGGACTGCCTGTTCATTGGGATTATCACTTTTATCGGGTATTTAATTATCGGTCAGCCTTATGCACTGCTTTTCGGTTTTATTGCTGGGGCAACCAATATCATTCCTTACCTTGGACCATTTATCGGTGCGGCTCCGGCTGTCATCGTGGCACTTTTTGTCTCCCCGTATCAGGCACTATTTGTAATCATCGTTGTCACCATTGTTCAGCAGATCGATGGAAATGTCTTGCAGCCGCTCATCATGGGCCGCAGCTTGAAAATCCATCCACTGACGATCATCATCATCTTACTTGTAGCAGGAAACTTGGCTGGTTTGATCGGGATGATCCTAGGTGTTCCTACTTACGCCGTGATTAAAACGATTATCGTGAACATTACCAAACTGGTCAAATTACGACGAGGCGGACTCGAACAGGAAGCATTTGAAAAAGGACAGCTGAAATCGCCTGACGACTGATTCGCTCTAGACACCCAAAAAGCCGACATGCGCTGAATCTGCATGTCGGCTTTTTCTTATTCCTTGATAAAGTGAGACGTGTCATTGAGACGCTCTACTTTGAAAAGACCATTCTCATACGCCAGTACCGTGACGCTGGCATTGTCGAGCACAAATGTTTCTTTAATCGACGGCTCTAATTCATGCACGATATTCCGAATCGTATTGCCGTGCGCGACAATCAGAATATTGCCGCCTTCTTCCCGGTGCCGATTGATGACATGTAGGAAGCCCTGCTCCACTCGCGTCCAAAATGTCATGAAATCTTCTGCATCACCCGTCGGATCGGCTTTTTTCGTTCCGTTCATGGTTTCGCGTACATCCGCATGATCAAATAGATCCTGCTGCGTCGCATAACCGTTCGCCTTTGCAATCTTATTCCACGCTACATCGCCAAGCTCCCCTTCAAAGGAACCGAAAAATGTTTCGCGAAACTCTTCCCGCGGCTCAAGTGTCAATCCGTAAGCATGTTTATTTTCTTTTAGAATCAATTCCGCCGTTGCAATCGTCCTGTGTAAATCGCTACAATAGGCGGCAACAAATTCTGTATCTGCAAGGCCCCGGCCGCTTGCTTGGACGATTTCAATTCCTTCTGGCGTCAGTGGTGTGTCTGCCCAGCCTTGCATGCGTAAATTTTTATTCAAATAGGTTTGCCCGTGCCGCACAAAATAAAGTGCTAATTTTTTTCCCATGTCAACTTGTCCTCCTTCTGGTGTCTTCTTATTCTATCGTAAACGTTTTGAGCTGAAAATAAAAGAACTAACGCATCGTAACAAATTCCTCCGCACTGGTTGGGTGAATCGCAACCGTCTGATCAAAATCGGCTTTTGTCGCCCCCATCTTGATCGCCACGGCAAAGCCTTGCAGCAGTTCGTCCATGCCGGTGCCAATTCCATGAAGCCCGACAATCTTTTCTTCCTTTCCAACACAGATCAGTTTCATCTTGCATGGCTGTCGGTGGGCGGTCATCACTGTGTACATCGATGTAAAAGATGACTGGTAGACTTTTACTGCCGCTTCGCCATACTCCTCCACTGCTTGCGGCTCTGTCAGTCCAATTGTACCGATCGGCGGATGACTGAAAACGACCGTTGGGATTAATCGGTAATCTAAATGCTCATCTGTTTTGCCATTGAAAAGCCGTTCTGACAAGCGGCGACCTGCAGCAATCGCAACTGGCGTCAGTTCCACATGTCCGGTAACATCTCCCACTGCATATATGCCCGGCACATTGGTGTTTTGATATTTATCCACCGCCACATAGCCCTTTTCATCCAGCTCGACGCCCGCATTTTCAATGGCTAATGTATCTGTCACCGGTGTGCGCCCAATCGCCCAAATAAGCGTTTCGACAGTCTGCGCACGACCATCTTCAAGCTCCAGCGTCAGCGTGCCATCTTCATTTTTTCGCACGGCTTTTGGTACCGCATGCGTATGTAGCATGATCCCATCCTCTGTCATGATATCAGAAAGCGTCTCACTGATCAGCGGGTCAAAATGACGGAGTGGCGCGTGTTTGCGAACAAATAAATGCGTCTCAGTTCCATAAGCATGCAAAATCCCGGCCAGTTCAACCGCAATGTAACCTGCGCCAACCACCGCCACACTTTTTGGCAGTTCTTTCAACGCGAAAAAGCCATTGGAATCGATTCCGTATTCTGCCCCTTCAATCGCTGGAATGGTTGGACGACCACCCGTTGCAATCAGGATATGCTCAGCGGTATAGGTTTCACCTGCCACTTCGACTGTATGTGCATCGACAAATTTGGCATAACCATTAATGACGTCCACATGATTACTAGCAAGTCCCTTCGCATAAATGCCGTGCAAGCGATCGATATATGCCTGCCGATTTTCTACTAGTTTGCCAAAATCAAACGAAATCTCGGAAGAAAGCCCATAATCAGGACCATATTTCTCAATGCCTTCTTTAATTTCCGCTCCGTACCACATGACTTTTTTGGGCACACAGCCAACATTCACACAAGTCCCGCCAAGCTGTACCGGTTCGATAAGCGCACACTTTTTCCCGTGCATGCCAGCTCGATTGATTGAAGCAATCCCGCCGCTTCCTCCACCGATTGCGATATAATCATAATGTTTTCCCACTTTTCATACCTCCCAATCAAATTCCATAACTCCAGTTTACTGCATTTCTCGCCCAAAAAACAATTTCTAGGACTGCACAAAAAAACAGATGCCCGCAAAGGACACCTGCTCATATAGTTTGATTAAAGTTTGTTCTTCTTCTGACGCATCGCATAGTTTTCGTAAATACCAAAAGCCAAAATAGCAAAGAATACTGGACCAGCTACCATCCAGATTGTATCACTCATTGCTCCTTCAATGGCTGGTTGAATAATCGTGAAGACATTGGCAAAACCTACAACTGCAACAACGACAAAAGTGACAAGGTAAGCGAATCCCTTACTCTTGAAGGCAACAAACGGTCTTTCCAAGCCTTCGCGATTTTTGAAGAATGGGAACGCCAAACCAAGAAATACATATGGTAGCGTCATCGAAACATTTGCCATCAGTGTCAGTTTGTTGTAGAAAGCAGATGCTGTGCTTCCCCCGAAAGAAACAAGGAAAACGATCAGACAAACGAGCAAGCACTGGATCCACATAGCGGTTTCCGGCATACCTGCTTTGTTGATTTTCGTCAATTTCTTCGGCCAGATTTCTTTTGGTGTACCTTGAATCAAGGCTTTCAGTGGTGAATAAATCAATGTGAAGAATGCACCTGTATAAGCAAGGAACATTGAAAGGCCCGTGATACGTGCAAACCAGATGGCAATCTCAGTTGCCACTGCTGCCGAAACACCAATTGCATGCCCGAATTCAAGCCCCAGATTGTACATTAACACATATGTAATGTTCCCCATATTGGTTGTGTCTCCGCTAAGAACGTCTTGCCAGTTCGCACTAACGCCCCATAGCAAAATAGCAAGTGCATAACCAACTGAAATAACAACTGCCGCAATCAAAATCCCTTTTGGAAAGGTTTTTTTCGGATTTTCTGTTTGGTCAACAAGCCCAGCAACGGCCTCTGTCCCCCCATAAGCAAAGATCGCAAACACGACAAACGAGAAGACTGCCAGCGGACTTAAGTAAGCCGGGTTGGGCGATGTAATAAATGCATCTACACCATTGATTTCCTGTGCAAATTGACCGCCATTCAAAATTAAAATGATCAAGCTCGTCAAAATAAGCACGACGTTTAGCCCCATCACGGCGATACCACCAACCGTTGTTACTTTTGTGATTTGTTTCAACCCTTTGGCTGCAACAAGTGTTACAATAACCATCCACAAGATCCCTAGAATACCGATCGTTTGTGTAGAAGATAGTCCGAAAAGTGACCACTCCTGTGTTCTATCAGTTCCAAAAATAAATGTGGAGAAAGGAATCCATACCTTGGAAGAGGTACTAACCATCCAGATAACATAGGAAGTAAACCACATGAACGTTACGATAAACGCGTAACGCGGCCCTACACTATCATTCATCCATGAATAAATTCCGCCTTGCTCATGTCGATACGCAGATCCGTATTCAGCCATCATTAGCGCGAATGGAATAAAGAAGAAAATCGCAGCTAAAATGTACCAAGGGATGGCACTGTAGCCCATCAGATAGAAACCTACCGGCCCGTTGGCAAAACCAAATACAGAAGTAAAGATCATGAGAATCAAGCTGATGAGTCCCATTTTTTTAACTTCATTTGACATTTTTTTTAGTCCTTTCTCTGTTAAAGTTTTTCAGGTGTACAATGACTTTGATAAAGTTCAAACAAATTATACCACTTTTTCAAGGAAATCCTTTTTTATTGATAAATTTAAAAATAATGCCTAATCTTATCAATCAGATTTATCTAACTACTTCAACAAAAAAACGAGTCTTTTTTTACAAAGAAACTCGCCTAAATAATGATAATTATTGATATTTAACACCGCGCATGACAGTCAAAACACGCGGATTGGGCAGATAGCGCTTGATCATTTTTAATTTTTCTAGGGCCTCATCCAACTGATAATGTTCGGCTATTCCCATAGCCACCGCGCTGCTGCGACTAATGCCCGCTTTGCAATGGACCACAATCTGCTCAAAATCGGGATGCTCCTCAATAAACGCATAAATCAATGCCCGATGCTTCGGATTAAAAAGCTTCATTTCTTCCTTTTCTTTTTCACTCAGTCCCCAGTAGTCATCCGTTTCGTTGATATCATTAAAATGGATTTCCAAAATCGCCTGATAACGCAGAGGATCTTTCAGCGGCATAAAAGAAGTGCCGACATCTGCAATCCTGATCAAAAGAGCCCGCTCACTCACCGGTCGGTAGTTGACCGCCATCACTTCCGGAAGAGCCAGTATAGAGAGTTTCATCGGATCAAAATCAATCTGCCGTTTCTCCTTATTGATATAATTCGCCAAACGCCTCATCCCCTTTTACTGCAGTGGCTTGTTCCCTTTCATTTTAACATAGTGATACGTCGTTCCCTAACAAACTGCCGGAAGCCCTTCTATTTTTTGTAGCATGCCCGCCCCCAAATCCAGTACTCCAAAAACTGTCTCTTGCCTCCTCCAATCCGTTTAAAAAAACGCCCATATTTAGATGGACGTCATGACTTACTTTGCCGATAATGTGTGATTGTTTTATATTCTTCCCCAAGCAACCGAATCATTTCTTCCTGCCGTTTCAAACGAGTGCTCTCTTGCTTGGCACTATAGATATAGCGAGCCCAATCTTTTTGATACCCTTTTGTTAGCGACTGATAGAAGGCAAGTGCTTTGGGATTTCTAGCTAAGATGGCTTCGACTTCCGGGATTTTTTCCAGATAGTCATCTACACGACCACTGTTTGCAGTGCTTTTTTTATTTTTCCCCTTTGCATCGCGTTTCAGTCCAACCATCGTAAATACTTCATCCAGACCGACCATACGAGAAAATTTCAGATCACTATTTTCAATATAACCCGTTTCCTGATCTGCTCCAATCCCTTCAAAAAGTTGATCTCGATGAATATATGTCGCATAGCGCTTGTTCCCTTTTTTCGGATAGGCAAAAAACAGATAGCCATTTGCTGACAGCCGTTTCTCATTGATCACCTGATCCACGAATGCCTTCATCTCGGAAAGTGAGAAGCAAAAAGCAATGATTAAATCGTATTCAACCGCCGCCGAAAGAGCATGATCGACTTTGCCCAAACCATCAAATGCTGTCAAATCATCCGGTTGGTTCAATACGGCCTTCTCTTCATATTTTAAAAGATTCAGTTTTTCAATGATCGTTTTGGCCATTTAATCACTGCCTTTCATTATTTATCGACATGCTGACTGCCGTACTCTTTTACGATCGCCATTACTTCTTCACGTGCATCTTCCCGCAAAAAGGCCACCATTTTCGGCACCATCGCCATCATATCTTTCTGCTCAAAAGTACCGTTTTTTTGCTGTTCAAATGCATTTTCAAGCAGCTCTTTCATCGCCGCTTCGTTACTTGACTCTGTTCGCTCCATAATAAATTGAAAAAATTGTTTTTGTCCGTCATTCATTTTTGTCAGACCCCTTTCAGTGGTGTACTGCCATTAAGTATAGTTTCTTTTGATAACGGACGCAAATTTTTTACCTACTTTGCCTTTCACTTTTATACGCGTCTTGTTAAAAGAGAATGTTCCTTCGCCAGAAAAGTACTTCTAACATGTAGCATCGCCTTCATCCGCTTCTCTGCTAAGTGGTCGGCAGCAAGCGCTGGAATAATCTTTTCGTGTCGGGCGATCTCAAAAACTTTGCCAATCTGCTCATAGATTTCATCGATCTTTTTCATGGCCCGTTCAGGATGATAGCATTTTAACTCGTCTGCCACATTGATCACGCCACCCGAATTGACGATATAATCCGGTGCATATAAAATCCCTTTTTCTTGTAAAAGTTGTCCATGCTTCTCCGTTTCGAGTAGCTGATTATTCGCGCTTCCACAAACAATTTTGACTTTCAGCTGCGGAATGGTTTGATCATTCAAAATCCCACCAAGTGCACAAGGCGCAAAAATGTCCGCCTCCACCCGATAAATCTCTTCCGGCTTTACTGCCTCCGCACTAAATTGTCGAACGGCACGCTCCAAGGCCTCCTTGTGAATATCCGTCACAATCAGTTTGGCTCCTTCTTGATAGAGCAGTTCGGATAAGGCATAAGCCACATTGCCACAGCCTTGCACTGCCACCGTTTTGCCACTGAGCGAATCATTTCCGTACACTTCCTTGGCGCTCCGTTTCATGGAAACATAGACACCACGAGCCGTCATCGGACTTGGGTTCCCAGATGCCCCAAAGCTTTCAGAAATACCCGTCACATAGTCGGTTTCCTCATGAATGGCATCCATATCCTGCACCGTTGTCCCCACATCTTCCGCAATGATATAGCGACCATTCAGACTTTCCACATAACGCCCCAGCGCCCGAAACATCGCCTCACTTTTATCCTTTTTCGGATCGCCAATAATCACCGTTTTCCCGCCGCCAAGATTCAATCCAGCCGCTGCATTCTTATAGGTCATCCCTTTCGCCAGCCGCAAAACATCCACCAGCGCTTCTTCCTCACTTTCATACGGCCACATCCGGCATCCGCCAAGCGCCGGTCCCAAAGTCGTATCATGAATCGCAATAATCGCCTTTAGCCCCGAAGCCTCGTCATGGCAAAAAACCACCTGTTCAAATCCTTCTTTTTGCATTGCTTCAAATATCATTCCAAAAACCCCCTTCAACCGTTTAAACAAAATTGTAAGTGCTTACAAATTTTATTATACGGATTTTGACAATAAAAGGAAAAATTTTTGACTATTTGAATCATATTTCATACTTTTCAGCTAAACAGTAGTCTTTTCTACCTCTTCCAAATGTATGCGTTTCCATAATTGAAAGGACTTTTGATTTAGTTAGCCAGTAATAGAACCATTTGTTATTTGAAAATTATCAGAAAGCTGATTATACAAAAAAAGACAGGCCGCCCGTATTTCTACAGGCAGCATGTCTGTGTTTTTATTGAAACGTGACCGATTCTGTGATCACAACATTCGGGTTAATGCTTTGAGCCACTGGACAAGCCTCTTTGACGAATTTCAATACACTTTCTGCTTTTTTCCGATCTTCTTCTGCCACCTTAAGCGTAAAATGCACATCAATACTCGTTAATACATGGACAGGCTGCTCCTGATCCTGCTGGTAATCTACTTCGACCGCGAGTTCTTCCACTGGCACGCGTTTTTTCTCAAGAAGCGACTGGTAGACATAACCACTGCATGCCCCTACTGCCGCTGCCGTGATTTGGATCGGCGAAAAGCCCTCCTCTTTCAAAAGCGTCCAGTTACCAGCAGGATGCAGCAACTCCATTTTCTTTCCTTGTTTAATTAATTTCATGTCAATTCCCCCTTTTAATTCCGACTATAATACTAAGATTATAAGGAATGAGTGCCTGCCTTGTCAAACGAAGAAACTTGAGAATAAAAAAGACGGCTCACAAAAAGTGTCCGTCCTTTCCAAAAATCAGGTTGCAACGGCATAAACGCCATCTGCTTCTGAAAAATAAAGCTTCAATCCCATATTGGCATCCATTCCAGCAAAATGCTCTGCCCAGTAACGAATCGCCTGAATTAGTGAAAAATGGTCGAGACTTTGCAGTAGCGTGCCATTTTGCATCACATCTGCGCCAAAACCAGCCTCATCATGATATGTCAAAATGACTTCCACATCATCGAGCGACATTCCCTTCTCATTGGTAAAGAAGGCAATTACAGCATTGGAGATATTTCCTTCATCAAAAACCGTCCCCGTATCTGCTGTCGTTGTACTTTCAGCTGCCTGACTTTGAAACATTGAATTCTGCTGATTTTGATTGGCACTCGTTTGTTGATAGCCACCAGTAGCAGCGGCTTGTTGTGGTTTGCGTTTTCTAAACAGCATCATGACAAGACGGATAATGACAAAAATCGCAAACAGATTGATCAAGAGACCGAGGATTTCACCAAATGCGCCCATACTGCTAAGCGCGCCGCCGAACAGGAGTCCAGCAAGTCCGCCGAGCATCAAGCCGCCCATCAGGCCACGACCGCCCGTCATACCTTTAGACTTGGAAGTTGTCCCACTTGTTGATTTTTTGCTTGGCGTCACGTTGGAACGGTTAACGCCGTTATGTCCGCTTTTAAACGACCGAGACGGAGAACGGTAACTTTTTGCATCTGCATGGCTGACTTGCTCATATTTTGTTGGCAAAACCTGGTTGATAGCGGTCGTACCTAGGGGCGAAAAAAACAACCCGAACGCCACTAAAAAGACTAGAATTTTTTTCACTGTTTTCCTCCTATATGTAAAACTTCCAATCGTCACTTTCCAAAAAAAGAAAAGACCTCACGCTTATCGAAAAATAAACGTAAGGTCTTGCAAACAATTATCAAAAATTGCGAACCATGCCGGGGTGAATACCCGTACTGACGACATGATTACTCAGCTACTCCCCTTATGTGAGCGACGTTATTGGTTTAAACGTATCATACTACAATTATCAGCTTGGTGCAACTAATGCTACTTGCGAAGTGAAACCGGCTTGTCGAGTACTTCCTTCATGATGACAGCCTGTTGAAGCTTCCCTCGAATCCGCTTCTTCTTTTGAACCTGTTGGCGGCGTTTCCTGTAATCAAAATCCGCCGTCACGGAAGCTTCTTTTTTAAGCCGCTTCATTTCCTGATAGGCCTCTCGCTTCGCCTGACGATTGATCTCAGTCAAACTGACATCCTGACCAGCCGATGCAGCTCTTTTTGATGGATGCGGTTTTGCTTTTTGCCGCGGTTCGCCTTTTGCCTTTGTCATTGGGTATTCCTGTGCTTTTTGGGCAGCTGCCACCATTTTTTCAGCAAATCCTTGTTTCTGCTTTTTAACGGGTGCCGATTTTTGCTTTTTCTCCGCTTCCTTCAGTGACTTATTGTAGGCTGAAATAATAAACCCGATAATGGCCACAGCAATCGGCAGAATAGCCTCCCAGTTATTCATCAGATAATCTGGCAAGTTAGAATCCAACGCGGTCACCTACTTTCCGTTACTCAAGATCTTCTTTAGCAATCGATTCGCGCATGGTGGTATCTGCTTGAACATTTTCCATCTTGTAATGATCCATCACGCCTAGATTGCCTTCTTCCAGCGCACGAGCAAGTGCACGCGGCACCTCTGCTTCTGCGGCAACAACGGCTGCACGGTTTACCTGTTCGAGTGCAATCGCTTCTGCTTTCCGTTTGGATGCTGCTGCTTGAGCCACTTCCATATCGGCATTGGCTTTTTCAATATCGAGTTTTGCCTTGATATTATCACCAATACGCATTTCCGCAATATCGATCGACAAAATCGTATAGGCTGTCCCATCGCCAAGACCTTGCTCCTGCACTTTTTTAGAAATACTGTTTGGATTTTCCAAAACGTCTGTATGCTCATGTGTTTCCCCAACTGTCGAAACAACGGCTTCACCGACACGCGCAATAACAGTATCTTCGCCGGCCCCCCCGATGATTCGTTCAATGTTGGATTGTACGGTAATTTGCGTAATAACTTTTACTTCAACCCCATTTTTAGCTACCCCGGTGAATTCCGGTGTCCGAATGACTTTCGGTTTAACGGATGTTTGAACGGCTTCAAGAACGTCACGACCAGCCAAGTCAATCGCAGCAGCACGGCTAAAATCTAATTCAATGTTGGCGCGGTGTGCAGCAATCAGCGCATCCACCGTATTATCAACATCCCCGCCTGCTAGATAGTGGCTTTCAAGTTGATTGACTTCCAGTTCCAAGCCCGCTTTTACTGCCTTGATCAGCGGTTTAACGACACGAGACGGAACAACACGCCGTAAGCGCATCCCGATCAACGTGCCAAGTCCTACGGGTACCCGCGCTGAAATCGCACTGATCCATAGCCCCACTGGTACTAGCGTAAAGAAAATAATTAAGACGATCACAACGATCGCAAGAATAATAATTGGTCCGATATACATTTAATTCCCTTCTTTCTTATATTCATTGACTAACACATACCCGACATCCACGCCTACTGCTTTTATGTGTGTGTGAACGTCTAAATAACCATTGTTCAGCCGTGCTTCATAAACTTCCCCATCAATTTCCACACGCCCGATCGGCTTGAGCGTTGTAATGGCCACACCGACTTTTCCATATACCTTATCGCGTAGCGCTTTCATTCGCTCGATCTCGCGGTCTTCAAGTACGCCTCGGTGCACAAGCCCCCAAGAGTCCCCATAGACCAGATCATCTTCATTAAAATCACGTGCCATAATGTCACCTTCCTTTAAAAGGCCGTAATACTTGATACTTTAACCATACAGGAAAACGAGCTGGTTGACAATTATTTCTAGGCAAAAAATTCAAATTTTTATTTCTTCTTTTGTTTCGCCCCTTTCAGGATGGATTTCCGCTAAAATATGTAGGTCTGACACTCACTATAACAAGATCAATTATACCTTACCTAACGTTCATTTGTAATAGACTGGAAAAGTATTTATTATCAGTCCAGCGATGTATTTTGTAAGGAAAATGAAAAAATATAAAAAAACCCCGTCCAAAACGGACAGGGTTGGCTTAAAGTCTATGTAATTATTTAACAGCTTCTTTAAGCGCTTTACCAGGTTTGAAAGCAGGTACTTTACTTGCTGGAATGTCGATTTCTTCTTTTGTACGTGGGTTGCGGCCTTTACGAGCAGCACGTTCACGAACTTCAAAGTTACCAAAGCCAATCAATTGAACTTTTTCACCTTTAGATAAAGAAGTTTGGATTGTTTCGAATACAGCTTCTACAGCTTTTGCAGCGTCTTTTTTAGAAAGATCTGCTAATTCTGCTACGCTGTTTACTAAATCAGTTTTGTTTGCCATTATGTTTTTCACCTCCTTCTAAAGAATAATCCAAAATAATCAGGTCTTAATGATTAATCGGATTCATCTTTTCCCAAAATCACCGAGATGCCTTTAGGAAAATCTTAGATGAATTAACTCAAGAATGGCTATATAACTAGCCTTACCAGTAATTCTGATAAAAGATTATCATATAATCCCTAGAACTGCAAGGATTTACCCAAAATTGACACGGATTTTTAACATTTTTCTCTCTAAGCTTTCCAGGCAGTTTTGCTGGGAAAGCCTGTCGTATCAATCTGTTACACCTAATACTAACCGCGAAGCCCTATAATAGCAAGCAAAACCATTAAAATATTGCAAAATGGTTCTTTTTTCATATTTAAAATGAGAAAAATCAGCTTATTGCCTGAAAAATCTAGGTTTTGCCGCCTATATCAATCGAGTAGGAGCGCTTGCAATTTTTGCTTCATCTCGGGCGTAATTCCGACACCTTTTTCCAAATATGCCTCTACAGAACCGTAATTTTTCTCCATTTCCGAAAAAGCCACTTTGAGATATGCCGGACGCGCTTCAGCCATCGGACGAAAATCTTCCAGCGTCACATTATCTGCACCAAACATTTTAGCAAGGCCACCCATCTCCTGCAAAATTTCATCCGCATATAAATTAGTGAGCGCGTAATCAGCAAAAATTGTCTCATCAGGCACATCTAAAATTTTAAGAAGCAAGGCCCCCAGCACGCCGGTCCTGTCTTTACCAGCCGTACAGTGAAATAGAAACGGCACACCATTTTCCGTCTGATCTAAAAGCTCCTCAAAAATCTGCTTAAAACCATCCGTTGAGCCGGCAAAAACACGATAACTTTCGCCCATTAGCGGCTCATAAATCGTCTTGTCTCCCAAATCAATATCAGGCGTTTCATTTTTGGCTGTCCCGATTGGAATATGCTGGTTATGGACGCCAGGAATCTCAGGCGTTGGCTGTGCTGCAATTTCTGACGAGCTACGCAAATCACAAATCCAGTGAATGTCCAAATCCCGAATCAGCTTCCCATCTGCAGCCGTGATGCCAGCCAGGCTACCGGAGCGAAACAATTTCCCCCATTTGACACGGCGTCCAGCTTCATTTTCATAGCCGCCCATATCCCGAAAATTGAATGTCCCTTGGAAAGGAAGAATGCGCTCTGCTACTGTTTTTTTCAGCCCCGCCTCATCTTGTAAAAGGAAATAGACAGGCGCATCTGCAAGCGGCAATTGGGCTTTCTTTTGCTCCGCTGGAAATGCAGCCAATTTGGTTTTTTCATGGCAATCAGCCTGGCTAGATTGATAGATTGTCACTGTCCCTTGAAAAAGTTCATCTTCCCAGCTCAATTGGAAATGATCATTCTCTCTTGTTATCTTCATTCCGTTGCCTCCTTGTTTTGTCATCCCATTTATTTTAACACGCTGGCTGAGAATGCCCAAATTCTGAGAATGATTTGATTATATTTTAAGAACAGCCATCGATAAAGGATAGATTGGCAATATTCATGGAATAGGCGTGTAAAGTGCTGGAATCTGATAGCATTATAATTATTGGAAAAACAGTGAGTAACTGCGCTTGTAAATTTTTTGGATGAGACATTTGATCAAGATGTGCTTGTTTTATTTTTTGATTAAAATCACGTCCTTTTCTAATCAAAACATAGTATCCAAAACTCGAAGCCTCTTCAAAATGATCCACCTCTATTTTAAAGAAATGGGCAAAGGTCATCCTCCATTTCCCTTTTGCCAGACAAACGGATAGATTCGCTTTTGCATTTTTTTGATGCGCTACATAAAATTGATAGAAATCATAGTCTTCTCTTAATTTATCCGTGATTTTTTTAATATCTCGATGAATTTCCTGTAAATATTTTCCTTTTTGATCATAAGCATACGCAGTAGTTAGTCCTTTTAAATAGATCAATATGTTGCCCCTTCCATAATTTTAGAAATGATAATTGGTTTTAAAATCACGTAGAAAAGCTTGCTCAAATTTTTGCGATTCTGAAACAAAATAGTCCTTGGCAAAAGTTTCAAACGGAAGATTGGGCATCTCATAAGAGACTTCTGGCAAAACGGTTTATGCTGTTATCCCAAGAATGGCATAGTCATAATGCGTATCAAAATAAAGTCCCCAATTTTTAGATAAAGAAGTAATCATCCCCTCATTGAAAACAAGAAGCAAACACATCTCCATATCTACAAAATGTTTCTCTACCCAAAACAAATCTCAAAACCATGATTCAAAAGCTTCTTCTTATAATATTGTAGAAAGCATGATAATAGATG
>NZ_FXUT01000010.1:175511-265170 GCF_900183385.1 Listeria costaricensis
TGATTTTTTGACGCAAGCTGAAAAATGAAATTCCAACCAATAGTTTCTATGAAAATGCCATTTTAAAAATAAAATATTGACAGATATTTACGTAGAATACTTGTTTTGTTAATTCTATGGCTCCGCTAAAACATGGCAATGATATCGAATTGCCTAGTAAATAACAAAAGTCAGGATTGCATAAATAATATACGTAATAAAATTTATTCTACTAAGTAACAAGTTCAGAATGTCTGTCCATCGATTTTCGCCTAGTATTTTAACTAAACAGACGCTGTCTTGTCAGTCAGCACCACCCGATTCCATGTATCCGAATCATACTTTGGTATAATTATGCTTAAATTTCTCTAAAAAGATAGCTTCTTCCTTTTTTGAACCAGAAACAAAAAAATCATTTTTAAACTCTTCATAAGAAAGCTGTGGTAATACATAGAAACTTTCCGGCAAATTTACTTCTTTTTGAACACCTAAAAGCGCATAATCATATTCTTGATTGAAATATATCCCCCAGTTAATGGAGGTAGACGTAATTTGGCCCCCATTAAAAACTGTCAATAAAGAAATTTTTATATCACTAAAACTATTTTCAGCCCAATATACATCTGAAAACCATAAATCAAATTGTTCAGTCCTTAAAATTGCAGGGATTTCAATAATTGGGATATTCGCCTCTTTATTTTCTTCAAATTGGGTTGAAAAAGCTACCAGTTCAGATGAATTATTTTTTAAGCATAAATCAAAAAGGAAATCCCATCCTTTTTGTTCCTCAAAATGTGATATGTCATAAATAAAAAATTCGTCTATAGCTGATGAAAAAGTTTGTTCAGGTGGAACTGATAAAAAGTTAAACACTTGTGAATAACGAGATTTAAGCTCAGAACATGGTAGTTCATACGTCACTATTTGATTTCTCATAAAAATTCTCACCTCCGATGTTTATAAAACCTAAATTTTTTAGTTTTTTTTCCAGCTTTATTATAAAAATCAGCTGAGGGATTTCCTTGCCTAGATTTAGAGCGAGTAACAATTTTTCTCCCTTTGTTTGAAAATTGTTTTATACCAGGAGCAATTTTTTTCTGTTTCCATCCTCCCCTTCTCAGCCTTTGCTCAAATTGGCGACGAGTGGTATTGAGTTTATAATTTGGAATGCTCTTCTTCTTTGTAATATTTTTTGTTTTTACTCTTTTCTTCCCTTTAACAAGATTATAGCCAGCTCTAGCTATTGGTTTACGATATTTCCAAATCGTTCCATAGGCATTTCTAGATTGTCTAGTTTTCTTCCAAGCCCATTTTCCTGCCGTGCCAATGCCATAACCAATCGCGGGGGCAGCTGCAACTCCTGCTGAGTAAAGCCATGGAATTGCTGGTGCTACTATCGCAAAATGCCCATCTGGATCAAAGCCCATTGTTGGATTATTCCCAACATAAATATAGCCATTCATTGAAATTGGATCGTCTTCATCGCCTGGATCTGGGTCGTATGCGGTAAATACGCCTTGTTCTGGCATGTAAATTAATATTATTTACCAAAGAGGATTCTATATTATAAAATAATCTTTTGTTTTATCCTTCACTCATAGTGTTTATTCGTACGATTCTATTGTATGGCCAATTAGTTTCAAAATACGCTTTATTACTTCATCGTTTAGAAATCAGCCAAACTTCTTTACGTTTCCTAATGGTAACTGATGAATTTCATTTTTTTAAAGTAAACTATTCTGATAAAATTGAACGGATTCATAATTACATCAGAAACATTCAAAACTCTTAAGCTTTAAATTATATACTAAACAACAAAAGTAAGAATAATATAAGTCAAATATACGCATAAATTTATAATACTCAATACTAATTTCAAACTATCTATCCATATAGATTCACCTATTTTTTTTACTATAATCATGAAAAATCCACTTAAGAGTGCAATACATACAACAATAAGAAAAGTTATGAAAACATAACCATACATACCCATTGGATCTGATACAAATATTCCGATTCCAAAAATCGACATTCCTGAAATGCAAATCCCATTAATTATTTTGTTAACTAGTGTCTTTTCAGAAATGGTTGTTGACATAATAAGCAAGCAATTAATAAATACAATGATATTGATGATCAAATCCAGTAAAAAATACACTTTTATTTCTCCTCATATGATATTAAATAAATTCCTGATACCATAAATCAGCCAGCATACCAAAATAGTACACCGACTTCGTGATCGAGAAGTTAATTCCTTAATTATGAAAGTAATTAACCCTTTGAAAAAAATCTTCTGTTTCAGTTTTATTTGTCATTTGGTTCCACATTGTATAATCCCTTTCCTCTGAATAAATTCTCCTTTTAGTGTCAAATCCTTTAATAATATAGAAAGCTTGCTATCACATAATAGATATAAATTGATAGAGCGATGATGGTCAATATGATCGTAATAATATGCAAAAATAATGAATAACCTTTTTTACGCATATATACACCGATTAAAATCAAAATACCGAAGATAATGCTCTGTATTAAAAGTACTACGTATATGTATCCGTGCATCTCAATAGTTCCTCCGATATATATACCGGTTCCTACAATTAATATTCCTGCTAAACCGCAGAATGCAGAAATATTTTTCACTATATTTGTCGCCCTTTTCAAGGCCTTCTCATCTTGCGCTGGCATGAATGATATACCTAATGTTATAAAACATATCAAAATATCACATATAAACGTTATCAAAAAATACTTCCTCCTTTTTGATTAACATACTAAAGTAGATCTGAGGGTGACGCTATTTATATTCCTCAGATCTACTCTTTTTACCTATCTCCTTCTTTTAATCGCATTTGAACTTCGAAATAGTTTGGCTTTTGTCGAATTCCATTTGCATTTGTAAGTGACAGCTTTTCCCCTAACTAAAATGATTTTTCTCGTGGTCTTTTTTCGCATGATTATTAAATCTTTTAGAAGCTTACAGAGTAATAATTTACTAAGTAGGTTTCCGAAAAATCCTTTAATTCATCTTTACATGGCGCATCTTTTTGCTCAAAATAAGAAATAATAGCATCTTTATTAATTCTATATTGCTCAACTTCTTGATATGTTTTGTGATATATACTCATATCTGTCAGACCTATAATGGCTAAATGAGTGTCCGAATCAAATTTCAATAATACATCAAGATTGTCTGTAAAAAAAGCCGAATTTAAATCCAACAACGTGCAATAACTCTGGGTATTATCATCTTTAGACAGATTAATGTTAAAAATATTTTTCCAATGGACATTTTCCTTAGCAATAATCTTTCCTACTACACACCAACTAGTTAAAAGAAAACTATAGACTTCAGAATTAAAATATATGTTCTCTTCATTGACCAACAAGGATTTAAATATGATTAGACCATTTAAATCCTTGTTGATTGACTACTCTCACTGAAAGTTACTTTGTCATTGATCATTTTCAAAATAGTGGTTGTAATTTGTCGTTAGTTATTGTGATACTGGTGGGGTGCATTCCACATATGGAAGTACAATTATCAAAGAGCAACTAATCTCTATTTTTCTGAATGTAGCTTTGATAAAATACTTCTAAAAATTTTTTATTATTGATTTCCGTCCACGCAGACCAATTGTTAAAATGCTTAACAAAGTCAGGCCATGTCATTGCTTGAAGTTCTAAAAATGATTTTTCTTTTTTTAAAGTATCTGATACACCAATAATTACAAAATTGAATTCATTGACAAAATATGCACCCCAATTAAAGCTTTCTGGAAATAAACATGCTTCATTAAAAGTCAGAAAATAACCTTCATTTGTATTGCCATATTTCATCTCTAAAGAATCCAGTTGGCTAACTATTTGACTAGCTGAAAGCAATGTCGGTAATTTTACATAGCCATAGATATCCTTGCTTCCCTCACGTAACTGGCTTGTAAAATACAGAAAATTATTATCGTTAGCTTTGCATAAATTTAATATCCAATCCCAACCAAGAAAATCATAGAAAACATCCATATCATAGAGATAAAACTTCTCAAACTTCGCATGAAACACCTGCTGCGGTACCTTATTTTTTAAATCAAACACTTGTGCTAACAATGGAGAAAATGTAGCAACTTCCGTATAGTTTAGTTCTAAGTTTTTCATAATTAGTTACTTCCTTTTTTTAAATCTAAATTTTGCTTTTATACGTTTCGATCCACGTGTGTAATAGTCGGCTGTTGGATTGCCCTGATTTGATTTTGATCTTGTTGTTATCTTCCTACCATTTCTCGTAAAATTTTTAACCCCTCCTCCTACATTATACTGTTTCCATCCCCCACGTCTCAGTCTTTTTTCAAATTGGCGACGAGTGGTATTGAGTTTATAATTTGGAATACTCTTCTTCTTTGTAATATTTTTTGTTTTTACTCTTTTCTTCCCTTTAACAAGATTATAGCCAGCTCTAGCTATTGGTTTACGATATTTCCAAATCGTTCCATAGGCATTTCTAGATTGTCTAGTTTTCTTCCAAGCCCATTTTCCTGCCGTGCCAATGCCATAACCAATCGCGGGGGCAGCTGCAACTCCTGCTGAGTAAAGCCATGGAATTGCTGGTGCTACTATCGCAAAATGCCCATCTGGATCAAAGCCCATTGTTGGATTATTCCCAACATAAATATAGCCATTCATTGAAATTGGATCGTCTTCATCGCCTGGATCTGGGTCGTATGCGGTAAATACGCCTTGCTCCGGCACATAATAGCGCGCCATCAAGTAGTACTGCTGGATTTCTGCGTCATACATATAACCGGCATAACCATATGGATTCGATTTTGCTTCCGCCGTTTTCGTCTCACTTTTTAAGACATTTCCCCACGCGTCATATTGGTACTCCGCCACTATATCACCTGACGCATTCGTTAACGCAATTACATCGCCATGTCCATTATAATGATACGTCAACGTCTGACCGTTCATCTTCATTGCCAGTCGGGCGCCATTATCGGCGTAAATGTATTGACGCAGCACTTTTCCTGCATCATCAGTTTCATACAGCACGTCAATACTGTCACCGTCATAATGATAATGGATCGTCTCGCCATTGACCGTTTTGGAAAGTCGACGGTTGTCATCATCATATGTGTAGGTTGCAAATGGTTGCGCGGCACCGTTTTTCATGATGGCGGTAAGCCGATCTGCTGAATCCCATGTATACGTGTACTTGCCATCTTTTGTCCGGTTGCCGTTTGCGTCATACGTGATGGTTTGACCGTTCCACTTGACTAACTGGTTGCCTTCATTATAGCTTGCCGTATCTGTTTTTGTCTCGGATCCGCTAACTTTTACTTGCGTGCGATTGCCAAAACCATCATAGACGTATGTCTTGGTGATACCATTTGGCAGAGTCTCTTTGCTCAATTGGTTGATGGCGTCATATTCGTAGCTGGTTTTCCCTTGTTGCTTATTGTCGATGCTCGTGCGGTTGCTGTTCGCATCGTAAGTGTAGCTTTCTTCCAAAATTAAGTCGCCGTCTGGACGCCCAATGGACATACGGGTCACTTTTTGGGTGCTGTCATAGCTGTAGCCTGTAGCGGTTTTATTTCCCGCTGTGTAAAGACCAATATTGCCAAATTCATCGTATTGAAAATAGGCTGTTTTATCGCCATCCTTGACGGTCGTATTTTGATCGATATCATTGTAGCCATAGCTAATGGTTTGCTGGTGCGCCCCGTGGCTGACGATCACTTCGCCGACTTTGTCCGTCTTGCCTTTGCTTTCTTTGGTTGGCTTGTCTTTGTAGGTGTAGTTGATGGAGCCGCCTCGACCTGCGACTTTCGTGATTCGATCTGCTTCATCATACGTTTTATCGGTGACATGATTATTAATTAGGTCAGTCACTTTCGTTTGGTTGCCATTTGGATCGTATTGGAATTTGAAGGCATCATGGCCGTTCCATTTGACCCCGCTAACCCGGTCAGCTGAGTCGTAGGTGTTTTCTGTGATGCGACCATTTGGCATCTGGACTTTGGTTTCATTGCCGGATGCGTCGTATTCATAGCGAATCGTCCGACCAAGTGCATCGGTGAATGAGGTGATTTTATTATCCACGTCATATTGATACGTATTGGTTTGTGTGCGTCCATCTGCTGTCGTATCTTTGCTGGTCGCGTTGCCATTATCGTCATAGGCATAGTTGACTTTGGTACCATTTGCCATCGCTGTTTCCGTCAATTGATTGTCCAAATTGTAAGCCATTTGTTTAGTTTGGCCCTTTTCATCGGTTTCTGAAAGGACATTGCCATACGCATCAAACGTTTGGCTGGTTTTGCGACCGACTTCATCATACTGGGCGGTTACATAATTACCATCTTGATCGTAGTCCTGCTTGGTGAGCACTTCGCCTTCCATGATGCGCACATTGTCGAACCAAACTTTCCCTGTCATGCCATTTCGAAACATAGGAACGACGCGCAGCATCTGAATCGGCTTTTTCGGTGTGATAACAACAGCGCTACGGTTCCAGTCCTTCGTGCCTTGCGGGAATTTTGCCTGTGCGTATTCTTTCGTCCCGTCCGAATAATGGATATCCACCCAGAGAGAATAATCAACGGAAAATTTTTCTTCCGCATGGAGCTTCACATTTTCTGCTTTGGACATGGCGCTGACCGTCACAGATTGCGCCTCTTTTTGATTCAACGGGATATTTTGACCAAAGTACGTATTGGGATCATGAGTGGCTGTTCGTTGCTCAAAAACAGCACTGTCTCCCTCATAACTGTTCGAGTTGACAATTCGTGCATCCGCAGTTCCTGAATTTCCAGTACGTCCCCAATTCGTTGCAGTAGTGGTATTCTGCTGCTCGAAGCTGCTGTTTGAAACTGGATTGAATTGTGACGCTCGGCTGCCTTTTTCCAGCTGTACCTGATCGAACCACAATGTTGCTTTCCCTTTTCCTCCTGCTACCTGTTCGTTATCAAGGTAAAGACGTACTTTTCTGGTTTGTTTCGTTGTTTTAAAGGTGAATTGCCGTTTGGTCCAGTTGCTATTTGTTTGTTGGGAGGTCGCTCGATTATCTTTCCATACCGTTCCATCTGTGACATCTTTGCCATCAGCCTGCAGGAGACGAATCGTAAACATGCCATCCGCTTTTTTGACATTTTCTGCTTTGATATAGGCACTGACTGTATAGGTGGTTTCAGGCTCTACATCAACGTCTTGAATGGCCGCTGTGTAGGCTTTGCCGGTGGTTAAGGCTTCCCCTTCGATTTTAATGGAGCCTTTTCCGCCCAAAGCACCTGTTGTCGAAGTTGTCGCGTCATGGCTGATGCTGCCTTTACTGTTGCTGTTAAATTGTGACATTCTCCAACCTGTCAGCTGATCTTCAAAGCCGCCATTTTGCAGCAGATTCTCACTTGCAGCTAGCTCTTGACTGCCTCGAATGACATTTCCGTATGAATCATATTGCGCCACCGAGGATAGCGGTCCTTCTGTTTTCAACGTGGCAGATACCGCGTCGGCCCCATCATAGGCAACGGTGGTTGTTTTTCCTTCTACATCGGTTGCTTTCGTTAGATCATTATTTTCATTGTAGGTATAGCTTTCTGTTCCATAGGCATCGGTCGCTTCAATAATATTGCCTTCTGCGTCGTATTTGTAAGTTTCTTCCTGTCCCTTAGGTGTCACTTCTTTGGTCAAATTATTGGATTGATAGGTGTAGGAAGTCGTTAGCTTAAGCCCTGTGGCATCTTCTATTTTCTTAGACGGATTTCCCGCATCACTGTATTGATAAATCGTATCTTTTCCGCGTTCATTGGTTAAAGTAACCTGCTGCTTATCTGCATCATAGGCCAGCTTGGTCTTTTTGCCAACTGGATCAGTGATTTGTGTAAGCTTGCCCTCTGTGTAGCTGTAAGTTGTCTGGTAAGGTTTCTCTTCTGTATGCTTTGGATCATAAATGGCCGTCAGCTGGTCATCTGTATAGCCATAGCGATAAGGCTTGCCTGTTGGCGTCGTGGATTCTGTCAGGTGACCATTTTCATCATATTGGTATTGAACGGTTCTGTTTTCTGGACCTGTAATTTTTTTGATTCGGTCGTTTTCGTATTCAATGGCTAACACGCGGCCTGAAGCATCTGTGATCTTGGTTAACTGATTATTTTGATAGGTATAGCTGAGTTCGTTGCCGCTCGTATCTTTTTCGGAAAGAATACGCCCATCTGCTCGGTAACGGGTCTCGGATTTATCCTCTTCTATTTTCAAAAAGCCATCCGCTGTTTTGGTAATTTCTGCATAGATGCCGGGCGGGGCGACATATTTATCCTGTTCTTTTTTGAAACGATGCTGTTTGTGATCCGCTTCAATCCACAGAATGTCCCCATTTGTCTCTTCTTCAAGTCGATCTTCCAGAGTGCTTGTCCAGCCTTTTCCAAACAGTCCTGTCGTTTTGTCCAGACTGTTGAATGTCCGCTTGACGGTCAAACTTGGGCCACGGCCTCCTAAAGCAAAATCTTCCTCGTAAAAAAGAAAGTTGCCATTTGTCGCATTGACTTCTCCGCCGCGGACTGGCACACTCGTCCAGTAGTCCACCATGCCGAGTTGCTCGCTATTAGGGTCTGGAATCGTCGGTTTTACTGCTTCTGATTGTCCGCTTGCTGCGTGCTTCCCGACTTTTTGATAGGCAATGATGCGGAACCAGTAATTTTTGTTATTTTGATAGGTGGTGCCTGCGTTTTTATAAACGGTTGACGGATCAGCAGCCAGCTCAGCACCCGTTCCATCGTGATGCAGGGCGTATTTTCCTTCCGTGATTTCAGCGGATGTAGGCCAGATTCCTTTTCCCTGCGTGCTCCATTCCGTTTTGTCTCCCACATCGAATTCTTCATAGCTTTTTCCGTTAAAAACAAGCACTTTGTAGCCATCAGCAAGTGGACTTTTCGCCCAGTTCAAATGGACGTATCCTGTATTTTTTCCAGCTAGATTGCTATAAGCTTTTGCAGTCGGGGCTGTTGGTTTTTCAATCGGCATATAAGCCTGAAGCTGTTCGGAGCGTGGACTTTCTCCGCCATTATAATTGGCTTTGATATAGGCGACATATTTCGTCTGTCCTTTTAGACTGAAACGACTGCCTTCTTCATGGCTATTTTCATAAAGAGGTCTTGGATCAATCGCAAAATCGGTTCCTTTTCCATCTTCCCGGAATTCAAATTCACCTTGCGCTAATTGCTCAGCAGTCGGGTAAAGTTTTTTCCCTTTTGTGGAGTAGGAGGTAACGTTGCCGACATTGATTTCTTGGTCATAATGGCCGTTTGCGAGGACAAGTGTATAGCTGGTCGCACCTGGAACGGCTTTCCAACTGAATGCCAGATTGCCAGTTCCTGTACCTTCGCCATTTGAAGTTGTTTGAATGGTCGGCTTTTCTGGTCGCGGATAGCTGTAGGTCACTTCCAAATAGGGAATTTGGCTGTTATTTTCGCTGGCAATGATTTTCTTCCAGTGATCCTGCTGCGCTTTTGTGGCCAGTTTAAAGCCATAATTCTGCCGCGTCCCATTCGCCCAAGCTTGAACGGTATCTTTTACATTAAAGGTCGCCCAGCTACCGCGTCCCACATTGGTTTGGGCGATATTTTGCTCAGCCGGCCGTTTGTTCCATGTGACTTGCCAAGGGGACCAGCTGCTTTTCACCTCATCCACATACATGACATTTGAGGTATTCGTGTAAGCATGCCATTTATTGAATACTTTCAGCTCAGCTTTTTCAATAGTCGCTTTATTCAGCGTGGAAGTATCCAATTTCAGATAGGCAAAATTGTTCCCTGTCGACGCGTCATACTGCCCGACTTTCAGTGTATAAGCCTGCTGCCCTTCGTCCCACAGTTTGCTGCCGATATAATTATTATTTGGTTGGGGGCTGTTGACATTGGCATTGTAAATATCATCTAGGCGAATCGAAGGATCTATCGAAACTGGATAGACGCGTTCATCAGCTTGCAGCCACTCTTGATCAACTTTTAAGCGGATCTGATAAACGGTTTTAGTCAGCGGTTCCAGTTCAAAATAAACCTGATCGGACGTGTGTGCTTCGCCTGATTTTTCGTCAACGAAGGCGTCTGCCATCATTGGCTTTGGAAGTGTATAATGAGTCTCCCCTTGTGAATCTTTCAGCGTGATTGAGCCGTCTTCTTCAAGGGTTACTTTAAGTTTCGTTTCCAGTTCAAAAAGATAGGTGTCAAATGAATTTTTCTCCTGTAAAACTAAATCTTCTTTAATTGAGCGGTTAAACGTGCGCTGCCGCAAATCAATTTTGGGTAAAACCTCAGGATAAGTTAAAAGATTCTCTTCAAAACTAGCAGCGACATCCGTTGCCGCCACTTCTTCATCTCCATGCTTGGCCCCTTTAAAAGCCATCCGGACTTCTTTTTCTGATTCCTTGATTTCCTGATAGACACCATTTTCCATTTGAGACAGGAAATCTACAGGCATGTTGGTTTGCTTTGTATGAATGGTATCTGTTTCTGAATCTTCTTCAAGCGTCGGGTCTATGGGCACCCATTTTCCATCTTCCTCCATATGTACAGGGTCGGTAAAAATTTGCTTGGTAAATGTACCATCATGATTATCATACACAATTTCTTGCTCTTGACGTTCCTCTGTCATTTCTGTTGGTGCTTGTTGACTTTCTTTTTGACGTTTTTCAATCGTATCCCGTGTTGGCTGTGCTTCTTCTGCAGTTGGTTGATATGCCGGTATGAGTGATAGAATGAGCATACTGGCTATCAGTGTTAGAAATCCCTTTTTTTTTTCATATCTGTCTCCTTTTCGTTTGTCATGGGGCGTGAAATTCTTCCTATTTCCGTGTCTCGTGGCTTGAAGGCAGACTTTTTGTTTATTCTAGGTTGTTCATAATCCGTGTCTGTGTTTACAAATCGACTTTTTATCAAAAACATCAAATTTTCTAAAAAATCTTACTTTTAATGCGATAAAACAGTTATTTTGATTGATTATTTTCTAATAGAGACTCTCCTTTCCCGTAGATTTAATTTTAATATAACAGAATGAATACGATGATACAATAGGATAATTACAAAATTTTCCAAAAACTAATCCAAAATCCCATTGAAAAGCTATTTATAGATAGTTAAATTTATCCAAAGCACAAATCGAACAATATTCTGATCAGTATTCTCTTTCTTGGCTAATGAATAGAATCAAAAACACAAAAAAAGACCGCCGCTAGACGATCTTTCAGTGCTTAAAAATTCTCTTTTTCTTCTTTCTTCTCGCGACCCATTAGTCCGTCAACTGCTTCACGCGGGTCTTTATCGGCAAATAGTACTTCATAAATGGCTGTTGAAATCGGCATATCGATCTGAAGCTTTTCCGACCACTGCTGGACGGCTTTGGCTGTTCGAACACCTTCGACGACCATGCCCATGTTGTCGAGAACTTCATTCAATTTTTGGCCTTTGCCCAGCATGTTGCCAGCTCGCCAGTTCCGTGAATGCACACTCGTACAGGTGACAATCAAGTCACCGATACCTGTCAGTCCGTAAAACGTTTGTGGATCAGCACCCGCCGCTGCTCCCAGTCGGGTAATTTCTGCCATACCACGCGTCATAAGGGCTGCTTTGGCGTTGTCACCGTACCCGAGACCATCCGAAATGCCGGCGCCCAGTGCGATAATGTTTTTAAGGGCTCCGCCAATCTCTGCTCCGATGACATCTTCATTTGTATAAATACGCAGATAGTTGTTAATAAAAATGTCCTGTACTTTTTTAGCAAGTGTCATATCGGTACTGCTGGCACAAAGCGTCGTTGGATGGCGCAAGGCCACTTCTTCCGCATGACTCGGTCCAGATAATACGACAATCCCAGTTCGTTTTTCAGGAGCGATTTCTTCGGCAAGAACTTCACTCATCCGCAAATTGGTATCCGGCTCGATTCCTTTGCTGACATGGACGATAATTTGCGGGGCAGTAAGCACCTGATTCAATTGCTTAGCTACTTCCCGCATGGCATTGGTTGGAACTGCCACGACGACCACTTCTGTTTCCTGCAAAGCTTGCTCGAGTGATAAGGTCGCACTGATAGCTTCTGGCAAGAGGCGATCAGGCAAATAATGGGCATTGGTATGTTTTTCATTAATTTCATCAACTACGGCTTGTTTATTCCCCCAAATGATGGGAGAAAAACCATTGTCGGCTAATACCATGGCAAGGCCGGTTCCCCAGCTTCCTGCTCCAAGTACTGCAATTTTTTTCATCATCATGCTCTCCTTCACGCTTTTATTTACGGCGGCGCGGAATGACACGAATCGGCGTACCTTCAAACGGGAAGGCTTCGCGAATGCGGTTTTCTAAAAAGCGCTCGTATGAAAAGTGCATCAGTTCCGGCTCATTGACAAAAACAACAAACGCAGGCGGCTTGATGGCTACTTGTGTCGTATAGAAGATCTTCAAGCGTTTGCCTTTTTCCATCGGTGCTGGATTCATCGCCACAGCATCCGCAATCACATCATTCAGCATGCTGCTTTGTACGCGCAGTGCATGGTTTTCACTCACTTGATTGATGACTGGGAATAAGTTCGTCAAACGTTTTTTCGTAAGGGCTGAAACGAAGACAATTGGGGCATAGGACATGAACAGGAAGTGTTCACGAATATCTTCCATAAATTTATTCATGGTTTTTTCGTCTTTTTCAATCGCATCCCATTTATTGACCACGATAATAATGGCCCGTCCTGCTTCATGTGCGTAGCCGGCAATTTTTTTGTCTTGCTCGCGAATTCCTTCTTCGGCATTTAAAACCACCAAGACGACATCGGAACGTTCAATCGCTCGCATCGCCCGCAAAACACTGTATTTTTCTGTATTCTCATAAACTTTGCCGCGCTTACGCATGCCGGCTGTATCGATCATGACATAATCTTGATCTTCAAAAGTATAGCTTGTATCAATGGCATCACGCGTTGTCCCAGCTACATTTGAAACGATTACGCGTTCCTCACCTAGGAGTGCATTGATGATCGATGATTTCCCAACATTCGGTCGACCGATCAGGCTAAATTTGATGACATCTTCATCATATTCCGTTTCGTCCTCTGCTGGAAAATGCTTGATTACTTCATCGAGTAAATCCCCTAATCCCAAGCCGTGTGAGCCGGAGATTGGAAACGGTTCGCCAAAACCGAGTGCATAAAAATCATAAATCTGATCGCGCATTTCCGGATTGTCGACTTTATTGACGGCCAGTACGACCGGCTTATTCGAGCGGTAAAGGATTTTCGCTACTTGTTCATCGGCATCAGTCACACCTTCTCGACCGCTTGCAATCAAAATAATCACATCGGCTTCATCAATCGCAATTTCCGCTTGTGCACGAATCTGTGCTAAAAACGGTTCATCACCAAGATCAATTCCGCCAGTATCAATAATATTAAATTCTTTCCCCAGCCATTCTGCTGTATTGTAAATCCGGTCACGTGTCACGCCCGGCTCATCTTCGACAATCGATACTCGTTCGCCGACAATGCGATTAAAAATGGTCGACTTCCCGACATTTGGTCTTCCTACAATCGCAACAACAGGTTTTACCATTTCTTCACCTTCTTTGCTTATCGCTTTTTCAAACTTTCTTTAGTTTATCAATAAAAAAATTTATCAGCAACTGTCAGTTTCTTCTTTATCCACATAAAAAAACCGTAAACACATGGTTTACAGAAAGCTTGTTTCCAACTTTAACCTTACCATGAACCCCGTTTAAAAGCAACTGGCAGAAGAGGTGGAACAAGTCTAAAATTGTGCGCAAATCTTCATTACTTATCATGCATAACTAAGTTTCACCCTATCCTTCCTTATCTAAAAGAGAGGCCGCAGTATAAGGAAGTGTTAGCAAGATGTCTGTTTGACTGAAAATACGACAAAATAAATCGCTTTTAAAGAACAAGCTCTTGCAGTCTAGTAAATACAAAAATCGTACATTTTTTCCAGACCTAACGAGTAAAGTTCATTTTCAAATGTTTTTTTTAACTTTTCATGGTCCGCCATCGTTCTTATTTTATGTTCCCATTCGTCTCCCCCAACACTCGCCTGCACATCTGCTGGCCACGATGAAATGATATTTTTACAAAATAATATATTTTTCTCAAATAAATCGAGTTTATTAAAATAATAGGCCGTCAGTACCATTCCATACATCGCATCCATGAAAGGCTGCTTGGTCTTTCTTATAAACGCCAAATAAAATTCATTCAGATTATAAAAATCAATTTCTCGCTTAGTGCTTAGCGGTTCCTGTATGACGAATGCTTCAATAATTTCGTTTAATTGTGCCTCATGTCTTAGAGGGCTAATCGCTTCCCTTGCACCCTTTTTATTTAACAAAGAAGATGCACAACATAAAGATAATACTCCATCTGAAGGAACTAACAATGAGTGTGTATGAAAAATAGGACAGTACATTTCACCTCTCATAACTGGTTGAAGGTATATGCCTGTTAGTATAGGACCATTTCGCTTTATTAAATGTAACGGCTTGTATTTTTCATATCCAGAGAAATTTGATAACCAATCTTTCATAATTTTATTTTTTTCAGCAGCTGTCATTTTTTTCATTGTGACCTCCAAATATGATAAATCTTAATTTTTTTAAAATTCCCCACTAGCGATAGTGAATAATCTGGAAAATCATTTCAGGCGCAGTCAATAAGTTTGTAATCTACTTGTGATAGAAGTATAAAATAAAAAAACTGCAAACAAATACTTGTCTACAGGGAAATTTTATCTGGCGGAGAAGGAGGGATTTGAACCCTCGCGCCGCGCGAGCGACCTACACCCTTAGCAGGGGCGCCTCTTCAGCCACTTGAGTACTTCTCCAAATAAGCTCCACAGGCAGGACTCGAACCTGCGACCGATCGGTTAACAGCCGATTGCTCTACCAACTGAGCTACTGTGGAAAAATCAAAAGTCAGTCACTGTTTCCATTATATGGATTTTTTCATTATATTGCAAGTGAAAATTAAATGCTCAGCTGTCGACTGTTTGCGTGCGTGGCCCGAGATAGCGAATCTTGCCGCCACACCTTCCGCACTTATAGCGGCTTTCTTGAAATCGGCGCCGGCGGATGATTTCTGTTTGGCAGGAAGTACATTGATAGACTTGCACCTTAACTGCTGTATCAAGCGGCTGACAAAATCGTGGTGCCCCTACCTTCTTCATTAGGCGGCGAAAATCCTGGTCGCGATGCTGATAGCCCTTCTTTTCCAAATGAAGATGATAGTGGCAAAGTTCATGCTTAATAATGCCTACCAGGTAATCTTCCCCACGCGCTTCCAAATATTTGGGATTGATTTCGATGTCATGGCTTTTTAACAGGTAGCGTCCGCCAGTTGTGCGAAGACGAGGATTAAAGCGAGCTTGATGGCAAAATGGTTTCGCGAAAAAGTCGCTGGATATTTGTTCGACAAGTGCTTGCAAATCTGTTTCGTTCATGGTGGCTCCTTTCATTAGCGAGTTTCCTATGCTACAATAAAATTTGATAAAACTACATTTGAGGTGACGTCTTTTGGAACAGTATGACCCCCATGCGTATGTGCAGCAGCTTTTTGAGACGTATCGGAAAAAGCGAAAAAAGCATCTCATCATGCGTATAGCATTACTCATTCTTTTAATTGTCTGCATCATCCTTTTTTTGCTAGGTTTCATGAGCTTTGATCTGATGTTTGGCATCGAAATCGGCATCATTTTAGTCATTTGGATTTACCGCAAGTCCATTCAGGTTTGGTCGCAAAAATTTTACCAAGTTTTAGATGTAAAGTGCGAGCCGGAAGCCTATATTGAGCTCTTTCAAAAGCTTGTAACACTTCTACCGAAAAAGTCCGCCAAACAGTTCTTTAAAATCCAGATCGCCAAAGGATTCTTTTATTGTGGTGAACCAGAAAAAACCTGTCAGCAACTTTCGGAGATTGATTATCAGTCACTTGCGTTTTTTCCGAGAATGCATTATTTAGTACTGGAAATGCGATGCGGGCTTGCACTGGATGATCCTTCCATTCAAAAGCAGGCGGAGAAACGCTACAATTATTTAAAACAGGTCGAAGCGAAAAAAGTTCAGCGCTCTGGTGAAACAATGAATTTATTGATTTTAAAGAGCCACGGTGAAGAAGCACACTATCTTCATGCGTTAGATGCCCATTTAAAAGGAAAATTGGGCCAAGTACCGCGTGTACGGGCTGAATGCTATGCCGAAAAGGCTCGACTACTTTTCCAATCAGGTCAGTTGGAAGAAGCCAAGTATTGTTACTGGCAGGCACGTGAAATCGGACCGAAGCTTTTTTGCGTTCGGGAACTGTCCGCACAATTTCATCAGGAGAAAGAAGCCCCGCAAGTATGATGGGTTGAGCTGACTCCGAGTAGTTAGATTTTTTGGTCTAACTACTCGGAGTCCACTCAGTCATTTCATTTGCCGGGCTTTTTCTTATTTTTTCACCATGGTCAAGGCGATCCGATTTTTCTTCACATCGACGTCCTCTACCCAAACTGTCACAACATCGCCGACTGAAACGATATCGAGCGGATTCTTCACAAATTTATTGCTGAGTTTGGAGACATGGACGAGCCCATCTTGTTTCACGCCAATATCGACAAAGGCACCAAAATCGACCACATTGCGCACGGTTCCTTGAAGCTCCATGCCCTCAGACAGGTCTTCCATCGTAATCACATCTTTTTTCAAAAGCGGTGCTGGCAGCTCGTCTCGCAAATCGCGGCCCGGTGCAGCCAGGTCAGCAATGATGTCCGCCAGCGTTTCTGCACCAACTTCCAAAGGTCCCGCAAGCCGTGCCTGATCGAGTGCTTTTAGGGCTGCGGCAAGTTCTGCTGTGCCGATATCTTTTAAGGTAAAGCCGGCTGCTTCGATGACCTTTTCAGCCGCAGGATAGCTTTCCGGGTGAATGGCCGTCTTGTCGAGCGGATTCTTCCCTTCCAAAATCCGAATAAAGCCGATACTTTGTTCATAAGATTTGGCACCTAAGCGCGGCACTTTTTTAAGCGCTGTTCGTGCAAGAAACGGGCCATTTTCTTCGCGGTATTTAAAGATATTTTGAGCGGTCGTTTTGTTGAGTCCTGCGACATATTGCAAAAGAGCCGGGGATGCCGTGTTGACATTGACGCCCACCTGGTTCACGGCTGTTTCAACGACAAAGGTCAGTGCCTCGCTCAACTTTTTCTGGGAGACATCATGCTGATATTGACCGACACCGACGGATTTGGGATCGATTTTTACCAGCTCGGCTAGTGGATCCTGCAGACGGCGGCCGATCGATACGGCGCTTCTTTCTTCTACTTGCAGGTCAGGGAATTCCTCGCGGGCAATCTCACTGGCGGAATAAACGCTGGCACCTGCCTCATTCACGATACAGTAAGAAGCTGTGCTGCCGCTCTCCTGAAGTACTCACGATAAATTGTTCCGTTTCGCGGCTGGCTGTGCCGTTTCCAATCGCAACGACTGTAATGGCATATTTTTGGAGCAGCTCGGCCACCTTGGTCTTTGCTTCTGGGCGGCGGTGCTTCGATGTGTGCGGATAGATAACGCCGATTTCCAGCACTTTGCCGGTTGGATCCAGTACGGCTAATTTGCAACCAGTGCGGTAGGCCGGGTCGACTCCGAGCATTACATTACCTTTAAGGGGCGGCTGAAGGAGCAGTTTGCGCAGATTGGCTGCAAAAATTTGGATGGCGTGATCTTCTGCTTTTTCAGTCAGCTCAGCACGGATTTCCCGCTCGATCGCTGGGCCGATGAATCGTTTATAGGCATCCTCATAGGCAAATGTGATCCGCTCGACTGCTGGGCCGCTGCCTTTTATAAGCGCCTCCTGTAAGAAGGCCATAATTTTGGTCGGGTCTATTTGGAGGCTGACGCGCAAGATGCCTTCTTTTTCACCGCGGTTAAAAGCGAGCGTTCGATGGGGAGCCACTTTTGTGATTAGTTCGATATAGTCGTAATACATTTCATAGACTTTCTTTTCGTCTTTCGTTTCATCTTTGACAACCGATTTGATCATCCCGAATTTGCGGGTGAAATTACGAATCCAGACGCGGAACTTAGGCTCATCACTGATTTCTTCAGCAAGAATCTCATGGGCGCCGTCGAGAGCTACTGCAGCACTGTCGACTCCTTTTTCCTCTGAAAGGTATTTGCTTGCTTCTTCTTCCAGTGACCCGCTTGGAAAAGTTTTCAGCCATTCCGCCAGTGGAGCCAATCCTTTTTCCTTGGCGATGGTTGCTTTGGTCCGTTTTTTCTGCTTGTACGGGCGATAAAGGTCTTCCAAGGTTTGATGTTTATCTGCTTTCAGTATGGCTGCCTCAAGCTCTGGTGTCAGTTTTTCCTGTTCGGCAATCAGTCGCAGAATCTCTTCTTTACGTGTTTCAAGTTTTGTTGCATATTGGTAGCTGTCCTCGATTTGCTGAATGGCTACCTCATCTAGACTCCCCGTGCGTTCTTTCCGGTAACGGGCGATAAAAGGAACGGTATTCCCTTCTTCCATCAGCGCAATAACAGCATCGATTTGTTTTTTGGCATAGGGCAGTTCACGATATATGATCTGCATGATTTTTTCAGTTTGTTCTTTTTCCACTTTTGCTGGACCTCCTCGTCGCTTATCCTATCTAGTTTATCATATTTATTCCTTCAAGCGCACATCAAAAAAGAGGCCTTTTGAAAAGTCGTCGTCACATGTTTGCTTGACTCGCTCGACTTATGGGCCTCTTTTATTTATATATTTGGGAACTTTCCAAGCAAGAAAGTTACATCGTCACTTGGAATCGCCTGAATCGTCTGCTCGATTTGATGACCGGTTTTTACCACACAAAGCGGTGATTCCAGATAGCTTTTAACGTGGTCAAGTACGAGTCCATCCGAATGCATCAAAAACTTGGTGCCCGGCTTATAGTGAAAATTCTTAATAGAAAAGCGCTGCCTACGACCGGACAGATAGCCGGTGGTCGAAAGCGGATAGACTAGTTTGCCATCTTGACCGATCAGGAAAAAACGAATGTTGCCCATCCCGCTATAGGTGATTCTTGCCTTCTCCAAATCCGCTCGAATGATGGCAATTGCCGCGCCACGTAAGGAAGCAACCGCCTGATTGGCACTGTTCATCATGGTCAGCAGATCTTCTTCTGGGGCTGAACGAATGACTTCAATGGCCGCCAAAGCCGATTTGTGCGCCTCATGACCACTGCCCAGACCATCTGCTAGTACGCAGAGAAACTGGTGATCTTTTTCGAGATAATAATACATATCTCCACAATACTGCTGTAAGGATTTTGCTCTTTGAAAAGTGAATAGTTCAACGTTAGCTGCAAGATCTCGTAAATCCGGCATTATTCGTCCACATCCTCATTTTGCAGCGCTTCCCGAAGTTTACGAATCGCCTGCCGCTGAATCCGCGAAACATGCATCTGGGAAATTCCCAGCATTTCGCCGGTTTCTTTTTGACTGCGATTTTCAATAAAGGTAAACTGCAGGATTTTCTGTTCACGTTCATCCAGTACGGGCAAAACTTTTTCAAGGAGCATCCTTTGATTAATCTGTTCGTAGCCGTCATCTTCATTGCCGACTACATCTAAAAGTGTAATCGTGCTTCCGTCAGAGTCCGCTTCGATCGAATGGTCAACGGAAAGCGCCTGATAGCTCTTGCCCATTTCCATTGCTTCCAAAATTTCCTCTTCTGTAGCACCGATAAAGTTGGCAATATCACTAATTTGCGGCGAGGTTTGCAGTTCACGTGTTAACTCTTCCACCGCATTTTTGATTTTAGGGCCAAGTTCTTTGATCCTTCTGGGCACGTGTACGCTCCACGTTTTATCTCGCAAGAAGCGTTTGATTTCCCCAACGATCGTCGGAACTGCGAATGCTTCAAAACTTTTGCCGAAAGTCGCATCATAGCGGCGGATCGCACCTAATAGGCCGATATTGCCGACTTGAACCAGGTCTTCATGAAAACTTTTCCCTTGCGAGTACTTTCGGGCAATGGATTCGACCAAATTTTTATAGTGCATGACAAGTTCGTGCTGGGCCGCATCATCGCCAGTTTGCTGGTAAGCTTCGATCCATTCGTATACTTGTTCTTTTCCTGTTTTGTCAGGTTGAGACACTTTCTGCATTCTCCTCCACCTGCTTTTCATTGATATATTTGGTCATGACGACAGAAACTCCCTTGTCATAATAAAGTTTGACGTCATCCATCAATGTTTCAATTAAAAATAATCCTAGTCCGCCAATGCGAAGTTCCTCGTCTCCATCGTAAGGGCCGATCTCGCTTCGTCTTGCTTCCAGATCAAAGCTGTCCCCCTGATCCGTGACCACTACCTCAAGCCGGTCCTCGTAAATGTTAAAAGAAACCTTCACTTCACCATCTTCACGATCTTTAAATGCATGCTTGACAGAATTCGTAATCGCCTCGCTTACGGCAATCTTTAAATCTTCAATCGCTTCGTAGGAAAAACCGGCACTGCTGGCGATACCGGAAAGTGTTAATCGGCCAAGCCCAACGTATTCAGCTCTTGCAGGTATTTTCAGTTCAATTTTGTCGTACATTGTTGCCATCTGTTTCACCCTCTACATTTTTGATTTCGATGATATCGGTTAAACCAGTAATTTCAAATAGGCGATAAAGCCGATCTGACAGGTTTACCAAGATTAACTCGCTTTCTTTTGCGCGCAAATTTTTATAAAGTCCAACAAATACACCAAGACCAGTAGAATCCATATAGCCGACATCAGCCAGATCCACTCGGAGTTCATAGTGTTCACGATCCTGATACTTTTCAAGCGCTTCTTTTAATTTCGGTGCAGTGTAGGCATCGATCTCACCGGACACGAATGCTTCAGCAAAGCTGCTTTCTTCCTTCTTCATTACAATTCGAATATTCATGTGTTTTTCACCCCATCAATTTTGGTATACCAGAGCTATTTACCCTAATATAAAAACCTCAAACTTATTTAGGCCGTTCTTTTGATACAAATCAGCGTAAAATCATCACGCAGGATAAAATTTTGCATTTTGAGCAGCTGATTATAGATCTCCTCGACCATTTCTTGTGTCTCAAGCGATAAGTATCTGGCAAAAAGTGCCGTTAGCTCATCCCGTTCGATAAAACCGCCTTCTGTGCGAGATTCAGTCACCCCATCACTCATGATAAAAATAATGTCCTCTTTTTGGACATGCTTCTCAAAACGGCGATAGGGCGCATTTTTATCAACACCAAGCGGCAGTCCTCGTGCATATAAGTCAGAAAATATGCCTTCTGCCGCTTGATAGTAAAGGCCCACTTCATGCCCAGCCGACCCATACTCAAAAATATGGGTGTCTTCATGATAGAGCCCATAAAACATCGTGATAAACATATTATCATTGATATTTTCTTCCGCAATCTCATTTAACGTTTTCAGTACGTTCGACGGTTCGCGTTCTTCACCGATCAGACCGGCCAGCGCATATTTGATCATGGAGATGCTGAATGCTGCCGGAATACCTTTACCAATCACATCGGCAAGCGCTACACCAATCGCCGAATCTTCTTCCGTAAAGCTGTAGTAATCACCGCTCATCTGTCTGGCCGCAACACTTACCACGCCGAATGACAAATGCTCCCTTTTTGGCAAATCGGATTTCATCAATGTTTTCTGCATTGTTTCCGCCTGGGCAATTTCACTTTTCAAAGCCTTTTGTTCGGTGCGAAGACTCAGGTGTTCCAGATAGGCAAGGCCATATCCCACCATCGTCTCAAGCAGCACATCAAATGACTGACGTACATAATCGGCCATCTCAGGATCATACTCTTCCAAAATCGCCCGGTGCATATTCACGATTTCTTCTGGCGGAATCATGTCTTCCAGCGCTTCTTTGGTCAATTTATCACAGCTGTAAAGAATTTCCTCGTCCTGATGTTTCAGATAGTCTAATAAAATTTGGCGATATTTTGATTCAAAGCCGTTTTCCATTCTGTCTAGCTCCCCCTACCGAACCCACTTGGTTGCACGGATAATCGTGCCTTTTTCATCTCCACCTGTTTTTGATTCGATATCAAAATCGTCCATCAGCCGCTTCACTCCTGGAAGACCTGCTCCAAGCCCGCCTGAGGTCGTATAACCATCCTGCATCACTTTGCGAATGTCCATAATCCCTGGTCCATGATCTTTGGCAATGATTTCCAGACCATTTTTTGTTCCTTCTGCTACTTTGCGAATGCAAATTTCTCCATTTCCCGCATAGAGAAAGATATTCCGTGCAAGTTCGCTAATGGCTGTCGTGATTCGCGCTTGGTCGACGGTTCCAAAACCGATCTCTTTTGATATTTTTCTTCCAAGCTGGCGTGCGGCCACGATGTCCCATTCATTAATGATTTTTACACAGGATTGGAATGTCATAATTATTCCCCCAATTCCTGTTTCAATTTGTCCAGACCACTTTCAAGGTCCATGGCAGAAAGAACACCCTCAAAGGTAATCCCCAGCTCAATTAGTGTGATCGCCACCGCCGGCTGAATGCCTGTCACAACGACTTTGGCGCCCATCAGCTTCGACATGTTGACGACATCTCCCAGAATTTTGGCAATGAAGGAATCGATAAAATCAATCGATGTGATATCTATGACCACTCCTCGTGCCGATGTTTCATGGATTTTCGCGAGTAGATCTTCCTGAAATTCAACCGCAGTATGGTCGTCCAGCTCGCTTTGAATGGAAATCAGTAAGCACTCACCTAGTTTTAAAATTGGAATTCCCACTACACTCACCCCTCTTTTTCTATTATCTTTCTGTTTGTCAAAAGAAGTGCCCGTTCTACTCCTTTTTTTAATGTATTCGTTGTAATGATCTGATCAAGTTCAATCCCCAGAGCAACAATCGTTTGGGCAATTTCTGGTCGAATGCCCACAAGCATGGCCTGACAGCCTACCAGTCTCACGGCTTCTGAAGCTTGAATGATATGATGCGCCACCATGGTATCAACGACCGGCACGCCTGTAATATCAATCAGCACAACTTCCGAGCGATTTTTTACGACACCGATCAAAAGATTTTCCATGATCAGCTTGGCGCGTTCCGTATCAATGGTACCGATCAACGGCATAACGGAAATTTTGTCAAAAATTGGAAGCAGCGGGGCAGAAAGCTCCTGCAAAGCCATTTTTTGAATGGATACCGTTTTTTCCCATGTATTAGCATAAGCTGTTACTACTTGATTATACATGGAAGACAGCCAGCTTTCAAAGCGATAATAGGCATCGTCTTCTAAATTTTCTGCTCGTTTGACAAACAACTCTTCATTTCGCATGGCTTTATAGACCAAGAGACCAAAAACACGTAATCCTGTGGTTACAAAATGTATGGACCAGCCTAAATGGACAATCTTTTCCGCATAGTCATCCAGCTTTTCATTAAAAGCGCTGCCTGCTTCTGTGACACTTACAACGATCAAGTCAATAAACTCCTTGCTCGTTTCTTCATACATGACCTCAGAAGTAATCTGCATTATTTGCGGATCCGTCTGTTTTTTCATTTCTGCCATCCACTCTTCAAGGAGACTCTCCTTATTCAGACGAATGAAGTTTGCAAAATCTTTATACATTCAACTTTTCCAACCTTTCTGTTTTGACGATCAAATACGTTATCCGACTTTTAAAAAAACCTGCCATAAAAAACGTGCCAAATAACCAAGCAATCGTTTCTTATGTCAGGCTTCTCAGACATGCGATTATGTGTACTAGACTTACTTATGTAAATATTCTCACCTGAAACCCGTTTTAAAGAATAACGATCAAACTCATCTGTCCTGCGAATCTTTTGCCCGTTGTCATCAAACTGGACTTTCCTGCTCGGTTCAATTACGGCTAACTGGATCTGGTCAAAATTCCACTACACCAAGACTGATTTCAAGCGCTCGATCTACCTTTTCCATTAGCTCATCGTCCAAATGAGTGATTTTGTCCGTCAGGCGCTGTTTATCAATCGTACGAATCTGTTCAAGTAAAATAACAGAATCGCGGTCAAAGCCGTCTTTTTTCATGGCTTCAACGTGTGTGGGCAGCTTGGCCTTTTGAATTTTCGCCGTGATGGCAGCTACAATCACTGTTGGACTGAACCTATTGCCAATGTCATTCTGAATGATGAGAACTGGTCTAATTCCCCCCTGCTCGCTTCCGACCACGGGGGAAAGATCCGCGTAGTAGACATCCCCACGCTTCACCACTGACCTAACCTCCTAAAATATCAATATTCCGATTTTCAGCTTCTGCTTCAACATGTGTGCATTCACAGGCGATGGCAAAATTAATGGTTGCCATTTCCGTATAGCCGCGCTTCATTTCGTCGCGCATTTCACGTGCTTTCTTCTGCTTCAAGAATAATTGTGTCGCTTCTCTGATCACTTCACTTCGCCCCACTTTTTCCTTTTCGACGACAAGGTCGAGCTCTTGAATCAATTCTTCCGTCAAAATTACTGAGATCTCGTGTTTCGAATCTCTTTCTAACACGTCTTACACCCCCAAAGCTGCATCCATGTTTCTAATAACTCTATCGTACCATTACAGCTTCTTTTAGAAAAGCATTTTTGTTAATTCTCTTACTAAAAAAGTGATAATTTAGCTTATAGTCCTAAAGCGGCAGAAGACCCTTTGACCTACTCTAAGTCAAATGGCATTACTCTTTTATTATAAACATCTTCCCACTTAAAAGCACGTCTAATGCCTTTTTAAAAGTGGTTATTTTCTTTATAAATACGAGGGACCCGGTCACTTAGCAGGCAGGTCACTTCGTAATTAATCGTATCCAAATGGCGCGCAATCTCATCTGCCAGTATCGCTTGTTCCGCCGATTGGCCAATGAGGGTCACAACGGTTCCCACCGGATACTCCCTTGGCAGCCGAACGATTAGCTGATCCATGCAGACACGCCCGACAATGGGCACTTTCTGGCCGTCTACCAAAAAAGAAAAACCGCTGTAGTGCCGAATGATCCCATCTGCATAGCCGATTGGCAGCGTGGCGACCCATTCGTTTGCTTTTGCTTCATAGGTGGCGCCGTAGCTGACATGGTCGCCAGGATGCAGCTCCTTGACTTGCACCATGCGGGTTTTAAGACTGAGCGCTGGTTTTAGCTCAAATGGTAAGATATCTTTAATTTCATCTGATGGTGACATGCCGTACATGGAAACGCCAAATCGGACGACATTGAAATCTGCTTGATCATGCAACAGGCTGGTGGCTGAATTGGCGACATGGATGTAGGCTGGCTTTTTCGGCAGACAGGCTACGCCCTCCCTGAAACGTTGCAATTGCGTGTCATAATAAGCCGTGTCTTTCTGATCTGCGGTGGCAAAATGGGTGAACACGCCTTCTAACTCAAAACGTGGATCTGCTGCGATTTTTTCTGCTGCTTGTTTGATTTCTTCCTGACTGCGTACACCGAGCCGCCCCATTCCCGTATCGATTTTCAGATGCAGTCGAAGCGGAACATCCGTCTCTGTCACTTGCTCTAGCCACGACGGGTCGAACAAGGTCACTGAAATCCGCTTTTCGGCAGCAAGACTTGCATCCTTTGCGCGGACAGCACCCAGCACTAGGATCGGCTCCTCAGAAAAACCGGCTGCGCGAAGGGCGAGTGCTTCATCAAGGATGGCCACACAGAACCCCTTGGCACCAGCTTCTTTTGCCGCTTTTGCCACTTCCAGCATCCCATGTCCATAGGCGTTGGCTTTGACTACCGCCCAAATGTCGGTTGTTTTTGGTAAGATTTTTTGTTCATTTTTAATATTTGTACGAATACATGCTAAATCTACTTCGATCCATGTATCACGATGCCACCCTGTTACCATCTTTTCTTCACATCCTTATTTGTTTCCTTCAATGATGACTTGCGCTGCTGCTGATCTTCCTGTGTGGGTAATGCTGATAAATACCGTCTCTTCTGGATGGGCTGGCTTTTCGACCACTGGTTTCCCGTCCTTCGCTTGTAAAATCTCCACATCTAGGAAACTCAGTGCAGCACCAAAGCCGGTTCCGTTTGCTTTGGCATAGGCTTCCTTGGCGGCAAAACGTCCGGCTAAAAATTCCACCTGGCGAGTGCCCGTATATTTCTTGTAAAGCTGCTGTTCTTTTTCAGTTAAGATCCGCTCGATAAAGCGGGGATTTTTTGTGACGGCCTTCTGGATGCGATCCAAGTCGATCATGTCCAAGCCGATTCCTTTAATCATTCTGTCACCTCTTTTAAAAGTTGCCGTGCTTTTTTTCGCGCCAGGGCAATGCAGTCAGGAATGCCAACGCCCTGATAGCTCATTCCGGCAAATTCCACACCGGGATAGCGGGTTTTGAGATTTCGGCTCAGTGCGACCAGCTTTTCTTTATGCCCGACCGTATAGCTTGGCATGGCGTCTTGCATGCGACTCACTTCTGCAAAAAGCGGCGTCTCTTTCAAGCCCATCATTTCCTGATAATCTTTACGCACTAGATCGACCAGTTCTTCATCCGTTTTTTGGCTGACGAGTTCTTCCCCCGCCTTACCGACAAAGCCGCGAAGAAGCATTTTCCCATCTGGTACCATGTGCGGCCATTTCTTTTCTACCCATGTACAGGCCGTCGTCGCATAATTTTTCGTCCGGGCGACCAAATAGCCGGTTCCTTCAGGCAGTTCAAATCCTTCTTTTTTATCGTAAGCCAGCGAAATGGTTGCAAGGGTCGCCAGCGGTTCATCCCTAAGCGGGGCAGTTGTTTCAGGGTCCAGTAATGCCGTCAGTGTATCATGGGTTGCTGCAATCAAAACTTTATCGCATTCTTCCATGGTGCCATCTGCAAAATGGACTTCCAGACAGCCGTTTTTTTGCAGCACCTGTTTGGCAGACATTTTCGTATGGCAATGGGCTTTCGGCAAACTGGCGACGAGTTGCGCGGGAAGATCCGCCAAGCCGTTTCTGAGCGTTCGGAAAGCACCAATCGTATTTTTCGTATTGGTTGTTTTTAGTTGGACGCTTTCAGGGATTTTCAAACCGCGCATCAGACTGCCGGCTCGCTGGATGGCCTCTTCAAATTGTGGAAAGGTCGATCGTAGGCTCATTTGATAGATGTTTCCTGCGTAGATTCCGGAAAGTAGCGGCTCGATCAGGCATTTCACCAGTTCCAAACCGAATCTTTGTTCAAAAAAAGCACCAAGTGAGACATCATCTGTCAACGGTTCAAAAGGCAGGTCGCGTTCCTGCACCGCACGCATTTTCCCGGCTTCGGAAACGAGGGTACTTTTCATGAGGGCTGCTTGATCGGTCGGAATTCCCATGACAGCACCTTCTGGAATTGGATGCAGCTTGCCATCATGAAAAATAAAGGATTGGCCTGTGCTATTTGTGACCAGCTGATCGGTTAGCCCCAATTCTCGGATGAGTTCGATGCCTGCTGGTTTACGCGCCAAAAAAGAATCCGGTCCTTTTTCAATCAGAAAGCCGTCACGCTTTACAG
Organism: Listeria costaricensis; assembly: GCF_900183385.1. Lineage (GTDB taxonomy): Bacteria > Bacillota > Bacilli > Lactobacillales > Listeriaceae > Listeria > Listeria costaricensis. The sequence goes on from NZ_FXUT01000010.1 coordinate 202,988, forward strand.
TTTCAAATTTTCCGCCAAATCGGTCTGCTTGTTCATACAGATCCCAGCTGACCTCGCCTTGACCTTCTTTTTCAAGCGTATATGCGGCAGCAAGTCCTGATAATCCGCCACCAATAATGATAATACGCTTCATTCTGCCATCTCCTTTTTCGTTCAAGTCGTTACTATTTTAGCATACTTGACATGTAAGTAACAGCACATCAGATCCCCTTTAAACGTGGATGATTTAACATAAAGCCACACAAAAAGACTCGGAAACCCTATAAAAGCCAGCAAATGTGGCAGGATTTCCGAGCCTGTTCTATGTGATGCGTTTATTTTCTTTTTTGCGGGCGATACCATTCATAGAGGGATTGCGCCTGCTCCTCATTTAAATAGCGGACAAACGGGCGTGCTGAGCCATTGCCTGATTTAAGTGCCATGTTGACATGACAAGTTTTGGAACGCCGCATCCAGATACTTCGGTGGACTTGGAATGACTGTACGCGTTCTTTTCGGACAAGATGAGTCGTCTTAGAAAACAACGGGCGTGCTTGCAGCAAAATGGTTCGCTCGCTGATCATGAATCCTGTCGCTCGGTAGCTGAGTACGGCTTTCCATAATACCAGCAGAAGCAGTAGCAAAGCCGCAAGCCCTAGCGGAAAGAATAGAATTGCCGGAATCAGGCAAAGCACCAATGTCCAGCCCAGATATAGTTGCAAAAAATGGCGCAGACTGGTTTTAGGAGCCCGCTCAATTGCTGTCATATCAAAATGATAGTCAGGTAAAAGTTCTTGAAGTAGCGCATAAGCCGCCGTTTTCTTCATGATAGGGATGATCAGAATGTCTCCTGAATGTTCATCATCCCCTGAGCTGCCGGCAGTAATCGCTTTGATGCCCACTAGCCCCAGCCACTGTCTAAGCGGTGATTCAATGATCACAAGGCCTTGAATCCGACTGAAGTTCAGTGTCGTGCGGTTTCTCTGCAAGAGTCCCTTTTCCACTACTAATTGGTGTTCATATTTCATCAGCTTGAATTGGAAATATTTGAATAATGTTGCCACGATCGAAATGCCCCACAGTATTAGTAGCAACACGACGACAAGAATCGTCACGATGATCAGGCCCATTTTCCAAATCTGCTCAAACTGACTTTCCAGCCAATCTTTCGGTAGAAGGTCTTGAAATTGACTGCTAAAAGCCAGCACGATGATCAGACCGCCGAATACGCCACTTGAAGTGACCGCCATCAAAATCAGTTCCTTTGTTCGTAGCGTGACCGTTTTATCTGGCAGCTCATCGGGATCCGGTGCTTCCACGTCCAAGGGATTTTTATGTATATCGGTTTCTGCAACTGCACTTAGTTGTTCAGATTCCTGTACGGCTTTTTTGCCATCACGCAGATCTTTTAATTCCTTTGCAACCTGAACGGGTACAGCACTCAAATCGGCCTCTGGTTTCCCGCTTCCGCCTGCCGTTTCGATCAGAATCTGCGTCACATTGAAGGGCATGAAGAAAAACCACTGCTTCTGTTGGATTGTCTGGATCCGTTCATACGGAATGTAAATATTTTTCCGAAAAATCAAGCCGTATCTTACACGCAAGCCATCTTCTTCCAGCGTATAGCGAAACGTGGCATATTTGATCAGTGCCGGTGCCAAAATCAGGATGATAAGAAAGAGAATTATCAGCGGGTATGACCAAATTGGTAGCCAGCCTTGGTCGGTTGCTGCGCGAAATAATGAAAACACCCCTACAATAATTGGAATGATGCTCTGCCGGACGCTAACGATAATCTCTTTGATGAGGGCGATTGGATGAAGACGACGTTCCTCAAACATCCTCTTTCGCCACCTTTACAAGCTCCAAAATGTGATAACGGAGCGTATCGGCTTCTTCTGCATCAACCGCCTCGATTGTGTGACTGCCTGCTGCTGTTGTAATTTGCAGCGCCATTAATTTTTCTTTACGCAAAAGCGGCCCCTGTGTTGTTTCAACGTGCTGAATGCGAATCATCGGGATGAGTGTCCGACTGCGAAAAATAATTCCATGCTGAATTTCAATTTCGTCATGCCGGATCTGATAACTCCAACGCTTGTAGCGAAATGGGATCACAAAGCCAAAAACGATCACCGCATAGCCCGCTGTAAAACCAAACCCAATCAAACTCCACCACAGTGAAACCTCTGTCAAATAGAGCAGAATCAGCAAGCCTGCTGAAAGAAGAAGAAAGATAAGTGCTGAAATCGCATAACTGATCTGCCAAACAATTTTGATGCGTGCTGGAAGCTTTTTTTCTAAATGATTTAATTCCATAATGCCCTCCTTTTTACTTTAATCATACTGGATTTAACCGCCATTGCAAGAAAAGATTTAATGGATTGGTCATATTTTTTTCAAACTTTTTCGCTAAACTGTCAGTAACGAAGCTTGCAGGGGAGGAAAACGGATGAAACGTCTCATAATTAAGTTAACCATCACACTACTTGTCTTTGCCTTATGTTTTTCCGCCCCGCTCTTCGTAAAAGCAGCCAATCAGCCTGTTCTCGCAACCTACACAGAGCAAACGAGCAGCGAACTGATGGCGCTTTTTCAAATTGACACCTATACAGCTGCTGAGCCCTACATTCAAATTGAAGAAGGCCAAGTCACGATTCTTTTCAATACGGATGAAAAAGAGCAGCTCGTTTACGCAATCGATCATGGTCGTAGCGTTTCAGTAGCGAGCGAAACGACCCATCAAATAACCGCCAACTTAGCGAGCGGTTCACATACCATCCATATTTCCCTGACAGATGCAAACGGCCAGACAGAGACATTCAGTTATCAAGTAGAAATGCCAGAATCCAGCCAGCAGGAAAAAGTTTCTCAGGTCCATTTCACAGATCTAACAGCTATTCGCGAACAAAAAAAGACGTTGATTTAAAAAAAAGTCTCTTTTTGTTACGATTAGGAAAACGATTGGAGCTATTTGCATGTATTATCTCTTTGTCCAACTTGACGGAATTGAATCGTGGTTGGAAGTATCGGATGATGGCTATGCTGAACGGCAAGTCGATAAGAAGCCGGGTGGACGGATTCTCATTTCCAGTATCTGTGACACTCTCGCTGAAGGAAATATCCGTGTAGAGGTGGATGAATGGACAACTCATATCTCGAAAAAAGAGTTCGAGCAGGTTTGGGCCGATGCCAAAAAGCCCTATCAGCCAATCTGGGAAAAAGCGGAACAGCTTTTCCATATCGGTCAAAAGCTGTCGGTCAGCGTCCTTGCTTTCTACCCACAAGGTATTTGATTTCAAATTAACGGAACGGCGTTTTTTGGTCAATTAAAGGAAACGGCTAATTTTCATGCCCAAAATCCGCATGCCTGCCGTTTTCTCCAAGTACAGCTCATGGTAAGCGGCTTCGATTCGCTCAATCAATGGCTGATTTTAACGGACTCGGTTTAACCGCCACAAAAAATCCCGCGCAGCCTTTTTAATGATGGCTTACCGCGGGATTTTGATTATTTTTCGATCAATTTATTAAAATGTACTTTCTGATCGATCCAGTACATTAGTGGAATGCCGATTCCCATGATGACCAGCTCGCCAATCGCACAAGTCAGCCACGTATAGAAGAACGGCAACTCAAAAACAAGAACCAGCTCGAAAGCAATGATTGCCATCGTGACTGTGAAAACGATCGTATTCAGCACCATGCGCCAAATCGTACTTTTCACAAATTTTGACAAGCCGATCGTGATGAGTAGTGAAAGAATCGACTGCCCCACACCGAAGACCAGGTCATACCAGCCCAGTGAGGAGAAAAACAGATTTGTGACAAAAACGCCGACGATGATTCCCCAGAAGTATTTTTTGTTAAAAACGATCAGATGGTTGAAGATTTCCGGTAGCCTGAATTGGATGGCCCCGAAAGCAATCGGTGCTACAAGGAGCCCCATTGCCACATAAAGTGCGGCCACAATCGCGTTTGCTGTGATAGTTTTGATTTTCATTTACATTCTCTCCCTAGTTTTTTTACGTAGGATGGTTTCGAACTACGTGTTTTTTCAAACATTTACCATTATAGCGCATCTGAATGTGAAAAGATAGAGGCTAATCAAGAAGATGGGCGCCATTGAGCTGCTTTTTAATCCTTTCAAAACGTGCTTTGGGCAGGTCATCATTTGAAATATTGACCATCAATAACAGGTTTTCAGGAAAAAAGTTCTCCTTTTTCAGCCTAGCCAGTACCTCTACGCATTGATCCAACAAGTCATTTCTAAATTTTTTCAAGCCCTGTTCATTGAGCAGCATGCCATGATAATCCTGTAGCATGCGGTCTAATGCAGAAAACAAATCAGTATCAGGGCACCCCTCAAATTGCCATTCGGTTGACAGATATTGATAGACAGCGCGATTTTCAGGATCCTCCGCCCTCGCTGCTTCCAAATAGGCCGCTGTATTCCCAGCACTTGAAATCATACTGCATCTATCATCCATATACAAACCAAACGCCGTTAATTCTTCTGTACCTGCCTGCTCGGAGTGGGCTGCATACGCCTGCTTCACTTCTTTATATAAGGCGGACTGAAAGCGCTCATTGTCGAAGGGGATTTTCATTGGTTTGTTTACTAATCCCGTAAAAAATTCCTCAAAACTCTCTGCCAGTACATAATCTACGGGTTGCCATTCTTGACTTCTCCATTCTCTTGTATGAAAAACCACTTGCGGTTTATTATTCTTCCCTTTATTAACATAATTCAATGAAAAGTAATCCATGCCAATACTTGTAAATGTGATACCGATAACGACTCCTTGAGTAAAAATACTTCTAACCCACTCATTTTTTTCACTCTCATAAAATTCCATGATGGAAAAAGGACGATCATTTCCAATACTTAATAAACCCTCGCATTGGACGGTTTTTTGTATATGCCCAGTTCGGTCTTTGCATTGGAAGAACCTTTTTTTCAAAAGCCCGCCATTCTGAATACGCATGATTTCAATATAAGCTTTCGGCAACGTCCAGCCAACTGTCGCTTCGATACATTGAATAAGTTCATTACTTGGAGGTTTTGACATAAAATCTTTGCGACTTTCTTCTGTATTCTTCCAAAACTTTTTAATGTCATTTTCAGTTAGCTGCATCATAAAAATTTCTTCCTTTCCACTTTCATAACTTGTCTATCTTCATTATAACATTAAATTTTCCCTCTCATTTTGCAAGAATTTTGTATTCAATTCAAAAAAATACAACTTGATTCCTCAATGATTTGATCGCCTCCAAAAACAGCTCATTCTCGATGCTGAGCCTACTTTAAAATAAATTGCTATGAAAGAAACCATAGTACTCTCTTCTGTTCCTCTGATATAATTTGTGCTTCTATAGGTGTACTGTGAAATTGACTCTAGATCAAGTGAGATTTCTCCTTCCATAAACATGAAAGAAAACTACTGGAAAGATTATTAAATTACATTTCTTGAAAACTTTTTTGAAAAAATTAAGCTTTTCCTCTTGCATTTTCTGAAAATCCGACTATAATCAATGTAGACTTTAAATATCCATAATAGATAATCAATATCCAAATTAACCAAGATCGCGACGCCGACTATTCAAAAAACGGATAATTGTGCTATGCTAATTATTGGATATTTAACTATCCGCAAATCAATCGAGGTGATCATTTTGAAATTAACGAAAGGACTAGAACAGGCCGCTTGCATCGTTGCTTTACTTTCAACACAGGATTCACAGGCACCGCTCGCATCCGATGCCATCAGCAGCCGTCTTTCCGTTTCACCTTCTTACTTGAAAAAAATCATGCGTAAACTGGTGGTCCACAACATTATTCGTTCGGTCCCCGGTAATAACGGCGGTTTCTTTCTAGCAAGGAGTCCTAAAAAAATCAGTCTGCTCGAGATTGTGGAAGCTGTTGAAGGAACTGATTCGTCATTCCCAAACAGCGGTCTGATTAAATCCGTTTTCGGCGGCATTCGTGAAGATGCGGCTAAACGAGGCGAACAAAATTTAGTCGACGTTTTCCAACAAGCAGATCAAGTATGGGGTGAATATCTCGCCCAAATCAGCATTGCCGATCTTTTGACACAGACGCTTGAGGAGCACGAATTGCCTGCCACGAACTGGAATTTATTTAATCAGGAAAGTTAAATTCTATCGTGTGGTGAGGAAAGTATGAATATGTTAAAAAATGAGTGGAAAAGACTTTTATCCAACAAGATCCTACTCATCTCCACAACTGTTATTTTGTTTATTCCGATTCTCTATGGTGCCTTTTTCCTGAAATCAGTCTGGGATCCTTATAACAGCACGGGAAATCTACCTGTAGCTGTTGTCAACGAGGACAAACAAGTCGATTATCAAGGGAAAACACTGGATGTCGGGAATGAACTTGTCGATAACTTGAAGAAAAATAAAGATCTCGGCTGGCATTTTACAACTCAGCATGATGCCGAAAAAGGTCTTCAAGACGGAAAATATTATATGATCGTCACAATTCCGCAAGATTTTTCTGCCAATGCAGCAACCGTTTTAGACAACAATCCGAAGAAAATGCAACTTGACTATAAAATCAATCCTTCGCAAAACTATATTGCCGAAGTGGTCACCAAACAAGGTGCCAGTCAGCTCAAAACGGAAGTCGCAACAAGTGTTACGAAAGAATATGCCAAAACCATTTTTGCCAAAATACAAGAAGTGGCTAGCGGCATGAACCAAGCGGCTGACGGAGCCCATCAATTAAATGATGGTTCGGTTAAACTGGCGGATGGCAACCAGACGATCACAGAAAATCTAAGCAAGCTGGCATCAAGCAGTCTCACTTTCAAGAGCGGTGCAAGTGAAATGAGCATGAAAGTCGGCGAAGCAGCAGATGGTGTCACAAAACTGGCGGACGGTGCGAATCAGCTGAATGCAGGTGTCAGTCAGGCGGCAGATGGCGCAAACCAACTGGCAACTGGTGCTGACACTCTGTCACTCGGTCTGACGAAATATACAGATGGTGTGCGTGCGCTTAGTCCAGTCTCTACACTGGCAGATGGTTCTCATACATTAACAGCTAAAATTGGCACACTGGCTTCTAGCGTTACGCAGCTACAAGACGGCGCGGGCAAAGTAGCTGGTGGTCAGGAAGAAATCACGCAGCATCTTAAAGAACTTTCGTCAGGTGTAGATCAGGCGGCGCAAGGTGTGCAAGACGCCATCAATCAAGCCGATTCTCCAGAAGCCAAAGCCCAGTTAGAAAAACTTCAAACGGGCGTTACTACTTTCCAAAAATCGATTCAAGATTTAAATAACGCGGTCAATGCGGGCAATCAAAATCAGCTGAGTGCAGCACTCGGCAATGTTCAAACGGGGCTCGCGGCTCTTGAAGAAAGCAATAACCAAAATTATGAAGCAGCCATCGATCAGGGGGTGGACGCGGCCATTCAGCAAGCGATCGCCACTAACAAAATCGATGCAAACAATCCTGAACTTGCAGCCATTGTCGCAGCAGCTAAACAAGGCGCAACAACTGGTGCTGGTCAAGTGAACAGCAAACAAAACGAATCCTTAAAACAACTGAAAGCGGGCATTGATCAGCTCATTCAAAAGACGGATCAAGTTGGCAGTGCGATCGGCCAATTTTCAACTGGAGCAAGTGAAATTGCTGGCGGAACAACGCAGCTCATTACCCAAACTCAGGGAAGCGTTCAAAAACTTAAAACCTTGAACGGCGGTCTGACTACGATCCAAAACGGCCTAAACGGCTCGAACGGTCTGATCCATGGAAGCGAACAACTCGCATCTGGCAGCGCCTCTGTTGAAAGCAACTTGTCTAAGCTAAACAGTGATGGTGTATCGAAACTTCAAGACGGCAGTCAAGAAATTTCAACCAATTTGGCAAAAGTGGCTGGCGGTGTTCAAATGCTCAACCAGAATTCTGGACAGCTCATCTCTGGCAGTCAGCAGCTGGCAGGCGGCCTGAATCAGATGACGGCACAACTTCCAGCCATGCAAGACGGAACGAGTCAACTGGCAGCAGGTCTTGGCACCTTGCAAAACGGCATGCCGCTTCTTCAAAATGGAGCAGGAAAGTTAGCCGACGGTGCGGGACAAATTAGCGACGGTTCTGGCAAGCTGGCAGATGGTTCCAAAACGCTTGGAGATGGCATTTCAGCCGTGCAAGACGGCACTCATGAGCTATCTGGAAAATTAAGCGACGGTGCAAAGCAAATAAGTGACACGAAAGCAACCAATAAGACCTACAACATGTTTGCCGCGCCAACAAAACTCAGCGAAGAAAAATTAAGCGAAGTCCCTAACTATGGCCACGGATTGGCACCTTATGTCCTGTCTCTCGGTCTATATGTCGGCGCCCTCGTCTTTAACTTTATCTTCCCGATTCGCCGTCCTTCTATGACACCGACATCCGGCTTGTCCTGGTGGTTCAGCAAATTTTCAATCGGCTTTGTGGCAGCAGTTCTACAAGCGGTCATCTTGGATCTGATCATGCTGGCCCTTGGTCTAAGCGTCAACCATTTAGGTGAGTTCTTTATGATCTCCATTCTGACATCGCTCACCTACATGTTTATCGTGATGTTCCTAGCCATGAGTTTCGGCAATCCGGGACGCTTTATTGCCATGGTACTTCTCGTCTTACAATTAGGCGGTGCTGGCGGAACCTTCCCAATGCCGCTTACTAACAGCTTCTTTAATGCGATTCACCCATTCCTGCCAATGTCTTACTCAGTGTATGGTTTCAGACAAGCCATCTCATCCGGACTTGGCAATACGGTTTATCTGCATAGCGCCTTGATTCTAGCAGGCCTAGTGATTGCCTTTAACGCGCTTTTGATTGGCACCATGTATCTGCGCCGCAAGAAACGTTTTAAAGTTGACAATCAGTCACTGATCGAAGAAGTTTAATGCATAAGGATGGCAGGCGAACTTTACCAGTCCTGATGTTAGTAGTCCTGCTTTTCAATTCCAAATAAAAAAGGAAGCATTTCTGCCTCCTTCTCAAACTGCGGTAAAGCCCTCTTATGAGTCGCTTTGCTGCAGTTTTTTAATGCGTAAAACCATAAGGCTTCTTCTCGCTGTCATCATGATAAAGCAAGTGCGCCTGATCCAATTCCACCAGCGCTTCATTAAAATCAGCCACCAGCTCTTCCGCCACATTCCAGCCCAAATCAGCCCGGCAAACAATCCGCTGAATCAAAATATCTGACAGGTCCTCTGGCAGTGGATATGCCGGAATCTGCCAGCCTTTCATCAACAGCCGATCTGCTAAATCATAAAGTGTCCACTTCGTCTCGCTGTCTTCTTTCAAACGATAGCACACAATGGGCAGATTCTGACCATCATTATAGATTTCAAAGCGCCCGGTTGCTTCAATTTTTTCAGCCAGATACTTCGCGACTTTCTGCGTATGGGTTTGAATTTCCTGATAGCCTTCAAAACCATAACGCAAGAAATTATAGTACTGCCCAATGATATGGCTGGCACTGCGGGAAAAATTAATCGCCATTGTCGGCATTTCTCCGCCCAGATAGCTCACACGAAAGACGAGTTCCTCTGGCAAGTAGGCCTTGTCCCGCCATAAAATCCAACCAACACCTGGATAGACAAGTCCATATTTATGACCGGATGTATTGATGGAAACCACATTTTTCAACCGGAAATCCCACTCGAGGTCTGGTTCGACAAATGGGGTGAACATGGCGCCGCTCGCACCGTCTACATGAATGACCAGCTCGTGTTCATGTTCGGCATTATAGGCGCTCACTTTACGATCTAATTCCTCGATGTCATCATATTTGCCCGTATAGGTAATGCCAAGAATGCCCACTACCCCAATCGTGTAATCATCGACATAATCAAAGACCCGGTCCGTGTCTAAACTGAGATGCTCTTCGTCCATTGGTATAACCCGCATTTCCACATCAAAATAGACGCAGAATTTCTCCCAGCAAACCTGATAGCCCGACGAAATGACCAGATTTGGCTGCTGCTTTGTGACATCCAGGCCACGCGCTTTGGCCAAGTTGCGCCACCGGAACTTCATGGCCATCCCGCCAAGCATGCAGGCCTCACTGGACCCAACTGTCGAGGTTCCAACAAACGGTTCGTCTTTCGGCGCGTTCCACAGATCCGCCAAAATATTGACACAACGGTTTTCCAGTTCAGCCGTCTGCGGATATTCCGACTTGTCGATCGCATTCTTTTCCAGCGTTTCAGCCATCAGCTTTTCTGCTTCCGGTTCCATAAAAGTTTGACAAAATGTTGCCAGATTCTGACGTGCGTTCCCTTCATCCATCAGCTGATCCTTGACGAGCTGATATGCGATTCGCGGTTCAACAGGCTCATCGGCCAATTTATACCTCGGCATCTCCCGATTTTCCTCATCTGAACCAAAAATAGGCACTTGATAACTCTGATGACGCTTCTGATCCTTCTTACCATACAACATTTTAGGGCCTCCTTTTCTCTTCTTACTCTATCTTACCTACCCTGCGTATTTATTCTAAAACAAAAAAGCGCCAAACTCAAAAATGAGCTTGGCACTTTCCAATCTTTATTTCGATTTTTTGTAGCTTCCTTTGTTTTTACCACGGTTGTCATTGTAACGACGTTCGCGGCTGCCGGAATTACTACCTCTGCGGCCTTTTCCACTATTGTTGCGATCACGGTAACCACCACGATAGTTGCCACCTTTACCGCCGCCCTTGCCACCTTTTCCGTTACGTTGTGGAAGTGGACGTTCTTCTGTGATATGAACAGGCGTTTGATCTGGTTCTTTCGCCAGCATTTTCAGCATAGCTGCAGCAATATCTGTTGCATCATAGTTTTCCAAAAGTTCACTGGCAACAGCTTTGTAGTCTGCCAGATTTTCTTCTGTAATAATTTCTGTAATTTTTTCAGTTGCAATACGCAATTGACCTGCAAAAGCTTCGTCCCAAGTTGGGGCTTTAAGCGGCGTCATCCGTTTTTTCGTTGTTTGCTCAACTGTGCGAAGGTAACCCATTTCACGCGGTTGTACGAATGTAATCGCCATACCTTCTTTACCAGCACGGCCTGTACGACCGATCCGGTGCACATAGCTTTCTGGGTCTTGCGGGATGTCGTAGTTATACACATGTGTCACACCAGAAATATCCAGCCCACGAGCCGCGACATCTGTTGCCACAAGTACATCTACTTTTCCTTCTTTAAATTTACGAAGTACGCTCATCCGTTTCGCCTGAGTCAAATCACCATGGATACCTTCTGCAACGTAGCCACGCATATCAAGCGCACGTGAAAGTTCGTCAACGCGGCGTTTCGTACGACCGAAAACGATCGCCAAATCAGGTGATTGTACATCTAGCAAACGGCTTAGTACATCGAATTTTTCTTTTTCATGAACTTTGACGAAATACTGCTCGATTAAAAGAGCGGTCATTTCTTTTGCTTTAATGCGAATAAGTTCAGGGTCATGCATGAAGCGTTCGCCGATACGACGGATTGGATCTGGCATTGTTGCTGAGAAAAGAAGCGTTTGGCGTTCAGCTGGTACTTCTTTCAAGATTGTTTCGATATCATCGATGAAGCCCATGTTAAGCATTTCATCTGCTTCGTCTAGTACAAGTGTTTCCACGTGATCCAATTTTAGTGTACGACGGTTGATATGGTCTAAAATACGTCCAGGCGTTCCGACAACGATTTGTGGTTTTTTCTTAAGCGAACGAATTTGACGGCTGATATCAGAACCACCGTAAACGGCAAGTACCCGTACATGTTTGTCATAGCTTAATTTATACAGCTCTTCGGAAACTTGAATTGCTAACTCACGCGTTGGTGCAATGATTAGCGCCTGTACATCTCCGCTTTTTTGATCGATTTTTTGGATCATTGGCAGACCAAAAGCGGCTGTTTTACCAGTCCCTGTTTGAGCTTGACCAATAAGATCCTTCCCTGCTAAACCGATTGGAATCGTTTTTTCTTGAATAGGCGTTGCTTCTTCAAACCCCATTCTTTTCACTGATTTTACAATTTTTTCGTCCAGACCGAACTCTGAAAACTTTGTCAATGTCATTTCTCCTTTACCTTGTAAGAGTTTTGGTAGGAGAGCTTTTCATATCGCTGCACTTACGGCGATTTATCTTTGTTTATCAATGCTTTTTGAAAAGGAATAAATCCATTTTCATTTTATGGCAGTAAAAAAGCTTGAATCTTCAAGCCAAATCTTTTAGCTATCTCACCATCTACTGCGTGGTGCAAAAACCTGATTGTTTGAGTAAAAATTTCTACCTAAACACCCAACACAAAAAAAAGCCCTCATTTACATCACTAGGCTAACAAATAAACCTAATAAACTTCCATCTATCATGATACCATTTATAAGCCGGCATTTCAATCTGGAAAACTTTATTTTTGCGAATAAAATCAAGGAAAGCGCCTTCAATGTACGGAAAACAGAAAAAACAGCCGATAAAAGCTGTTTTTAGTCTACTTCTTCATACGAGAGCATTGGAAAATCAATCTTAAGAAGCTGTCCCTCTACTTCCCACATCTCACTTGTCCACGCAAAAATATCTTGTTGATCAAAGTTGTCTGTCATATTTTTCAAACTGTCACGCTCGATTTCAAGTACTTCCTTAGCTTTTGCAGCATAGGCTTTTGTTTCCGCTGACTTCTGCCATACTTTCGCCTCATCCAATTCCACTAGGGCGGCTTCTTTTTCTGCAATCATGGCGTGAATTTGAGACCAGAATGCCGCTTCATCCGTAAAGTATACCTTGCCCGCCTCACTGAACGTCTGTGCAAAATGACGTGTAGCCAATCTGACCTGTTTTTCAGCTTGAATCAACTCCTGGTCAAGGGGGATTTCTTTTTCAGGAATCACTTGATAGGAAAGAATCACCTCAGAATGTGGCAGATAGGTAAGTTTGACTTTCTGACCGGACTTGAGCGAAAAAAGCGGCTTACTTTTACCAAAGTAACGATGCCAGTGCTGTCCCAAGGGGAATTTCTCACCGGAAGAGACATCCAGATAATAGCTCGTACTGCGGTAACCATGATCGGCCCTAATCTGCCGAACCTCCATTTCCTTCGTGAGCGGTTGTTTCAAATAATAAATATCTCCTGAAATATCGGCAGCTGTATACAAGCCAATCACAATGAGCAGTGCTCCAATACCGCCCGTGAGCAGCCAATATCTTTTTTTAAGGGGTTTTGTATAGCCAAGTAATAGCAAACTCCCCGCGCCAATCACAAAACAAAGAAAGGCTGTCAAAAATTGTTTGGTCCACCCAAGCCAGCCAATTGGCGGTAAAATCAGCAGCCCTGCAAATAAGAGAATTCCGAATATCAAGCCAAGCAAAACGGTTGTCCTTTTTTTCTTCAACTAGCTTCTCCCTTTCTGTCTGACGATGCATGATGATACTAAAAATGACTGCCATTTCGATCATGGCAGCCATTTCTCAACTAGTCACTGTTTGAAAATCTCTCTCCAAAAATGAAAGGACGCGTTCAAAAAGTAGTTCATTATCTGCATCAAGGCAAAGCAAATGTCCGGCATCTGGCATCTGATAGATTTCTTTCGGAGCGTCAATTTTTTCTTCTAAAAAAGCGACACTTTTCTCAGCCGGAACAACCATATCTTTCCCGCCCTGGGCAATAAATGTTGGAATATCAATGTGCTCAAACGCTGGACGACCAAGATCGACCATCTTCTTAAACTGCAACGTCGAGCTGGCAGGGACTTCTTTCGCCTTGCCAAAATAACGGTTGAAAACGGAGGACTCTTTCATCGGACCTGTTTTCACTTCCGCAATCAACTTGCGTCCGTCTTTTAAAAGCTGCTCCCAGTCCAGATAGTTTACAGCCGTACTCAGCAAAACCAGCTTTTTCACTTCCGGATGGTGCCTAGCCAGCCAGCCGGCAAGAAGGCCTCCCATTGAAAAACCAATAATATATACTTCTTCATCTTCTTTTAGCAGTTGTGTTAAAATACTCTCGGTAAAAACCAGCCAATCCTTATAGGTCACATTCCGCAATTGGTGCAGTTTATCGTGTCCCGGAAGCGTGGGTGTCAAAACATCCCAATCCGTGTGCGCCTTCAAATAATCTGTCAGCGGTTTGATCTCCGCCGGTGAACCGGTAAATCCGTGAATACAAAGACATGCCACCATATCTTTTTTCCTCCTGTGTCTAAACCATCATGCTCCTATGATAAGCTTTTCGACGACATCTTTCAAGCCCATTCCGTAAGAACCTTTGACCAGTATCCATTCGTTTCCTGTTACTGCTCCTAAAAGCGCATCCATCAAGGCGTCTTTTGTGTCAAAATAATGAACATTTTCTTGACCAATTCGGCTAGCGGCTTCAGCTTGGAATGCCTTCATCGCCTGTCCGTATAAAAAGACCTGATCGATTTTGCCTTTCTCCAAGCCAGCAGCAGATTCTCGGTGGAAACGTTCACTGTTTTCACCTAGCTCCAGCATATCTGCCAGAACTGCCCATTTGGCATGGGCGCCCGAATCCATGCTCATAAAAGTTCGCAGTACAGCTTGGAGAGCCGTCGGACTGGAATTATAGGCATCATTTAAAATGCGTGCGCCTTTCTTTGTTTCCAGCCATTCGAGCCGGCTTTTTGAGCGTTCCATTCCAAGCAGCGCCTGTTGGATGCTTGGAACTGAGATGCGGCATTCCTGCGCAGCTAAAATAGCAGCCATCGTGTTAAAGACATTGTGCTCACCGATGATCGGCACAAACAGCTCTGTGTCACCCGTCAGATTCGTCTGGAACCATGTGCCGTCCGTCTCAGTCCGGATCTCAGTTGGATAAATATCCGCCGAAGTTTCGCGCCCAAAGGTTTGGTAAGGGCTGATTTCCTGTTGGTCACGTAAAAGCGGCTCTTCATTCGGAATGATCAGGAAGCCATCCTCCTTCAAGCCAGCTTGGATCTCCAGTTTTGCCTCGGCAATTCCCGCTCGCGAACCCAAATGTTCAATATGTGCTTCACCGATATTCGTTATGATCGCAACATCTGGTCTTGCAATAGTCGACAGCCGCTCGATTTCGTGACGATGATTCATTCCCATTTCCAAAATCGCCACTTCGGTATCTTCCGCCATCGTTAAAATCGTATAAGGCAACCCAATATGATTATTAAAATTGCCCGCCGTCGCATGGGTGCGGTAAGTCGATTCAAAGATTGCCCGCGTGATATCCTTTGTTGTCGTTTTCCCATTGCTGCCGGTAATCCCGACCACAAATGGATTTACTTCTTCTCTATACATGCGTGCCAACTGTTGCAGGGCATCAAGGGTATCTTCCACCAATAGAACCGGATAGTCCACTAGTGGATTCGGAATATCCCGCTGCCAAAAAGCACAGGCTGCCCCTTGATCAATCGCCTGCTTGACAAATGTATGTCCGTCTCGTTCCGCCCCAACAAACGGCACAAACAAGTCCCCAGGTTGAAGCTGGCGTGTATCAAAACAAATCCCTGTCACTATTTTTTCTTCAAATTCGCCCAAATCTTGCTCAATTCCAAGCATCCGCGCGATTTGACCCATTGTTTTCTTCATTTTTTTCCACCTATTCTCTCGAAAAAAGCAGTTCCAGTATCGAAACTGCTCTCGCATTCATTAATCTTCTAATTTGTATTGCAAGCGATTTTTGGCTTCATAGCGTTCCAGCGCCAGTTCGACAAGCTGCTCGATCAATTTGTCATAAGGAAGTCCGCTTGCCTCCCAAAGCAGTGGATACATGCTGACTGGTGTAAAGCCTGGCATCGTATTGATTTCATTTAAGAAAATCTGATTGTCTTTTGTTACAAAGAAATCCGCTCGTACAAGTCCGCTTCCGTCTACGCCAAGAAAGGCTTGGATGGCATACTCTTTCAGTTGCTCAAGAACACCCGCGTCTAGTTCAGCCGGAATAATAAGAATCGTATCATCATCCTGATACTTGGCCTTGTAGTCGTAGAAAACATTTCCCTCACCTTTCGGCAAAATTTCTCCTGCAACGGAACAGACAGGCGTGTCATTCCCAAGAACGGCCATTTCAATCTCCCGCGCGTTTATTCCTTCTTCGACAACGATGCGGCGGTCAAAACGGAACGCCTCGACAATTGCCGCCTTTAATTCTTCCGGTGTTTCAGCTTTACTGATTCCCACGCTTGAACCTAAGTTGGCCGGCTTGACAAACATTGGGAATTTGATAGCCGCGCAAATATCTTCGGTCATCTCATCGCCAAACTGTTCCCAATCGATCAATCTTAGCGATACAGTCGGCACCTGCGGAATCCCTGCATCTGCAAATACTTTTTTCATCACGATTTTATCCATACCGGCTGCCGAAGCAAGCACACCATTGCCAACATACGGCAGATTCAGCACTTCAAGCAAGCCCTGCACCGTTCCATCTTCGCCATTCGGTCCATGCAGCAGTGGAAAAACAACTGTATTCGTTTTTTCCGTCCCCACTTCAGCAGGATTGATGACGACGCCGGTAGATGTTTCATTCTGCTCTTTTGCTAGCGCAGTTTCATCGGCATCTTGGAAACGAAGCTGCTCGACAAACGTTAATTTTACTGTGATTTCAGGCCCTTTAATCCATTCGCCGTCATTTGTAATATAAACCGGACACGCAGCAAATTTATGTAAATCCAGTGCATTGATAACGGAAAAAGCAGTTCGAAGTGAGACTTCATGTTCTGCTGATTTGCCTCCGTATAACAGGATTAAGTTCGTTTTCATATAATTCCCTCCAAAAGACGTGCATTAAGCGCACATAGTTACGTACATAACTTCAATCTATTTTACCACGTTTTAGACGGATGAAAAGGATAAACTGATGAATTTTCGAAAAAAAACGTTGCACTTCACAGATTTTTTACTTTCTGCTGTGTACAACGTTTTTTTAAACACCGGATGTCAGTTTCAAGCCCACTACACCGGAAATAATCATCGCCATAAAAACCAGTTTCGCTACACTTTTTTTCTCTTTAAAGAAAAGCATCCCCATCACGACACTCCCAACTGCACCAATCCCTGTCCAAATTGCATAGCCAGTGCCAATCGGAATCGTTTTAAGCGCATGAGAAAGCAAAAAGAAACTGCCGCACATAAATACGATGGTAAGGACAGAAAACCAGAACCGCTTGAAGCCATCGGAAAGTTTCATCGTCACAACAAAGGCCATCTCACATAGCCCGGCAATAATCAAATAAAGCCAATCCATCAGTCTTTTTCACCTGCTTTCCCGTCTACTAGCTTCAAGCCAATAATGCCAACAATCAAAACGAGCAGCGACAATATTTTCCAAAAGCCCGCCGATTCATTTAGGAAAAGCATGCCAACAAGCGCCGTTCCCGCTGCCCCTATTCCCGTAAAAACGGCATAAGCTGAGCCAATCGGAATTTTTTTCATTGCTTTTGCAAACAAGGCGAAGCTGACAAATAAAAACAGGATTGTGAGCAAACTCCAACTGAGCACAGTAAATCCGTGTGATTCTTTTAATCCAAAAGCCCAGACAATTTCCGATAGTCCGGCCAAAATCAAATAAAACCAAGCCACAATTTATAAGCTCCTTTCATTCTGATAAAGGATCGCCAAAGTTTCCCATGCCGAATGCCGCCGTTTTTCAAATTCATCCGGTGTATAAATAGTATGTTCGACGCTCAGCCCATCTAAAAAGGCATAAAAAACGTGGAGCCAGCGATCCCGACTGCCCTTATCAGTAAGCTGCTCCGATAAGATGCCGCCTAAAAGGTCAAATGAGAGTTCTTCATAGTTTTTCGTTTCCTCCATCATTCTAGACTCCAGCGCTTTAGGCGGATAGTAAACCGCACGCTGAAAGAATTTTTTCGCTTCCGGTTCCCGTTCAAAATCGGTTGCTTTATAGAAGATTGCTTTTAAAAGCGCTACACTACTCTCATGTTCTTCTTCACTTGCTTCATGAAAACTTTTTAGCTCTGTCTGAATGGTATCTCGGAAAATTTCCAAAAACAATTCTTCCTTTGATGCGAAATGGGCGTAAATAGAAGGCGTTTTGATCCCGACAGCCTTGGCAATTTCGGATAAAGCCGTTCCTTCATAACCTTTTTCTGCAAATAAAGTTAAAGCCGCTTCTTTTAATTTGTTTTTTGACATTGATATACCTCCTTTTCGTTAACTAACGTTCGTTAGTTTTAAATTAACACATCTTGCTAAAAAAGTAAAGAAAGACATGATTTATTCCATAAAAAAAGCTTTGAACCTTTAGAAGATCCAAAGCCTTTCCTAGAAAAGATGCTGCTGATTAGTACCAGCCGTATTGTTCATGATGCGCTTTTGCATTGCTCCATGAACCGTAGCGACTTTGTACATAGCTGTCTGCCACACGTTCTTGATTGGCAGCAGAATAGTCACCATTTAGATAAGAATTCGTTAATTGATAACGACCGATATATTTACCAGTCGAACTTACAGCAGAATAAGAACCGCCGGATTCTTTCTGTGCAATCCAATCTTTCGCTTGTTGTTCACTTGAACTAGAAGTACTTGTTGTTTGACTTTGCTCAGTCGTATAAGTACTTTGCGTATTCGCAGGTGCTTGACTTACTTGTGTAGATTGTGTCGTGGTGGTTGTTTGTGCAGTCTGTGTCGTTTGTGCAACAGGGGCAGCAGTTGTTCCGCCTTCACCAACTTCTAATTGTTGTCCGACATAAATAAGGTTTATGTTGGAAATATTATTATCTTGCGCGATTTTATCGACGGACGTGTTATTTTCGCTTGCGATTTTAGACAATGTATCACCTTGTGCGACATTGATCGTTTGTGCGTCTGCCAAATGACCTCCTACAACCGTTGTAACTCCCACAACTACTGTAGCTACTGCCATTTTCAGTACGTTTTTATTCATTCTCAAAAGACAACTCCTTAATTTGTAATGAGCATACATCGTAACATAGCCATTATTGCAAAACAATATAAAAAACATATCAGTTCATTACAGTTCAGCGTCAAATATTGGAGAAAAATAACAGATTTTCTCATCTTTTTCTTTACCTATTTTAAAAATCATCCCGTGCGCAAGACACTTTAAACAAAAAAACCCTTTCCCCAAGCAAAAACAGACCGCTCTATGTTCCAAGGCCTTTTTCACTGAAAAAATTTCATTCTTATTCATTAAAAAAACGACACCCGACAAATGCGCGGATATCGTTTTCAGTTTCGACATCTAGATGTAAAAATGTCATCGTATGTTAACTTCTTGTTACAGTGTTTTTATTCATTTTGAATTAACTTTCTACTAAATTCCATTCATTTTGTTTCAAATCATAGTGTAAAACTGCCGGAATGGTTCGATAAGCAATTGGTTCACTTGAACGCTCTAATTCATGCATTTCTTCAAGTAAATCGATCCCAATTGGAATTTTTAAAGCCGTTCTTGTTTTTTCTGCATCTAAAAAGGCCACGCAAGCTCCTTCTTTAAAATAACCAGAAAGTCTTTTTAATACGGGAACTGGCGGACTGACAATCCGACGTTTCTTTGTGAAACCGAATAAAGCTTTTTCCTGCAGCATCTCCGTTGTTTTTTTCGCAATCACATAACTGAGTAGCTCATAGAAATGGTTCATATTGCGATAGTAAACTTTATTATACCAGCCATCCTCTTTGGTTAAATAAATGAAATTGTTTTGCAATTTGTAATAAAAAGGCGAACGTAAATGACGCCCCGTGTGCGCCAAATAGAGAAGCTCCGCAATTTCTTGCGGGGAAAGCTGGTTGACCAAATCAATTTCTTCAAAATCCACCCAGCAAAAATGATCGAATTTGTGCACCGATTGATTTTTAAGCTTTGACAGTGTGACTGTCTCGACAAAATCAAAGGCCGTGTGCGCGTTAAAAGAGACATCAGAAAAACGGTGCTTAAGCAATAAAATGTGTTCTGGCGGTAATCCAACGCCATTCATAAAATCGCAAAAATCGATGCCGCTCGTCACGACATTGTTAATCTCACTATCCATATGAATATATACTGATTGATTTACGGTATCTTTTTTCATTTATGATCCTCATTCTACATCTATTTAACAAATTAAAGGTAATCTTCCATATTCTATCATACTATATTTTTACTCAAAATATGTATCAAAAAACTCAAAACTTGATTACTATATCGTAACAGCTTCAAAAAATGCTTGATAAAAGAAAAAGCTAAGCATCTTTCACTTAGCTTGTTACCTTAAACTCAATTTAACATTTGGCATCTGTTTCACATTCAATGCTTTCCAGATATCGTTTCGTGATTTTGTTTTCTCTACAACGATACCTTTTTGTTCTAATTGACGGATAATCTTATTTAATTCTGCATGGCTTTCTCTCATATTCACCACTCCGTTCAAACTCGTTTTCAATCATCTCTTTTTATATCTTCACTCTAACATATATCCGAGTAAATGAATAGTCTTTTTTCAAATTTTTATTGTAATTTAACGAATCATTCTCTTCATTTTTTAGTAGAAAGCGTTTAAAAACCGAATTATTGTTGAAGTATCGAACTGATTATTAGGTTTTATTACCAGATGCTTATTTTTTCTGACAAATCCACTTTCTTCTATAATATAGCTGATAGACTTGCCATCGCCTTTTTCATTCACACGATCATTATAAAGGTGTGTTTTCATCAGTAAAGAAACCCCACCCCATTCGCGCCGCGCACATGATGGTGTGAGAAAAAGTTTGAATGCTTGGGGAATTAGAGCCGCTCAGCTGTGACCACACTGACAGCCAGAATAAATATTTTAAATCCGCACTCCTCCATTGTCGCCTGCTTAGAGAAATTAGCTGCGAAAATTTAATTTTGCGGTTTTCCTGCATCAAAAAAACGGCCTAGCATGCTGCTAAGCCGTTCATCCTTTTATAAGACTTTTTCCAAGAAGCTGATCGTCCGTTCATGCTTCGGATGATCAAAAATTTCTTCTGGGGTTCCTTGTTCAATAATATAGCCGCCATCCATGAAAATCACACGGTCGCCCACTTCACGAGCAAAACCCATTTCATGCGTGACAACCATCATGGTCATCCCCTCTTTGGCTAGATCCTTCATGACACCGAGTACTTCTCCAACCATTTCGGGATCGAGCGCCGATGTCGGTTCATCGAAAAGCATAATGTCTGGATTCATCGCAAGCGCGCGGGCAATCGCGACACGCTGCTTTTGACCACCGGAAAGCTGATCTGGATAGGCCGACGCTTTTTCTTGCAAGCCGACTCGTTCAAGAAGCTTCATTGCTGTTTTTTCGGCCTCTTCTTTAGATAATTTGCCCAGTTCCATAGGGGCAAAACTGATATTCCGTAAAATATTCATATGAGGAAATAGGTTGAAATGCTGGAATACCATCCCGATATTTTCGCGAACCTTGTTGATATCGGTCGTCTTATCTGTTAACTGATAATCATCGACCACCACTTCGCCGCCTGAAATTTCTTCCAGTCGGTTCATGCAGCGGAGAAAAGTACTTTTCCCAGAGCCTGACGGGCCAATCACACAAACAACTTCGCCTTCTTGCACTTCCAAATCAATGCCTTTTAAAACTTCATTCGTACCAAAGCTTTTTTTCAGTCCAGTTACTTTTAATTTGGTCATTTCGCCATTCTCCTTTCAAGCACATTGGATAGTTTGGTCAAGAGTGTGATCACAACGAGATACATGATCGCAACTACTAGCCAGATGCCGGTCGATTCAAACGTGCGGGCAATAATGATCTTGCCGGCTTGTGTCAACTCGACGATACCGATGACACTCATGATCGACGTATCTTTCAGTGTAATGACAAACTGGTTGATAAATGATGGCACCATGACGCGAACTGCTTGCGGTAAGATAATTTTGCGCATCGATTTACCATATGGAAGTCCCAGCGAACGCGCCGCTTCCATTTGTCCTTTATCGATGGCATTGATACCACCACGGATGATTTCTGTAATATAGGCCCCGGCATTCAAGCTGAGTGTGATGATGGCAGCCAGATTCGGATCCATTCGGAAATTAAAGGCTTGTGGAATACCGAAATAAATAAAGAATGCCAAAACGATCAGTGGGATCCCACGGAAAATATCGACATAAACGGTTGCAATGCCACGTAAGAATTTGTTGCGGCTTACTTTGAGGAAGCCAAAAGCAAGACCTAGAATGGCTGCAAAGAATAGCGAGATGAACGTCAATTTGACCGTATTCCATAGTCCCTTAAGCAGGGCTGGCCAGCTGTCGTTCAGTGTATCAAGGAAAGTGGCCGGTTTCGTATCAGTGCCAATATATTTGTCGAGAATTTTATCATATTCACCGCTTGCCTTGATGTCCGCCAGTCCTTGGTTGAACATCTGCAGCAGTTCCTGATTTTGTCCTTTTTTCACAGCGAATCCGTACGAGCCGCCTTTTTCTTTTTCCGTCACAATTTTCAGACCGTTGCCTTGTTTGACCCCGTATGCTAGTACCGGATAGTCGTCAAAGCAGGCTACTGAGTTTCCGCCCTTCACGTCTTCATACATGCTGGCAGAATCATCAAAAGGTACGAGCGTGTAGCCGTATTTGTCCTGATTCGCTTCTGCAAACTGGTAACCTTCCGTCCCCGTCTTAACCGCGACTTTTTTACCTTTTAGATCTTTATAGCTCTTGATATCATTGTTGTCTTCACTGACTGCCATGACGACGCCCGATTCAAAATACGGATCGGAGAAATCAAATTTTTGCTTTCTCTCATCGGTGATACTCATGCCGGCGATCACGCCATCAACTTGACCCGCTTCAAGCGCTTGAACAGCGGCATTAAAGCCCATTGGTTTGACTTCATAGGTAAAACCCTGGTCTTTGGCAATCGCAGCCAGAATGTCCATGTCAATCCCGACCAGATCACCATTGCTATCTTTAAATTCAAATGGTGCAAATGTTTCATCGGTTGCAATCGTATAGTCTACATCTTTTGCCTGTACTGTCTGTGCACCGCTTGTCCCTACAATAACTAAAATTACTGCTGCTAAAAGGAGCGGCCAGATGCTTCTCAGTTTCTTCATTATTTCCTCCCCCGAATAACGATGTATTCTGCTTCCATTTATTTCTATAGATGACTTTCATCTAAACATACCCTATTGGATAATTACCTTTAAAATTTTACCATAAGCTTCTGTTATTGACCATAGTTATTTGAGATAAGTTTTTATATTTGACAAAATATGTTAGAATATCTGACATAAAAATGCATGTAAAAACAGAGAAAAAGGCATAAGTTTCTTTTGTAATTAAAGAAACTTATACCTTCTAATAAAAAAGTCCACTTTCTAAATAATTGACTTTCTGGAGTAAGGAAAGTTGCCAGTATCGCCTTTCATACGGTATCTTAATAGTAAAGCTTAGGCGAGGGCAACTGCTTCAATTTCGATTGCGGCATCCAGCGGCAGCTTGGCCACTTGGAAGGCACTTCTAGCGGGGAAATCATTTTCAAAAAAGCTCGCATACACATCATTGACCGCGGCAAAATCTGCTAAGTCTTTGAAAAACACGGTGACTTTGACAAGGTTCTCGAGGCTTGAGCCGCCTTCTTCTAAAACAGCACGTAAATTTCTAAAAGCTTGTTCTGCTTGGCTGACTGCTCCAGCTTTGAGTTCGCCTGTCGCCGGATCAATGCCTAGCTGACCGGATGTATAGATAAAGCCATTCGCCTTTACAGCTTGCGAATACGGGCCGAGTGCTTTTGGCGCCTGTTCTGTATGGATGATCGTTTTTGTCATACTAATCCCTGCTTTCTTTTTGATATGTGTTTATTTTAGCCGAAGTGGAAAAATTTTGCAAAATTCTATTTTTAAGTAGAAGGAGAGACTTATTCATGTTCATCCTATGGTTCACTTGTTATCTGCTGGTAGTTTCACTCATCAGTTTTAGTTTATTCGGGATTGATAAACGGCGGGCGATCAAACATCGTTACCGAATCCCCGAGTCAGTTTTACTGCTGTCTGCTTTTTGCGGTGGTGCGTTTGGCGGATGGTTGGGTATGCAGGTTTTCCATCATAAAACGCGGAAAATGAAGTTTAAAATTTTAATGCCTATGGCGATGCTTTTAGTCGCTATTGTCCTGATTTTTTTCCTTAATAAATAGGAAGCAGGTCGAATCAACAGCGCTCATTTTTGTTGATTCGACCTGCTTTCTTTTATTTTTTATCAAACAGCAAGGAGATTTTTTTAACGATTTCCATCATGATTACAGCAGCAAGGGCAAGTCCGGCAGCAATCGACCATTCATGAAGGCCGAAGCTTGCAGGAATCGAGAAAATCTCGCGTGCGCCAGGTAGAACGGTGATGCCATATAAGACGAAGCAGAGCAGTACGGCGCCGATCACATAGCGGTTGCTGAAAAATCCTGCGCCAAAAGCGGTTTGCGTATTGCTTCGTGCGGCAAAGGTTTGCAGCGTTCTCGCAAGAATTAAGGTGGTGAAGGCCATCGCGATACTCATTTCTGGGCTAATGGAAAGACCGATTGCCTGTGAAATGATGACCGCAATCCCGATTAGAAGCCCTCTTGTTGCCACTGCCCGCATTGTGCCGCCAGCAAAGATACCTTCATCAATATCTCGCGGTTTGCGTTTCATCACGTCAGGTTCTGCTTTTTCCATACCAAGTGCGATAGCTGGCAGGGAATCGTTGACCAGATTGATGAAGAGCAGCTGCAAGGCGGTAAATGGATTGACCCAGTCTAGCACGAGGGCGAATAAGATGGCAATGATAGCACCGAGGTTACCGGCGAACAGATAGCCGATCGCCTTTTTGATATTATCGAAAACCGTTCGACCAACGCCTACTGCATCTACGATCGATACAAAGTTGTCATCCGTGAGAATCATGGCACTGGCATCTTTCGCCACGTCAGTTCCGCTACCCATGGCCACTCCGATATCGGCTTGTTTCAGCGCTGGCGCATCATTGACACCGTCACCCGTCATCGCGGTAATTTGTTTTTTCTTCTGCCATGCCCGGACGATCCGGATTTTATTTTCAGGTGAGACTCTTGCATAAACAGAAATATGGGTCAATTTTTCATCGAGTTCCTGCTCACTCATTGCATCCAGTTCCTGTCCAGTGACTGCAATATCATCTTCTGCCATCAGGCCAATATCGCGACCGATTGCTTGGGCTGTCGTTTTATGGTCGCCTGTAATCATGACTGTGCGGATGCCGGCTTTTTTCGCTTCTTCAATGGAGTCATAGACGGCTTCACGCGGCGGATCGATCATGGCGGTCAGTCCGACCAGAACCAAATCCTTTTCATCCTCCAGCTCAAGTTCCGTCCGATCTTCCGGCAGGCGTTTATAGCCGTATGCCAATACACGTAGCGCTTGATTGGAGAATTCTTCATTGGTTTTTTGCAGCTCGGCTAGGATTTCTTCTGTCATCGGCACTTCTTCGCCGTTTTGATACACATAGCCAGCGCGGCTGAACATGACATCTGGGCCGCCTTTTGTCAGCATTGCCTTGTGCCCGTCGAAGGTATGGAGGGTGCTCATCAGCTTGCGGTCAGAGTCAAAGGGAATCTCGCCCTCTCGAATAAAGGCCTCCCGTATTTCATTATAGTCTTGATTATTTTTATTACTAAAGGCGATCAGGGCGACTTCGGTTGGGTCTCCCAGTTCTTTACCTTCTTCATTGATATTGGAGTCATTACATAAAACGGCAATATAAATGAGGCGTCGCTCCCCATCCGTCCAGTTTTCCGGCTGATCTGGGAAATTTTCTTTGGTCCCATCCGGCAGATAATAATCCACTACGGTCATTTTATTTTGCGTTAAAGTTCCGGTTTTATCTGTACAAATCACACTCGTTGATCCAAGTGTTTCGACTGCTGGAAGCTTCCGAATGATCGCATGTTGTTTGGCCATTTTGTTTGTTCCAACCGCCAAAACGATGGTGACGATCGATGAAAGGGCTTCTGGAATGGCTGCTACAGCTACGGCTACGGCAAACATGAAGGCGTTTAAGATGGCGGTCGTCATGTCGCCGCTCTCCTGCCCTAATAGCACGCGTCCCGCTTCCACTGCAAAAATCAGAATACAAAGCGCCAAGATGGCAAAGCCCATTTTTTTACTAAAGCTTTCCAGTTTGCGCTGCAAGGGCGTTTGCTTGGCTTCAGCGGTCTCCAGCAGATCGGCAATTTTACCGATTTCTGTATCGAGAGCTGTGGCAGTCACGACATACTTGCCGCGTCCATAAGCAACGAGCGCCCCGCTGTAAACCAGATTGATCCGGTCGCCAATCCCCACTTTCTCTGCAATCGGGTCGACCATTTTCTGAACCGCTTCCGATTCACCTGTCAGCATGCCCTCATCCACTTTTAGTGAACCGCTTTCAAGCAAACGGCCATCTGCTGGAATATAGTCACCGGCATCCAGCAGAACAATATCGCCAGGCACCAGCTCATTGGCATGAACCGTATTTTTCGCGCCGCCACGAATCACTTTGGCAAGCGGTGCTGACATTTCCCGAAGCGCATCCAGCGAGCTTTCCGCTTTTCTCGTTTGGACAACACTGATGATCGAATTGACAATCAAAACGATAAAAATGATCACCGATTCCATGACTTCACCCAGTACAAGCTGAACCAAAGCAGCTGCAACCAGCACGATGACCATTGGATCTCGGAATGTTTCTAAAAATAATTTCCAAAGCGGATCTTTTTTCTTCTGCTTCAACTCATTGAGGCCATATTTTTCACGCCGCTTTAGTACTTCTTCTTCTGTGAGGCCGTTTTCATCGACCTGCCATTCTTTTAGTACTTCTTCTGCCGTTCTCTGATAGTTTTCCAAAATTCGCCAACTCCTTTACACCTTCACCATCATTTATTTAAACTCGTTAACTTAAATATAACAATTTCAACAGCATATTCCCAATAATACTCTTATCTTTACAAAGTTTTAACAAAAAAACAGCAGAAATGCTTCTGCTGTTCTAAAAATCTTTATGGGTTCGGATTCGCCCTTCTTTTTCCTTATCGCGGATAATTTTCGGCACTTCACGACTGGCCACAAAAGTCAATGTCGAGCCGATCAAAATGAGCAGAATCCCAATCGCTGTATTCACATAGATGGCTTCATGCAAAATGAGCAGTGCCAAAATTGGTGCCAGCGCCGGCTTAATAAAAAATACCAACGAAGCGAGCGATACGCTTGTTTCTTCCATAGCCAGAAAATAGCTGCTGAAACCAATCCCCGTTACAAATACACCCAAGTAAATCAAGAGTGGTAATGAGCTGAGGGATACGCCCGCAACAAACGGAATTTGACTAAAGGTAGAAAGTCCAGCTGTATTCAGCGCTTCGGCAAGTGCGGGAATATGTGTGAGCATCATTACAACGGCCAGTTCAGCGACCCCTACTAAAAAGGAAAAACAAGTCATCACGATCCCGTCATAGCGCCGTTCCTTCGTCCCATAACGACAAATCACACTATAGATGGCAAAAGTGATCGCAGCGGCTACCGCAAGGACAATCCCAAGCGGGTCCTGCAGCTCAAAAGGATTGACAATGACCAGCATGCCGATCAGGCTGATAATGATCGACCCCACCGTAAGTCGGGATAATTTTTCCCGTAAAAAAAGCGCCGCAAATGCCAGCACAAAAATCGGATTACAGCTGAACAGAATCGCCACTGTGGAGGCTTTTGTATATTGAATGGCCAGTTGGAAAAACGTCATACTGACAACGATACAAAAAAAGCCAGTAATCGAGAAAAACAGCCAATCACGCCCAGCCAGCCGTCGCTTCGACCGTTGCAACCGTTTTATGGCAAGTGGAAGTAGTACTAGTCCGCCAATCAGAAACCGTAAAAAATTCAGTTCGATTGGATTGAACGTATTGCCGGATAATTTGATCGCAATTTCCATCGTACTGAAAAGAAATGTGGCGATCATAATATAGAAATAACCTTTCTTCATATGGTTCAACACCCTTGTTTTATTTCATCCATCTTTTATTATATAATAGATAATTATAGCAAACAAAGCATAAAATCGATCATTTCCATGAGAATTATGCATTGAAAAGAGGTGTGAAATGGACATTCAACAATTGCGTTATTTTATTGCAGCGGCAGAAACGGAGCATTTGACCAAAGCAGCCGCCGAACTCTCCTTGTCACAATCCGCCTTGAGCCGCTCGATCATTGCCCTTGAGGAGGAAATTGGTGTCGCCTTATTTGACCGGGTGAATCGGCGGATCGAGCTGAATCGCTTTGGCAAACTATTTTTAGAGCAGGCAAGAAAAACGGTGACGGAGCTTGATCTGACAGAGCAAACGTTGCAAAATCTGGCCGACCCGGAAAGCGGCGAAATCAAGCTGGCCTTTTTGCATACATTCGGTTTATCTTTTATACCGGCTATGCTTAAAGCGTTTCAAAATGAGCATCCTAAAAACAAGCTGCATTTGAATGAATGTGGCAATGCGGAACTTTTCGACCTGATTCGGACTGGAGCGGCAGATGTGGGAATTAGTGCCCTGCAAATAGAGGACTCCTCGCTCGTTTTTCATCCTCTTCGTCGTGAAAAAATGGTGCTGATCATTTCTAGTGAAAACCCGCTCGCCAGTCAGACGGAGCTCTCTCTTCCAATGATTCAGGCGGAAACCTTTATCCACTTTGATAAGCAAACTTTTTCGAGAAATTTGGTCGAACAGCTTCTCGCCAATCAGCACATCCATGTCCAGTCAAGCTATGAGGGTCTTGAAATTGCCAGCGTGATTGGTTTGGTGGAGGCCAATATGGGCGTTTCGATCGTCCCGGAATCCACGTGCGAACATTTGAATCATGTGAAAGTTTTCCCGCTGGCGGACAAAATGGCGGAACGCGTGATTTATCTGGTTCATAAAGCCGGCAGCAGTCGAACCGGTGCCGTCGAGCGTTTCATTTCCTTCGGGATGCGCTATCCGTTTACCCAAAAAGCCGCCGAATAGATAAAGTTACTTGCCGAATAGACTTCGACTTTGCTACACTCAATCTAATAATAAGGAAGTCTTTGGGAGGAATAGGATGAAAAAAGCTGTCGATTATGTGCGCTACGTGCCCTTAATTTTACGCTGGGCCCTCAATTTTGCGCTTGTTCTAGTTGGACTGACACTGGTTGTTTTCCTGATTCGTGAAGCATGGTACATTTTCAGTAACTTACTTATTTTAGACACCAAAGAATCTTACTACGAAATGATGGCTCAAATCTTGGTTTTCTTCCTTTACTTTGAGTTTATCGCGTTAATCATTAAATATTTTGAGTCCAGCTACCACTTCCCTCTTCGCTATTTCATCTATATAGGGATTACTGCCATCGTCCGTTTGATTATTGTCGATCATTCCGATGCGCTGGCAACACTCTTTTTGGCAGGGGCGATTCTGCTTTTGACCGGTGCCTTATACCTAGCGAACACCAAGCTTTTAAAGCGGGAATAGCAAGCGTATATACAACTGATCGGCTGTTTGGTTATTTTTGTACACAAACCTTTCCTAGGTATTTTCACCTATGAAAGGTTTTTCTTTTGCACATATACCAGTTTTCAATACACTTTGTTCCAAATGTGTCAATAAATTTACAATTTGACTCAATAAATGAAAAGTCGCAAATTTTACTGCATCTTCCCTCCTATTTTTGGTAAACTAGTAAGGAGAAAAAGAAAAAGGATGTGAACCTTGGGGAAATGAAAAGAAAAAAATGGATACAATGTGTGCTAGGTGTTGGTGGCATACTTGTTTCTACAGCCGTTATTTCTGCTCCGGAAAAAGTCGAGGCAGCAGAATCACCGCTCGCTAGTGTCCCCGTTTTGTATAGTTCTGCTCTCTCAGCTTCAAGCGAACAGCAGAAATTTATCAACTCGCTTGTGTCGCAAGCACAGGCTGATCAGCGGCAATATAAACTTTTTTCAAGTATTACACTTGCACAGGCCATTTTAGAATCTGGCTGGGGCAAAAGTGATCTTGCAACGAAAGCCAATAATTTATTTGGTATTAAAGGCAGCTACAATGGCCAATCCTATCTGGTACCAACGCTTGAATACATCAATGGCCAGTGGATAACAGTCAATGCCAATTTCCGCAAATATCCCAGCTGGAGCGCTTCTGTGCACGACCATACCATGCTCCTTGTGAATGGCACAAGTTGGGACCCGACGCACTATTCCAAAGTCGTCAATGCGAAAACCTATCAGGAAGCGGCGAATGAGCTGCAAAAAGCAGGCTATGCCACGGATCCCAATTATCCGGCCAAGCTAATCAATATTATTGAGACCTATGATTTGGATCAGTATGACACACTTTATGACACGATCAGCAATGAAAAAGTGTATTACGGCTATGCCAATATTAAAACGACAGATGGACATTCGGTTTGGACAAGGCCTTATGGCACGGAAAACGCCCAATATGTCAACGAGCTTTCTGCTTATAGTGGGAAGAAACTGGAATTAAATCGCGTGGCCACAACGAATCGGGCCACTTGGTATCAATTCGCAGTTGATGGCAAGACGATTGGCTGGGTGGATTCCCGGGCACTGGACATCTTCTATAATAATGGCATGGAAGTCGCCACATCTGGCACGCGTTATGTAAAAAATACGTCTGCCAGCTACTATAAATATCCAGTTGTCGATAATCCAATGCGCATCGGTTCCCTTTCTGGATACAGCGGCAAGAAGCTGACGATTGATCGGAAAGCAACGATTCTCGGTGAAAACTGGGTGCGTGTCTTCTACAATGGCACTCTGCTCGGCTGGGTCAAAGAAAGTGATCTATCGACTTCTGCTCCTATTACGATGGACTATGATAAGGTGGTCTATGCTTACGGCAATGTGACAAACAGCGGCAATAATGGCATTTGGTCCAAGCCTTATGGAACAACAGGTGCCACTTATGTCGGACCGGTCTCTACTTATCAGGGGCAGAAAATCCGCCTGCTTCGTGAAGCAAGAACCAGTAATGGCGTGACGTGGTATGAATTTTCGGCGAACGGCAAAACGATTGGCTGGTTGGATGCACGTGCCATCTCCGTCTTCTATGACAGCTCGATGGAACAAAGCGCTACTGGCACTCGCTATGTGAAAAATACCAGCGGCACTTATAATCTGTATCCAGTTGTCGACGGACCGATGACACTTGGTTCACTGGCTGACTATGCCGGCAAAGCCCTGACGATCGACCGGAAAGCAACGATTCTTGGCGAAAACTGGGTGCGCGTCTTCTACAATGGCACTAAACTCGGCTGGGTCAAAGAGGCTGATTTAGCGACGACACCACAAACGACACTGGATTATGACAAAGTGGTCTATGCTTATGGTAATGTGACAAACAGCGGCAACAATGGCATTTGGTCCAAGCCTTACGGGCTATCAGGCGCCAGCTATGTCGGACCGGTTTCTAAGTACCAAGGGCAAAAAATTCGCCTGCTTCGTGAGGCGAGAACCAGTAATGGCGTCACGTGGTATGAATTCTCGGCAAATGGCAAAACGATCGGCTGGTTGGATGCACGCGCCATCTCCGTCTTCTATGACAGCTCGATGGAACAAAGCGCTA
This sequence comes from Listeria costaricensis, assembly GCF_900183385.1. Lineage (GTDB taxonomy): Bacteria > Bacillota > Bacilli > Lactobacillales > Listeriaceae > Listeria > Listeria costaricensis. The sequence continues at coordinate 234,511 of NZ_FXUT01000010.1, forward strand.
CTGGCACTCGCTATGTGAAAAATACCAGTGGCACCTATAATCTGTATCCAGTTGTCGACGGACCGATGACACTTGGTTCACTGGCTGACTATGCTGGAAAAACCTTGACGATCGACCGGAAAGCAACGATTCTTGGCGAAAACTGGGTGCGCGTCTTTTACAATGGCACTAAACTCGGCTGGGTCAAAGAAGCGGATCTTTCAACGAGTCAGCAAATTTCACTGGATTATGACAAAGTGGTCTATGCTTACGGCAATGTGACGAACAGCGGCAATAATGGCATTTGGTCCAAGCCTTACGGGCTATCAGGTGCCAGCTATGTCGGAGCAGTTTCTAAGTACCAAGGGCAAAAAATTCGTCTGCTTCGTGAGGCGAGAACAAGCGACGGTGTGACATGGTATGAATTTTCGGCGAACGGCAAAACGATCGGCTGGTTGGATGCGCGTGCCATCTCCGTCTTTTATGACAGCTCGATGGAACAAAACACCACTGGCACCCGCTACGTGAAAAATACCAGTGGCACCTATAATCTGTATCCGGTAGTGGATGGACCGATGATTCTGGGTTCTTTATCTACCTATACTGGAAAGGCGCTGACCATCGACCGGAAAGCAACGATTCTGGGTGAAAATTGGGTGCGCACAGTCTATAATGGCTCACGACTTGGCTGGGTCAAAGAAAGTGATTTGAAATTAACAAAATAAGTATGCATGGAGAGGAGTCTTTCAACGGCTTCTCTCCTTTTTGGTATAGCCCAGGATGGCGACTGTCGATTTTGCCTCACCCCCTATCCCCCTAGTCATCCTCTTCAAATTTCAGGAAATTAGCTTCTAAAAGCCGCTATTCATGTATAGACCAATTCTCCAACCAAAACATCTATCACTTGATTTAAAGATATTTCTCTCCTATAATAGCTCTATTCAAAGATATACCAATTAAAAAAAGGGGCTGTTCATTTGGAAAAGTCGTCGTATAAATATTTACAGTTACTTGCCAAACAATACCCAACCATTGCCAAAACTGCCACAGAAATCATTAATCTGGAAGCCATTTTAAACCTGCCAAAGGGAACCGAGCATTTTTTGAGTGATATCCACGGGGAGTACAGCGCCTTTGAACAGGTTCTCCGTAACGGTTCCGGTGTGGTCAAGCGTAAGATTCGCGATGTTTTTGGGCAGGATTTGACGACAGATGAGATCAATACCCTGGCAACGCTTGTTTATTACCCTGAGCAAAAAATGGATCTGATTTTAGCCGAATTAGATGATGCCGACAGCTGGTATCAGAAAACGCTTTTTCAGCTTATCGACTTGTGCCAGTATGTTTCCAGTAAATACACCCGCTCAAAAGTCCGCAAAGCCATGCCGAAAGACTTCTCTTACATTCTCGAAGAACTGCTCCATGAAAATTATAATGAAGAGGATAAGCATTTGTACTATGCCAAGATCATTCAGAGTATCATCGATCTGGACCGGGCGCGTGAATTTATTGCGGCTTTATGCAAGCTGATCCAGCGGCTGGTAGTCGATCATTTACATGTGGTCGGTGATGTGTATGACCGCGGCCCCTATCCAGATAAAATTATGGACACGCTGATGGCTTATCATTCCATGGATTTTCAGTGGGGCAATCACGATATGTTATGGATGGGAGCGGCCAGTGGTTCCAAAGTCTGCCTCGCCAATGTGATCCGCATCTCAGCTCGCTATTTGAATCTGGATATTTTAGAGGACAGTTACGGCATTAGCTTGCGACCGCTGGCTTTATTTGCAGAGGAGCAATATGGGGACGACTCTTGCACTTTCTTTCAGCCCAAAAACGAGGAAAATCTTACATATAGCCATGCTGAAATAACACAGATTGCACGAATGCATAAAGCGATCGCCATCATTCAGTTCAAGCTGGAGGGCAAAATGATCGATCAGCATCCTGAATTTCATATGGACGGGCGCAAACTGCTGGATAAAATTGATTATCAGGCTGGTACCATTGAGCTGAAGGGAGAGACCTATCCTCTGCTTGATACTCATTTTCCAACGATTAATCCACGTAGTCCCTATGAGCTCACTGCCGCTGAGCAAGAAGTGATGGAGAAGCTGACTTTTTCTTTCAAAAACTGTGAACGGCTCCAAAAACATATTCAGTTTCTCTATGCAAAAGGGAGCATGTTTCTGACCTATAATGGAAATCTGCTTTATCATGGTTGCATTCCGCTCAACGAAGATGGCAGCTTTATGGAGATGGAACTTCGCGGTAAGTGCTTTTCGGGCCGGGCATTGTTGGCGGAATTTGAGCAGCTCGCGCGGGAAGGCTATTTTCGGACAAGCGGAACGGCTGAAAAAGAATATGCATGTGCGATTATTTGGTATCTGTGGACGGGGGCTGCAAGTTCTCTATTTGGCAAAAGTGAGATGACCACTTTTGAGCGTTACTTTATAGCCGACAAAAAGACGCATCATGAAGAGAAAAATCCCTACTATAAATTACGCAATGATCCGGCTATTTGCGAACAAATTTTAAAAGAGTTTGGTGTGGAACCCTTGTCAGGTCATATCATCAACGGACATACACCGGTTAAGGAAGGAAATGGGGAAAGTCCGATCAAGGCGGATGGAAAAATGCTGGTGATTGATGGCGGATTTTCAAAGCCTTATCAAAAAACCACCGGGCTAGCCGGCTATACGTTACTTTTCAACAGCTACGGTTTGCAACTTGTCAGCCATCAGCCGTTTACTTCTACGGAAGAAGCCATTCAAAATGAAACCGATATTTTGTCAACGCGGCAAGTGATTGAAACGGAGATTGAACGAAAGCGTGTGGCAGATACGGATATTGGCCGAGAGCTTCGCCAACAAGCGGACGATTTAAGATCTCTGGTGGAAGCTTATCGCAAAGGACTTTTCAATGAACGTTCTTAAAAAGTCATAAAAAGTTCAGAAATTGGTAAAGCGTCTATTCATGCGGTTCTTGAAGAATTTTCACTATTTTCGCTACTTTTTTCAAGTGCAACTTTCCCTAAATCCAGTATAATAATAGATGTAGTTATTTCTTTCGCTTCCCAAGTAAAAGAATATCTATCATCCCCAAGCCCTCTTGGAATTCCCACAGATTCCAAGGAGGGCTTTTTTCGTCTTGCACATGTATGCACGTTAGCACCACACAAAAATATTCAGGAAAGAAATAAAATGACCCCCGAGAGTCAGACCTACTCATCTGACTTTCGGGGGTCGGTTTAGCCATCCTCTTTGGTCGGCTTTTATTTAACAAATTGCATGATCACTCCGCGAACGGAATGAAAGAATGGATAGACGGAAACTGCAAGCGGCACATAGACAATTGCCATTCCCCAGTTTAGCAACGATGTATAGGAAAAAATCGGGCCGAGGAAGAGGAAGAGGCACAAAAAGGCACTCATCAAAAGTCCAATCATCAGCTTAATTTTAAAGTCAAACGGATGCGCCACTGTCAGCAAGGCGGTAAAGCAGACAATCCCCATCAATAGCACATTCATCGTGGAAGTTTCAGCAAAGCTCATGCCGAAAATATTTCCGATCAGCATAATGACGATGATATAACTGACAATACAGAAGGCAGCCGGTACCGCTGTTTGCAGCACCTTTTTCAAAAACTGCCCTTGGATGCGTTCATAGTTTGGCTTAAGCGCTAGGAAAAACGATGGAATCCCGACTGTTAAGGCAGAAATCGGGCTGAGTTGGATCGGTTGGAACGGATAGGCGTTGTTGACAAACGTGAAAATAATCGTCAACACGACGGAATAAATCGTCTTGATGAGGTAGAGTGAAGACACGCGTTCGATATTATTGATGACGCGGCGACCTTCTTTTAACACGTTGATCATCGAATCAAAATTATTATTCAGCAGGACAAAATCGGCTACACTTCTAGTCGCATCGCTACCTTCTGCCATGGCAATACTACAATTTGATTCTTTGAGTGCCAGAACATCATTGACACCGTCACCCGTCATGGCTACCGTATGACCTTCTTTTTGATACGCCTGCACGAGCTTTTTCTTCTGATGTGGTGTCACCCGACCAAATACGGTATAGGCCTGCACGATTTCACTAAAGTCATCTGTTTCCTTCACTTGGCTCATATCGATATACTCATGGCCATGTTCGATTTCCGCTTGCATGGCGACATTGGCCACCGTAACGGGATTATCACCGGAAATGATTTTGATGGAGACGCCCTGCTCTTTGAAATACCGGAAAGTATCCTTGGCTTCTTTACGGAGCTCGTCTGCAATTAAAATCAGGCCGATCAATTCCATCTCCTGAAGTTCAGGCAGCGGATGCTCTGACTTGGCCAGGCACAGCACTCGATACCCTTTTTCGGCATAGTGATGCAGTTCTTGCCGTTTCTGCTCTGAAAGCGTATCGCGGAAAACGAATTCCGGTGCACCAATGACATAGCTCCCGCGATTTTTAAAAGTAACACCGCTCCATTTTCTGGCTGAGGAGAATGGGACCGTTTCGATCTTTTGCCAGTCGGGGCGTTCTGGAAAGGCATTCTTCAAAGCAATACTGGTGGAATTATTATCATTTAAAGTAAAGACAATGGCTGCCACGGCTTCGCTCAGTTCTGCCTCTGTATGCTCGGCTTCTGGTAAAACATCCGTTACATGCAGATTGCCGCTCGTGATGGTTCCTGTTTTGTCCAAGCAAAGCACGTCGACACGGGCAAGTGTTTCGATCGCTGGCAGCGTCTTGACGAGGACTTTATGTTTGGCCAGATTGACAACTCCGACAGCCAGTGCAACGGTCGTTAGGAGGACCAGCCCTTCTGGAATCATACCGATCATGGCGGCCGCCGTTCCAAGGATTGACGCATTTAAGTCGCCGCTTTGGTTGAGCTGAGCAATAAACAGAATGACTCCGAGTGGAATAATGACAAAGGTGAGTACCTTGATGATCGTTTTAATTGAACGAAGCAGCTCGCTATAGGCGGTTTTTTCTTGCTTGGCTTCGAGTGACAATTTGGAAACAAAGCTGTCTTCCCCTACTGCGGTCGTTTCGACAAAGGCCTGGCCGCTTAAAATAAAGCTGCCGCTCATGACCGATTCGCCCGTCTGTTTGGCTACTGGGTCTGATTCGCCGGTCAATTGGGACTCATCGACTTCAAGGCCCGCCGTTTGCTGCACAAGGCCGTCAGCTGGGATCTGGTCGCCCCGTTCAAGCAGCATCAAATCGCCCAGTACCATTTCTTCCTGTTCAATCTCGACTCTTTTCCCGTTACGAATCACTTTGACTTTACTGTTTGTCAAAATTGTTAGTTTGTCGATCTGCCGTTTCGCCCTGATTTCTTGAAAAATCCCCATTCCGGTATTGCAAAGCGCAACGCCTAAGAACAACAAATTTTTATAGCTGCCTGTATAGATGATAAAACAGGCGATTGTCACGTTAATCAAGTTGAACAGCGTCAGCATATTATCCCGACAGATCCGCGAAATCGAACGTGTCAACGGCTTAAGCGCCAGATTTTGTTTACCTGCTTGCTTTTGCTTATCGACTTGTTCGTTCGAGAGACCAGTAAGCGGATAAGCTTCTTGTTGCGCTTCTCTTGCTGGATTATTCGGTTCATTCTTCAAAGCAATCAATCCTTTACTGGTAAAATTACAGTTGTTTATGAAGTATGCAACAGTTCGGCTTGGAAAACGGCCGGTTTTGCGCTATACTTTCTTCAAATCAAAGAGGAGGTTTTGAACATGCTTCGTTCCAAAACGCATCCATTTCCCGAGCTGCTCACTGCACGTTTAAAGCTAAGAGCCCTTGAAGCGGCCGATCTCGAGTGGTTATTTCAGCTTCGTTCTGATCCGCTGGTCGCAAAGTTCACCGGCAGAAAGCTTGACCAAAACAAAAAGGCTACAGAATCATATTACCACAAAATCCAAGCTGGTATAAAAAATAACCAATGGATTTATTGGGCAATCCAGCAAAAAGACTCTAAAGCCTTAATTGGCACCATCTGCTTGTGGAATTTTGACGAGGAAAAGCAACGGGCTGATCTGGGATACGAATTATTGCCCGCTTTTCAGAAAAAAGGCTTGATGACTGAGGCTGTACAAGCTGTCGTCCCTTTCAGCTTTAATTTTCTTGGGTTGAAACAATTATTCGCTGTCACAAATCCCGCCAATATCGCATCATGCAAGCTACTAGAGAAAAGCGGCTTTGAGCAGGATTTTTCTTTTAAAGAAGCCGATCTTGACGAGCAGGGAAAAGAAATCCCGCTAACCCTCTTTATACGTACCGATTCAAACTAAAGGCTTGGGCACTGCCGATCTCATGCAGTGCACCAAGCCCTTTTTTATTCTTCATTTTGGATCGTTTCTTCTCGTGCTTTACGTCGTTCGGCACGTGCCTTGCGCCGCGCTTCCCGTTCAGGATCTACAGGACGAGGCGTGCGTTCCCGAGTGGCTCTTTCTTTAACCGGTGCTTTTTCATCTGCTATCTGTCGTTTTAACAACTTGTCAACATCCAGTCCGGCTAAATTGGCATAACGGGTAAAGCGCCGCTCTGCATCCTGCTGTGTTTTAATCGCAAGCGCCGTGGCCACTTCCGGTTGTTGTTTATAAAGCGCCGAATAACGCGTTTCCCTTTTGAGAAAATCTTCAAATTGTGTGAAATCCGGTTTCTTGAAGTCCATCACCATTGGATTTTTTCCTTGGGCTTCCAGTTCTGGATTATAACGATAGATGTTCCAATAGCCGCATTCCACTGCCTTTTGCGTTTCGGTCAGCATCGTTTTCATTCCAGCTGAAATACCGTGATTAATGCAAGGCGTATAGGCAATGATCAAAGAAGGACCTGGATAACGTTCTGCTTCTTCAATGGCTTTTAGCGCCTGCCGTTTATTGGCGCCCATCGCGATTTGTGCGACATAGATATTCCCATAACTCATCGCCATGATGCCCAAATCTTTTTTCGCGGCTGTTTTTCCGCCCGAAGCAAATTTGGCGATTGCGGCTGTTGGAGTCGCTTTGGAAGATTGACCGCCCGTATTGGAATATACTTCATTATCCATCACCAGCATATTGACATCTGCGCCGCTAGCCAGGACATGGTCAATGCCGCCAAATCCAATATCGTAGGCCCAGCCGTCTCCGCCTACCATCCACTGCGAGCGTTTGATAAACAGATCGCGTGATGCATAAATCGCTTCTAGCTCAGGCTGTCCATCCATTTCTGCAAGCAGTGCGAGCTCAAGTGCCTCTGCCCGGTCGCGTGTTTCATCGCCGGATAAACGTTTTTCATGCCATTCCTGCATCGCCAAACGTAGTGGCTCTGATAAGTTGGCATCTTGAAGAGCCGCCTCGACTCGTTTAGCCAAGGCTTCACGCATCGTCTGATTGGCAAGATACATGCCGTAACCGTATTCTGCATTGTCTTCCAACAGCGAATTGGCCCAGGCAGGTCCTTGTCCTTGATGATTGACGGTATAAGGTGTGGCCGGTGCACTGGCTCCCCAAATCGATGAGCAGCCGGTCGCATTGGCAATCATCATTCGGTCGCCAAACATTTGCGTCAACAGTTTGACATAAGGTGTTTCACCGCAACCCGCACAGGCGCCGGAAAATTCAAGCAGCGGTTGTTCAAACTGACTGCCGGGAATCGTATTCTTTTTGCCGGGATTTTTCTTCGGCGTGACCGTCATTGCAAAGGACCAGTTTGGTTTTTCTTGCTCGGCCACCTCGTCGAACGGTTTCATGACGAGCGCTTTTTCCTTCGCCGGACAAGTTTGGGCGCAGAGATTGCAACCCGTACAGTCGAGCGGTGAAACTTGAATCCGGTAACGCAGGCCGTCTTTGCCACGCATTTCCCGCGTGATGAATCCTTTTGGCGCACTGGCTGCTTCTTCCTCATCTGCAAGGATCGGGCGGATGGCTGCATGCGGACAGACAAAGGCGCATTCATTACACATCGTGCAGTTTTCTGCGATCCATTCGGGGACTTCCAGTGCAATCCCGCGTTTTTCATAGGCTGCGGTTCCCTGCGGATAACTGCCGTCTTCCATGCCGTTTTGAATCAACGCCCCCACCGAAAGGGCATCTCCTTGAAGGGCATTCACTGGTTGGAGAATATTTTTGACATAATCTGGAGCGTCCATTTGAGCGGCGGCCGGTTTGTCCACTGCCTCACGCCAAGAATCCGGCACATCGACTTTTGTCAAGCGACTGATTGCTTGATCCATCGCCGCAATATTTTTTTCGGCTACCCGCATATCCTTTTTCCCGTAAGTGCGAACTGCGGAATCTTTTAATTCAGCAAGCGCTTCTTCAAATGGTAAAATATTCGTCAGTTTGAAAAAGGCCGTCTGCATGATTGTATTGATACGTCTGCCGAGCCCCACTTCGCCCGCAATTTTGATCGCATTAATCGTGTAAAATTGAATGTCATTCTCTGCGATAAAGCGGCGCATTTTAGCGGGTAGATGCCGTTCGAGCTGTTCGCCTTCCCATACGGTATTCAAAAGGAAGGTGCCACCCGGACGAAGGCCTTCCAGCAAATCGTAGCTCTTCAAATAGGCTGCTGTCGAGCAGGAGACAAAGTTTGGATGGGTGATGAGATAGGCCGACCGGATCCGCTCTTCGCCAAAACGTAAATGCGAAACGGTCAGACCGCCCGATTTTTTGGAGTCGTAGGAAAAGTACCCTTGGACGTTTAGATCGGTATGATCCCCAATAATCTTGATTGCGGCTTTATTGGCGCCGACTGTCCCGTCCGAACCGAAGCCCCAGAATTTGCATTGGTAAGTGCTGGCATTCGTCAAATCTTTTACACCAACTGGCGGCAAGGATAGATGCGTGACATCATCTACGATACCAATTGTAAAACGTGGTTTGGGCGACTCGCTAGCCAGGTGCGAATAAACACCGAGAATCTGGTCTGGTGTCACATCTTTTGAACCTAGGCCATATCTGCCGCCAATGATGAGCGGATGCATGGAGCTATTATAAAACGCACTTTGGACATCAAGAAGTAGCGGTTCTCCGCCAGCCCCGGGTTCCTTGGTACGATCCAACACGGCGATCCGTTCCACCGTTTCGGGACATTTAGCCAGCAAAGTTTCTTCTGGGAACGGCCGGTAAAGGCGAATATTCAGCAAGCCGACTTTTCGTCCCTGCTCGCGCAAATGGTCGATTGTCTGCTCAATGACCGGTGTCACAGAGCCCATTGCGACTAAGACATCGGTGGCATCCGGAGCCCCGTAATAATTGACCAGATCATACTCTGTGCCGCGCAGCTGGTTGATTTCGTTCATATAATCACGCACGATTGTAGGAATTTCCTGATAGTAACGATTGACCGTTTCACGCTGCTGGAAAAAGATATCGGGATTCTGATTCGACCCAGATGTTGTCGGATGGTTGGGACTCATTCCCCGCGACCGGAATTCATGCAAAGCTTCCTGATCGAGCAGACCTTCTAGTTCCTCGTATTCCAGTACGTCAATTTTTTGCAGCTCATGGCTAGTCCGAAAGCCGTCGAAAAAGTTGATGAACGGCAGCCGTCCTTTTAACGAAGCCAGATGTGCCACTGCCGAGAGATCCATGACTTCCTGTACAGACCCTTCTGCAAGCATGGCAAAACCCGTTTGTCTAGCGGCCATTACATCACTATGATCACCAAAGATATTCAGCGATGCCGCGGAAATCGTCCGGGCGGATACATGAAAGACGGTTGGCAGCAACTCGCCTGCTATTTTATACATGTTGGGAATCATTAAAAGTAAGCCTTGGGAAGCCGTGTATGTGGAGGTCAGTGCACCGGTTTTGAGCGACCCGTGTACCGTACCTGCCGCCCCTGCCTCGGACTGCATTTCCACCACCTTGACCGGTTCTCCAAATAGGTTTTTCTTTCCGGCAGATGACCATTCATCGACCAGCTCCGCCATCGTTGAAGAAGGCGTGATCGGATAGATTGCTGCTACTTCTGTAAACGCATAGGAAATGTGGGCAGCAGCTGTATTGCCATCCATTGTTTTACGTTTCCGTACCATTTTTTTGCCACTTCCAGTTCTAATTAATAATAAGGGAGATTGTTATTCCATTCTCTATTCTACACCACAAAACCTGCTGACTCAATGCGCGATCAGCAGGTTTTTTTGACAAACTTGTAAACTTTTTATCTTTTATAAGCCAAATGACTCATCGACTTGGAAAATCTGCTTGCTTCTTTTCGCTTTCCGGTAGGCATAAACTGCTTGCCATGCGCCGAAAACAAGCAAAGCGCCACCGCTCAGCGCACTCACTGTCCAGCTGATTTTTTGAATCATCGTCATTTCATAACACACGACAATGTTGTGCTCGCCGGCAGATAATTTTGCCTGAATCGTGCCCCGATCCGAGACAGAAACTGGGACGACCTTGCCATTATCATAAATTGTAAAGCCTTTATAGTACGGAATATAGGTATTCAACACACCCGCTTCGTCCAGCTCACAACGAATGGTTAACGTATTATCGACTACTTTTTCCTCAAAAGTGCCATTTTCAAGGTAGGTTTCATGCGCAAGAATCGAATCCTGATTTTCACTTGCAGCTTCTGAAAGGTAATCTCCCGGCCAACCGCCATTTACAACAGCAATTGCCTCATAATTATAAAAAGTGACGGGCTTGCGAGCGTCGCCTTCGGAAGATTCCCGGTTCTGCAAATTGTGCAGCATTTGAGTCGAGGTGACAAGGGAGAACACGACGATCAGAAGCGCTCCTACGTAACAGGTGCTGCGGGCAAATTTCCCAAAACGCTCTGCCTGCCAAAGAACTTCGACCACTTCCCCGAGAACAAAAAGCGCACAGGCCGTGATCACACCGTCGAGACGCCATGGAAACTGAATCGTCGCCACCATCGTGTCCTGAACGAGATCCCAGTTCATCAGGCATTCAAAAAGAAAAATAAATACCGCCGAAAACAGCATGACGCGACCAAACTTTGTGATTCGGCGAATAAAAATTACTCCGAGGATCATACTGAGAACGGCAAAGAAACCGACACAATAATCCGTCCCCAGCCAGTCGAACTGCAACTGATTGGTCAAGCTCGCCCAGAGATTATCTCCAAGTGAAAGCTGATATTCTGATAAAGTCGGTCTATAGGAAGCCGTATAATCCCCCACTTGCAGTTGCTCCAATAAAGGAAATAGCGTGATGGATGCAAATAAAACCGTGGCCAAGACAGCTCCCCCCAGCGTGAGCCAGCGTTTTTTATGCCGCAAAAATTCCGGCAGATAGCAGATCAGGATCAAAAGTAGGGCCACGCATAAAAGAACCACGGACAAAAGATGGCTGAACAACACAAAGGTCACGCCAAGGCTAAGCGGAATCCAAGCATGCCGTTTCCCATTCGCCACTGCATACAAACCATAAATGGCCAGTGGGAAAAACGTCAATGCCAGCGTTTCGCCAACCGCAGCCCGGTAAAACAGATCAATCAGCCGATACGTCGCAAAGCTGTAGCCAATCGCGAAGGAAAAACATGCCAGCCGTGATCGCCATAATTTGCGCCCGATAAAATAACAAAGCCCCATTGTTAAAATCTGCCAGACGAAAAAGTAGGCATAGTAGGCCGTTATTGGACTTGTAAACAAAAACCGAAAGAAAGCACTCGGTAAAAAAGTTAGAAAAGGATAGAACAAATCGAGCGGATAGCCAATTTGGTGGAAGGTGAAAAAGTTGGCATAGCTGTAGCCAATTCCAGAAGAAAGCATTTGATACCAGCCTTCCATCCGCTGAATATGAAAGCGAAAATCATCGCCCGTATAGACTTCGCCTGTCTGATAGTAAGGATAAAACATGAAAATAGAGATTATAACAAACAAAACTAGTACCAAGCCGTCGACCCGGAAATTTTTCCAAGCATTTTTAATCATAAGATGAACACTCCTTGTCGAGCAAGTTCATCGATCAGACGGAAATCATCTCCTCTATATTCACTTACACACGCTCCTGCTATCGAATACACTTACAAAATCGTTATAGCCTAGTATACAGATTTCCTGCAAGACGTGCAATTCATATCCTATTTGGGCGCATAAAAAAACCAAAAATCAGACCGTCACTTTCCAAGTGGTCCAATTTTTGGTTTTGTTCACTTACTCCGCTAAAAACTCACGAATCAATTCATAGGTTTCTTCTGTTGCTGCGGAACTTGTTGTCAGAAAATCATGAGGCACTTTTTCAAAACGCTTCACAAAAACCGGTACGCCGGCATCTTTTAATTTCTTCGCATAGGCCTCACCCTGATCTCTAAGCGGATCAAATTCAGCTGTTATGACAAACGCTTTTGGCAGGCCGCCGAGATCCTTGCTGCGAATCGGTGCAACTAGTGGATCGTACTTCCGGTCAGAGGCTTTAGACAGATACAGTTTGAAATATTTGTCCAGCGATTCCTTCGTGAGGACATAGCCTTCGCTGAAATGGTCCATCGACGGGTATAGAACCGAAGCGTCCCGGCTGAAAATGTCGGTTGGCGGATACAGTAAAATCTGTTTGCTGATGGTCGGGGTGCCTTTTGCCTTCGCTAATTGGGAGACCACTGCGGCCAAATTTCCTCCAGCACTGTCGCCGGCCACGATAATGTCTTTCGATTTTGCCCGCAAGCTAGTGTTATGCGAATTCACCCAAAGCAAGGCCGCATAAGCATCTTGTGTCGCCGCTGGGAACGGATTTTCAGGGGCCAAACGGTAGTCCACGGAAATAACGCGAGCTCCGGTTGCCTGAACGAGTCGCCGAGCAATTTCATCACTATGTTGAATACTGCCAGTGACAAAGCCGCCACCATGAAAATACACGATGATCTCATAAGGTCCTTCGTTTGCTGGTGTATAAATACGCAGCGGAATTTTCCCACCTGGTCCGTCAATTTTTTTATTTTCGATTTCACCGATTTCAATATTTTTAGCAGATGGTGCCGCTTTCTGTGCCAATCGAATGTATTTATATCTCGCATCGACATCAGACAAAGGCGCCGTTTTCTTCACGAATTCCTGTGCTGCATCATCCAAATTCTCCACGGCTTCCGGTATGAAATCACGTTTGCCGACTGCCTTTTTGTAAATAAAGAATATAATTGCGAGCGGCAGCAATACCACACTTGCAATCACAACGAAAACCCATTTAAATGTTTGTTTCAATTGCGCTCATCTCCTCACCACAAAATTACTTTACTTTCCTAGTATAGCAGTTTTGCAGATTTCGACCAACTTATTGCGTTCTAATGTATTTAAATTCTTATTTATGTATAAAAATAAATTTAAAGGTTGATTTATGCACGACACGATGGTAATATATATAAAAATGATTGTATATTTATAAATTAAGGGGATGTTTCCATGTCAAAAGAAAAAATCGTATTAGCTTACTCTGGCGGGCTCGATACTTCCGTTGCCATCCAGTGGCTGCTTGATCTAGATTATGAGGTCATTGCCTGCTGTTTAGATGTTGGGGAAGGAAAGGATTTGGCCTTTATTAAGGAGAAGGCATTGAAAGTGGGCGCCGCCGCTTCTCACACGATTGATGCCAAGGAAGAATTTGCAGAGGAGTTTGCCCTTGTCGCGCTTCAAGCACACGCCTATTATGAAGGCAAGTATCCGCTCGTCTCTGCACTCAGCCGCCCACTAATCGCGAAAAAACTGGTAGAAGTGGCTCGCAAAGAAGGGGCAACAGCCATTGCGCACGGCTGCACGGGAAAAGGTAACGATCAGGTTCGTTTTGAAGTGGCGATTCATGCGCTGGCACCCGATTTGAAAGTTCTTTCACCCGTTCGTGACTGGAAATGGTCGCGCGAAGAAGAAATTACGTATGCACAGGAAAAAGGGATCCCCGTGCCGATCGATTTGGACAATCCGTTTTCAATCGATCAAAACCTCTGGGGCAGAAGCAATGAGTGCGGAATCTTGGAGAATCCATGGGCGGCACCACCGGAAGAGGCCTACGATCTGACAGCGCCACTGGAGGAGACGCCGGATACACCGGAAATCATTGAAATCACCTTTGATGCAGGTGTTCCGATCGCGATCAACGGGGAAAATTTGACACTTGCCAATCTGATTCTCACTTTAAATAAAATGGCCGGTAAGCACGGGATCGGGCGGATCGACCACATTGAGAATCGACTGGTCGGCATCAAATCACGGGAAGTCTATGAATGCCCTGCCGCGGTCACGCTGATCACGGCGCATAAGGAGCTGGAAGACTTGACTTTCGTTCGTGAAATGGCGCATTTCAAGCCTGTGATCGAGCAGAAAATCAGTGAAATGATCTACAATGGTCTCTGGTACTCGCCGCTCACAGAAGCGCTGATCAATTTCCTAAAAACCACGCAGAAATACGTGAACGGCACGATCCGTGTGAAACTTTTCAAAGGCCATGCGATCGTGGAAGGCAGAAAATCACCCAATTCCCTTTATGATGAAAATTTAGCGACTTATACGTCGGCGGATACCTTCGATCAAGCGGCAGCAGTTGGTTTCATTAAGCTTTTCGGATTGCCAACCAAGGTCAGCGCGGAGGTCAACGCCAAACAAGGAGCAGCAAGCGAGGTGTAAACATGGAAAAATTATGGGGTGGACGTTTTGAAGGAGCAAGTACACCATGGATTGATGCTTTCGGAGCCTCGATTGAGGTTGATCAGGCCATGGCCGAGCAGGATTTGATTGGCAGTCTGGCGCATGTCAAAATGCTCGGCGAAACGGGAATTTTGGAGCCAGAAGAAGCGGCGGCCATTTCAAGCGGCTTGCAAATCCTCCAGCAAAAACTGGCGCGGGGGGAACTAACCTTCACGATCCAAAACGAAGATATTCACTTAAATATGGAAAAACTTTTACATGCGGAAATTGGTCCTGTCGCCGGCAAGCTCCACACGGCCCGCAGTCGAAACGACCAGGTGGCAACCGACATGCATCTCTATTTGAAAACACACGTCCAGTTGATTCAAGAAGCGATCCACGACTTGCAAACTGCCCTCGTGGCAAAGGCTGCCGAACATATCGAAACGGTCATGCCAGGTTACACACATTTGCAGCATGCCCAGCCGATCGCGTTTGCCCATCATCTGCTCGCCTATTATGAAATGCTGGCGCGCGACAAGGAGCGGCTTCAGGACAGCTTGAAGCGGATCGACATTTGCCCGCTTGGTGCAGCGGCACTGGCCGGGACAACTTTTCCGATCGACCGAGCGATGACGGCAGACACATTGGGCTTTCAGGCGATATATGCCAACAGTCTGGATGCTGTCAGTGACCGCGACTTCATTTTGGAATTCCTCAGTGACGCTTCGATCCTGATGATGCACCTGTCGCGCTTTGCCGAAGAATTGATTTTATGGACCAGCCATGAATTCCAATTCGTCACTCTGACGGATGCCTATTCCACCGGCAGCTCGATCATGCCGCAAAAGAAAAATCCAGATATGGCCGAGCTGATTCGCGGCAAGACTGGACGTGTATATGGAAACCTGTTTGGCCTCCTGACCGTACTAAAGGGGCTTCCGCTCGCCTACAATAAGGACTTGCAGGAAGACAAGGAAGGCATGTTTGATACCGTGGAGACACTGCTCTCCTCGCTGAAAATTTTTACGGGCATGATCGAAACGATGGAGGTTCACTCGGAAACGATGCGCCAATCGACTGAAAAGGACTTTTCAAATGCTACCGAACTGGCGGATTATCTGGCGGCAAAAGGCCTTCCTTTCCGCGAGGCGCACGAAATTGTCGGCAAACTTGTCCTCGCCTGTACGAAAAAAGGCTATTATTTGCAAAATGTGCCGCTAGCTGACTATCAGGCCATTTCGCCGCTGATTGAAGCGGATATTTATGATAAGCTGGCCTCGAGAACAGCCGTCAGCCGTCGCCATTCAGAAGGTGGGACCGGCTTTGATCAGGTCGCAAGTCAGATTGAAAAAGCCAAGCAGGCGCTCCAAATGTAAAAAAGCAGTCATCTCACTAAGGTTTGTTCTGTCCCCGCTAAGCGCGCTTTTAGGCCTGCGTGCGCGGGAACAGTCCCCTTATGATGACTGCTTTTTTATTTATGATGTGCTTTTCCGGTTAGATGCTGGACGGTAATTTTGATTAGACCTGTTCCGCCTATCATCTTGTCCGAAATTGGCTCAAATGTGGTCAAATCACGTCCCGTTGCATGTTGCATGAGACAATCCAAAGCGTGGCGTTTCTCACTCTCTTCTTGAATGATCTCCGCTTCCCCATATGCAATGATCGACTGGTAGGCAAAAGAATAATCCGCCGCAACGTCCCCCGCTTCGACAAGCGTATGGTCACAGTCGATTTGCACACAAACACGAGGATTTTCTTTCAGTAGCCGGATCTTCTTGCCCTGCCTTGCCCCGTGAATGTAAAAAATCAACTGGTCCGCGTCGCACCACTCATAGCCATAATTCACCGGCACGACATATGGAAACTCTTTGTCAAAGAAACCGATATGCGCTACTTGCGCCTTGGCAACGATCGCCTTTAACACCTGCTGCTCCGTCACTTCACGTTCTTTTCGCCGCATTTTTTCCATATGCGCACCTCCCAATTATTCGACAATAAGGCCGGCAGCAACCATTTTAGCTTCGCGCATCATTTCCTCGATGACTTCCCGGCACGGCTTGATTTCTGTGACTAGGCCTGTAATTTGTCCAGCCATGACCGAACCATTATCCGTATCCCCGTCCAGCACAGCTTTCCGAAGTGAACCCATGGTCAGCTTTTCAAGCGTGTCACGATCGACATTTTCCTCTTCCAGCCGCAAGTATTCCTTGATCATTTTATTCTTGATTGAACGAACCGGCGCCCCATTTCTGCGCCCTGTCACTGTTGTATCCCGGTCGCCTGCTTTTAACACAGCTTCTTTAAAGTTAGGATGAACGGGACATTCATCTGTCGCAAGGAAACGTGTGCCAACCTGTACACCTTTCGCGCCTAGAGCAAACGTAGCCGCCATGCCCCGGCCGTCAGCGATTCCTCCTGCTGCAATGACAGGAATTGAAACTGCGTCCACAATCTGTGGCAAAAGCGCCATGGTCGTCGTTTCGCCAACATGACCGCCAGCCTCTGTTCCTTCTGCAATCACAGCATCGGCGCCCAATTTTTCCATTCGTTTGGCAATCATAACGGATGGCACGACTGGAATGACAACGATTCCTGCTTCTTTCCATTTCGGCATGTAGGATTTAGGCGTGCCTGCACCCGTTGTGATAATTTTAACGCCCTCTTCAATGATCACTTCTGTCAATTCTTCAATATTTGTCATCATCAGCATCAAATTGACACCGAATGGTCGATCTGTCAGGGCCTTTGTTTTTTGAATCTCCGCGCGCAAGTCTTCTGCTGACATGCCGCCGGATGCAATAATCCCAAGACCTCCAGCATTTGAAACCGCCGCGACCAGTGGGGCTTTTGCAATTTGCGCCATTGCTCCTTGAATAATTGGATAGTCGATTCCTAATTGTTCTGTTAGTTTCATTTTGTTCCTCCCAAATGTTTACATTCTCACAAGTAGTATATCAAATTTAAGAGGCACCGAGTAGGGTCATTTTTGATTTTCTGCCAAAGTTTGCACAGCCAAAATCACACAGCCTGTAATCCCTGCATTATCTTCCAAAGCAGGCGGCACAATATATTCTTCCAAATTTGGCAGCTGCACATAACCATTCATGATTCCTTTCAGCTTTTGACGAATAAGCGGGAAAAGTTGACGTTGCTTCATCACACCGCCCCCCAAAACAATACGTTCCGGCGCCAAAATCAAGCTGTAGTTCATGATTGCTTGTGCTAAATAGTGTGCTTCAAGGTTCCAAACTTCCTCGCTATCCGCCAGTTCCACGCCTTTTTTACCCCAGCGTTTTTCGATCGCACCGCCTGCTGCAAGCCCTTCCAGACAATCATCATGGTACGGACAGTTCCCTGTAAAACGATCATGCTTATTCCGCCGAACAAGAATATGCCCCATTTCCGGATGGGAAAAGTTTTCCAGGATTTTTCCGCCACAAACGGCTCCACCGCCAATACCGGTTCCAATCGTCACGTAAATGCAACTGTCGAGCCCTTTGGCCGCACCCAGCGTTACCTCGCCCAGTGCCGCCGCATTCACGTCTGTCGTAAAGCCGATCGGCACATCAAACGCCTCCTTCATCGCACCAACAATATCATAATTGCGCCATGCGAGTTTTGGCGTTGAAGTAATGTAGCCATAAGTCGGACTGTCTTTCCGAATATCAATCGGCCCGAATGACCCGATCCCAATCGCTTCCAGTTCATCTGCATACGGCTTGAAAAAACCGATGACTTCATGCATCGTTTCGGATGGCTCTGTTGTTTTATAAGTTGCCCGCTTGATAATTTTGCCCGTCTCGTCCCCAATTGCTGCAACAAATTTTGTACCGCCTGCTTCAATCGCTCCAAATACCATCTTTTATCCGCTCCTTCATATTTCATATAACGCTTACATTTTACTCCAATCGGCTCAAAAATCAATACCATTTTCAAAAAATTACTTAAAATAGTTCAAAATACATAAATTAACAGTCTTTTAAAGACGGCCGATTTTCATTTTTTGAAAACCGTTTGAACCATTCTTTCGTAAGCATCAAAATAAGCCGGCAACGCTCGTGGATCCACCCCATAGCGCATCGCCTTGGCAACACCCGTGTAATACCATTTTTGCAAGTCATAGCCGCGTTTAAAATGCTGCCATACTGCATGCCCTTCTGAACTCATCGCATAACGAATGGAGCTGAGATTATCATATTTGTCCGCCACGATCAGCGCCTTTTCTTCCAAGCTTCCCGTTCGTACCGTTTCAATCGTGTGGGCTTTTCGTTCTTCCCAGGAGAGCGCTTTATTTTCAGTATGGGAAAGCACCAGCGCAGCAACATGCGGTCCGAATTCCTGCTCGATTTCCGCTCCAGTTACCACCGTGTCCTCCACCACATCATGAAGAAGACCGGCGATTACCACATCTTCCGAGAAACCAGCTTGTCTCAGAATCCGCGCCACATTGAGCGGGTGTGAAAAGTAAATCTCACCAGTGATTTTTCGTTTTTGTCCTTCATGAGCGGCTCGTGCATACGCTTTTGCTTTCTCATACATGTTGATTCCACCTGTCTGTTAAAATTTTCTAGTAAACGGAATGAAGAGGCGCTTCCCCGCGCAAGACTGCTTCGATATTTGAAACGGCAATCTCGCCCATTTTTTCGCGTGTTTCCACGGTTGCATTGCCTATATGCGGCGTCAAAACGACATTTTGAAGTTCGCGCAGCTTGGCACTGAGTTCTGGTTCAAATTCAAATACATCAAGGGCAGCACCGCTGATGGTACCGGCTGTGAGCGCTTCGACTAAGTCTGCCTCTTTAACGACCGGTCCTCTGGCGGCGTTGATCAAAAAGGCCGACTGCTTCATCTGTGCAAGCGTCGTGCGGTCAAACAAATGCTTTAATTCCGGACTGTATGCCGCATGAATCGTAATCACATCACTTGCTTTGATCAATTCTTCCTGCGTGACAAATGTCGCACTTACAGTCTCTGCCGCTGGTTTAGGTTGGTGCCCGGAATAAAGAATCCGCATGCCAAAAGCAGACGCCCGTTTAGCCACCGCCAGTCCAATGCGCCCGAGTCCAATGATGCCAAGCGTTTTCCCATAAAGCTCGCGGCCTAGGAAAAAAGTGGGCGCCCAGCCGGTAAACTGTTCTGGTGTTTCGCGAAGCAACTGGTCGCCTTCTGGAATCCGCCGCATGAGGCTTAGGATCAGTCCGAGTGTCAGTTCAGCCGTGGCTTCCGTTGAAACATCCGGCGTATTCGTGACCGCAATACCACGTGCCTTCGCTTCTGCCACATTGATATTATCAAAACCGGCTCCCACATTGGCGACAATTTCAAGCCGCGACGCCCGGCGAATCACCTGCTCGGTCACAGGCGTGGAAAGTGGGCAGATCAGGGCATGTGCATCCTTAACACCCTCGATCAGCGCCTCCTCCGTGATGGGCTCAGGCCCTTGATAAAAAACAGCGCCCAAGTCCTGCAGCTGCTTTTCTGTTTTTGGCAGAAGCTTGCCCGCCACAAAAATTTTCTTCATACGATATTATTCTCCTAGCTGTAAAAACTGATTTCACGGCCATTTAGCGGCTGCACAGGCCGGTTCGTCTCGCCAATGACAGTATCCAGTTTTTCCAGATCCTGCCCATCGATTGCGACCGCCTCTTTCAAAATGACCCAAGTGACCCCTTCCACAGTGGGCGGTGTCGTCAGTGAACCTTGATAAGTGTAAAATGCTTTACGCTTCGGCAAAAAACGTTCCACTTCAAGTGAAATCGAGCGTTCCGTATCAAAGTCAACAAATACTTCCTGAAAATAGCGCGGCAATTCGCCAAGAGCCGCTTGACTGTTCTGATCAACATGCATCCAGACAGCCAGCACCAGCTTGTCGCCCTGTACATTTTCGTGAACAAAGTGCCATTCAATATCGAACTTCTTGCCATTTAGCAGATGCTCACTTGGAATGTGCGCGTGAAATGCAGCTAACGTGTATTTTTCCTCATTATACATCAAATACTGCGTGTTATCGAGTGGAAACAGATGAACTGAATTCTCGATTCGTTTGACGGTATACGTCATTTTTTCATAATAAAATTGTAACAGTTCCCCATGATATTTGGCTACGTGTTCTAGTTGTAGATCAATTGGTGATTGAGCCGTTCCTTCCTTTGCAACCGCAAATTCCGGACAAATGGTACCCCAGTTTTCGGGGCCGGTCTCACCATGATAAGACCAGCTAACGTTTACAGCTGGCATCTACAAGTCCCCCTTTGATTGACATTACAAACATTTTAGCCGAGCAGGGGGACGCATGCAAATATTGTGCCTGATTCAGTCAAATCTGACATGTAGGCGTGAAAAAAAGCTCTGCAGATAAACGCCCCCTTTCAGTGCTAACTGACTGGGTGTCATTCAAGCGGCAAGGCTTTTTTCTTCTATATTTTATAATCGTTTAAGATAGGATTCCTGCTTCTTTCATTTCCTTTAAAGTGGGCATGCCATTTTGAGCACCTTTTTTTGTTACCGAAATTGCCGCAGCACGATTACCCGCTTGGATGGCCTCAGCAATCTGCTTGCCTTGAACAATCTCATGCGCAAAAGCACCGTTAAAAGTGTCACCCGCACCTGTCGTATCTACTGCCTTTACTTGATAAGCTGGAATTTTTTGAAGGGCGGTTCCGTCATGAAACAGCACGCCGTCAGCTCCCCGCGTCACGATTAATTGATTGGGATATTGTTCGACAGCTTCTTCCAGTGATAATTCTGGAAATATCAGCCTGCATTCCGTTTCATTAGGCGTCAAATAGGTTAATTGATTCATCATGCTTCCCGCCTCAACATCTGCCGGCGCTGGATTATACAAAACTTTCACTTTTTGCTGATGACAGCGTTCCACCACATAGCGAATGGTCGCGCGAGGAAGCTCATTTTGCAGAACGACAAGCTCGTACTCACTTAAACGGTTTTCTATTTTTTCCTTCACCAGTTCCACCGTCACCAAATCGTTCGCTCCTGAGGTAATGACAATCCGATTGTCCCCATCCACTAAGAAGATAGGGGCCGTCCCGGATGATGTTGTTGCATCTATCTCGACCATTTCACAACCAACATGCTGCTCCATCAAATTTGCCAAGATCCATTCGCCGTAAGGATCTTTCCCCACACAGCCTACTATATCAACAGCTCCACCTAGTCTCGCGATTGCGACAGCCTGATTAGCGCCCTTACCTCCACAAAACAATTCTAGTGAATCTCCTTTGATCGTTTCTCCTTGTTTTGGCATTCGTTCTGTTTCAATTGTCAAATCTACAGACATCGAGCCAACCACTAAAATCTTGTTCATCTTGTCACCTGCTTGTCAAGCTTCGCTAAAGCATCCATTAATAGCTTCACAAATGCCGCGCGATCCACCTCTTTTAATACTAGCGTGTGCTTTGGCTCTGGTGCCATTCGTCGAAAATCGCCATATGTCAGTCCTCTGGCAGGTGAATTATCTGTAATCACATGAATATCTGCATACTCGCCCTTAAAAATATCCGGTGCCATAAGATACGCAATCGTACATAAATCATGAATTGGTGAATGAATAAAACCAAATTGCCGTCCAGATTGATTATAAAAAGATAATAATTCAAAAGCCAAATTGCTGACTTTTCCTCGATTCTTGAGGCGATTGATTTCAGTCAGGGTGATTTCTGCCTGTTCAGTGACATCTAGTCCCGCCATAACGATTGGCAGCCCACTTTGAAAAACGATCTCGGCAGCATCTGGGTCTACAAAAATATTGAATTCAGCCAAAGGGGTCTGATTACCATGACTGATTCCACCACCCATCAAAGCGATTTTCTCAATAGCAGGCATTACTTGCGGATAGTTTTTAATGAGTAGGGCAATATTCGTTAGCGGTCCTATCGCAACTAGCGTCACCTTTCCTTCCGCCTCGATAATTTTTTGATATAAAAATCCCACCCCGTTCTGTTCACACAAAGGATAATCCTCCCCATCAAAATAGGGGCCGTCCATGCCACTCTCGCCGTGAGCCTCTGGTGCGGTTTTCAGTGGTTTCACGAGCGGTCCTGCTTGCCCTGCCGCCAGTGGCAAGTCCGCTTTTAAAAAACGCAAGATGTTTTGGGCATTTTTTGTCACCTTAGCTAAAGTTTGATTGCCGCCAACCGTTGTAATGCCTAAAATATTAAATTTTTCAGGATTGGCAAATGCGACCATGATTGCCAGTGCGTCATCATGCCCAGGATCACAATCTATTAAAATATTTTTCACCCTACAACCTTCTTCCCTAGTTCCTCCATCGTCATTACACCTTGAAAGTTCAACGCTTTTGCCAATTGACAAATGTAAGGCTGTTTCAACGCACTAAATTGCAGCAATTCTTCATTCCAAAAGATTTCCCGTGGCGTGCCCTCTTTACGAAGCTGTTTTTCTGCAAAAACCAACACGCGCTGAAACTCTTTTACTACAAATTCCATATCATGTGTGATGGTGATGACGGTTTTATTTTTATCTGTCAGTATTTTTATAAGTTTCCCCAGTAATTCTGTGGATTCACGGTCTTGTCCAGCAGTCGGCTCGTCCAAAATCACAATCTCAGGATCCATTGTCATGACCGCAGCAATCGTAATGAACTTCCGCTTTGAATACGGCAAATTATAGGGATGCTCTTTCAAAACGTCCATTAAGCCACAAATCTCCGCCGCCTCATGCACTCTCTCTTGAACAACCGCAGCAGGTAGCTTTTGTTTTTTAGGGCCAAAAGCGATTTCTTTCTCAATGGTTTCTTGAAAAATCTGATCATCCGGGTTTTGAAAAACATACCCCACATGTTGAGCCATTTGGGCCGTTGTCAGCGAAGCCGTTTCCTGCCCATCAATCAAAACGCGCCCACTTGCAGGTCGCAATAAACCGTTCATTAATTTAACCGCAGTCGTTTTGCCTGCGCCATTTTGCCCAATGATGGCCACCGCTTCTCCTAAACGAAAATCTACCGAAAGATCTTGAACGGCTTCAAAACCATTCGGGTAGCAGAAACGAACATTTTCCAGCTGTAAAAAACTCATACATGCGCCACTCCCTTCAGTTTCCGAATCGCCTCAGCCATTGTGATCGGTATTTGATCCATCTGATGCAGCTGCTGCAAATAGAATAAGGCCACCTGCGGCAAAGAACCGCCATGTTCCAAAATACTTGGGTCACTTAATACTTGGTGAACTGTGCCATTTTTCAAGACACACCCATTTTCAAGTAAAATGATTTCATCACAATATTCCGCCAGCAAATCTACCTTATGTTCTACAACAATCACTGTTTTTCCTTGTTCTTTCAGCATGGCGATGATCTGAAATACTTCTTCCGTACTTTTTGGATCGAGCTGCGATGTCGGTTCATCTAAGATCACCACTTCGGGGTCCAAAGCTACAACAGCCGCTAATGCCACACGTTGTTTTTGCCCACCAGACAGCTCATAAGGATTCTTCAGTTTAAGGTCATCAAGATGGAATAAATGCAATAATTCTTGCACCTTTTTTTGCATACGTTCTGGTGGTACACCAATATTTTCCATTCCATAAGCAATCTCTTCTTCCACCGTATCCTTAACCCCGGAAATCTGCGTAAACGGATTTTGAGAAGAATAGCCCATTTCTGATGCCAGTTCTCCAATATTGTAGTCCTGAACAGATTTATTCTTGTAAGTTACTTCACCGGACAATTCTCCTAAAAACATTGCTGGAATAAAGCCGCGGATAATATGGCACAGTGTCGTTTTTCCAGCCTGATTGTTACCGATTATTCCATAAACTTTGCCTTTTTTAAATGATAGACTGACATCCTTCATGATTGGTTGCTCGTCCAAAGGATATTGATACGTGATCTGTTTTAATTCAATGAAACTCATAAGGGACCTCCTACAAAATAGACAATTAGAATCGCTAGACAAAAAATCGTAATGAGATAATCTAACGCTGTCTTTTTAACCGCATAATAAGTTGTTTTTCTCATTTGAGCTGAAAATCCCCGGGCTTCTAATGTCAAAACTCGCTCGTCCGTTTGCTGAATGGATGTCAGTACTAGTGGACCAATCATCGGAATGAAAGCCTTCATGCGTATCCACAAAGATCCTTCTGTCTCAATGCCTCGCGCTTTTTGGGCATCTGTGATCGTCCCGGAAAGCTTCGTCATCTGTGGAACAAGTTGAATGGTCGCTGCAATCACAAAAGTCACTTTTTTAGGAATCCTTGCTTTTTCCAAAGAAGAAATGATATCTTTGACACTCGTAACTTGAAAAAACCAAATAATAATAGAACTGATGGCAATGATCCGTGAAGACAGATCGATACTTGTCTGGAGTCCCATTTCTGAGTAGCCGATAAACCACCAGAGCGGCTGACTATCCTCATTTTGAACAATAAATACCTGTACGAGAAAAATAAACAAGACAATGATAAAAATCGATTTGAAAAAAGTACTGAAAAACTTACCGATCGTACCTGAGAACAAACTCAACAAAACCGCTGCACCGAAAAGCACATATTGTACTACCGGCGATGTGGAAAACATACTGATAACCGTTACCGTTAATACAATCATCAATTTTGTAGAAGGATACCATTTACCGATTGCTGTATGCACGTTTCAACACCTCCTTGCTGATATAAGGCGTCCCGTAGTTCAATTTGATTAAAAAGCGCGGCGGAATCCGTTTCACTACCAGATAGGCAATACCAAAATTCAAAATCGTATTGACTGTGCCAGTAATGATATTTGTCGAAAAGACAGAATCCCAGAGTTGCTGACCGGCCGCTAAAAAGGCAGCTGTTACCAAGTCAGTTCCAGCACCCGTCACACCTCCGAACATAAAGACGGTTACAATGGCCGATGTTCCAGCAGAAACAATCGTCAAGACTACACAAGCAATCAATGTACCGATAAGATGATTGAAAAATTTAAATCGCGAAAAATAGCCTGCAAATAATCCAATGCTCATAGCGACCAGCCCATAGGGAATCGCTACCGGATTCAACATGCCATTGACCACACTTCCTAAAAGCCCCGTCACAAGGCCCACCCAAGGACCTGCCACCATCGCCACCAAGTATGTACCAATCTGGTCGATAAATACGGGCAATTTCAAAATGCTGCAAAGCTGGTACCCTACAACATTCAATGAAACGCCCACTGGGATCAACATTAACGCTTGCAAGCCAAAATCATACTTTATTCCTCGTTTCATGCCTCTTCCTACTTTCCTGTTTTTTTGAAAGCAAAATCCCCCATCTATGTAAAGCTTTCTTCTACAACATCAGTATATTCAGAAATAAAAAAACACGAAAGGTCACATGTCCTCTCGTGAAAATTTTTCAGCTTTGAATAAAATGTTGTTTTAAACGTTGATGCTCTTCTGGACCAATATAAATTTTGCGCTCTTTATTAATGATTTCCTGATTATCCCTTAGCTTTTTCAACGAACGCCCCACTGTTCGAACGCTCATCCCTAATTTATTGCCAATTTTTTCACGTGTTTCGCTAACTTCCACAATCCCTTTTTCCACCCTCACTTGTTCCTCATAATAGCCCGCTAAAAAATACCGCAGCCTGTCAACGCCTTCAAACCGGTAAAACAAGCCACTGTTATTCGAGCAATGATAAAGGTCCACCGCCAAAAGATTGGCACTTAAACGCAGCAATTCCATGTCCTCCATGATCCATTCATAGACCACATCCGCCGGAACACGCACTGCTTTAACCTTACTCAAACAAGTCACAGTCGCCACCATTTGTTCCTTTTTCGCTAAAAGCTCTAACAAGCCAATGCTGCCATTTTGCTGCCCTAATTGAAAATACTCATATTCATTGCCATCCTCATAGTCTCGAACCCCGACCAGAATACCACTTATGATAAAGTAAATATATACAGGAAAATCACCGCGCACCACAACTTTTTCATTCGGCTCAAAACAGACTTCCGGATATTCATCCGTAAGCTTAGCCTGAATTTTGCTGTAATTAAAAATGGTTTCATTCCCATATTGCTGCCATTTTTCCCTCAGATGCTCTTTTTTCACCATGAATCCCTCTCCAAAAAAAGTTTCGGTCGTTCCACCTATAGTCAGTATAACAAATAATGCTTTACAGGCGTTACGATCAAATCTTCTACCAGCAAAATGACAACTTGACTATCATACTTAGCATATAAATGTCTATATGTTTCCAATGTAATCTGTATATTCGTATACCTTAGTCTTTCTTGAGTCACAATAAGCTGTATGTTCTACTCAATTAATAAAGCCACATGAGAATGTCTTAATGCACGAAATTTTATTGGTTTCACACTCACTATTTTTGCAACATCTTTTTAACCAATTAGAAAATGAATAAGATGATATGAAAGCCTTGTCAAACTGAGACACATATTCAAAATTTCCAATCATAGATTGAAGTTCCTTCCCTCTTTTCAACTTTACACTTAAGGATCAAATCTTCCTTACACTAATAACAACAACTCTGTACCATAAAAAGATACAAATATGTCGAAAAGCTTTTCATCTTTTCGACATTTCATCATCCTACAGTCTTTATTTATATAACCTAGTAAAGATTCTTATATTCGATTTTCAAAATATTCTTTAATATGAGGGTTATACATTAAAAATTCTTTTAGTACTAAAGAAATTTCCTTTCTCTTTAATTCACCTTTTACTTTAAATAATTTATACCTGTTAATTCCTTCAATATGCTGAGGATAAATTTTTCCAATAGTTAGTACAAGAACACATTTCAAATTTCTATATCACATCTTCATCAAGCTCCTAGTACTTCTATTTTTTACACATCAGCTGAATCATATTTAACACTTGCCTTATAGAATTAAATAGGGCGGTTCTACTTGGATTAGCTAAATTTAGTCATTACTTCACATGACTATGTTACACAAGAGGATAAATAAAATCGAAATCAATGACAAAATCAATTTTTCGAACTGTATGGTTCGAAGAAACCCAATTATTCATAAAAATAGTGATTAGTTGGTTTCGCGCAACTCGTTGATGTTACATAACATATTTCTTATCTTTCTCGTTGTTTTTTCACTTCTAGTATAAATTAAAAAGACTTTAGACCAAATATCTCTGCGTTTTATCTACAATTCGACCTTTAATGTATACAATGATCATGCAATTCATTCTTTACTTGTTTGTCCCCAAATATTAGTTAAGTGGATAGTATCACTTTGAGGACGTATTTTTTCATTTTCTATAAAATCAATATTGACAGTAATTGGCATTGATACCGCTGTCCCAGAAATAATACATACTCCTTGAGGAAGCACAGGTAACATAGATTTGGACATTCTATCCATCGTTGATATTGAATTATCAATAATTAGTAAATCTCTTTCATTTACTAATTTATGAAGAAAAAAGTTATGGACTTGAGATAATATTGTTGATGAAATATCAGCTGGTCTCTGACTTGATAGCGTTATGAAAAAAGAGAACTTTCTACCCTCTTTTATTATTTCCTCAAACAATTCTAATCTATAATCTTTCCAAGAGTCTTGTTCTCTACTTGATTGGTTGGATAATATATTGTGGGCTTCATCGATAATAAGGTGAAAACTTTTTTCTGTTTTATTTCTCTTTTTCTTATGTTTATCAAAATACATTTTTGAGATAAGTAAAGAAAGAATTTTTTTGGAATTATGATTTAGATTTTTAAATGAGACTATTTGTAAAAATTTCTGTTCTGGCAGAACATCAATAATATCTATATAATTTTCAATATCGTTAATCCTAGAATGTATTCGACGAATAAGTGGAGCAATGTGATCTGGAACAACGCTCTCATATAAAATATCTGATATTAATTGTAACTCACATCTGTAAACAAATTCTTGAAATATATTTAATTCAGAAGAAGAAATGGTATTTTGAAGTTCATTTAGATCAATTGATGTACTCTTTTCCTCTGTCCAATTACCATCAAAAAATGTCCATTTTCCTGGTGGAAAGGGATAAGCAAACTTATCTTTATGAAAAATAACAGCTTTAAGTTTTTCTAATAAGACAGAACTATCTGGAATATTAGACTCAATACAAGCTATCAATCGATTTTTAATATCAGTCTGATTTACTTCGTTAGTCAAAATACGCTTGATTAAATAAGCAGTCCAAGCGCTTAACGATTCCATACCAGTATTATATTTCTTTTTGCCTTTTATTACTCTTGATAGAAAAGGCTTTTGTGTTTGCTGAGTAGCTGAAAATAGAATTGATAACATTTCATCATCAAAAAAGATATCATCCTTAATTGGAAATTTTTTTGATGATTTACGTTTAGAATTTAAATTGTAAATTTCCTTGTCAATAAGCAATACGCCAAATGAGTCATCTTGAATGTATTCTCCATTGAAATCTAATACTAAAAATTTACTCTTATTCCTTAGATTAACCAGCTTAGTTTCACTAAACAACTCATAATACAGCTTGTGTAAAGTATTAGATTTTCCACTTCCTGTATTACCAAAAATACCTATGTGTGAAGCAAAAAATAGGTTAACTGGTAGCTTAATGGCATTTTGTTCAACTAGGCTTTCTCCTACCTCAACAGTTACTTCATTAAGATCATTACTATAATTGTTGATGTATATTCTATTGACCTCTTCTGCACTTGGTATAGAGCAGATATTTCCAATCATTGGTAAAAACGAGGCTCCACTATTAAATTTTCCTTGTTTTAAGTACCCAATTGTTTGAACATCCAATATTCTTTTTATAGTATTCTTTTTAAACCTTCTATCTAAATTATAATCTTTGACGTTGCTTTGATTGTCCCAAATAGATTCAGAGATTATTCTAGCTACAATTTTCACAAACCCTTGAGAAATAAGAATAAAACTGTTTACGCTAACATTTTTAATCAATTCACCATTTTGAATAAATGTAGCATGGTTTGTATTATCAAAAGTAGCTATTTTACACTGAAACCCTTTAACTTCAACAACAACACCAATCTCCAAATTATTCATAAGTATCACCTGTCTCTAACATAATAGGTAAATATTTATTGGATAATTCTTCTTCCATACAAGAATTTAATGAACAGAAATCTAGCACTGGTATTGTATTAGAATTAATATTTATTGAATTCACTTCGAAACTATACAATCTCACTTCACTATCTGCTTTGATTACAGTGTAGTTTGATAAATCAAGTTCTTTTTCCTGAGTTTTAAAATCTTCATTTGTATACGTTTTCTGTAAAAAATCATCAGGTTTAATAAAAATAATGTTTTTCGGAATAGTGAAATCTGAAAAATTGAATCTTGAAATGATTTCAGTAGCATCATCATTTTGAAAACAAAAAATTAATACTATCAAATTAGGATTATTCAAAGATCTTTGTACTACATCTGAAATATGTTCATCGTAAAAAGAAAAGCCAAATACAATAAGGGCAGACTGCTCTTTCTCCAATTCATAACTCAAAAGTCTAAGCATGTTGAAATAATGTTCTTCAATTAATGTTGACTGAAATTTTCTTTTTGTCGGAAACACTATCTGTAACTGTTCTAGACTTTCTCTAATTCCTGATGTCATATCTTTAGAATAGACGGCTAGCTTATTTACATCTGAAACTAATTCATCAATATCGACTTCTTTCGAATTTAAAAGGCCAATATAATCCTTGGGATTAGAAAATTTTAGATTAGAATAATTATCTACATCCTTTTCAAACTCGATGAGAAAATCTTCCAGTAGTTCATTAATTTTAGTTACAGTTGACTCAGAAGGTGTTACTTGAACCATCTGCTTCTTGCCCGTACTTTGTTGCACTTTCTTCCAATTAATTGAACCGTGGCATTTAATCATATTAATAACTGGCATTTCATTCGAATAATTATCAAATATTCCAGAATACAGCAGAGTTTTATTAAAGTTATCAGTATTTAGTACTCTCTTAACATATCCATTTGCTCCATCGTTAAAAAAAATTCGAGGATTATTCTCTAAAATGTTCTCTACAGCACTTTCTAAAAAAAGATCATAGTTTGTCGTAACAAGATTAACTCTTTTGGGAGAAACCCTACTATTTCTCAATTTT
>NZ_FXUT01000010.1:265240-332665 GCF_900183385.1 Listeria costaricensis
AATATTCATTCAAAATTTCGGTCATCAGCTCAGATTTTTCTCCACAATAGCAATGATTATTAAGATAATTAAGAAGGTAAGAATTATCTGATATAGATAGTTTAAAAAACAAGGTCTTTATCAAATTTACTCCCTCTTCGGAGATATCTTTATGAGATAATATTAATTCAAATCTTCCTAATGAGGAGAAGAACGGAGCAGATGCACCAGCACCTAACAGAAAAGTGACGTTCTTTTCTAACAACACATTCTTCAACAACTCTTTTTTTGTTATTTTCATATTTATAGCTCCAATACAATTTTCTTAACTATATTGTAGCATCTAAAAATGGGTTAGTGAATAACATGTTTTTACTTCGATACTTAAATATAACAATACGTATCATTTATGGAGAGTTCTAAGAGATTTTAAAAAGTTTAAAAATTGGTTTGATATAGTAACTCATTAATTAACTTCTCTATTTAGATTTTCCTATAATCAAATTTCTATCATCAATTCTTGTCACTCCGCCAATCCTTCTCGTATGAATTTTCATTTTCTAAACAAATCGTACAACTTTAATATATAATTCTAACAGACAATACATATTTAATACATTTCATCCGTACCGACTTTTATTCGGTTCCCATAATGAGTTAGGTTTTCTCGATTTTGCTCTGCATTTTTTATAATATTAAAGTAGTTTAAAATCACATAAAAAATTTTTCTCATCCTTAATACATCTAAACACTAATATTATCAATAGATATAGCTTCTTTTTCTCCGGTAGAAAACGCAAAAAAGCGACAAAATCGTCGCTTTTTGTAGAAAATTGAAAAGCTGACAGCTGAAATGGTAGTTCATTTCTCTTTTTTGTTGATTTACCGCCATTTCAGCTGAGTTTCCATCCTATTTCCGATACATCTTAAACTCCAAAAACAGCTCATTATAATGCGACAGCATCCGTTTACCCAGATTATCATACACTTCCAAATTGTCGAGTTCGTTCATATCTGGATAGAAGCGTTCATCATTTTGAACTTCTTTCGGCAGGAGTTTCTTCGCTGCCATATTTGGCGTTGCATAGCCGACATATTCTGCATTGATGGCCGCATTCTCAGGATCCAGCATGAAATTGATGAACTGGTGAGCCCCGTCCACATTTTTCGCCGTCTTCGGAATCACCATATTGTCAAACCACAGATTCGAGCCGTCTTTTGGAATGACATATTCAAGATCCTCATTTTCACTCAGCATCTCACTTGCTTCGCCGGAAAAAGTAACCGCCACACCCGCTTCGTTATCTGCCATCAAAAGTTTAATTTCATCCCCAACGATGGCTTTGACATTCGGTGTCATTTTTTTCAGCTTCGTGAGAGCCTGCTGCAGGTGCGCTTCATTTGTATCATTCAGCGAGTAGCCCAGACTATTCAGGCCCAGCCCCATCACTTCCCGCGCCCCGTCGATCAGCATGATTTGATTTTTAAGCGCCGGATCCCAAAGTGAATCCCACGTGTCGAAACTTTTATCTGGAAACATTTCTTTATTATAAATAATCCCCAGCGTCCCCCAGAAATAAGGAATCGAATATTGATTGCCCTCATCAAACGAAAGGTCCATAAATTCAGGATCCAGATATTTTTCATTCGGCAGCTTGCTGTGATCGAGCGGAATCAACAGATCTTCGTCTTTCATTTTATTGATTGCATAGTCACTTGGTACGGCAATATCAAACGTTGTACCCCCCTGTTCGATTTTGGTCATCATCGCCTCATTAGAATCGAACGTCTGATAAATCACTTTGATTCCCGTCTCTTTTTCAAACTTTGTGATCAAGGAGGGATCGATATAATCGCCCCAGTTGTAAATCGTCAGTGTATTACTGCTTTTGCCGGAGTAGCCTTCCGCCCGGTTCATTCCCGCAGCAAGCACCATCATCAATGTCGCCGCCACGAGCACCGGAATGAAAATCTTTAAAAGTGGCTTCATTCTTTTGTCGCCCCCGATCGCAAGGTTTTCGTGTTATTTTTACGATTGATAAAGTAGTAACCGATCACTAGCACAATCGTAAAGAGGAAAATTAGTGTTGATAACGCGTTGATTGAAAGGGAAATCCCCTGCCGCGCCCGCGAATAAATCTCTACTGATAGCGTTGAAAAACCATTTCCCGTTACAAAGAAAGTGACCGCAAAATCATCCAGTGAATAGGTGAGCGCCATAAAGAAGCCCGCTAAAACGCCCGGTGTAATATAAGGCAGAATCACTTTCGACAAAACGTTCCACTGACTGGCGCCAAGATCTCTGGCCGCATCGATCAGCGTTGGGCTCATTTCCTGCAATTTCGGCAGAACCATCAGAACGACAATCGGAATACTGAAAGCAATGTGGGAAACTAGTACCGAAATAAAACCGAGCTTCACCCCTAAAATGGTAAAGAAGATTAGAAAACTAGCACCAATAATGACATCCGGACTCACAATCAACACGTTATTCAGGCTGAGTAGAGAATTTTTGGCAAATGGATGCGGCATAAATTTGATCGCAAGTGCCCCGCAAACTCCGATAATCGTTGCAACCACCGAGCTGAACAGCGCAATCACAAAGGTATTTAAAACGATGATCAAAAGCCGTGTATCTTGAAAAACTTCCTTGTAATAGCCTAGCGTAAAACCTTTAAATCCGTGCATGGTGCCACCCGAATTAAACGAATAGAACATCAAATAGAAAATCGGTGCATAGAGTAAAATAAAGACGATCACCAAGTAAATATTGCCCCAGTTTCGTTTTTTCATTTACGTACACCCCGCTTTCTTTTTGTCCCCGTCAAGAACATAATGAGAATCATGGCGATAATTAGAAATACCCCAATCGTCGAGCCCATTCCCCAGTCCTGGGTGACCAAAAAATGCTCCTCAATGGCTGTTCCTAGTGTGATGACGCGATTTCCAGCGATCAAACGTGTGATCATAAACAAGGAAAGCGCCGGTATAAAGACTGCCTGACAGCCCGCTTTAACCCCGTCCAGTGTCAGCGGGAAAATGACCCGCCGAAACGTGATCATGCTGGAAGCCCCTAAGTCTCGTGAAGCCTGCACGAGCGATGGATTGATCTCCTCGATCGCATTGTAGATGGGTAAAATCATAAAAGGAATGAAAATATAAGTTGAAACAAATAAAAAACTGAAATCGGTAAACAAAATCTGCTTCGTCCCAATCCCGATAAATTCCAAAAACTGATTGGCCGCCCCATATGTCCCGAAAATCCCGATAAACGCGTAGGCTTTGAGCAATAGATTGATCCATGTTGGTAAAATAATCAACAATAGAAAAAGCTGCTTATGCTTGAGTTTTGTCAGCAAATAAGCCGTTGGATAGGAAATCAGCAAAGTAAACACCGTAATCAGAAACGCATACCAGAACGAACTCAAGGTCATTTTCAAATAAACCGGCGTAAAAAAGTTTTGATAGTTGGCAAGTGTCAATTGCCCATCCACGTCAAAAAACGAATAGTAGACGATCAAAAGGATGGGCGCGATGACAAACAGCAAAATCCAAAAACAATAGGGGATTAGATAAAAATTCCGTGCTCTTCTTGTCATGACGTCGCCTCGTCATAGCTTTCAAGCCGCTTGTCAAATTCTTCTTCCGTTTCGCCCAGCCGCATGACATGGATAGCTTCCGGATCGAATGCCAGTCCTAACTTATCACCGATTTTAGCTTTCTTGGTTGTATGAACAAGCCACTCATTGCCGTCCACATCAATACAGCCAATCTCATAATGCACGCCGCGGAACAGCATCCAGTCGACCGTTACCTGCAATTTGCCTTTTTCAGCCGCCGTAATCTCCAAATCTTCCGGCCGAATCACAATCTCCACGACTTCATTCGGATGGAAGCCCTGATCGACACATTCAAACCGCCTGCCAACAAATTCCACTTCAAAATCCTGCACCATTTTGCCTGGTACAATGTTCGATTCCCCAATAAAGTCCGCCACAAAACGGTTGATCGGCTCGTCATAAATATCGATTGGCGTCCCGCTCTGCTGAATCTCCCCCTTATTGAGCACAAAAATTTCATCACTCATCGCAAGGGCTTCCTCTTGGTCGTGTGTTACGAAAATAAACGTAATCCCCAGCCGCCGCTGCAAGTCGCGCAATTCATACTGCATTTCCGTCCGTAGCTTCAAATCCAGTGCCGATAGCGGCTCATCCAGCAAAATCACTTCCGGCTCATTGACAATCGCCCGCGCAATCGCCACACGCTGCCGCTGACCTCCTGACATCTCACTGATTTCTCGCTTCTCATAGCCTGATAGGTTGACAAATCGAAGGGCTTCTTTCACTTTTTCTTCAATCACGTCTTTTTTCATCTTTTTAATTCGCAAACCAAACGCCACATTTTCAAAAACATTCAGATGCGGAAAAAGTGCGTAATCCTGAAAAACCGTATTGACCGGTCGTTTATTCGCCGGCACCTGGTTGATTTTTTGGTCGTTGAGATAAATTGATCCTTCCGTCGCCTCCAAAAAACCGGCAATCAGGCGAAGAATCGTGGTTTTTCCACAGCCAGACGGACCTAGCAGTGTATAGAATTTGCCCTTCTCGATTTCAAAGCTCACATGATCCAGCACCGGCGGATCATCATCAAATTGCTTGGTGACATTTTCAAAACGAATAATTGTTTCCGGCAAAATTTTCGCCTCCCTTT
This sequence comes from Listeria costaricensis, assembly GCF_900183385.1. Classification (GTDB taxonomy): domain Bacteria; phylum Bacillota; class Bacilli; order Lactobacillales; family Listeriaceae; genus Listeria; species Listeria costaricensis. The sequence goes on from NZ_FXUT01000010.1 coordinate 269,930, forward strand.
TTATAGATAAGAATCGGTCGCCACGAGAATAAATTTTACGGGCGTATCCGTCAGATTTTTCAATTGATGTGCTTCATGTGCTGTAAAATAAACGGCCTCCTGTGCCCGGGCCTGATATTCCTGTTCGCCAAGTGCGACTGTCAGCGTCCCTTCCAGCACATAGGCAAAAGTCTCCGCAAGAGATGGTTCAAACGGCTTAAAGCAGGCAAATGGCGCAATTTCCACAAAAACCGGCTCCATTTCCTGTTCATTCGATTCCGGCACGAGCCAGGTAATCTGATAGCCCTTTTCCTCATCCTCGTAAAAAGTATGTTCTTCTTTTCCATAAACGACTTTTTGCGTATTGTCATCTTCATCAAAAAAGTCTTTTGGTTTGATGCCTAAAACTTCTAAAAGCGCAAACAATGTCTCAATCGATGGGGAACTGAGGTTTCGTTCCAACTGCGAAATATAGCCTTTTGAAAGGTCTGTTCGCTCACCCAGCTCTTCTTGCGTCAGATTTTTACTTAAACGTAGATTCTTGATTCGATTCCCAATATCCATTGTTGCACCCTTTCTTCCAGTTTAGTCATGGTAAACCTGAAAGCACACTTGTTTAGTAAAATTAAACTTTAGGTTTACTCAAAGCAAGCATCATTATACAATATTCTATTTCAGACTACAAGAGGTTCAGCCAAAAAATTTTCACTCGTCAAAAAACCGCCTCAGCACAGTGGTTCCTGGCCTCAGCGGTTTCGTCTATTACGCCAATTCTTCTTCGTATAAATAAGTTTCCAGTCGATTCAAATTCTGCCTCAAATCCCGCGCCAAATCACGTGAGATCTTCCCAGTTTCAAAAAGCTGCTGAATATTATCGCGTTCAAGCTGAATCCCCACGACTTCAACCTCGCGCACCTTCTCCTTCTGCACACGTTTACGCGGTCCAGGCCGCTCCTCATGAACGCGTCCCAGCCAAAGCAGATGCTCATTCAAAAGTGGACGAATCAAATAGGCATTCTCAGATGTCATTTCTGTCTTCAACCGTTCGATGACCATTTTTTCATTTTCCACTCGTAAAAACTGAATTTCCTTCAGACCAGCAGCCTGCTTTTTCGTAAAGCGACGTACCTTGCCGCCCGATTTTTTCCATTGTTTCGGATGAAAGATCAACCAGAAAAATCGCGTGGCAAACATCAGCACCATCTTGATTTTCGTTCGGATCCGTTCCTTGATGGCCGATTCCATCAGATTCAGATAATGCTGGTAGCGATAGCTGTTTTGCGGCGTGATTTGACCACTTTCCAGAAGCTCAGTTGTCAGGTCGCGCTGCCATTCGATGATTTCAAGTCGCTTTGCCTTCTCTTCTGCTGTCATGCGGTGCGGCTGATCTTCCTGCTCGATATGATGGATCCGCCTGCGATAGTCCGCAATAACCTGCTCCGTCGCTGCCTGATTATCCGGCACCATCTGTTCCTTAAGTCCGCGAATCACATTTTGAAGCACTTTGATGCGAATCAGCTTTTCAGCCCGCGCATCATCCGAATCCGTTTCATCCTTGCGCGCCAAGATGGGCAAAATAAACGTTGCCAGTAGCAGAGTCGTCAAAATGACCCCCGAGGCTAGACAAATGATTAGAGCCCGCTGCGGGAATGCCTCCCCGTCGTCCAGGACAAAAGGAATCGAAAGTGCCGTCGCCAGTGTGACCGCCCCGCGAACACCCGACAAGCTGGTCAGAACAGAGGCCCGCAATGCCGGCTTTTGAACGCGTTTCTTTTTCTTATGATCCCCTCGGCGCCATTCAAACAGCCAGTAGCCATACACCCATAGAAAGCGTAAGATGATCAGGGCTGCTGTGATCAGCAATATGTAGAGGATGACTTGCCAGTTGCTGATACCCGAGTCCCGCCAGACCACTTCTACAATGGACGGCAGCTGTGTCCCGAGAATCAGAAAAACCAGACCATTCAAGACAAAAATAATCACCGACCAGGTACTTTTCGATACCATGGCAAGCTGCATCTGTTGCGGATCCATTTTTTTCTGCTCGACAGCGTGCATAATGCCCGCCGTCACAACAGCCAGAATCCCTGAAACGTGCAGCTCTTCTGCCGCCAGATAAATCGCAAACGGCGTTAAAATCTGAATCAGCATTTGCAAAGTCACATCTTCCATTCCAAGTCCGCGAATCCATTTTAAAAACCGGAATTTAAGGAAGCTCAGAATAAGCCCGACAAGGATACCGCCGATCGCAATGATGACAAAACTGACACTCGCATTTAGCAAACTGAAAGTCCCCGTCACCATCGCCGCGATTGCAAATTGGAAGGCCGTCAAGCCCGATGCATCATTCATCAGCCCTTCCCCTTCCAAAAGGTGCGAAATCCGCTTCGGCAAGTTGATCCGCCCGGAAAGCGAGCTGACCGCCACGGCATCAGTCGGTGCCAGTGAAGCAGCAAGCGCAAATGCAGCCGCCAGTGGAATGGTGGGAATCATCCAGTTGACAAAATAGCCGATCACGATGACCGTTATAAAAACCAGCCCGAGCGCCAGCATCAAAATCGGGACCCGCAGCCGCCACAACGCCCGTTTATCCGTCCTGACCCCGTCATTAAACAGAAGCGGCGCAATAAACATGACCAGAAACAGCTCTGGATTCAGCGTCAACTCAAAATGAAGCGGCAAAAGTGCAATCAATATGCCGAGCCCAATCTGAATGAGCGGGACAGAAACAAACGGAATAAACCGATTGATTAAATTTGAAATAAAAATAGCCACTAATAACAATAGTACAAATAAAAAAATTTCCAATAAAACTCCCCCTTCCTTTTTCCAGTAAGGCCGAAAAGGAAACATGCCCTAAAAGCACTTGCAATGAAACTCCCCCGAACAACTTTCCCTACTGATCCTGCTGTCCTTTATAACTGTTGATCTCTTCATTCAGTTTTCGCATCTTGTCATCCAACTGTCGAACGATCGACGCCGCCTCTTTGAGTTCATCTGTCAAATGCTTGGGCGCCTCCTGCTGATATTTATAATAAATTTTATGCTCCAGACTCGCCCAAAAATCCATGGCAACCGTCCGAATCTGAATTTCTACAATCATTCGCTCAGAACGGTTCGTCAAAAAAATCGGCACCTCACATAGCAGATGCAGACTGCGATAACCGCTTGGCTTCGGGTGATTCACATAGTCCTTCACACGTAAAATTTTCAAATCGCTTTGACTTTCAAGCATTTCCTGAATCTTAAAAATATCCGTCACAAATGAACAGCTGATTCGGATTCCCGCAATATCATGCACATGTTTCCGCGCATTTTCCGGCGTGATGTCCAGCCCTTTTTTCTCCAATTTAGCTCCGATACTTTCAAAACTTTTCACACGCGATTTAATATGCTCCATCGGATTGTAATCATGAATAAATTGAAACTCTTCATTTAAGATTTTTAACTTCGTATTGACTTCTTCCAGTGCGAAACGATGTAGCAGCATCACATTACGCCATTCCTTTAGTTCATTTACAGAAGGTTGCACATTGGTTCCCTCTTTCTCTATTCAGTCTCCTTACCATGTTACTACAAATTCCGTAAAAACGCTTTTAGATTGGTAAAAACTTAGAACTTTCTAAGGAAATTTTCATCAAAAAAAGCAGAAATCTGGCATGTATTCTTGAACAAATTTGTTCCCACCAGATTTCTGCTTTCATTTAGAGATGTTTGCGACTGTCGATCTCTTTTTGCACTTTCCGCAAAGCTTTCTTGCTACCGCGCTCAAAATCATGCTCTTCTTTTCGACTTTCGTAGGATTCGAACAATTGTCGCAGGTCATAATCAGGCGGATAGAGCTCACTCGCTGAAAATAGGAGCCGCGTGCGTTTTGCCTGAACTTGCAGCGACCTACCGTCTCGGAAAACCGTGATCTGCCCGTTCTGCATTTTCGGCTCATACACTAAGGCTGTTTCTTTTGTGTCCAGAAGCTCCACTTTATCGCCGCGTTGATAGGTGGAGATTTCTTGCTTGAGTGATGAAGCGGGTTTCATTTCTGGAAACTGCTTTTTCTGGAAGTCAGTCGACGTGTGCTCCATGTAATAAGCGGCTTTTTTAACGACCGCCTCGTTTAGCTGCATTTTTTTGGCGATAAATAAGGCATGACTGGCGCCTGACCGGTCGAGCAGCAGCTGATATTTCGGGACGAGCGTTTCTTTGGTGAAGGCCATGGCCGCATTTTTGAAATCCGGATGGGCCTTGCCGAATTGTTTGATCGCTTCATAGTGCGTGGTGGCCACAATCAGCGCCCCTTTTTCGTAGCAGCTCTCAAGGATGGCCTTGGCTAAAGCGGCCCCTTCGTTTGGCTCTGTCCCACTGCCGATTTCATCAAAAAGCAGCAGACAAGGCCGGGAAAGTTGTTTTTCAATCCGCGCGATATTGGCCATATGGGAAGAAAAGGTACTCAAGGCATTGTCGATACTTTGATCATCGCCAATATCCACAAAAAGCTCCTTCAAAAAGGCAATTTTCGACCCTTCAGCCGCCGGAATGAACAGCCCGGATAGCGCCATCAACGTTAGCAGGCCGACCGTTTTCAGTACCACCGTTTTCCCACCGGCATTCGGGCCCGTGATAATCAGACCGCGGAAAGTTTCGCCTAGCTGGAAATCAAGCGGGACGGCCATTTCGCGGGCAATGAACGGATGTCTCGCCCGATGCAGCACGATTTGTTCTGCTTCATTTACGATAGGTCGTGTAGCGTCCATTTCTCTTGCCAGCTGACCACGTGCAAAAATCAAATCAAATTCCGCAATCATCGCCAAATTTTCGAGAATCGGCTCGATCTCCGCCATAATTTCACCGGAAAGCAGCGCCTGAATTTGGTAGACTTCATTTTGCTCGCTAACTTTCAACGCCTGCCACTCATCATTTAGTTTGCTCACGGCCTCAGGTTCAATAAAGACGGTCGTTCCGCGGCCATTTTCTTCAATAATCGTTCCCCTGATCTGCTTTTTATAGCTTGCTTTGACAGGCACCGTATAGCGGTCATTTTTCTTAGTAATGAAAAAGTCCTGCAGCATCGGCTGATTGGTTCGATTGCGAATGAATTTGTGCAGCCGCTCGGTCAATTTGGCCTCACATGCATTTGCCGCCTGTCTGATTTTCCGCAGGGTACTGGAGGCTTCATCGGCCACCTGTCCATTACGAATGGAGCGATCGATCAGTTGCTCCAACTCTGGAAATTCTTCCAACGCCGCGCTATAATTCGCCAAATCGTGTGCCATCGATTGATTTTTTTGCAGAAAACGCTTGATTCGTCCCGCACTGCGTAAAAAGTCAGCAACTTGTTGAAATTCGTTCGGCTCTAAAATGAACTCCTTTTGCAGCTTGTTGAAAATCGATTGAATCTCCCCGGCAGCTGTGAGCGGCAACTTCTGCCCGCTATCCAAAATTCGTTTTGCCTCTTCTGTTTCATTCAACTTTTGCTGAATTGCCGCCCAGTTAGAAAGCGGTCGCACATTTCTTGCGGCTTCCCGCCCGCGATCACTGTAAACATGTGCGGTTAACTGCTCAATAATCCGATCAAATTCTAAAGTTGTCATTGTTTTTTCATTCATATTATAAAGGCTCCTTTTCACTCGCCCAAAAACACTGCGTCCGCAAAAAAAGCTGCAAGAACACCTGCAGCTTTGGTACACACATAAACGCGTGCCCTTTGAAAGCATTTTTTGGCATCTTTTTTAGGTATACTGAAAAAACCTCAAATTGAGTCTGTTTTTTCAGTGATTCAATTCCTAATTAAAAGAGCCCTACACTCACAAAAAAGCACCTCGATTTTTTTAAGCGGACGCTTAACTTTCCCCTTTAGTTTAGGTGGTTTAGCCCCGAATGTCAAGGTTCATCACGAACTGAACCCCTTTTGGTCCTAAAAAGCTTTCACCCGTATAAGTAAACCCGGCTTTTTCATAAAGACCACGCGCCGCAAGATTCGCTTCATTGACCCCCAACGTTAGCAGCCGCTTCGTCTGAAATTCCTGCCGCACAAATCCCGGCAACTGTAGTAGCGCCTGTTTGGCATGTCCCTGCTTAACAAAACGTGAATCTGTCGAAAAGCTGCGAATCAGCATTGCTTCCGACTCCAGTGTATATTTTCGCGTAACCGCTCCCCCGTCCAAAACAAAAAAACAAACCAGCTGATCTTCCTGATAGCCAAGTATTGGAAAGTAAGCTTCTTCTTTCTCCATTTGATACAGACAATCCCGCGGCTGGCTGGAATAATACTGCATCTCTTCCGTTAATAAATAATGCGCTACATCTTCTTGTAAATGTTCTTGATAACGTATTAATCGCACATTTGCCACCTCTCTTCCCGTTTATTTTAACAAAAGCTTCTTGATAAAGAAATTTTTTGCAGGCGTTTTTTTCGATAAAGGGTTGCAATCTCGCCTTATCTATTTTAAGATAGAATTTGATTTAAATAAAAATCCTCATCAAACTGGTGAGGTAGAGGTTGCAGGAATCACTAGTAATTCGTTGTAGGGGCGCTTTCCCCGTTTGAAAACGACTGAACAGGAAACCTGCCGAAGCATCCATTCGATTGCGCGAATCTGATGCTGGGACAGTTCTCGAAAGGGGCTGGACTGCTGTAGCCGACTGTTAGGCTATGGGTGTGCTATCTGACAGGATGATGCTGGTTGAACGAAGATTTTTCAAACCGCGCTTCTTTTCGGAGCCGGTTTTTTATTTTGCAAACCGTTCGACTCGTTAGGCACATCTACCCTCCATTATTTAAAAACAAAAAGGATAGAAAGGTAGATTTAGTTTGAAAAAAGAAAACAACGGAGAGATCAAACGCTCTCTCAAAACGCGTCATTTATCCATGATCGCAATTGGCGGCTCGATCGGGACTGGGCTCTTTTTAGCCAGCGGAAATGCCATTGCCACGGCTGGTCCTGGTGGCGCTCTAGTGGCCTATTCGGCTATCGGCATCATGGTCTTTTTCCTGATGACCAGTCTCGGTGAAATGGCTACCTATATGCCCGTTTCCGGCTCATTCAGTACTTACGCCAGCCGCTTTGTCGACCCGGCATTCGGCTTTGCACTCGGGTGGAATTACTGGTTCAACTGGGCGATTACACTTGCTGTCGACATTTCAACGGCTGCTCTGATCGTTCAATTCTGGTTTCCAAACACGCCCGGCTGGATCTGGAGCGCGATTTTCCTCGTGCTGATTTTCGGTTTGAACGCCTTATCCGTTCGAGCTTATGGCGAATCTGAATACTGGTTCTCAATTATCAAAGTGGCCACTGTGATCATCTTCCTGATCGTAGGCGTCCTGACTATTTTCGGGATCCTCGGCGGCGAATATATCGGCTTTAAAAATTTCACAACAGGTGAGGCACCCTTTAAAGGTGGATTCTTCGCCATTTTGGGAACATTTTTGATCGCCGGCTTTTCCTTTCAGGGTACGGAGCTTGTCGGAATTGCAGCCGGTGAAAGTGAGACACCTGAAAAAAGTGTTCCAAAAGCCATCAAACAGGTTTTTTGGCGCATCCTGCTCTTTTATATTTTTGCGATTTTTATCATTGGTCTGATCATTCCTTACACAAGCCCGAACTTGCTCGGCAGTGGCGCTGAAGATATTGCCATCAGCCCATTCACGCTCGTTTTTGAAAAAGCCGGACTTGCATTCGCAGCTTCTGTGATGAACGCCGTGATTTTGACATCCGTTCTTTCTGCCGGGAACTCAGGACTATATGCTTCAACCCGGATGCTGTGGTCGCTGGCAGAAGACGGAAAAGCCCCGCGCTTTTTGAAAAAAGTCAACCGGCGAGGCATTCCCATTGCGGCACTTGTCGTGACGACTCTTGTCGGGGCCATGACGTTCATTACAACCCTTTCGGAAAACGGCTCTGTCATCTATACTTGGCTACTTAGTGCCTCTGGATTAACTGGCTTTATCGCTTGGGTCGGCATTGCTGTCAGCCACTACCGGTTCCGTCGCGCCTTCATCAAACAAGGCCATGATTTAAGCGAGTTGAAATATCGTGCCAAGTTTTTCCCATTTGGTCCACTCTTGGCACTCGTTCTTTGCATCCTGGTTATCGTCGGACAGGATTACAATTCCTTCCTGCATCCAGACTTTTCAAATCCCGAATGGTGGCAAAAAATCGCCGTTTCCTACATTGGCCTGCCGATTTTCCTAGGCTTTTGGGGAATCTATAAATTTACAAAGAAAACAAAAGTTATCAAGCTGGAAGAGGCTGAATTCGATCATTACGAGTCGTAAACAGATTGCCCGCATTTAGGGCTGTAGCAGCTAAGAAAGAGGCGGTAGATTAAAGCCAATCTACCGCCTCTTTTTTGTCGTTTATTTTTTTATATATTCACTTCATTACGAATCGGTTCAGCGGTCGGCTTCGTAAAGCTTGCAATCAACAGTCCCACGATAAATCCTGCAAGCGCAAAACTCACCCAGCCGAGCGAGATTGAATAAAATGGAATGAAACGCCCGAAGAATTCATTGATGGCCACAATCGGCACGTGAAATGCATTGAGCCCTTCTACCAAACTGATAATTCCCGTAAAGGCTATCGTCGTGACATAGACGACCTGCCGCCCTTTAAACAGTGGATTAAGAAAAGTCAGTAAAATCAGTACAATCGTCAGCGGATAGATCATCATCAGCACTGGCGTTGAAAAGGTGATCAAATTATTCAAGCCAACATTCGCCACCAGACAAGCAAATACGGAAAAAATCACCACATAGTGCCCATAGCGAATTTTAGGATAAAGCTTTTGAAAGTAACTGGCACAGGCCGAAATCAAGCCAATGCTCGTTGTCAAGCAGGCAAGCGCGATAATCACAGCCAACAAAATCTGTCCAAAGTTGCCAAAGTAGTAATCAGCAGCTCCCGATAAAATAGGTCCACCGTTATCAAACACACCCAGTGTCCCCGCACTCATCGACCCAATGTAGCCAACAAAAACATAAATAACAGCCAAGCAACCGACAGCAATCAGCCCGGTTTTGAGACAAGCCGAAGCAATGGCACGTTTTGACTGCGCCCCCTTCGCCTTGATTGCATTGATCACAATGATGCCAAAAACAAGAGAAGCGAGGGCATCCATCGTGTTATAGCCATCCACAAACCCCGAAGTAAACGGTGCCTGAATAAAATCACCCGTTGGCGCTGACTGCTCACCAAGTGGCTGCACGATTGACGCAATAATCAAAATAAGAATAAAAATAAGAAGTGCTGGTGTTAAATATTTCCCCACCCGATCGACAATTTTGGATGGCGAAAGTGACAGCCATAAAGAAATGCCAAAAAAGATGACTGTAAAAATAAATAAGGCGAGTTTATGCGAACCTCCACCTAAAAATGGCGCAATTCCAATTTCAAACGAGACCGTCCCTGTCCGCGGTAATGCAAAGAACGGGCCGATCGTCAAATAAAGTACCACCGTAAAAATGACCCCATAAAGCGGATGCACACGACTCGCCAAGTTTTCCAAGTCATTACTCCCCGAAATCCCGATGGCCATTACACCTAGCAGCGGTAATCCTGCCCCCGTTAGCAGAAAACCAATGATCGCCGGCCAGACATTTGTTCCCGCCTCTTGTCCAAGCTGTGCAGGAAAAATCAAGTTGCCTGCTCCGAAAAATAACGCGAACAGCATCAAGCCGATAACCAAGTAAGCAGAAAATGAAAGTTTTTTATCCATAAAAAGACCCCTTTATCTAAATATTCTTAAAGTAGGTCTAGCATAGCGGATATTTGGGTCAAAAGCAATAGAAAAAAGGAATATTAGCGCAATAGTCACGACAGTAGGATCGCTGTATTCACACGAATCAGGATAAATTTACTGAAAACTTTTCCATTTCTTTATTTTTCAAAATATTATAATTCTTATCCTTTGTTATTGTCGTAAAATTTGAGCCGCCTTTTGATTCAGCATCAGAATCGCCGCTTTTTCCTGTTCGGTTAATTCCCCCGCCAGCTTTAAAAAGGCCTTGATCGAATAGCTGTTAGCCGGAATTTGCTGAATAACACTCTCCCCTTTTTTAGTCAGCCGCACAAAATAATACCCTTTGACCGGCACTAAAATCAACAGTCCCTTTTCAATCAGCACTTTTATATTTTCACGACCAATCGCTTCCTCCTTTGACTTCTCACGGATGAGCGATTCATAGTCCATTTCGCCTTCTTCCTTTATCCAGTCGAGCAGCTCAAACTGTTTCGGCGTGAGCCCAAACCCCGCCTGATTTTCAAGCGTCAAATGCTTCAGTGTATGTGCGATCGTATGGTAATGAAGCAAGAGTTGTTCTGCAAAGTCCATTTCTTGAATCATTGTTTTCATTCCATTCGCCTCCTCGCTTTATTCTACCACCAATAAATGGGATTATTTGGCCCTTTACACAAACATAAAGAAAGATTTACAAATTAATTATTTTAAATTAGTTGCTTATTTTAAGTAAGGGTGATAGAATTTATTTAGACACAATGAGAGGTTTACTTTTCTGATAAACAGGAAAAAAATGAGTAGACTGATAAAAAATGGAGGAATGAATAAAATGGCAAATGAAAAATGGAACATTGACCCGGCACACAGTTCAATCGAATTTCAAGTCAAACATATGATGGTATCGAAAGTAAAAGGTGCTTTTAACGCATTCACAGCAGACGTAGACATGGATCCTGAAAATCTCCAGGAAGCGAACATCCGCTTTTCTGTTGACGCGGCAAGTATCGACACACGGCAAGCGCAGCGTGACGGTCATTTGAAAAGCCCCGACTTCTTCAATGTGGATGAATATCCGCACATCACCTTCCAATCAACAAATATCACGGCTGATGGCGATGATGAATATGAAGTAACTGGCGACCTGACAATCCGTGATGTCACAAAACCGATCACTTTCCATGTGACCTATGAAGGCAGTGGTAAAGACCCAAATACAGGCAATATCGTCGCTGGCTTTGAAGGACGCAGTAAATTCAACCGCAAAGATTTTGGCCTGAACTATAATGCAGCCCTTGAAACTGGCGGCGTATTGATCGGCGATGAAGTAAAACTAAACATTCAAATTGAAGCAAGCAAATAAGCACGAAAAAATCCCGCGAGGCTCATCCTCACGGGATTTTTTATTTTCATCAGGTTCTTTCAATCAGCATGGCAAGCCCAAGTCCGCCACCAATACATAATGATGCCACACCCAGCTTTTTATCCTCTTGAATAAGCGCATGAACAAGCGTCGTAATGATACGTGCACCGGAAGCCCCGATCGGATGCCCCAGCGAAACACCTCCGCCATAAATATTCACGCGTTCTTTTTCCAGCCCCAGCTCCTGTTCCACAATCAGTGAAGAAGCCGCAAACGCCTCATTGATCTCAAATAAATCAATCTGTTCCGCCTCAACACCAGTTTTGGCTAAAAGCTTTCGGATGGCAAAAATCGGCGAGATGCCCATATCCGCAGGAGCCGTCCCGATTTCCGCATAATCACGAATCACAGCCAAGTAAGGTAGCTGATGTGCCTCTGCATAGTCCTTTGACGCAAGCAAAATAGCGGATGCCCCGTCATTTAATGTGGACGCATTGCCAGCTGTGATAGAGCCCTCAGGTAAAAAGACCGTTTTTAAGGCACCCAATTTCTCCAGCGTACTATTTTCACGGATTCCTTCATCTTTTGCGAGCAGCACTTCCCCATTTTCAGTGACAGAGATCATTTCTTTGTCAAATTTGCCCGCCTTGACCGCCTTGGCAGCCTTTTGATGAGACGCCAGTGAAAAACGATCCTGCGCGTCGCGACTGATTTCATAAGTTTCCGCCAGCTTCTCAACCGTCAGCCCCATATGCGTTTTTGAAAAAGCATCCGTCAAACCGTCACAAATCATACTAGAAATCGGCTCCCCGTAATCATTCGTCTCCGGGTCATAAGGCTTAACAAGCGGTGCCTGTGACATGCTTTCAGTTCCGCCCGCAAGCACGACCTCCGCCTCGCCAAGCTGAATCAATTGGCGTGCAAGTACGAGCGCTTTTAGACCGGAGCCGCAGACCTCGTTGACTGTCATAGCCGGCACGGTTTCTGGAATCCCACTTTCGATCGCCACCTGTCGTGCCACATTTTGACCACTGCCGCCTTGCAGGACATTCCCGAAAATCACTTGGTCGATCTGATCAGCCGAAACGGCCACTCTATTTAAAAGGCCTTTTGTCACGACAGTACCGAGTTGGGCTGCCGAAAGACCTCGCAAGCTTCCTTTATATTTCCCTACTGGGGTGCGTGCTGCATCAATAATTACGACTTCCTTCAAATAAACCGCCTCCACAAAAATATGATAATCCCTTTTGATTGCTAAAACGCTAAAATGCAAACAGTTTTCACATCTTTTCGCCTCTCTTATGATATACTAAAACAGAATCTTTTTCACTAACAAAGAGGTGTAAATATGAAAATCGGAATTGATTGTCTTTCTTTTTTTATCCCAGATTTATTTTTAGATATAGCTGAGCTAGCTGTCGCACGTGACACGGACCCAGCTAAATTCAAAATTGGCATTGGTCAGGATCAAATGGCCGTTCAGCCGCTCACGCAGGATATTGTCACACTTGGAGCCAACGCGGCCAAAAAAATCGTCACAGATGCTGACCGGGCACTGATCGATATGGTTATCGTTGGAACGGAATCTGGAACGGATTTCTCCAAAGCTAGCGCAGTTGTCATTCATGAGCTGCTGGATATTCAGCCGTTTGCCCGCTCTTTTGAAATCAAAGAAGCCTGCTACGGTGGAACAGCCGCCTTGCAACTGGCCAAAGAATACGTCGCCAACCATCCTGATCGCAAAGTGCTTGTCATTGCCAGCGATATCGCACGCTATGGGCTGAATTCAGGCGGTGAAGTCACACAGGGTGCTGGTGCAGTCGCCATGCTGATCACCAAAGATCCGCGCGTACTTGTTTTAGCAGACGACAGTACGTTCCTAACAGAAAATGTCTATGACTTTTGGCGTCCTGCTTATAGCGAATTTCCGATTGTCGACGGTCCGCTTTCCAATACGACCTATATCGAATCTTTCCAAAAAGTTTGGCACCGTCACAGCGAAGTAACCGGCTTGACACTCAGTGACTATGATGCCCTCAGCTTCCATATTCCTTATACGAAGATGGGCAAAAAAGCATTGCTCAGCGTATTGGATGAAACAGATGAAGCCACGCGTGAACGACTTCTCGCTCGTTATGAGGAAAGCATCCGTTACAGCCGCCGTATTGGCAATCTTTATACCGGCTCGCTTTATATGGGCTTAATTTCCCTGCTTGAAAACAGCGCGGCACTCACTGGCGGAAGTAGAATTGGGCTATTCAGCTACGGTTCTGGCGCGGTGAGCGAATTTTTCACTGGCTATCTGGCAGAAGGCTTTGAAAATCATTTATTCCAATCGGCGCATCAGGAACTGCTTGAAAATCGTCGACAAGTTTCCATTTCAACATATGAAGAACTTTTCATTCAAAAACTGCCTGTTCACGGTGAAAGTGCTGTTTATGAGGACCCAATGCGTTTTTCCATCCAAAAAGTCGAAGGAGACATTCGCTACTACCGCAAAACGGAAAGCTAACAAGTTCCCTCCACTTTCAATATAAACGTAAGCGGCATAAAAGAGAAGCAGGTCGCTCAAAGCCTGACAACTTTCATGCCGGAAAGAAGCGCTTCTTTTTTAGATCGCTTCTTTTTCTGCGGACATTTTTTTCAAAATAACTGCTAGTATTCTGCTAGGATTTGAGCTAAAATAGTTTTATTATGCATTTTTAAAAAGGGGGAATCCATTTGGAAAAGAAGCAGAATGAACAGCTGATTGGCATCTTCGCTGGTGCCATCGCTTATGTGATTTGGGGCATTCTTCCCATGTACTGGAAGCTTGCTGAACAAGTCCCGGCTGGCGAAATTCTTGCTTATCGCATCTTGTGGTCGTTCGTCTTCATGGTATTTCTCATTACCATTCTAAGAAAGACACAGGAAGTTTGGGCAGAAATTCAAGCGGTACTAAAAAATCCGCGGACGGCTATTTTGATTACACTGGCTGCTCTACTGATTACAGTCAATTGGTTTACTTTTATCTTTACTGTTAACAGCGGGCATGTCACAGAAGCAAGTCTGGGCTATTATATCAATCCACTTGTCAACGTGCTGATCGCAATGATTTTTCTGAAAGAACGACTGACTCGTGCTGAAATCGTCGCCGTTTTACTTGCTTTTGTCGGCGTGCTGATTTTATCGATTCATGGCGGTAGCATTCCTTACGCTGCACTGATCATGGCGGTAAGTTTCAGCCTATACGGCTTGATCAAAAAATATGTGCCGGTTTCTACCTACACAGGATTGACACTTGAAACGGTCATTATTGCGCCATTTGCTCTTATTTACCTATTATTTTTTGCCGAAAACTTCTTTATGAGTTTTGATTTAAAGACGGATCTCGTCATGGCTGGTGCAGGGATTGTGACGGCGATCCCACTACTGCTTTTTGCCACTGCCGCCAAAAAGATCAGTTATACAATGGTTGGATTTTTACAATATATCGGACCAACGCTCATGTTTATTTTGGGCGTGCTGGTTTATCAGGAAAGCTTTGACCATACCGAATTGATCGCCTTTCTATTCATTTGGGCTGCTATCCTGACATTTACTTTTGCGCACATTCTGATTGCCCGCAAAAACAAGCAACTGGAAAATGCCGCCAAACACATAAAAGCCAATTCCTGATATAATAGGAGTTGGCTTTTACATTTGTTTACAAAAAGGGAGTGCGAGAAATTGACAACAGATCATTTACTGCTTGCAAATTTATCCAAGCTGCACACAACCGAGCTTGGGCTAGTTCGAATAAAGAAAAATCTGTCTCTGGATACTGATCAGGTTGTCGACTGGTGCAAAACTAAAATCTGTTCGCCTCATGCTGCCATCTCCCAAAAAGGAAAGAATTGGTACGTGGAGGCAGATGGCTGTATCCTCACAATTAATGCGCACAGCTACACAATCATTACCGCGCATAAAAAGAACTAATACAGGGATATTTTACAAAAGGAGTGGAACGATTTATGGCACATAAAACCAATGCTTGCCGACTGCTGGATCAGAAAAAGATTCCGTACACGCTGCATGAATATACATTTTCAGAGGATGCACTTGATGCCGTCCATGTCGCACAGGAGACCGGTCAGGACCCGAGTGAAGTTTTTAAGACACTTGTCGCACATGGAGATAAAACGGGCTATTTGGTCGCTTGTATTCCGGCTGACAAAACGCTAGACCTAAAGAAACTAGCTAAAATCAGTGGAAATAAAAAATGTGAAATGATCCATGTCAAGGATTTGGAAAAAATCACCGGATACATTCGCGGCGGCTGCTCACCGATTGGCATGAAAAAACTGTTCCCCACATTTTTGGACCAATCTGCCGAACAAAAAAACATTCTTTTCCTCTCTGCAGGAAAACGCGGTCTGCAGGTGGCCTTAGCACCAGAGGATCTGCTCCAAATAACGCGCGGCCAAATGACTTCGCTCACTTAAAAAGCTTCAATTGAATCGTAAAAATAAGAAAACCTGAAAGGAAGCAATCTCCCACTTCTCCAAGTGGTTGCTTCCTTTCAGGTTCTTTTTATATGCATGCAAACTTATTTTTTCTTAGTCACAATCGGTTTCTGTGCAACTTTCAGAGCGCTTAGCCGTCGTAGCAGCTGATTTGACCGTTTGGGCGATACTGCCGACCGGGTCACTTTCGCGGGCCCGTTTGACCGTACTGCCAAGCTTTTCAACGGGGGCACTTTCCCGTACTTTTTGGCGAATCGTGACATTGGCACCCATTTTTGTCGGTTGCTCAGTCGCCTTCTGTGCCACACTTTGATCAGCTAGTTGTTTCTTTGCGATCGAGAGCATCAGTTTAATCCGATTTAACTGATTCACAGAACTTGACCCAGAATCGTAGTCAATGGACATGATATTCGCTTGTGGATAGCGTTTTTTCAGTCCTTTGATCATCCCGCGTCCGGTAATATGGTTGGGCAGACACGCGAACGGTTGCAAGCAGGCAATATTGGGCACATCACTATCGAGCAGCTCAAACATTTCACCCGTCAAGAACCAGCCTTCTCCCATTTTATTTCCAAGTGAGAGCAGCTGACTGGCCTTCTCAGCAATAACTTCGATACTTTCCGGTGCCGTAAACCGTTCACTCGCCCGTAACGCCTCATTTACTGGCTTGCGGAACTGATTGATCAGCGGAATCGCCAGGCTCTGTTTGGCAAAAGATTTCACCTTCGAATGATTGAATGTGTTGGCCGCAAAATGATCATCATAACAGCAATAAAGCAGGAAGTCTGAAAGATCTGGAACGACCGCCTCGCCGCCCTCTTGTTCGATTACATCGACAATTTGATTATTGGCACCTGGATGGAATTTCACCAGAATTTCACCCACCACGCCTACACGCGGTTTCACTTCATCTGTAATCGGCAACTGATCAAACTGCTCCACCATTTCCTGTGCAAGCTTTTTATAGGCTTTGAACGAATAGTCGCGCATCAGTTCCTTACCTTTTTCCAGATATTCCGCAAATAGCGCATTGGCCGAGCCTTTTTGCACTTCATAAGGACGTGTCCGATATAACATTCGGTCCAAGCCGTCGCCAAGTGCAATCCCAGCCATAAAGCGAGTCAGCACTTTTGGTGTCATTTTAAAGCCAGGTTGTTTTTCCAAGCCGTTCGCATTGAGTGAAATCACTGGAATGTGATCCATGTCTGCTTCCTTCAAGGCTTTTTTCAGCATTGAAATATAGTTCGTCGCCCGACAGCCGCCGCCCGTTTGCGTCATCAATACCGCCAATTTATCCAAATCGTAGTGGCCATGTTTCAGCGCATCCATCATTTGACCTATCGTCAAGATCGCCGGATAGCAGGCATCATTATTGACGTAACGCAGGCCTTCATCAACAGCACGTGGTGTCACAGCCGGCAAGACTTCAAGCTGATAGCCCGTTTCCCGCCCAGCGGCTTCAAGCAGGGCAAAATGAGTGGGGGCCAGCTGAGGAGCCAGAATCGTATAGGTCTTCCGCATTTCTTTGGTGAACAGCGGACGTTCTTTCGGAGCCGGCATTGGCACTGGCTTAATCTCATTTTTATCGCGTTCACTGATCGCCGCTTTCAAGGAACGAATCCGAATCCGTGCAGCGCCTAGATTATTGATTTCATCGATTTTTAGCAAGGTGTAGACCTTATTATGACCTTCAATGATTTCCTGACACATATCCGTTGTGATCGCATCTAGACCGCAACCGAATGAAGTCAGCTGAACGAACTCCAGATTTTCCTGTGTCGCTGTAAAACTAGCTGCCCGGTAAAGACGTGCATGATATTTCCACTGATTTTCGACCCGCAGTTTGAAATCTATTTCACCCAGATGAGAAATCGAGTCTTCCGTTAAAACAGCCATGCCGTTCATCGTGATTAGTTCAGGAATTCCGTGATTGACTTCCGGATCGATATGATACGGGTGTCCAGCTAGAACGATCCCTTTGATGCCATTTTTCTCCATGTAATGCAAGGCTGCTTCGCCTTCTTGCTGAATATCTCTGCGTACCTGTTCGGCTTCTTGCAGACCCGCTTGAACAGCCACTGCCATTTCATCTGCCGGAATATCCGGGAAAGTTTGCTGCATGACAGAAATCAACGCTTTTTCATTATCAAGTGTCAAAAACGGACTGTACATGGGAATATTTTGTTCTTCCAGCGCATCAACGTTGACGCGAATCACTTCTGGATAGCCCGCTACAACTGGGCAGTTGAAGTTATTCGTTGCTTCGCCAAATTCTGGCTTTTCATAGACAACCGACGGATAAAAAATCGCGTCTACTTTTTTGCGAATCAAGTCCATCACATGACCGTGTGTCAATTTGGCTGGGTAGCAGACCGCTTCGGAGGCAATCGTTTCAATCCCTTTATCATAAAGGTTTTTCGAAGATTTGGAAGAAAGCTGCACACGATAACCCAGTTTATCAAAAATGGTAAACCAGAGCGGATAGTTTTCATAGACGTTAAGCGCCCGAGGAATCCCAATCGTTCCCCGCGTTGCTTCCGATTTTTTGAGTGGCTTATAATCAAAAATTCGTTTGGCTTTATAAGCATATACATTCGGCAAAATGTTCCGTTTCGACTCGACACGTTCCCCGCGTTCACAACGATTTCCACTCACAAAAGCACGGTCATCATCAAAACGCGTGATCGTCAGTTGACAGGTGTTGCTGCAAAGGTTACAACGCGACTGAGACGTTTCAGCACGGAAGTCCCGTAGTTTTTCAAGAACGAGCATTTCTGTCACTTCGCCGGTTTCGTAATTTTCTTTTGCAATAAGGGCGGCCCCGTAGGCACCCATCATACCAGCAATATCCGGCCGCACAACTTCCCGTTCAGTTAAAAGTTCAAAGGCACGCAAAACGGCTTCATTATAAAAAGTACCGCCTTGAACGATCACCTTGTCGCCAATATCTTTCGGACTGCGCAGTTTGATCACCTTTTGAAGCGCATTTTTCACCACTGAATAGGCCAGCCCGGCAGAAAGGTCCTCCATGCTGACGCCCTCTTTTTGAACCTGCTTCACTTTTGAGTTCATAAATACCGTACAACGCGACCCCAGATCAACCGGTTCCTTCGCTTCCAGTGCACAGCTGGCAAAATCCTCAATCGACAAGTTCAACGTTTTGGCAAAAGTTTCAAGAAATGAGCCGCAGCCTGCCGAACAAGCCTCATTCAGCATCAAACTGTCGAGCGCCCCATTTTTAATCTTCATACACTTCATATCTTCCCCGCCAATGTCTAGAATAAAATCAACGTCTGGCAAGAATTCCCGCGCCGCCCGGTAGTGCGCCACTGTTTCGATCTCCCCAACATCAATCTTAAGTGCCGCCTTGATCAGTGATTCGCCGTAACCCGTGATCCCCGATTGGACAATCCGCACCGTCTCTGGAAGCTGTTCGTAAAGTTCACTCGTCGCATCAATGACCGATTGAAGCGGATTTCCCTTGTTACTTCCATAATAGGTGTAAAGAATCTCACGTTCTTGACTCATCAAAATCAGTTTGGTCGTAGTCGAGCCGGCATCAATTCCTAAATAAGCGTCTCCCGCATAGTCCGCAAGCTCGCGCCGTGGTGCTTTCATCGTATTATGGCGCTCTCTAAAGCGAGCCAGATCAGCCTCATCTTCAAATAGGGCAGGCAGTGTCACCGTATCCTTCGCCATTTGCCCCAAGTCCATTTTCGACAATTTCGCAATCAAAGAATCAATATGGAAAGGTTCATCTTCCACACCAGTAAAAGCCGTTCCCAGTGCAATAAAATATTCTGCATTGTGAGGCGCGATAATTTCATCCTCTTTCAGCTTCAACGTCTCTACAAAGCGATGACGCAGCTGATCCAGAAAAGTTAACGGACCGCCTAAAAAAGCCACCTTCCCGCGAATTGGACGACCGCATGCCAGTCCACTGATGGTTTGTGTCACAACACTTTGGAAAATGGATGCTGCAATATCTTCTTTTCTTGCGCCTTCGTTCAACAGGGGCTGCACATCCGTTTTGGCAAAAACACCACATCTTGAAGCAATTGGATAGATCGTTTGCGCTCCTTGTGCATATTCATTAAGACCATTGGGATCAGTTTGCAGAAGCGTGGCAATTTGGTCAATAAAAGCACCGGTTCCGCCAGCACAAGCATTATTCATCCGTTGTTCGATCCCGCCGCTGAAATAAATAATCTTGGCATCTTCCCCACCAAGCTCAATCACAACGTCCGTTTCTGGAATGACCTGTTCGACCGCTTCTGTACAAGCAATGACTTCCTGCACAAAAGGTACCTCTAGAAATTTTGAAATGGACAATCCGGATGAACCCGTAATCTTGAACGTCATTTCCTCTGTTTGGCATTTTTTCTTTAAGTCCTGCATGATTTCAAGTGTTACTTTTTTGATATCGGAATAATGACGTCTGTAAGTTTGAAAAAGAATTTCCCCTTTATCATTCAGCGCTACAGCCTTTGCCGTTGTTGAGCCGACATCTAGTCCTGCGTGAATCATCTAACTCATCCTCTCTACTGCTTGTCTTTACATATCTGTACCTTCAATTGCGCATTTCTTCACATTAGATTCGAAACTTTTGGTTAATTACACGAAAAATTTTCATTCCCCAAAAATGAGTGAGTACTCACTCAAATCACACACTAATAATTGAGCGCATTTATACACTATCCATTTTACACGAATATTTCGCTTTGTAAAGCATTTCACGAGCAAGATTGATCAAATGATTCTTCTATAAAAAAAGAAATCCTGCCGATAGACAGCACGCCAAACTAGATTTTCATCTAATTTCAAAATTGCTGCTCCTCGACTAGGATTTCCTTAAAACCACTTCATTTTAGAAAGTTTTGGCACGTGCTGCTGCTTCTTTTTTCGCGGCTGCTACGATTTCTTCTTCTCGGCTCGGGTCATGGTCAATTCCTTCGACAAAAATGGTCGGCTCCACTTCCGCCCCAATAAAGCCTAAAATAGTTTTCACATAAGGCTCTCCGTGCGAATAGTTGAATTCAAGATTGGAATAAACGCCGCCGCTGCCATGAATCTGGATGGCTTTTTTATTTTTCAAAAGCCCTTCTGCGCCATGTTCTGTGTAACGGAATGTTTTCCCAGCTACAACAAAAGTATCGATATAGGCTTTAAGAACAGGCGGAATGCTCAAGTTCCATAACGGATAGACAAAAATATATTTATCGGCAGCCATAAACTGTTCTGTTAATGCCCCATAAGTAGCCATTTTTTGTTGCGTGCTTTCCGGGATTTCTTTCAAATCCTTCCCTGCTGCAAGCGCTTGGCCAGCCTGCATAAATTCTAAATCGATCAACGGAATATCCATTTGATACAGTTCCAATACTTCCACTTCATCATTTGGATTTTCTAAACGATAGTTTTCTAAAAAGACATTAGCCACCTGTGCACTTCTCGATACTTCATCTGGAAGCGGTGATGCTTTAATCATTAATACTTTCGACAATGTGTTCACCTCGCCATTATTTTTCGTTCCTTTCATATGATAGAACTTTCACATATATTCGTCAACCGTAAGCTTTTCATTGACATTTTCAAATATGTTGCTAGAATAAATACAGAATTTCCGAGTGTATTAGAATTAACTGATACACTAGCGAATAATCAATACACTAAAAGGAGCCATCAAGCATGAAGCGTATTGAAAAAATTTATCAGTACTTGGAATCCCATTCTGACAGCAACCAGATTGAACAGCAATTGAATGAAGGAACAGGATTTACCGCTGCCTCGGTTGCAGAAGCGCTTGGTATTTTGCGCAATAATGTCAGCATGGAGCTGAATGAACTCCACCGCCAAGGGAAAATCGTCAAGGTTATGGGCCGACCAGTCCAATATTTTCTGCGTTCGACGATTGAAGAAGCCTTCAAACGTCCTCTTTCCGAACAGGAGTTAGAATTTGAATCAAGTGCGGCTTGTCTGGCGGAAATGACACCCGGCGTGACAAAACGTAGCCCTTTTGACGACTTGATCGGCGCAGACGGCAGCTTGAAAACTGCGGTCGAACAGGCCAAAGCTGCTGTTCTTTATCCACCCAATGGACTGCACGCACTGATTTTAGGTCAAACAGGCGTCGGAAAAACACTTTTTGCCAATCTGATGTATCGTTTTTCCGTGCATGCGGCCAGACTGCCTGACTCCGCCCCATTTATCATTTTCAATTGTGCCGACTATTATAATAACCCGCAGCTCTTGATGAGCCACATTTTCGGCCATATCAAAGGTGCTTTCACAGGCGCAGATTCTGAAAAAGAAGGACTGGTTGAAAAAGCAAACGGCGGAATTCTTTTTCTTGATGAGATCCATCGTTTACCACCTGAAGGACAGGAAATGATTTTTTATCTGATGGATTCAGGCACTTTTAATAAACTTGGTGAAACCGAACGCAAGCGGAAATCTAACGTTTTGATTATCGGCGCGACCACTGAGGCACCAGAATCTTCCTTATTAAATACTTTTGTCCGCCGAATTCCCATTATTATTTCGCTCCCCTCTTTAGAAGAACGAACAGCGAAAGAGCGGGTTGAACTCCTGACCTATCTGCTTTCAAGTGAAGCACATCGTGTCAATAAGCCGATCCGTATTGAAGATGAGGCGGCCAAGGCACTGCTTGGAAATACTTCATCCGGCAATATCGGTCAGCTGAAATCCAATATCCAACTCGTCTGCGCGCAAGGATTCTTGAACAGTTTTGATAAAAACGATGAAATTTTGATTGATTTTAAGACACTACCGATCAATATTAAAGACGGTTTCTTCCATTTTAGCGGCCGACGCAAAGAACTGCAGGAGATTTCTGAGTATCTGGAGCCCTACACCACGATTTTCCCAGAGCCCAACAAAACGCTCATTCTTTCCGATGAATATGAACCGAATTTCAATCTCTATAAAATCATTGAAGATAAAGCAGCGATTTTGATGGATCAGGGCGTGGAAGATGATGATATTAAGAAATTTATTACCATGGACATCGATATTCACTTGAACAGCTTCTATAATAAGTTTAAAAATACGATTCAAACGCGTGAAAATATTTTAAAAATCGTCAATGAGGAGATTCTTAATTTTGCCGAGGATACACAACTGCGCATTGAACAGCACCTGGGGAAAAAGCTGAATGAGCGCTTTATTCTCGCCTTTAGTCTCCATCTGACTTCTTTTATCAAACGAGTGGAGAGCAACAAACCGCTGAAATATACGAATATCGAAAATGTGGTCAATGATAAACCGGAAGCCTATGAAATTTCCTGCGAGATCAAAGAAGACATTGAAAAAGCCTTTCACATTCGCGTACCCAATATGGAAGTCATGTATTTGACTCTCCTGATCAGCTCGCTTTTGAAGGATCATGAAAATGCTCGTGTGGCGGTACTTGTTGCAGCCCATGGAAATAATACGGCTACCAGCATGGTCAATGTCGCCAAAAAGCTGCTCGGTGAAGGGCTGGCAGAAGGCGTCGACATGCCACTCGATCAAAGTCCTAAAATCGTGCTCGACAAGTTGACCGAACGTGCCAAGGAAATGGATATGGGGCGCGGCGTCCTCCTCTTAGTCGACATGGGCTCTCTGACAAGCTTTGCGCCTGTTATTACAGAGCGAACTGGCATCCCTGTCCGCTCGATCGATATGGTTTCTACAGCTACTGTGATTGAAGCCGTCCGCAAATCAAATATTCTCGACATGGATCTAAGCAGTATCTATGACTCGCTGAAAGACTTCCGTGGCTATGGCGGCTATGCGTCCAAGGAGGAAGATGCGCTTAGTCCTTCCAAACCGCACGCGATCGTGACCATTTGTGCAACGGGTGAAGGAACCGCAGAGAAATTACAGGAATTTATCGAGAATATTTTAGATTCGATCACAACCGACCCGATCAAAGTGATTCCAATTGGTGTGCATGAGATGGATGCACAGCTTAGTGCCCTTCAAGAAGAAAACGATATTCTGATGGCAGTCGGCATTGAAGACCCGGAAATCCAAATCCCGTTCATTCCGCTCGAACGTCTATTTGCCAGTGATGGGGAAGAACAGCTTGTAAGCCTTGTGAAGCAGCGCAATGTTTTTATTAAGAAAAGCGAGACCAATCGAATCACCCGTGAAGTCATTGAAAACAGCCTGAGTGAGTTTTTGACTTATTTAAATCCTAAAAAGACGGTGGACCTGCTGCTGAGCTTCGGGAAGAAACTGGAATCGTACCTCGGCTATACGTTTGATAATACGTTTAAAATCAATCTGCTGGTTCATGTCGGCTGTGCACTTGAACGAATGGTGCTAAATGACGGACTGATTTACCGAGAAGAACGGGAAATGCTTGACTCAGATTGTTTCACCGCTCTTATCAAAACGAATCAAGAAATTATTCAACGGATGAACCTCTCACTGACAGAGGATGAACTTTGCTACATTTATGATATTATCACCTCATTTGAAGTTCCAACCAGTGTGAATTAGTTAAAATTAAACCGATTAAGACACTTTCCAAGTCGTTTTGGAAGTGTCTTTTTTTATATTAGTGTATTATCTATTTTTCCCCGCATGTTTTTCTTTTTTTCTAAAGGGGTAATGATAGTTGTGGTTTTGCTTACTAAATCGCAAAGTTAGTGTATTATTTCAATGTTTTTCTGTATCAATATATTAATTTAAACAATTTTACGATCGTAAAAAAACAAGTAATACACTTACTTTGATAAAGGGGGCGGAGATAATACGCTAAACTTGGCACGCTTTTTGCTTATATAAAAGCAGGATAATCATTCAATGGAGTTAGGAGGAGATTTTATGCCAGTAGGAATTATCATTGGCACACATGGGGAAGCTGCACGGGAATTGCTGAAATCAGCAGAAATGATTATCGGCACGCAAGAAAATGTTGCCTTCATTACTTTTGTGCCAGGTGAAAATACGGATACGTTGATAACCAAGTTTAACGAAAAACTTGAAGAGATCGATACTGCTGAGGGCGTGATCTTTATGGTCGACTTGTTTGGCGGAAGTCCGTATAATGCAGCGAGTCAAATCGCTTTACCGGCAGATCAAATGGATGTCGTAACGGGAGTCAATATCCCAATGTTGCTTGAAACACTCTCAATGCGTGCTGCCACTGGATTTTCAGAGTTTGTTGATATTGCAATCAATGCTGGTTCAGGCGGAGTGAGATCCCTAAAACAATCATTACCAAAAAATGAAGATACTGAGGAGGACGAATTATAATGGATATTCGTTTAGCTAGAATTGATGACCGCCTCATTCACGGTCAAGTCGCAACAGTTTGGACCAAAGAAACACAAGTTCAACGGATCATTGTTATCAATGATGATGTGGCAAAAGATGAAGTTCGTAAAACATTACTCACACAGGTTGCTCCTCCAGGGGTAAAAGCTAGTGTGGTGGATGTGGCAAAAGGCATCCGCGTTTATAATAACCCTAAATATGAAACAACTCCTGTTATGTTCCTATTTACAAACCCTACAGATGTATTGACACTTGTAGAAGCAGGCGTTGACATTAAGACTGTCAATATTGGCGGTATGGCTTTCCGTGAAGGCAAGCATATGATTACAAATGCAGTTTCTGTCAATGAAGAGGACGAAAAAGCTTTCCGCGAACTTGATAAACGCGGCATTGAGCTTGAAATTCGTAAAGTAGCTTCTGACAGCAAAGTGAAACTGATTCCGCTTCTTGACAAAGAAAAATAAGCTGGGACATCTTGCTTGCGTAGAGCTGACGATTTGGCAGCTCTTTCGCTCAAGCAGTTTTGAATATTCAAGATGAAATCAAAGGGGTGATTTATCAAAAAATTCCACTCAAAGTTGATTTTCAGTACTTATTCATTATTCATTAAAAATCGGGAGGGAAAAAAACATGTCAGCAATACAATTAATTCTTGTATTCTTAGTTTCCTGTATCAGTGGTATGGGGAGTATCTTGGATGAATGGCAAACACACCGTCCACTCATCGCATGTACGCTGATCGGTCTTGTACTAGGTGACATTACAACAGGTATTATCATCGGGGGTACACTTGAAATGATCGCACTCGGCTGGATGAACATCGGAGCCGCAGTTGCACCGGATGCTGCACTAGCTTCCATTATTTCTACTATTCTAGTTATCACAGGCGGACAAGATATCAGCGTTGGTATCTCACTAGCTATTCCGCTTGCTGCTCTTGGTCAAGTACTTACTATTTTGGTTCGTACAATCACAGTTGCTTTCCAACATATGGCCGATAAAGCCGGAGAGAACGGTAATTTACGAAGTCTCGACTGGATACATGTTTCTGCACTCGTCTTACAAGCAATGCGTATCGCAATTCCTGCTGTTATTGTAGCGGTTACTGTTGGTACATCTACAGTTGAATCACTATTAAATGCCATTCCAGACGTTATCGTTCAAGGCTTGAACGTTGCCGGTGGATTTATCGTAGTTGTTGGTTATGCAATGGTTATCAACATGATGCAAGCTCGTTACTTAATGCCATTCTTCTTCTTAGGATTTGTCGTAGCTGCATTCACACAATTCAACTTAGTCGCACTAGGTGTTTTGGGTCTTGTTGCCGCAATCGTTTACATTCAACTTAGCCCTAAATATACGGTTAAAGCAGCAATTGAAGAATATGGCGGAGGTCTCTCGAGAAGGTCCGGCAGTGCCGATGACGATCTTGACGATGACCTAGACGACTAAGGGAGGAGGAAAAATCATGGCAAATGAACAAGTTACAGTTGGTGAAAAGAAAATCACTCGCAGTGATTTAATGAACATTTTTATTCGTTCCAACCTATTCCAAGGTTCATGGAACTTTGAACGTATGCAGTCTCTAGGTTTCTGTTTTTCAGTGATTCCCGTTATCAAACGCTTATATCCTGAAAACACACCAGAGCGCAAGGAAGCTATTAAACGTCACTTGGAATTCTTTAATACACATCCATATATGGCAGCACCAATCCTCGGTGTGACAACTGCAATGGAAGAACAAAAAGCAAATGGTGCCGATATTGATGACGGTGCAATCAATGGTATCAAGGTCGGTCTAATGGGACCACTTGCCGGTGTTGGGGATCCAATCTTCTGGGGTACCGTTCGACCAGTGCTTGCGGCTCTTGGTGCAGGTTTTGCAAAAGACGGCAGCATCATCGGTCCAATTCTATTCTTCGTACTTTTCAATGCAATTCGGTTAGGTTTCCGTTATTGGGGTGTATTCTATGGATACACGAAAGGAACCGACGTTGTTTCTGATATGAAAGGCGGCGTTCTGCAAAAACTGACAGAAGGCGCATCTATCCTCGGGCTGTTCGTCATGGGGGCACTCGTTAATAAGTGGACGACCATTTACGTGCCACTTGTTGCTTACTCGACGACAGACTCTGATGGTAAAACAGTCGACACAACGGTTCAAAGTATTCTAGATCAATTGATGCCTGGACTTTTGGCGTTGCTGCTCACATTCCTATGTATGTGGATTTTGAAGAAAAAAGTCAATCCGCTATGGTTGATTCTCGGACTTTTCGTAGTTGGTATTCTTGGCTACTGGTCTGGAATCCTTGGACTGCCACCAGCAGACTATTCGCCACTAGGATAATAAACTACAAGCAAGTGAGATGACAAATCGGAGAATCGGAAATGTATCCGGTTCTCCGATTTTTATGTTACAATACAACTGATGCTGGGCTGACCAGATAATACGCGACAGAATGCGAGTGATGAGGAACATGGATTTTAATGCAACCAATATTTTTCTAATAATCTTAAATATCGCGGCTTTAGCTTTCATCCTTTATGATGGGGTTGTGCTTTCGTTATGGAAAGGAAAAACGGTGCTGAAAGTAAACTTACGGACGCGTGGACGTTGGGATGGCTATATTTTTGTTGGCTTGATCGTGCTTTTATTCGCCTCAAATATCATGCGCGGCGGTGACCTTTCAACCACGATTCTTCTCGGCATTATGGGGCTTCTGTTTGTTTATATCTGTTTTATGCGCTCTAGTAAAGCAATTTTCAAAAAGACTGGTCTATTTTATGCACTGCTCTTTTTCCCCTATGCGAATATCGAACGCATGAATCTCTCCGAAGATGGGGTGCTTGTAATTGAAACCGGCCGTCAACGATTGATGCTATTTGTAAAATCGGCCGATGATTTAGAAAAAATGCTGCAAGTTTTCGCTGAATACAGCTGATAAAAAAACAATCAGGCACACCGCTTGATTGTTTTTTTGTACGCAAAAAGCAGGAGTCCGCGTTAGTCGCCTCTCCTGCTCGATTTTACTTATTTTATTTAAAGCCCAACACTGCTAAGAGTAATCCCTGCAACACGAAGTTCGATAAATTTGCCATGCAATTGCTCAATTTGTTCATCAAAATCCGTATCAAAACAAATGATGCTTTCTTCTAAGCGAAGAACGGCAAAACCATCTTCCTCATAATCCTCCAGTTGACCCACGATATGAACACCTGAATCGTCTTCTGCCTCTAATATACAATGTTTTTCTTCACTTTCATGTAAAACTGCTACATTCACTTTTTCCGGAATCGTTACTTCTACCGTGTACTTTCGCCCGGGGTCTGGATCATCTTCCGTCCATGTACCGACACAATCGCCGAAATCACTTGTAAAAGCCACTTCTTTACCGGTAATCTTCTGAACCTTTATCTCCACTTACCATATCCTCCTGTGCTTTCAAGTTCTTTTCCTATTATAGCACGATTTGGAAATTGGGGCTAATCTTTATTCAGGATCTTCATAATCTCTTCATTCATCTGGATCTGATTATGGTCATTGCGATCATTAGAAAGCAGAATGACTTTTTTCGTTCGATCAGCTGAAAAAGAATTGATCGATTCATACCCATACATAACCCCATGTACCATGAAAAAGCTGTCACAATTATAAATTCCATAACCGTATTTACAAGCTGGTCCTTTTGCCAGTATTTGATCAAGGCTGTTTTGACTGATTAATTTCCCAGAAAGAAGCGCATCATCAAAATTTTTCAGATCATTGGCTGCCAAATACATATCTCCGGCACCGTAAAACTGTGACAGGTCTTCTTTTAAAGGCTTTGGCACCTGCTTACCGTCTTGATCACCGTAACTGTTGGCATGCTGTGGTAGCTGGTTATACTGTGCCCCGAAGCCTGCTGTTTTCATGCCTGCCGGATCGAAAATATGAGTCTGCATATATTGATGAAAAGATTGTCCAGATACTTTTTCAATCAGATAGGCCATGACAGCATAGTTATCATCCTGATAATCCCATTTCCCTGGGTCCGTTTTGGCGCCCGCTCGCTCGATGGATTGGATAATTTCTGTTGGTGTAATAGCTTTTCCATTTTTTTTGCGTGGGTTCATCCCGGAAGTGTGGCGTAAAAAGTCCTGCACCTTAATTTTATCGCCGTTTGGGAAATAAGGAAGGTATTTTTTGATGGGATCGGTTACTTGAAGCTTGCCTTGTTCCTGCAACTGCATAATGGCAGTTGCAACAAGTGTTTTTTGAGAGGAGCCGATGAAGTAAATAGTTTGTTCGTTGTTGGCACGATTAGTGGCAGTATCTGCAAGTCCTGCACATTTTACCATGGAAAACTTATTTTTTCCGGTATCTTCTATATAAGCTGTTCCCTTAAAACCAACGCTATCTAAGTAACGGCTGATATCCGCTTTTTTATTGTTAATGGCTTGCATTTCCTTGGCTTGCTCAGCCTGCTTTTGCTGCTCTTCTTGTAGCTTTTCTGCTTCCCGCTGCTCCTGCTCTGCTTTTTCCTTTTCAAGCTGCTCAGCGCGTGCCTGTTGCCTTGTCTCATAATCATAATACAGATAACCACCCGTCCCTAAACATATGGCTAGCATGATAAGAGATGTAATTAGGAGGTTTTTGCGTCTTTTTTTCTTTCTTCGGTAATAGTTTGTTCTCGTTTTTACGTCCATCTCTGTCCTCCAAATTAGATTTCTGTAATTATAGTAACACAATGTAACATAATTGTAAAATACGTCATATTTACTATTTTAACCAAAAAAATAAGGGCAGATAGCACCCTTATTCTTCAGCGATTGTATTTAATTTTCCTTTTTCATTGCGCTGCTCAAGTAGGTCCTCTATTGCTTCCAGCCACTTTTTCTGCTTATTGACAACAAATTGATAAGTGGTCCCGTTTTTCATCTCCACTTTTAATAGGTTGGATAGCATCTCTTTGCCAAGAATTTTTGTCTTGACACCGCTGATTTGCGCAATGTCTTGCCAGTGCAGATTAATCTCTGGATCAAAATAGTCACTGGGCTTATGAATCAGTAAGTCATGCGTCAAAAATAGCACACCTGGATAGGCCTTAAAGCCATCCTTCACATTCGCTCGCCCTTTATATAAAACATCTAATTTTTCTTCCACCATCGTCACTCCTTTTTATAATAGACTGCCAAACGGTCCTTTTTTAACTGGCTTTTCTGGCACTAAAATCTGCAGATGACTTGGTAAAACTTCGATTTTGACAGGCAGCTCAGGTCCTGGGTCCCCGTCCACATTGACAGTAATTTCATTGCCAGTTGCCTCTAGTGACAATTCACGCGTCTGAATATAACGAACGCCGCCACTTTCTTTCAAATTACCGCGCACTAATTGCCGGATCATACCTGGTGCATTCAGTAAATCCAGCTTCTCAAGAATAAACACATGCAGAAGCCCATCATCGAGTTTAGCTTCTGGTGCCCATTTTTCCATACCTCCAACAGAATTGGTCAGTCCGGCGACCACGAGTGCCGCATCCCCTTCCCAGTCCTCTTCGTCTGCTGCCAGTTGAAAATGGAGCATCTCATGGCGGTTAAATGCTTTTAAGCCCTCGATAAAATAAGCCACTGAGCCAAATTTTGTTTTCTGCTCCACGCTAACCTGATCGACTGCCTGAGCAATCATACCGATCGCCAAAACATTCATAAAATATTGATCATCAATTTTCCCAATATCCATTGGCATCAATTTAGCTGTTTCCAATGCTTTAATCGCTTTTTCCGGTTTTAACGGAATCCCAGCTGATCGTGCGAGATCATTCACCGTCCCAAGCGGCACAAAACCAAATGCCGGACGTGTATCATGCGGAGCCAAACCATTGACCGTCTCATTCAACGTCCCATCGCCACCCATTGCAATCACAGCATCCAGCCCTTCTTCCGCTGCTTTGGAAGCAAATTCTGTCGCGTCGCCACCTTTTTCCGTCTGTTTAACAACCACTTCATCAAAACGTTTTAATAAGGCTTGTTCAGCCTTCTGCTGATAGTCTGTGCTTTTTTCTTTACCGGCTGATGGATTAACAATTAATAAAGCTTTTGTCATCTAGAACACTCCTTTATTCCCTCATTAACTATACCAAAATCACACTGGTTTGAAACAAACTGCCACCTCATAAAAAAGGGCGCTCCGAAAAAGAGCAGCCCCTTACTGATTCCCTGTTTTGCGGAAGATGACCAGCTTGCTTGCAACATAGTTGAAAATAATGATCAATACATTCGCAACGATCTGGGAAAACATTTCGCCAAGGTGCATCTGATCGACCATCACGATCATCACAATCATGTTTAACCCCAAAGAAAGCAGTCGGAAGAAAAAGAAAGAGCCCATTTCCCACAAGAAAGCCTTCATCGTGCTGGTTTTATTTTCAAACACATATTTTTTATTGGTAATGTAAGCAAATAATACTGACAAGATCCACGCCACAACGACGGCCACTTTATAATCAGCGCCTGTTGAAATCAAAAGATAGAAAACGATCAAGTTGACGACCGTTGTCAGCACGCCCATAATGACGTACATAATCAATTCTTTTGATAGTTTATTCTTAAGCATAAGATTCCTTCTTTCAAAAATACAAGTCCATTTTATTTTACCTTGTCAAAAGGCATCACGTCAACTTTCTGATTGAAATTTCACATAGAAAAAGGTAGAGTGAAGGAGAGAATAAAAGGAGGCTTTCATATGAACACATTCCAAGCACTGACGGTCACAAAGGACGGCGACAAAACTGCGCTGACTTTTGAAAAATTAACGAAAGAGGCTCTTCCGGACGGGGAAGTACTCATCAAGGTAGCCTATTCAGATATCAATTATAAGGACGGCTTGGCGACACTTGCAGATGGCAAAATCGTCCAAAATTATCCGTTCATTCCCGGCATTGACGCCAGTGGAACTGTTGTAGAAAGCAGTGACCCGGCCTTCCAACCAAATGATCCCGTCATCGTCACCAGCTACGAGCTCGGCGTTTCGCATTTCGGTGGATACAGTGAATATATCCGCGTCCCTGCCAGCTGGGTCGTGCCACTTCCAAAAGGGCTTACACTGGAGGAAGCCATGATCTTCGGGACGGCAGGATTTACGGCCGCTTTGTCTGTAGATGCACTCGTTCAGGCGGGCATCAAGCCGACAGATGGAAAAATTGCCGTAAGCGGTGCGACTGGTGGTGTCGGAAGCATTGCAGCCGCCATTTTAACGAAGCTTGGCTATCAAGTTGTTGCAGCAAGTGGGAAAAAGGATGCGGCCGCTTTTCTTGGCAAGTTGGGCATTCAGGAGATCGTTCCTCGCGAAGCCTTCCAGCCTGAAAAAATTCGTGCACTCGACAAAATGCACTATGCCGGCGCTATTGATGCAGTCGGTGGAAATACGCTCAGCTACCTGCTGTCTGCCACTCAGTATGGCGGTGCAGTCACGACTTGCGGAATGGCAGCTGGCGGCAAACTGGCTACCACTGTTTTCCCATTCATTTTACGGGGCATCTCGCTACTCGGTATTGATTCGGTCTACTGCCCCTATGACAAACGGGTAGCTATTTGGCAGAAACTGGCAGGTGAGTATCATCTCGATCAGATGGATGCACTCGTTCAAAAAATCACCTTTGCTGACCTGCCGCATGCGCTGGACAACGTGACTCGTGGCGGCATTACTGGACGCTATTTAGTGCAAATTGGCGCAGAATAATAAAAAGAAAGCACCTGGCGTTAAGAAATGAGCAGATTGTCTTGATTTCTTATCGCCGAGTGCTTTTTTATTGTGGCAAAATCGTCTCTAGTTTCGTCCCCGGTGAGACGCGCAGTCGTTTTAGACGGTACATGCCTTGATTTTTATTTGCCGTGCTGTTCTCAATCGCAAAGCCCATTCGATACCCGGCTTCTTGGGCCGCTTTCTCTGTATCCTCATTATAACGCCCCACTGGATAGCAAATGCTGTTTACTTCCTGTCCGGTGATTGCTTCAATACGTTTCTTGGAATCCGTCAGCTCCCGCAATTGCGCTTCATAGGGCAACTGGTTCAGTTCCGGATGATTGACCGTGTGGCTTTCCATCTCGATGCCATTTGCCGACATTTCTTTCATGGCCTGCTCATCAAAATGGTTGTCGGCTCCAATTTTACTAGTAATCACAAAAATGTTTGCCGGCAATGCATATTTTTTCAAGATGGGATAGGCATTTGTATAGTTATCCTGATAGCCATCATCAAAGGTAATCACCACTGGTTTGTCCGGCACATTCTTCCCCGTTTCTAACATGTCGCCAAGTTCGCGCAGATAGAGTGGATGATAGCCGTTATCCTTCAACCATTTCATCTGTTCCTCAAATTCATTCGGTGAGATAATCAGATTGTTTTTCACATTCTCGTTGATAGAATGATACATCAGTACTGGAATAGCTAGTGTATCCGGAGATTCATCATGCTCGCCGCGCGTAAAAGCAGTTTGAGTTTGTTCCGATGGCTGCGCTGTCTCCTTGTCAGCCACTTGCTCTTTTGGCTGCTTAGCTGGAGCGGCGTTTTCTTGCTTCTCTTTGGTTTCTCCCTGTGGCGCTTTCTCTGAAACATCATTTTGGCTGCCTGCACATCCAGCAACAGCCAGCAGTAACAGAGAAAATGTGAGTAAAACAAGTAAGCTTTTCCCTTTTCTCATTCCATGTCCTTTCTTAGCGGTAAGCGGCGAGAATTTGCTGTTCATTCAACTGCTCAATCACTTGCACAGCCTCTTCATAACTTTCATCCAGCAATAACTGAATGACTTTTTCGAGTTGCAGGATCGTGTTTTCACTCGTTGTATGGATAATCGCAAATACCTCTTGATTGCCAAATTGATCGATCCGCTCAAAGAAATCTTCCGCAATTTGTTTATAGTAGTCATTTTTCAAATAGGAAAGCAGCTCCATAATTAAAAAACGTTCATATTTCCGTCTTGATACTTCTGGACTTTCCCGATATTGCCACTCTATCTCCGCTTGCTTACTGCTGATTCGGAGTACATCGAGAGGCAGTTTTTTTGAACCAATTCGTTTGATTGCCTGTTTCACAAAAAGACCGATAATATCCAACATTTCTAAGTAACGTTCTTTAGAAATCGTACTATTTTTCACAACTGCTCCACGATAGTCGATATTTTCAACATATCCGTCTGCAGCAAGCATGGCAATCGCCCGTCTGACAGGTGTTCGACTAATATTCAGATCTTTAGAAATAGCTGTTTCAATTAGACGCGTTCCCGGCGGAAATTGGCCATTTTTAATTCTTTTCTTGATTTCACGATAGCATTTTGTCTCCATTGTTTATCTCTGTTTGTTTTCCATCTCAATCCTTCTCTCTTTATGCTGTATATTTAGATAAAAGATTTCGTAAAGATCATTTCTGTCAAAAAATCATTTTCACGAACTTTTTTCTCCATTGTGATGTAGGGATGGTATGTTGTATTCTCCTGGACAAGCAAAGCCGTCTGAATACGAATGATCTGTCGAATAAGCTCTTCGGCATTTCTACTTCGTTTTGATCTTGAAAGAGCCAGCACGCGCATCAAAGCGTTAAGAAGCAAATAGACACATACTGCACTCAAAATGATCAGCCCGCCTGTTAAAAATTTAGCAGGGGTCGTTTCGAGCTCGAAAAAGAAACTTCCGCACATGATTGCCAGAATCGCCGCAATAAAAACCTGCAGCATCTGCGTCAGAAAAGGTCTTCTTTTTTCAGACTGGCTGCTGCCTTCTGACCTGACAAACATTTTTAATTTTTCGAGATCATCCCGCGTCTCGAATCCATTCTGCGCTAAGTATGCATAGAGTAAATATTCACGCAGCATGAGTATTTCTTTAAAGCTTCTGAGCTGATAGTGCGTTCGAATCCATTTTCTCGCTGGGCGATAAATCATCAAGTAGAAAAAGAGAATGAAAAGAATAAAAAAGAGCGCAATCATCCCAAATAACCATTCTTTAGGTAAAAAATAAATCCCTGCACAAAGCGCACTCACCAAAACCGCACTTAGTAGCAGAAATCCTTTCCACCAACCGGTTAAAAAACTATGCAACAGATTCCAATTTCCCAATTTTCGTTTATAAAAATAGACTAATTTTTCAAAGCTCATCCCAACACTCTTTTCCACAATATACCTATGAACAGTTTACCATGTGCACACCTTTAATAAAAGATGTATCTTACTTTTTGGGCAAAAAAAATGAATGTTTCTTCTCAAATTAAGAAGAAACATTCATTCTTTCAATTAATCGCGATCTACGCCTACGATTTCACCAGTTTGAGCATTAACGCCTACTTCTACATCATCAAAACCTTTTTTAATTGATACAACGTAAACGGTATTATCGCCAAAGCGGTCAATATCATAGCTTAAAACGTCCCCTGATTCTTGTGCTGTCGCTTTTTCCATCGCATCTTTTACTGGAATCAGGTCATCCAAATTTAGGATTTCCGTTTGAACTTCTGCTTTATCTTCTGCATCTAACGTTTCTTGTTTATCTTGCAGCGTTTCTTTCGTGTCTGCATCAAAAGCCATTTCATATTCATTATTATCATCTACACCATCAACAGTATAAAAGAATCGGCCTTTTTCTTTTTCTAGCGATACGGATGTAATACTTGCTCCACTATGTGCTTGCGTGAACTGATCAATAGCATTTTCAAGAGTAAAGTCAAAATCAACTGTCTTTAAATCATAGTCATTTGAAGTGCTGCTAGAATCACTACTACTCGAGTCGGTTGTGCTTGACTGACTTGTCTGGTTGTCATCATCGTAATCGTCTGTATCATTCGAACACCCTACCAGTGCGAATGCCCCCACCATCAATACTAATACTAGCCCCAAAGTTTTTTTGTTTTTTTTCATGTTTGTAACCTCCTGAAAGTTATTCTCTCTTGTTAATTCTAGTTTATCAATTGCCTCGTTTGAACGCTTCCCGCTTAGGAACCAAATCAAACCTAGACTAAAGACCTAATTATGGTTTAACGTGATTTTGACGATTTCAGGGTTATTGAAAACGCGCGGGATGAGCATGGTCGTGTTTCCTAGCCCTCTGCTGACAATCAACTGGCGTCCATTCGCCTCTCGCAAACCAGATGTCGTTTTCGGAAAAAGGCCCTGCCCTGGTGCGAATAATCCATCGGTAAAAGGTAAACGAATCTGTCCGCCGTGTGCATGTCCTGAAAGAATCAAATCAACCGGCTGCATTTGATAAAAGGGCCAAAACTCCGGTCGATGAGAAAGCAGGATGGTAAATAATTCATCGGGAATGCGAGCGGTGGCCTGTTCAATTTCTTGGCGCAAAATCTCTTCTTCTGCCTGATATTTATCAAAAGCTATATAGAGCTCCTCGTCTTCGTCCTCATCCGGCACTTCTAAATGAAACTTCGGATCATCTACGCCGCAAATGGCAATCCGATCTTCGCCCTCTTTCAGATAGCGCGTCTCATTGTGCAGAATGTAAACGCCGGCCTGTTTTAAACCACTGAGGAATTCCTCAAAAAAAGAACTCCGCTGCTCATGATTGCCACTGATATAAAAGAGCGGTGCATACTGACTTAATTTCCGAACCAGCGCAAGGGCCACATCAATCCACTCATCTCCGTCCAATAAATCACCCGTTAGGAAGATGGCATCTGGCCGCTCCGCCTTGACCATTTTGATCAGTTTGTGATTAGAGCGGCCGAACCGTTGACTGTGCAAATCGGATAATTGGATAAATGTTTTTCCGTCAAATGCTGGTGGAATTTTAGGTGAATAGACGGGGTAATGTGTCAGTGTTAATTTTTTTGTGGAGTAATATGCATAGCCTGCAAATGCAAGCCCTGTCCCCACTAGACTACCGTAAAGCTGTTTTTTCATCGTTCCATGCCTCATTTAGTTTTTCCTCTATTATATCAATCTTCCGAGTGAGCGTCACTTTTCCTTCTGCGTGATAAGATACTTTTCCAGCTTGGCAAAGTCTGCCGGGCTGATTTCAACCAAAAGTTCAGTCCCCTGTTCGACATATTCTGTCGTTAAAATATGCGCGTGCTCATTCAGATAGGATGTGATATCGCCTGCTTCATAAGGGATTCTTAAACGAACGGTCAGATAGTCACTGAAAATTTCTGCTCGAATCAAATCCATTAGAAAATCAAGACTGGCCTCTTCACGGGCTGAAAAAACAAGGCCGTCTTCCCGTTTCACTGGATAAACGGCTCCTTCCAATTTGTCTGCTTTATTGTAAGCATAAATTGTTGGGATATTTTCCACACCTACTTTTGCCAGTGTTTCTTCGGTCGTCTGAATCATCGCTTGGTAGTGCGGATCGGCATAATCGACCACATGGATGAGTAAATCGGCTCCGGCTGCTTCTTCGAGTGTCGAACGGAAAGCCTTGACAAGATGGGTCGGCAATTTGCTGACAAAACCAACTGTGTCTGAAAGTAGAAACTTCTTCTTATCGGCAAGTGTAATTTCACGTACACTGGTATCAAGTGTGGCAAAAAGCATATCCTTTTCAAAAACCTGCTTGTGTTCAGCTTTTTGTGTCCGTTTGACCAGACCGTTCATCGTAGTGGATTTTCCGGCATTGGTATAGCCAACGAGCGAAACCACAGGCAACTCATTTTTGATCCGTTTTCGTCGCTGAACTTGTCGTTCTTTGGCAATTTCCTCGAGTTCCTTATTGAGATGGCGAATCTGATTTTGAATGATGCGCCGGTCGCTTTCTAGTTTTTTCTCCCCGGAACCACGATTGGCTAAACCGGAGCGGCCGCCTTGTTGGTCAAGCTCTTCTCCGATTCCTCTTAGGCGCGGCAGTTCATATTTTAGCCGAGCAATTTCTACTTGCAGCTGAGCTTCACGTGTTTTAGCACGATTAGCAAAAATCATCAGAATTAGCGCCGTCCGGTCAATGATTTCTACTTCTAACGCTGCTTCCAGATTGCGGATTTGGGATGGACTGAGTTCATCGTTCAAAACAACGGCATCGATTTCCTCCATCTGAACGATATCTGCCAGTTCGGCTAGTTTACCTTTTCCGACATAGGTGGCTTTATGGATGCGTTCCATGTTTTGGGTGATGACATCCTCAATTTGATAGTGACCCGCAAGTGCCAGATTTTTCAGTTCTTCCATTGTATATTCAAAATCTTTTTGATCGGCGCTGACGCCCACGAGTAGTACTTTTTTATTCATAAAATGACCTCCTGAAATTTGTTC
This sequence comes from Listeria costaricensis, assembly GCF_900183385.1. GTDB lineage: Bacteria > Bacillota > Bacilli > Lactobacillales > Listeriaceae > Listeria > Listeria costaricensis. The sequence goes on from NZ_FXUT01000010.1 coordinate 307,996, forward strand.
AGTGCGGCCCCAGGATGGCTCACGTCCAGACCTATCTATGCTTTTTTGCGCATAAAAAAGAGAGCTCATTCGTCCGCTCCCTCTCCCTAACAATCATTCAATTCATAAGGGGTTCACTGATTTGTGACAGACCAATCCCGTAACCTGCTTCATTCTGCAGGCTTTCCGCACTATTTAATTAGTTGCAAAAATTTGTTTGGTACGAAGTCTAATCCAAATCATCTCGTGCAAACCCTCCTTCGTTTTAATTGGTTACAGTGTAACACGCGGGTCACCCGTTGACAACTAAAAACAGACGCAGCAAATCTGCGCCTGTTCGGATTAGTGGGTTAAAAGTTCATCTAGATCAAGTTCGTTAAAGCTTTTTACAACAATATCAGCACCAGTCAGTTTTTCAGTCGTTTCAAGCCCAACAGCATACATACCGGCTTCTTTGATTCCCTGAATGCCGGCAGCAGCGTCTTCAAAACCGATCGTCTCTTCTGGTGCCAGATTGATACTGGCTGCTGCTTTGAGGAAAATCTCTGGGTCTGGCTTGCCTTTTTTGAGCGTGGCTGGATCCACCACATGGGCAAAATAGTTCGCCACATCTAATTTATCAAGAATCATAGGGGCATTTTTAGAGGCGGAAGCAAGTGCACATGGGATGCCTTTTACACGAGCCGCTTCTAGAAAATCATGCACGCCTGGCAAAAGATCGCTTGGTGAAAGTTCACTTAATAGCTCGACGTAGTGGGTATTTTTTTTCGCTGCCAATGCTTCTTTTTCTTCCTGTGTATAAATGTCTTCTTTGCCGCCAAACGCCAGAATCCGGTCCAGCGAGTCCATCCGGCTGATGCCTTTTAGTGTTTCATTGAATTTTTCATCGATTGTGATGTCGAGTTCTGCAGCCAGCGCTTTCCAAGCCAAATAGTGAAACTTGGCGGTATCGGTAATCACGCCGTCTAAATCAAAGACGAGACCTTTTTTCATGTTCGTTCCTCCTACTGCTTTTCGTAATGGATAGTCATTTTTTTACCAGCTTCAAGTTGATAGTGTTGCGCACAAATCTCGATACTAGCAGCTTGATCGGCCAGGACTGTCACGGCTTGATGGGTTAAAACAAAGCTGAAATGAACGCCCTCTCGGCTCATTGAAAAGGTTATCTCCTGCCAGTGCGCAGGTAAATTAGGCATCACGCTCAACCATTCACCGCGATAATCAATGCCCGCGAAAGTTCTAAGTGTGACGTCAAGTGTTGCGGCCATCACGCCTGTATGAATCCCTTCGGCTGTTGTGCCGCCTTGAATATCTGCATAATCAGAATAGAGCGCTTCCTGATAAAGCTGCCATGCAAGTGCTTTTTCACCAGCAATTTCTGCCAGCTCGGCATGGACAATTCGCGACAGGGTGGAGCCGTGTGTGGTGCGCTTCAAATAATAAGCCAGATTTTTGGCCAGATAGTCTTCTCGCAACTTATAACCAAGATCCGTTAAAATCTGATCTGCACGGTCTTTCGTCAGATTATAGAAGGTCATCAATGTATCGGCCTGCTTCATGACCTGATAATCATCAGCCGATTCACCTTCTGCCTTTAAAATCCGATCCATCCGGTAAATATTGCCATATTTTTCCCGATAACCGTCCCAATCGATTTCTTTCAAATCAAGAAAGCCCTGATATTGCGCAATAATATCGTCTTCGCTGATTTCCAAATAAAGCTGATGCTTCATTTTATCATAAATCACGAAGTCTTGCTCCACAACATCGGCTTTTATTCGATTCGCTTCAATAACTGCGGGATCAAAAATTGACAGAAAATAGGCAATTTCTTCAAACAGCCAGACCACCATCATATTCGTATAGGCATTGTCCTTCAAACCGCCTACTTCACTGTTCGGATAGGCTTCATGAAATTCATCTGGTCCCATCACCCCTTCAATATGATAGCGTCCAGTCGTTTCATCCAGAACTGCCAAGCTCTTCCAAAATTGCGCAATCGAAAATAGCATTTCCAAGCCATACGTTTCCATAAAGGCTCGATCGTTGGTGTTTTTAAAATAAAGCCAGACATTATAGGCAACAGCCAGCGAAACGTGCCGCTGCAAACGACTGCGATCCTCATCCCATTCCCCGTTCAACGGATTTATATGAAGCAGTTGGGTTTCTTCTGTACCGTCATGCCCTGATTGCCAAGGGAACATGGCGCCTTGATAACCCGCTCGTTTCGCTTCCTCTCTGGCGGCATCTAATCTGCGATACCGATACATTAACAGATCTTTGGCGGCATCTGGGAAATGATAGATGTAAAAAGGCAGGATAAAGATTTCATCCCAAAAAATATGTCCACGATAGGCTTCCCCGTGTAGGCCTCGCGCGGTAATGGAGGCATCAAGATGCTGGCTATGCAGCGGCGAAGCGGAAATCAGCAGGTGATACGTATGCAGGCGAAGCATTTTTTGCGACATTAAATCACCCGTCACCTTGATATCAGCCGTTTGCCAAAGTTTTTCAAAAGCGGCCTGACTTTCTGCCAAACTCTTGGCAAATGTTTTCTCCGTAAGCAGCTCATTTTGTAACACGTCGAGGCTTGGCTTCACTAAGGTGTGTGAGGCATGGATCAGCACGCGCTTCTCGAAGGTATAGCAGTTCTCCTGCTCCGCTTGAAAGGCTACTTTTTGCGTGATTTTATCCGGTTCAAGCTGCTCTTCATCGCTCACATCCAGCCCTTCTGGAACGGTCAATTGTGTCCGTGTCAGCACTTCAATTCCTGTTGAAAGTAGGCGCGTTCGCATCATTGCTCTACGTTTAGAGGTCTTTCTTGCAATCACGCTAAAATGATGCTGATTGAGCGTTCGGTAGCGTGCCACATTAAAATTGCGGATCGTTCCGTCGAGTGTTGTGACCAGTTTGACCGTACCGCTGAAATTAAGCGGTCTGATCCGGTAGCGTGTGACGGTTTCTTCCATGACAGCCATATTGACGATCCGCTCACTGATCAGTTCTACTAGCTTGCCGGATGGACTCGCCAAAATCAATGCCACATGCAGCAGACCGTTTTTTAAATTCAGTGTCCGCTTCAACTCGCGAATGTTGGTCTCATCTGGTATGAGCAGCTCTCCGTCCAGCTCCACCACAATGAACTGGGCACTTGCCTGATTAACAAGGTCTTCATTCGTGACCATTCGGCCGGCCACTTCTGATTCAGCACGATTATAGCCGCTTGCCAAATAGGTAGCCGGATAGGTGGCTTCACTAATCTGCATTTCTGGTGTCGTGCCGCGAATCCCCATAAAACCGTTGCCAATCGTGAGGAGCGATTCGGTCGAATATTCCTTTTTCCCTGCTTGGAAGCCGTCATATTCAAGTTGCCAAACAAGCTGGTCGGCTTTTGCATCGAAGGCCGCCTGTAACGTTTCATACTGGTCTCTTTCCTTTGCAGAAATAAACGGATAGTCCAGTTTCTCCGATAAGAAACGGCTGAGATCAATTGTTTGGCCTTCTGAATGGGATAAAATGGTTTCACTGAAGCGACTTGAAAATGTGCCGTCAATCACGCCGCCTGCCAGATTTGGATACTTGTCTTTTAGTAAGTCGGCCACTTCCGCCAGACTTTCTTCGATGTTCTCCGGTTGCAGTGAAAAAGAAGCGGACTCGTTTTCTACTTCCTGCTCGACTTTTTTCACCTTGATTTCATTGGGTAAGTAATCTACGACTAAATAGTTCATTTTTATCCTCCTAACAAAACTTGACTATACAAGTTACGTTCACTGCTAGTATAGAGTATCCCTTCTAAAAATACAAGTCATAATTTTATTGGGAAGAATTAGAAAACTTATGGTAGAATAAGGAGGAAATGATTACCGTAAAGGATTGAGAATGAATGAACAAATTTCATGACATATTTCTGGATTTAGAAGCTAACATCCTTGCTGACAAGTACCCCGTCGCCTCTCTTCTTCCCAGCGAAAATCAACTAATGAAGCATTTCGGTGTCTCGCGTGAAACCATTCGAAAAGCATTGGCACTCCTAATCAATGCAGGCTATATCCAAAAAAAACAGGGCAAGGGATCGATCGTCCTCAACTATCATAAGTTCGATTTTCCGATCTCTGGTTTAACGAGTTATAAGGAACTTCAAGAGGCTCAGCATATGTACAGCAAGACGATTATTGCAGAGCTCTCCCTTCAGCGTGTTCCTGAAAATTTGGCTCAACTCACTGGTTGGAAAGTAAATGATACGATTTGGAAACTGGTGCGAAAGCGTGAAATCAATGGAGAAACGGTTATTTTGGACAAGGATTTCCTCTTAAAATCCATCATTCCAGACTTGCCGCTTGATGAGGCCGAAAACTCAATCTATCGTTATTTTGAAGACGATTTGGATTTGAAAATTGGCTATGCACAGAAGGAGATCACTGTTGAGCCAGTTACTGACGAAGATTTAGCTTTAATGGATTTAAATGCGCATACACATGTGGTGGTTGTACGCAGCGTCGTCTACTTGGAGGACACCAGATGCTTTGAGTATACAGAATCTCGCCACCGACTCGATATGTTTAAATTTGTTGATTTTGCGCGAAGAAGAAAAATGAATTAATCTACGAACAGTCTCGAATTCTCAACTGGAATTGGAGGCTGTTTTTATTTCCAATAAAAAATACTTGCAATTTTTAAAAGACAAGGTTATGATTATACCGAACTTGTATATATAAGTTATTTCAAAAATGGAAGGGGTTTATCTAAATGGGCAAGTATACAGAAGATGCTACCCAGTTGCTTGAGCTTGTTGGAGGGAAAGAAAATATTGCCGCTGTTTCCCACTGTGCAACACGGATGCGCTTCGTTTTAAATGATGAAGCAAAAGCCGATAAAGAGAAAATTGAGCAGCTACCAAGTGTGAAAGGCATGTTTACCAATGCCGGGCAGTTTCAAGTCATTATTGGGAATGATGTGTCTACATTTTATCAAGAGTTTTCTCGTATTTCCGGAATTGAAGGCGTTTCCAAAGAGGCGGTAAAAGGGGCCGCGAAAAAGAATCAGAATATCGTGCAGCGTGCTGTGGCGGTGCTGGCTGAAATCTTCACACCGCTGCTTCCTGCCATCATCATCGGTGGTTTAATCCTCGGTTTCCGCAATGTGCTCGGGGATATCGAATTCGGTGGTCAAACGATTGTGGAAATGTCCACTTTTTGGGCAGGCGTCAATGATTTTCTTTGGCTGATTGGTGAAGCGGTCTTCCACTTCCTGCCAGTCGGAATCGTTTGGAGTATCACGAAGAAAATGGGCACCACTCAAATTCTGGGGATTGTACTGGGGATCACTTTAGTCTCCCCGCAACTCTTGAATGCGTATGCTGTGGCCGGCACTGCCGCTGCTGATATTCCAGTTTGGGATTTTGGCTTTGCCACGATTGAAAAAATCGGCTATCAGGCGCAGGTCATTCCAGCCATGTTAGCAGGCTTTATGCTAGTTTATCTGGAGCGTTTCTTCCGCCGAGTCATTCCGGAAGTGGTCTCGATGATTTTTGTTCCACTTTTCTCACTCGTGCCTACTGTTTTAGCAGCCCACTTGATTCTTGGACCAATTGGCTGGACGATCGGTTCTTGGATTTCAAATGCGGTCAACATGGGACTGACTTCTTCTGTCAGCTGGCTGTTTGGCGCACTTTTCGGCTTCCTTTATGCACCGCTTGTCATCACCGGTCTGCATCATACGACACTTGCCATTGATTCTCAGCTGATTGCAGATTTTGGAACGACTAATTTATGGCCGATGATCGCTCTTTCAAATATCGCCCAAGGTTCAGCGGTTCTAGCAGTCATCTTCCTTCATAAAGGAAACAAGCAAGAAGAACAAATCTCGATTCCCGCAACGATTTCTTGTTATCTAGGTGTTACAGAACCAGCAATGTTCGGGATCAACTTGAAATATCTGTATCCATTTGTCGCTGCCATGATTGGCTCTGGGATTGCCGGACTTTTCGTTACCTTGATGGGTGTACGGGCGAATGCAATCGGTGTCGGTGGAATCCCAGGTATTCTTTCTATTCGTCCGCAGGATTGGGGTGCTTTTGCGATTGGGATGGCCATTGCCGTTGCTGTTCCATTCTTCCTGACCATGTTCTTCCGTCGAACGGGCATTTTGAATAAGATTGACCGGGTCGACAGTGTGGCGGTAGCTGCTTCTGGTGCCGCGAGCGAGCCGACTGTCACTACTTTCCAACTGAACGATGAAAAAACTAGTGAAGCAGAACTAGTCGCGCCTGCTGACGGGGAAGTCATTCCAATCACGGAAGTTCCTGACCCCGTTTTCAGTCAAAAAATGATGGGCGACGGATTTGCGGTCCGCCCAACCTCTGGGCAAGTCGTTTCTCCTGTCAGTGGTCAGATTATCAGCATTTTTGACACCAAACATGCGATTGGTTTTAAACTGGCAAACGGTCTTGAAATTCTGCTACACATGGGGATCGATACGGTCGATCTTGGCGGCACGCCGTTCACGCTGTCCGTCCAACCGGGTGACAATCTTGAAGCTGGGCAAAAATTAGGCTCAATCGATTTATCTGCCCTCCAAGCAGCAGAAAAAGGAACCGACCTGATCGTCGTTATTACCAATATGGACCAAGTAGAAGAATTTAACTTGATGCGCAAAGGACAAGCAACTGCCGGACAAAATGTGGCCATTGCCATTCCTACTAAGCATTGATCCAATTGAAGCAGGAAAAAGCCCCGCAACTCTGCATGTAGAGTTGCGGGGCTTTTCGTTCGCTTATTTCCTACTAGGGGCGCTTTAAGGTGAAAGTCTCTCCCAGCTTGGCGTAGTCATTCCCAGCCAAACGCGACACTGGTTGGAGGACGTCTGTAAGCAGATACTCCTTTTTTGAATCAAAGACTGCCTCGTCAAACATGTAGGCCTGCACGCGCGCCAGCAAAAGATCAGCGGTTACCTCACCGGCATCATTCCTAATTTCAATCACCTGCACTAGTTTACTCGGCAAAATAATTTGCGCCTCACTAATGACAGGTGTGGCAAAATCAGGTAAATGCAGCAGGGTTAAGTTGGTTCGTTCGATTTCACTTTCAGAAGGTCCAAGCCTTGCTGCTGTCTCATTCACCTCTGAAATAAAATCACCGCTTACAATATGCACCATCATTTCCTGCTGCCTGATTGCATGACGCGCTGTATCTTTTTGCTTTCCTGCCGCGCGCTGCACACTGACACTGATGATGGGCGGGTCACTCGACACGATATTGAAAAAACTAAACGGTGCCGCATTGACCGTTTGACCATCCTCCATCAACGTTGTCACAAAGGCAATTGGGCGAGGGATGATGGCGCCACTTAGAAATTTATAGTGCTGTTTGGCTGACAGCTCGTCTGCTTGAAAAATCATTTTTTCTCCTTGTCCTGCGTGCCAGTATGTGCCTCGTACCAGCTGCGTGCCGCTTCCAGCTCTTCCATAGTGAGCGAATGTCCAGCGGCCGTCCAAACAGTTGAAACATCCGCGCCACGCTGTTCTAATTCAGCCACGAGTCGTTCGGAATCCTTTGATAAAACCAGTGGATCATTGAGCCCCGCTGTCAAAAATACCGCCCGTTCCCGAAGCGTGAATGTCTGCGGTTCATTATCAGCCGGCATCGCATGGAACAAAATTGCCTTCTGGAAGCTATTCTTTTTTTGCAGCAGACTGTTGGCAGCAATATTGGCACCATTTGAGTAACCCACTGCCACGAGCTGCTCGACACTGAGGTGATATTTTTCGGCCAAGAGGTGTACTTCTGCGAGCAATTGATCCGTTTTTTCCGCCAAGCTCTCCAAGTCAAGCCGGCCATCTGGATAGCGTTTGAAAAAGCGATTGGCCGTACCTTCCAACACATCGCCGCGCAACGAAAGAATCGCAGCTTCACTTGAAATGAAGCGGCCAATGTCGACAAGCGAATGCTCATCGCCGCCAGTCCCATGCAAGAGCAGCAAAGGGGCAGCCGCTTCATTTGCAGCAGGAATAAACAAATGTTCCATCATTATCAGCTCCTTTTCGTGTCAAGCGGCCGTACCATTTTTTCGATTTCAGCGCGTTTGGGTTCTAAAAATGGTGGCAGCGATAATTTTTCTCCCAGTGTTTCATAAGGTTCATCTCCCATAAAGCCCGGACCGTCCGTTGCAAATTCAAAGAGAATCTGGCGGCTGACTGGGACGTAGAGGGATTCAAAGTAGTAGCGGTTGACAAAGCCTGAATTGGGCGCTTCAAAGGTGTTCATCCGTTCGATCCATTTCATCAGCTCTTCGTGGTCCTCTACTCTGAAAGCTACATGATGCACTTCCCCGTAGCCTTGCATCGCATGCGGCAGATCGGAACGCTCTTCGACAATCAGCGAAGCCCCATTGCCGCCTTCTCCCACTTCATAAAGATGCAGGCCTTGTTCTTCTTTCACATATCGGAAGCCAAGCACGGCTTTCAAAACCGCGTCCATATTTTCTAACTCAGGGACTGTCAAAAATACAGGTCCCAAACCATAAACGGCATATTTTTCTGGAACCGGTCCATTCTTCCACGGAGTCCCGGCCTGAACGCCTCGATCATTTTCATCAGAGATTAGCATCAGTCTCTGCTCGTCAAAATCCTCAAAAGTCAATACTTTCCGTCCAAAAATCGTTTCAATATCGCCATGCGTCACGTCAAGCTCTTCAAAACGCTGATGCCAATATTCCAATGCCGCGTCACTTGGCACACGGAAGCTTGTACGTGAAATACTGTCCGTTCCGCGACGTCCTTTTGGCAGATTAGGAAAATCAAAAAATGTCATATCCGTTCCCGCCGAACCTTTATCGTCCGCAAAGAAAAGATGGTAAGTGTGAATATCATCCTGATTGACCGTTTTTTTCACCAAACGCATGCCTAAAACTTCCGTAAAAAATTGATAATTTTTTTCCGCACTGCTCGTCATCGCTGTCACGTGGTGGATTCCTTTTAATTCTTTTATCATCATTTTTCCCCTCCAAAATAAGTTTCGATTTCGTGTCGTTTTTCCTCTAAAAATGGTGGCAGACTTAAATGTGCCCCTAGCTCCTCAACCGGTTCGTCCAGTGCAAAGCCTGGCTCATCACTAGCAAATTCAATGCGCATTCCCGCCGGATCCCGAATATACAGGCTCTTAAAGTAGCCCCGATCAACAAATTCTTCTATTTGCAGTCCGTTTTCGCCAGCCAACTGATGAAGCATGTCAACCTCTGCTGCCGTTTTTACCCCGTAGGCGATATGATCAATGGACCCCTTGCCAAAACGCGTCTTCTTGCCGCTGGTGGTTTGGGTAAAAGTCAGCTTGCTCAGCCCGGCAGTGTCTGTCAAACTTTCCCCTTCTGTAACAAAGCCAAACATTTCTTGGAAAAATCTGCGCTCTGCCTCTACATCTGGCACATGATAAGCGGCTCCAATGATTCGTTTGATCTGCTTGTCTGCTGGAATATCCGTATGTCGCGTCGCCTTTTCAGGAGCAATCTGTTCATTTATTTCGATGAGCGCGAGTTTCATTCCGTCCGGGTCTTCCACATATAGCCCGTCTTCCTGAACCGAAAACGCAATGTCATACTGCTCCAGCCGGTCGCGCCAAAATGGCAAGCTATCAATTGGAACACCCAGTTGAATCGTGCCAAAATACGCTTTTTCCTGATAGCGGCTACCAATATGCGGCACTTCAAAATAGGTCAAAATCGTTCCCGGCGTACCTTCGTAATCCCCATAGAACAGATGACGCATTTTGATATTCGCTTGATTGACTGTATTTTTAACGAGCCGATAGCCTAGCACAGTTGAATAAAAGTGATCGGTTCGTTCAAATTCTTTAATTAGTGCAGAAACGTGATGCATATGAATCATCATTTTCCATCGCCTCCTTCTTAACTATCTATAGTTTATAACTAAACTTTTAAAAAAGGAAATTATATGCTCACAAAAAGTAAGTAACTATTCAACATCAAAAAAACGAACCGCCAATTGAAGCGATTCGTTCCTTATTTAGTCTGAAATGCCTGAGGATAATGCTTCCGCAAAATGGCCGCCATATCCTCTTTTGAAACTCCATACTTAAGCAGCGGATACAACATCATCTCAAAGTACTGCACCCATGACCAATCCATATACTCCTCATCATCAGCCAGATAGCCTACAATCTTGCACTTAGGTGGATCAAGATGAGGAGGTTCCGTCAGCGCCTTCAATATCTCCGTTCTAAGCGGCTCAATCTCAGCCATTGTTCGTTCCCCGCGGCTACGCGCCTTCGCAATTTCGATATACGCCTCGACTTCTGCTCTCGTTTTTGGGAGGAAGAAACGATCCTCTACAAGTCCCAAGCATTCAGCCATTAAATCCACTCGTGCCGGATGAAGAGCCAGCTGATTTCTCCATGATTCACGATCAAACTGCTCATCAATCTCCATAATAATCGCAAACAATTCCTCTTTCGTTCGTTTTACATCCTTGTCCCACTTGAACCATTCATAGGTAGAATCAAAAGGTTCAATCTCCATAAAACCGTGCTTCTTATACAGCGAAATAGCCGGCAGATTCTCTGGTAAAACGCGTAAATAGACAATCGGATAATACCATCATTCCGCTTCCTTGAGTAAATGAGTCAACAGCGCTTTCCCGTAGCCTTTCCTGCGCTCATCCTTTGCAACGAGTAGATGAGCCAATTCCAAATCCTGCTCCTCCTCATCAACCCAAATCTCGCCATATGCCACGATTTTCTCCCCGCTTGTCAAAACAAAAGGGAACTGATCGTCTGTTTCTAGCCAGCTTGCCAGGTCTTGAATGGAAAGATGCTCCTTCCGGGTTGAAAAAAGAAGCCCCTCCTTTGACGCTAAAAACAAGGCTAAAATCTCCGCCAAATCCTGCTCGCATGCAGGACGAAACACCACCTGATCATCTGCTTTCATTTTGCTTCTCCTGCCAAAGCTCCAATAAAACGGTCAGTTCATCCTGCACATCCTTGCGCGTCATTTCCGGCTTGATTTTCAACCGATCGACCACTTCAAACTCAATCGCCTTGACGCCATACAGTTTGGCCTCGTCTTGCATTTCTGGCGGCAACATGGTGCCATCGCCGATCTTATAGCCAAATGCCAGCTTATTTTTAATCCCTTCAAGGTTCATCGTTGCCCCGAGTAATTTTTTCCCCGATTGTGTCGAAATAAATTGATAGACACCTGCATCGGGCGCTTTTTCCTTATAGGCTCTAATTTTTTCTTTGCGTGTTTCGCGATCTGTCATTGTTTTTCCTCCTCTAGTAACCCGCTTCCCGCAGCAAACGACTTAAAATCCGCAGGCGTTCACTCAGCAATTCATCATCATTTTTTAGCGCTTGTTCAAACAGCTCAATGTCTTCCTCGATATGGTCATTATCCGTGCAAACTTCTACGCTCATCGCATCTCCCTGCAAGCCGATCCGATCGATTTCCGGATTTTCAGGATCAAAGAAATGCGGATATTTATAGGCATCTACAAAATGCAGTTTCGTCCGCGCGATCAAAATCGCCAAATCTAGCACACGATGAAGGGGTAATTCTTCTGATTGGCGTGACCATTTGCCGCCAGTATGCCGCCATACTTTTGCCGAGATGTCGACTTTGCCGCGATCATTCCATTGAGCAAGTCCCAGCGAAAGCCCCTTTGCCTCGGAATCATAGGCCATTTTGCCATCTACTTCTTCATAATTAGGAACAATCATTACAGGTTTATGTTTTAAATGAACAGGAATCATTTTAATTACTCCTTTACTAATTTAGTAAATTACTAAATTAGTATAACCTAACTGCCGTTTTTCTGCAAATTTGCTTTTTCTCATGAAATTTTTATTTTTCCTTCACTTTACTTTTTGGAAGAAATGGGCATAATTAAGGATATGTTTCACTAATCACAGAAAGGATTGGCTGAGTGAATGCGCAGAAAAAGACGAGTACGGCAACGCGAGGAAAAAGAGCAGAAGAAAAAACTGCCTACGATCCCTCTTCGGCTGAATATCTTATTCTTCGTGATTTTTCTCTGCTTTTCGGTATTGATTTTGAGGCTGGGCGTACTTCAGATCGTCCACGGTGATGAATACAAGGCCGAAGCAGAAAAAACCAACAATGTAACGATTGAAAAAAGCATGCCGCGCGGTGAAATTTATGATAGCAATTATAATTTATTAGTCGGAAATGCAGGTTACAATACGATTACTTACACACGAAGTCAGAATACAGATTCCGAAGAAATTCTCAAAGTTGCTCAAAAGCTCAACACACTGATTGAGGTAACGCCTGATGATAATTTGACAGAGCGCAATTTAAAAGATTATTGGATTGTTTCCCATGAAGACGAATCCATCAGTCGGCTCTCTGATAAAGAGAAAAACATGGACGGCTCCGATCAGTACCAAGCACAGTTAAAAGATGTAACAGATGAAGATCTTGCCAGTCTGACAGACAATGATAAAAAAGTCGCCACCCTTTATAAAAAGATGACGAACGGTTATGCCATGACGGAGCAAACTGTCAAGGACGAAGGCGTTACGAATGAAGAAATCGCCCGCGTCAGTGAAAACCTGGATGAACTGCCTGGTGTCGATACCACGATGAACTGGGATCGTTACTATCCATATGAAGATACGCTCCGCTCCATTCTCGGCTCTGTCACAACCGAGCAGGAAGGTTTGCCGGCTGACAAAGCAGATTACTATTTATCACAAGGTTACAGCCGCAACGACCGGGTTGGGAAAAGTTATCTAGAAGAACAATACGAAAGTGTCCTTCAAGGGAAAAAAGCAGAATATGAAAGTGTGCTGGATGCAGACAACAATGTCATCAGCACCGTTCAGAAAAAAGCCGGCTCTAACGGAAAAGACCTCGTGCTTTCCATTGATGTCGAGTTCCAAAAAGCAGTCGAAGAAATTCTGCAGGAAAATATTAAAAAAGGTAAGGCCTATGCCGGATCAGACCTATTCGACCGAGCATTCGTTGTTGCCATGGATCCAAATAACGGCCAAATCTTGGCACTTGCTGGGCAGAAGCTGAATGATGACGGCGAGTTTGAAGATTATTCGCTTGGAACGTTTACAACGGCCTACAATATGGGGTCCGCTGTCAAAGGGGCCACTGAACTGATGGGCATGATGAGTGATACCATCACAACGACCAGCACCTTTGTCGACCAGCCGATCTATTTGAAAGGCACGCCGAAGAAGAGTTCCTGGTTCAATACGGACGGCTACAATGATATGACACTGGACCCTGTTGGCGCCTTGGAACGTTCTTCCAACTCCTACATGTACCAGTTGACCATGAAATTTGCCGGTACGACGTATGTGCCTTATGGGCCGCTAGATGCACCGCTTTCTACATTTGACGAGATGCGGAAGTACTACAATATGTTCGGTCTGGGTGTCAAAACTGGCATCGATCTGCCGGGTGAACAAATCGGCTATCAGGGACCGGATGACACGATCGGGAAAATTCTCGACTTTGCGATTGGGCAATATGATTCCTACACACCTATTCAACTGGCTCAATACGGGGCAACGATTGCAAATGGTGGTAAACGAATCGCACCAACGCTTGTCAAAGAAATCCGCAATCCTAGTTCTGGCGGCGATCAGCTGGGCTCCGTTTACAAAGAAAGTGAGCCAAAAGTGCTGAACACCCTTGATGCCACCGAAGACGAAATCAAAACCGTCCAAGAAGGCTTTTATGAAGTTGTCAATGGCGCGAATGGTACGGCGAAGGGATACTTTGATTCCGATGACTATGTTGCAGCCGGTAAAACGGGGACTGCTCAGGCTTTCTATGACGGTCCGAAAGAATCCAGCAACATGGCAGAGGTTTGGAATACAACCTTTGTCGGCTATGCACCTGCTGACAATCCGGAAATTGAGATTGCTGTTGTTGTTCCTTGGCTCTATCGTGATGGCTATTCAGACAGCAAAATTAACTTATCGATCTCCAAACAGGTTTTTGATAAATACTTTGAACTGAAAAAACAACATGAAAATGATCAGCAGGATAGTGAAAATCCAACGATCAACAATAAAGATTTGGCAGCACAAGAACAGCAAAAAGCCATTCAAAGCAAGGCAAATGGCGATTAAGTAAACCATACGGCGGCAAGCGATTCAGATTCACTTGCCCTCCAACTCAATAAAAAAAGAAACAGGCCGGAATAAGTAGCTTTCCGGCCTGTTTCTTTGTGTGGCTGAGAAATGTAGCTCCCAGTCCTAATTTTATTGAAAACTGATTCGTGCCGGTCCATCCGGCAGATCCATTTTTATTTCTTTATCGGGTAAAATTTCAACTAGCCCTGCATCACTCAGATAACTGCCCGCTTGAGGCAAAACGACGTCCTCAAGTCCAGTCATGAGTCCCGCTTTTACCACACCTCGGACAAAAAAAGGATGCCCTAGGAAGTGCTCGGCTTCCTGAATGCGTCCTTCTCGAATCAGCGCACGAATGACGGTTGAGCTGACTTTTTCACGAGTCTGCTCTTTTTCAATAGGCACCGCTGTGACTTCGATCCCATACGGTGCACAAAGCGACCGGAGTAGCTCGACATCTGAATCTCGTCCCTTGCCAAAATTGAACTCTTCTCCGACGATAATATGACGCAGCTGCAAATTGGTCAAATGCTCGTGGACGAAAATTTCAGGAGACGTCTCGGCATAGCTTGCGGTAAAGGCGGTTTCAATCAGGCTGTCAACGCCGTAATGAGCCAGCCAATAAGCTTTTTCAGCACCCGGCGTCAGCATTTCCCGATAGGCTTCCAGACCATGCAGCGCATAAAGCGGATGCGGGCTAAAGCTAATCACTGAAAACCGTTCCTCTGCGGTTTTGATTCTTCTTGCGGTTCGCAAAATTTTCTGGTGTCCCACATGTACGCCGTCAAATTTGCCAATTGAAAGCACAGCCGGTCGTGTATCCTCAGGCGGCGCCAGATCAACATGATAAATCTCCAATCCCAATTCCCTCCCCTGCAGATTAACTTTAACCAAAAAGGGAGGCTTCGACAACTTTATTGACTTGCATCCAGCTCCAGCAATAATTTTTTCATTCGTGAAATTCGTGCTAGATCCAATTGAAAACCGCGCTTTCGTGCAACTTCTAGCTGCAAATCTTCCAAAAGGCTGAGCAGTTCCGGCAACACGGATTCTCCCCAATGTGCATAGACTTCCGGCAACCTGTCAAGCCACCTAGCATCTAGCCAGTACGCCATTTTGCGGCCGCTGAATTCCGGTGTGGCGCCATCTAGTCGAGCCACTTCCTCAAGTAGCGGCAACAGATAGCCCGTCCGAATCGACTGCAGCATACTCTGAACAAAAAAAGCATCCCGCCGCGCGCCAAATTTGGCCACATAATGCAAATCAAACCAGCTCTCCCGGACGATCCGTTCAAATTCCTGCTGTTCGAGCGGAACCGGCTGGACTGAACGTATAAATGCAGGCAGGCACTCCGAATACTGCTGCTTGTCCAGTAAGACCCGATATTTTTCATAGTAAGGAAAAGGTGCCTCCAACAAGGTACTTTTCCAAAAAGAAAAATCTACTTTGACCCCGTTTTCAAAAATGACTAAAAGAGACCGCAGTCGCGCTGCCGGAACTTCAAAATCAAGCGGAATATACCAGAGCGGCTCGGCAATCTGCATCAGCCAGTCGGTCCTTTCAGCAAAATTTAAAATTTCGTCTTCTTGCCCAAAAACATTGATATCCAGATCTGAATACTGGTCGACAAATCGCTCTTTGGCAATTGCACCTTCTTCGACTAGCAGATAGACGTTTGGTTCATTTTCCGCCCAGTGGATAATTTGTTGACGAATCTGCTTGCGTCTTAGTTCCATCCTATTTCACCTCGGTTATATTGTAACATAAAAAATCAGAAGCCCTTTTGCAGCAGGACTTCTGATTCTCACGTGGGACTATTTCGCAAATTGTTTCTGTTCCTCCAAACGGTAGACTTTGGGACCGCTCGACTGAGTGGCCGTCTGTTTCGTTTCTCTATGTGTCTCGCGATCAGACGAATAGAGCAGCCACAAGCCATTTAGAATGACAAGGATGGTACTGCCTTCATGGCCGATGACCGCGAATGGCAGATTGATCGATTGAAACAGGTTGGCTGTAATCAAGCAGATGATGACCGCAATGGCAAAGATGATATTTTGCCAGGTAATCCGGTTGAGCCGTTTCGACAATTGGTAGGTGAAGGACAGCTTGCCCAAATCGTTTTTCATCAATACGACATCAGCACTTTCCATCGCAATATCCGTACCTTCGCCCATCGCAATCCCAACCGTCGCATTGGCCAGTGCCGGTGCATCATTGATTCCGTCCCCAACCATCGCCACTTTCCCATAGGCGTCTTTCAGTTCTTTCAGCACCTCGACCTTCTGCTCAGGCAGACATCCGGCAATCACATAGTCAATCCCAATCTCCCGGCCAATTGCAAGCCCTGTGGCCTCATTGTCTCCGGTTACCATGATCGTCTGGATACCATTTCTTTTCAGCTGGGCAATGGCTGCCTGTGCTTCCGGCCGCGCCACATCTTTCATGGCAAGCAGCGCCACAACTTCATCCTCGCAGCTGATATAGACAACCGTTTTTCCGTCACTAGCCAGCCGTTCAGCATCCGCCCCGGCAAAAATTTCCGCTTGACTGGTGCCGACAAAGCCTTTCTTGCCAACTTTCCAATTTTTTCCGTCATAGTCAGTTGCAACACCCCAGCCCGGTACATCTTTTAGCACCAAGTCATCCAAACGGCGACTGACTTGAGAATCAAAAGCAGCTACCACAGCTTTGGCCAGCGGATGCATGGAGCGCCGTTCAAGTTCAACCGCAATATCAATCACTGTCTGCCGATCAAATGAAGGATCGACTATAAAGTCTGTCACAACTGGTTCGCCTTTTGTCAGCGTGCCGGTTTTATCAAAGGCAATTGCACGGACATGGCGCAAGTTTTCCAAATGAACGCCGCCTTTAAACAGAATGCCATGCCGCGCCCCATTGGAAATCGCCGCAAGAGTCGCTGGTGTCACGGCGGCCACGAGGGCACATGGCGAGGCTACTGTCAAGAGTACCATCGCCCGGTAGAAAGTCTCGTTCCAGCTCCAGCCAAGGGCAAAATGCGGCAGAAATAGCATCACGCCAACCATCAGCAAAACAATTTTTACATACTTATCTTCAAATTTTTCAATAAAACGAGCGGTTTGAGAAGGTTCGCTCTGAGCTTCTTTTACCATTTGAATAATCTTGCTGAACAACGTATCCTCAGCGGCTTTGGTCACTTCAATCGTGATGGCGCCACTGATGTTGATCGTTCCGCCGAATACATCTTCCCCGACTGCCTTTTCAGCAGGGAGACTCTCCCCATTGATGGCTGCCTCGTTGACGGTCGTCACGCCTTTTCTGATGATCCCATCAATCGGCACGCTTTCACCGGGGCGAACTAGCACAGCATCATGCACAGCAAGCTCGGATACTGCAACCTTCCTCAGTTCGCCATCCGCCTCGATTCGGTAAGCTTCATCCGGCTGAAAAGCCATTAGCTTGGAAATTTCACGTTTACTTTTACTCGTCGCATAGTTTTCCAGTGCGCCACTTAGCGCAAAGATGAAGATTAGCACTGCGCCTTCCAACCAGTATCCAATGATGGATGCACCGGTCGCCGCCAGAACCATCAGTAGCTCGACATTCAGTTTATGCGTTTCGATGGTTGCGCGAATCCCCTCTCTTGCTTGTTCAAATCCCCCAATAATGAAAGCCGTAATGAAAATAACCGCGGTTAATCCGCTACTTACTTGGCTTTCCAGTGCCCAGCCAATCAGAATCAAAAGGCCGCTGACACCTGTTGCCACAAACTGCCAGTATTCCTTCAGCCATTTTTTCATCATTCTCAGCTCCTTTCTCCTAATTGATAATCGTTATCGTTACCCCTAAAAGCACGAAAATCTGCTCCCTTTAGTCTGGGAACAGATAATCCAATTAATAATTATTCTAATATATTCATTCTTTTCTACACCTTTATTATACTACATTTTATCAAAATTAACAATATAAATGAAAAAATTAAATTCTAATTGAGAATGAAAATCTCTATCAACAAAAAAACGACTCAGCGATCATCGCCAAGTCGTTTTTCCTCCTTATTCTCATCAAGGAAGCTTATTTCCCGCCGCCAGATAAATCTGATACCATTCTTCCCGAGTCAGCGTCAAGTCGCCTGCTTTGGCAATATCATGCAGCCGTCCCGGATTCATCGTGCCTACAATGGTTTGCATTTTAGCTGGGTGACGCTTGATCCATGCAACGGCAATCGCCGAATTGGTCACATGGTATTTGTCTGCCAGCTCATCAATCTTGGCATTCAATTCAGGGAAGCGATCATTGTCTAAAAAGACGCCTTCAAAGAAACCGAATTGGAAAGGAGACCACGCCTGAATCGTCATATCGTGCAAGCGGCTGTAATCCAAGATGCCATTATCATGATCAAAACTTGGATCGTTTGTCATATTCATATTAAGCCCTGCATCGACCATCCCAGTATGCATGATACTGAATTGCAGCTGGTTCACAAGCAAGTCCTGCTCGACTGATTTTTTCAGTAATTCAATTTGTAGAGGTGTATGGTTGCTGATTCCAAAATGCCGCACCTTCCCACTTTTTTCAAGTGTAGAGAATGCTTCTGCCACTTCTTCCGGCTCAACCAGCGTGTCCGGACGATGCAGAAGAAGCGAATCGATATAATCGGTATTCAAACGTTTCAAAATCCCGTCGACAGAAGCTAAAATGTGCTCTTTTGAAAAATCAAACATGCCTGGACGAATGCCACATTTTGATTGTAAAAATAATTTTTCACGGCTGATCCCCATATTTTTCACAGCTTCTGCAAAAATTTCTTCTGATTTTCCACCGCCATAAATATCGGCATGATCAAAGAAATCGATTCCTTCGTCTAATGCCGCTTGGATAACTTGTTCTGCGTCTTTGGCTGAAAGATCCGCCATCCGCATGCAGCCAAGTCCAATTACTGGTACTTCCACTTTTCCGCCTAATGCTACTTTTTCCAATTCTGCCACCTCTTTCTACTAGATATCTTTATTTTAGCACGCCTAGAAAGCGATACCAAACAAAAGGATAGACTTATTTAAAATAAAGGGCAATCCCATAATCTGTATCTTCAATTTTCGTTCCTTTTGGCGCCTTCACAAGCAAGTACACATAATAAAAATCACCGATGCACCCCGACGTGTGACAAGCAAAAATAAACAGCACTACCCAGTAATTCATCCCCCACAGGAAAAATCCCACCAG
Source organism: Listeria costaricensis (assembly GCF_900183385.1). Lineage (GTDB taxonomy): Bacteria > Bacillota > Bacilli > Lactobacillales > Listeriaceae > Listeria > Listeria costaricensis. Next base: position 327,300 of record NZ_FXUT01000010.1, read on the forward strand.
TAGCAGGCTGTTGACAATAAAAGGCATGATCGCAATGACAAAAAATGGAATCCTTGAGTAGCATGTTCCTGGCGCTCCGGCATACAGCATTCCTTTCGCATAGCCAAACTGAATCTTCGCCCGCGGGGAAAATAGTTTAAAAAAGACACCATGCACCACTTCATGAAATAAAAATAGCGCGACTAAAAGAGCCAGTCCTAACAAAACATCGAGGAGTCCGATCGAAAAGTCCGGCCCCCACCAGATTCCCACGACTAAAATCCCTACAAATAAACCAATCCCGATCATGTTTAACCGCATAAGCAGCGGCTGATTTTCCAGCAAATGAATTTCTCTTTTTTCCAAATGCTTCCCCTTCCTGCCATTTTCCGTAAAAAATAAAAATAATGCTGGCATTTCTTTCCATTTTATATTACAATATCAGTTGTCGGCAAGTTTTTGATTGTGGAGAAATACCCAAGTCCGGCTGAAGGGGACAGACTCGAAATCTGTTAGGCGGGCCTAGCTCGCGCCGGGGTTCGAATCCCCGTTTCTCCGTTCTATGATGAAGCACTTGAATCGTTTCCAAGCGGTTCAAGTGCTTTTTTTGTGTAGTGCTTCCATGCTTGCAATCGTGTATACTTAGGGAGTAGTAATTTGAAAACGTGTTCATTTTTTCTTCTGGCACTCACTATTTTCCCGTCGCACTGCCTATTTTCAACCATCTTATAATGAACAGGTGATCCTCATGAAACTTGCAAGTATTTTTTCTTACCAAAACATTGCTACCCCTTATATTTACGGTGTGGATGATTTGGAAAAGCTTGAGCTGCTCGCCACACTGAACTTTACTTCAAACGGTGAACTTGCATTTGATGACGAACTTTATTTGACGCGCTGGTTTATGGAAAATGATGTTTTCAGTTCGCTGGTCGACTTTCTGAATAAAACGAACGAATCCTTTATCGCCAAGCTTGCAGATTTCCGCACAGATGATACGTATCAGCGAATGCTTCCTGCCACGCACAAAGTGAGTACGCTCGGCAAAGAAGAATTTATCACGCCGTTTCACCGCAACAATCACCTTGAGATGTGCTATGTAGTGGAGGGTGAATTCAAGATGCACATTCAGGATAAGGATGTTCTACTTTTCCCCGGTGAGGTTCTGCTTCTAGACCGTCACACCCTGCACGCCGACTATATCAGCACGACCCCCTGCAAAGTGATTTTCATTGGTTTGACAGAAAAAATGCTGGACGATACGGTGCTTCGGAATGTCAATGAGATCGATCTCGTCAAATTTTTACAAATGGCGCTGATTCGTGAACGTCCCGATAGTCAATATATCAAATTTATGCCGCACTCCAATAAACAGAAATTGGAACAGATTATTTTGTCACTCTATCAAGAAATCACCACCAAGGACTTCGGCTATCAGCTGATTATCCGCGGACTTTTAACGCGTCTTTTGAATACCCTCACCGTTGAATGCGATTATTATTTGATTCAGTCCGAACAGCAAAATCATCGCCAGTTGATTTTTGCCGAAATTGAAAAGTATATGACCGTTCACTTTAAAAATTTGCGTCTACAGGATCTCGTTGCCACCTTTAATTATTCCGCCGACTATTTCAACAAACTGATCAAAGAAAATACCGGCCTCACATACACACAATTTTTGCAGACGATTCGGATTCAGAAAGCACAGGAACTGCTCACGTCTACAAACTATCCGGTTCATAAGGTGGCGATTGAATCCGGCTATTCCAATCTGCAATTTTTTTACCAATTGTTCAGCACACATACAGGCCTAACACCCAATGCCTATCGAAAAAAACATCGCTAAACGGCATTTGTCAGTCCTCCTGATTTCTGACCTGAAAAGGTTATTGTTATTCCAAGCATTTCCTTGAATAATAAGAAATGTAAGCGATAACAAACGAGGAGGAACTTGTGATGGTTCAAAAACTAAAATTAAAGGAAAAGCTAGCTTACAGTTTTGGGGATTTTTCCAGCAATCTCGTTTTTCAAGGCATCTCGATCTATATACTTTTTTACTGGACAGACTACGCCGGCATTGGGGCGGCTGCCGCTGGGACGATTCTGTTTATCTCCCGGATTTTTGACGGCTTTGTGGATGTGATTGTTGGCAATCTGGTCGACAAGACGCGGTCCAAGCACGGAAAAGCGCGGCCTTATCTGCTGTGGCTCGCCCTCCCCTTTGCATTTTCAGCAATGATCACCTTTTGGAGTCCCGGCAGCAGTGAAATAGTAGATATTATTTTTGCTTTCTTAACGTATAACATCACCATGATCATTTACACGGCCATCAACATTCCTTATGGCGTCCTCTCTGTCAAAATGACGGACGATCAAGTCGAACGCGGCTCGCTAGGCGTATTCCGAGGCCTAGGCGCAATGATCGGCGGGATGCTCGCTTCAATGGTTGCACAGCCGTTGATCGGTATAGTTGGTTACACGTGGACTTTTTTAATCGTTGGACTCGTTGCTTCATGTGGATTTCTAATCACTTTTAAAGGAACGACAGAACGCGTTGGCTTAACCGAACAGAGTGAAGTGGTACCGTTCAAAGAAGGCCTATTTTCACTTTTGAAAAACCGGCCATGGATCATTATGCTATTCGTGGGGATTCTTTCCTTTATTTATTCCGGTCTTAGGATGTCTTCCAATATTTACATGGCGAAATACTATTTCAATGATGAAAATCTGGTCGTCCTGCTCAACTTAATTTCCATGCCGGGCATGCTAGTCGGGATGGCCTTTGCCACGACCCTCTTCCGCAAATGGGGCAAAGTCAAAGCGTGCATGTATTCCTACGGGGCCATGTTTATTCTAACCCTCATCTTCTATCCAATTTTCAACTCGCCCGATCAGTTCATTCTATACTGCCTCTACATCATTCTGAACGGCGTCGTGATGGGCATCAGTTCTGGCGGCTTCTTCGCGATGATTGCCGACACGATCGAATATGGCGAATGGAAAACAACGAAGCGGATCGAAGGCTTGACTTACTCGGCGGCCAGTGTGGGCACCAAGATTGGCGGCGGAATTGGGGCAGCAGCAGTCGGCTGGTTGCTCGCTTTGGTCCAATATGACGGCACGGCAGCTGTTCAACCAGATAGTGTCATCACCATGATCACGTGGATCAATCTATGGATCCCGGGACTGCTTTGCCTAGCGATCGCCCTACTGCTTTCACTCAATAAAATCGACAAGTTATATCCAAAAATGATGCAGGACTTGCACACACGAAAAGAGGTAAAACCATGACCATTGATTTAACAAAAAAACCATTCTATCTTACTCAAAAAGAGATTGACTGGGTAAAGGAAACGCGCGAAAACATGAGCACTCAAGAAAAAATCAGGCAGCTTTTCATGCTGGCGGCCGCGGATGCCAAAGATCGCACGCTGCAAGAACTGGCCGAGATGCAACCTGGCGGCGTCATGCTGCGCCCGCTAAAAGAAGAAGAGGCCAAAAAGGTGACCGCCTATTTGAACGAGCACCTGCGCATTCAGCCTTTTATTTCGGCGAATCTGGAAACCGGTCCAAACGGCATCAATGAAGACGCGGCCAATATCGGCCATGAGATGCTGATTGCCGCCACGAATAACATTGAAAACGCCTATAAATTCGGCAAAATCTGTATGGCAGATGCCAAAAAGGTCGGCGGCAATATGAGTTTTGCGCCCATCATTGACATCAATTTCAACTGGCAGAATCCGATCACCAATATTCGCTCATTCGGCGACCGCCCCGACCTGGTTTCAGAAATGGGGCAGGCATATGTCGAGGGTGCACAAGAAGCCGGCGGAACCGTCACGATCAAGCATTTCCCAGGAGACGGTGCAGACGATCGGGATCACCACATTGTCAAGAGCCGCAACCCGTTGTCCTATGAAGACTGGATGGCCAGTTATGGAAAAGTATATCGCGAAAACATCGACGCAGGCGCAACCGGTGTGATGATTGGCCACATTGCCTTTCCGCACTATTTTGACGACAAGGAGGACACGTACCGTCAGCATCCAGCCAGCCTGAATCCCCTTTTAATCAACCGGCTGCTGCGTGAAGAGTTAGGATTTAACGGTTTGACGATCACAGATTCGACACTGATGACTGGTTTTGGTGTACAAGGTCGACGAGAGGACATGGTGCCGCTCGCCATAGCATCCGGCTGTGACATGTTTTTATTTACAAAAAATAGCGCCGAAGATTTCACCTTTATGATGCAAGGCTATAAGAACGGCATTATCACACCCGAGCGATTAGACGAAGCGGTTTATCGGATTTTGGGACTCAAAGCTTATCTCCAGAAGAAGGAACGAGACGGGCTTCTTCCCACCACCTTAGATGGAAATCAGCTGGCAAAAGAAGTGGCAGATCAGGGTGTCACGCTTGTCAAGGATGCACAAAATCTGCTGCCGCTCTCCCCTGCTAAGCATAAGAAAGTGGGCATTATTTCGCTTGGCAACGAGCAGGATATTTTTGACATGATTGCGCAAAATGCAGGCGGAATGACAAAACTTCTTCTAAAAATGCAGAAACGAAAACCAAAAGCCCACGAAATTTTCGGCAAAAAGTTAAGCGAACGCGGCTATGAAGTCATTTTTATTGATCATAGTGATATTCGGGTGATGATGGAAAGTGCAAAGGAAAGCATTGCGGCATTTCGAGCTAAATATGATGTAATCCTTTACTTTGTCAAAAAGGATACGATGTCGAACCAGACTTCACTTCGCGCGGAATTCAAATCCCTTGCTGGCTTTGACGCACCGTGGTTCATTCACGAGGTCCCGACCGCATTGATTTCGGTGGCGAGCCCCTATCATGGGTATGACTTTGCCGATGTAATGACGGTAATTAATGGCTACAGCCCAACCGAAGAAGTGCTAGAGGCGATTATCGAAAAAATGGAAGGCCGAAGTGAGTTTCGAGGCGTGTCACCGGTGGATTTGAGATTTTGTGAGGAGGAATGAGGCAGTGAATTGACAGGACGCGGGCAGCGTCCTGTTTTTGGTTGATAGAGCAACATGAATTAGCAGAGTACCAAAATACCTCGCCATATGGCCGCGCCCTTATATATTCCTTAATACCATAAATCAGCAGAGTACCAAAATTGATACGAAACCCTTTCGTCCGATCACTCCATTCCTTAATACCATAAATCAGCAGAGTACCAAAATCGACCTCCTCTGACTCATGTTCTGGCGTTTATTCCTTAATACCATAAATCAGCAGAGTACCAAAATGAATACTTGTTTTAAATAAATGTCAAACATATTCCTTAATACCATAAATCAGCAGAGTACCAAAATGAAGTCGTCTGCACTCATAAAATAGACTTGATTCCTTAATACCATAAA
>NZ_FXUT01000040.1 GCF_900183385.1 Listeria costaricensis
CCGTCTCAGACACAAAAACGACCCATCCACAAGGAACAGATCGTTTAACCTTATTATTGAGTTTTTTTAAGAAATTACCGCTTTAATCGCAATCAATTCTTCTTCTTCCAAGTAAAAAGAAAGGTCATTTGCAACAATCATTCTATCATACTCTGTCAATTCAGAGAAATACAGAACAAAATATTCATTCCCCACGAAAGTTTTTACCTCTGGAACTTCTATAATCTCCTCTGTATTTATTAAAGGAAAACCGTTTTCTACTGTTATGTTTGCCCTTTTTACCAAACGAACTTCTTCATCTAATTTCGTTGGAAAAATACACTCAATTTCTCCGAGTAGCCCCTCTTGATTCAGCCACATCATGACATTTTGCTCTACTCGATATGGTACAAAATCATCGTCCATTTTTTCTGTTAAAATATCGATGTTCTCTACAGACTCTTCATAACTATTTTTACTAGTGATACTTTCATTCAACGTTTCTTTGATTTTCAATGACAAGACCTCCTTTATTTTTTAAAACTTGCTGGCCAAATTCCTACTACTTCTTTTTTTACAGGATTAACAAAGACTGATGTCCCTGTTATCGGATTGACATATTCAACACTTCCAGATTTAGCTGGTATGGGTTTAGTCTTTAAAGCATCAATGATATCATCCAGCATAATATCTTTTCTTCCTGATTTAAAAAGAGAATTATATGCATGCTGATTTAGCTTTGTTCCATCAGGAAAGCCATTTTTTAGCACTTCATCAAATTGTTTTCTTCTTAAAGCCCTTAAATCTGGATTTCCATTTGCATTATATATTTTTTTAATTCCGCTTTCGTTTTTATAGGTAGTACTTCCCCTGATTGCCGCTACACTGAGCCCTAAGCCCAAAACAGCATTCGCAAAGTCACTCTCCTGCACCCATTCAGCGCCACCTTGTACATAGGCGGAAGCTTTCAGTGTGGCACCTGCAACACCACTGTATTTCTTTCCGTTTAGGTAGTAGCCGCCTTCTTTCCAGCCCTCCAGAACCTTATCTTCAATACCATCTAATGAAAGTACTTGATACCGATCTTTTGAGAGATATTGGCCAGTCTTCTTCAAGTAATCGGTCAACTCATAATTACGAACCGCATGACCATTTTGTTCTAGGATCCACATGACTTCTGGCTTGCCATTTTCTCCCGTGTAAACCACCGCATAGATTTCATAATCCTCCAACTCTTTTTCTTTTTTAGCGTCAATATCTCGGATTTCATTGAGTTCTTTCTGTAAATCTGCAATTGCACTAGCATATCCAACTGGAAATGAATAACTACCCTGCTGTTCATTAAAGGTAACATTTGTTAAAACGTGTTGCAAGACTTGTCTCGTTTTATACATAAGATCGCAAAGCTCTTGAAAGAAATCATTATGACCATGCTCAAATTCCTGATAACGTTCCAAGATCTTTTCTTGTTCGACAGCTTCCGCTAAGTCCATTCGTAATTGCTGCGCCTTGCCTTCGTATAGGCCGGCCGTGGCTGATGATAATGATCGCTGTAGATCTTCTTGTTTTCGTTTGATCTGGTCGACTTTATCCGCCGCCATTTGTAGGATGTCTGAATCGATCTGACAGGATGGTGACGGATCGACTTGATTGCTAAAGTCATTCAAATACCTATTTAACAGCTCTTCACTTGTATCTAGTACTTCCAACAAGCTTTCCGTCACGGTTGTATACGTCGCTTGAAAATAAGTCTGAGACGCTTTCACTGCTTGACCGCTAAGTGAGGTATCTTCTGCATATTCTAGAGTATGCAGCTGAATATTTTCGATAACCGCTCGCATCTCTTCATTG
>NZ_FXUT01000035.1 GCF_900183385.1 Listeria costaricensis
TCAAATTGGGCATCATCTTTTGTCAGATCATCCGCGTTCGCGATTTCGACCGCATTTCCTGGTGTTAAAATCGTTTCTTGCCCATCTTTTTTGTAGACGAGCGCGTTGTCAAGTGTGTCGCCGTCTGTATTCTTCAGTGGCTCATCAATGCGCGCCGTCACACTCCAATGCGCATCTGCGGCACGCGTATCCTCCACGCCAAAGCTGTACAGATCTGCTTCTTCTCGCGGAATGACTTTTGGTCCCTCTTCTACCGCGCTTATCTGAAACGTGATGTCGGTTGGGGCTGTGTTGAATTGTAGTGTATAAGGAATGACATGGACAGTCACCGTTTTACTCGTCTCATTCTCAAGGTTCTGATCTTTCGCTGTTACAGTCACTGAATAATCGCCCGGTTGGCTCATATTGACCACTGTCGCAAAATCACTGGCTAACGTCCAGCCCTCATTAGTTGTGGCATGAATGTCCGTCAAAAAATCATCCGCCGTCTTCGCGGTCCCTTGAACATACGTGATCTCATCATCACAAGCGAGATTAACCGTGGCTTCGTACGGCACCGTCACCACACCCCCACAATGGCCGCTGGTCGAGGTGAAACTGTAACTAACTGTCCCCGTGCTATCTAACCCCGTCCAAGTGATTGTATTCGTTTCTACGTCATAGATACCTCCATTACTTGGCAGGATATTCATTGTATTACCCTTTTCATCTTTAATGCTTTCATCCACCGGGATGGTAAGTGTATTGGTTGTGAGAACTTGTTCTGGTAATGTGCGGGTTTGTCCCAATCCGTAGAAGTTATATAAAATATCAGGAGCAGAACTGAAATCGAGCAAATGATTAAACTCGCAAGACAGATTTGTCAAACTGGGATTTTGACTCAAATCCAGCGAGCTCAGGTTATTATAATAGCAAGTCAGGGTTGTTAAATTGATATTTTTACTCACATCCAGTGAGCTTAGGCTGTTATTATTGCACTCCAGCTCTACCAAATTGAGATTTTGGCTAATATCCAGTTCACCCAAGTTATTTCCATAGCAAGACAGATCTTCCAAATAGGGATTTTGGCTGACGTTCAGTTCACTCAGGTTGTTAAATCCACAATTCAGGCGTATCAAATTGGTATTTTGACTGACGTTCAGTTCACTCAAATTATTTTGAGAACAAGACAGAAACCTCAATCCTGTTAAATATTCCAGTCCGTTCATGCTAGAAATGCTCATATTCGAACAACCCAAGGCACTGATTGTAGCCAATTGTGTCTCCGTCACCGTGTCTGTTGGTTGTTTCTTCATCTCATCCGCCACTGCTTTAGCTAAATTATCATCAGGAAACCAATCGTTAAAAGTCTTACTGGTTTCTTGAAGCTGGTCGTTATCCGTTTGAAGAGATGACTCTTTGGTGCTTGGTGTTGACTCATCAGTAGATGCTTCCGGTTCAGTTTGCTCGGCTGCTTGCTCTTCATCAGAAACTGCGGAGCCATCTGTTACACTTGAATCGGATGTTGCAGAATCTTCCGTTGTTGGCTCGCTTGCTACCTCTACCGTCACGGAAGCAGGCGCAGACTCCACATGATTATCCTCCCGAATCGTCGAAGCTTGCAGCGAATATGTACCGCTTGTCTCCGCCAGCAACGTTATCTGCACTTGTTTCTCCTGTCCTTCCAACCAGTCAATCACGATTTGCTGATTTGCGGCATCATAGGTCACACTCGCATTGCCGCTATATGTATTTTGATACGTCAGCCCCTCTGGAAGCGGCAATGTCACTTTGGTGTCCGTTTCCAATTGATCCTGCACAGTAACTGTAAGATTTCCCCCTTGTTGAACTGTCTCCTGACTAGTTTGCACAGTTAAATCATCCACCTGATTAAATGCCGCATAGAACCTAGGAAGAAGAAAAACGCCTGAACAAACCGTCAAAAGTAGCACACTCATTATAACCATCGTACGTTTTCTCACCATTACACCTCTGTTTATAAATTATTTTACATGTAATTTTCAATACATACTCAATTAAAATAATCTTACTACTCTTTCAATTCAACTTTTTCTTTTATCAGCACTTATTCGAATTTATTTTGTGAACATATTGTGAACCTTCGCTTATTTTTTTTCACAAAAAAAACGCCCGCTCTCGAAAGAACGGACGGTTATTTTATTCAAATCGAGCAATATCCTCTGGCGCAAGTCGAACGGATTCATAACCGGCTTCTTTCGCTTTGCCGATTGAAACAATCATCACAGGTTCATAACGTTCCGGATCCATATCAAATGCAGCAGCAGTCTCAGCGCGTTCAAAGCCGCCGATCGGGTTGGTGTCATAGCCGTAAGCACGTGCTACAAGCATCAACTGCATGGCCACCAGTCCACCATCAATAAGGGCAACACGGCGCAGCTCTTCTTTTGGTGTACTCGCATAGTAGTTGCCAAGTGCTGCCATCTGCTGATCTTTGACTTCTTGCGGCATCAAGCCTTTTTCGACAGCCGTTCCATAAATTTTTTCCCCATTATCAAAACTGTTCAAATCGCCAAAAATGATGATCATCGCCGAAGAAGTGTCATTTTGACGTGTATTAAAACGAATCAGCGGACGGAGCTTTTCTTTGCCGGCTTCGGATTCTACCACGACGAAGCGCCACGGCTGCATGTTGACAGAAGATGGGGCGCGGACAGCATCTGCCAGAATCGCTTGCATTTCCTCCTGACTGATTTTACTGTTTTCATCATAAACACGGATCGAACGGCGGTTCTTTAAGATATCCGCGAAGTCATTATTTTGATACATCTGCTTTCTTCCTTTCCACTTTGCAGCGTTTTCTGCTGATCAATTTGTTCGAAAATAATCGAACTATCATACTTTAGCACAGTTCTTTTCTTTAGGCAAACAATCAATTTGTGCTATCATAGAAATATGAAAACTGATGTGAATGATCCTATTTTAAAATTATTTCAAGCGCTTAGCGACCCGACTCGTCTTGATATTTTTCGTTGTCTCATGAAAACACCGGAAAAGCGTGTGCAGGGGGATACGTATCAAATCTCCAAATCGACCATGTCCCACCACATCAAGCTGCTAAAGGAGGCCGACTTAATTACTGTCCGTAAAGACGGGACAGCACATGTCTATTCGGTCAATCAGGCGATGCTCGCGCGCTATCCTGCTTTCTTCTCACTGTTCACAGAAGAGCTGAAAGGGGCAAATTTAAGTGACAAACGAACAAACTAGAAACAAATGGGCACTCATCTCTATTATGCTGGGTGCTTTTATTTCATTGCTGGACACTACGATCGTCAATGTGGCACTGCCTGATATTACGAAATCGCTTCATGCTTCCAGTGAATCGATTGAATGGGTTATTTCCGGCTATGCGCTGGCATTCGGGGTCGTTTTGATTCTGGCGGGTCGACTGGGGGATAAATTCGGCCGCAAAAATCTCTATCTGATCGGGATAACGATCTTTCTTTTGATGAGCATTACGGCTGGTTTTGCGCAGTCAGAGAAAAGTCTGATCGTTTCGCGGGTCGTGCAGGGGCTTTCGGCCGGACTATTTTTCCCACAAATCAATGCGTCCATTATGGATATTTTTTCAGGGCGAGAGCTTGGAAAAGTTTTTGGCATACTTGGGGCAGTCATCGGCGTCGCCACTGCAATTGGGCCGCTGACTGGTGGGCTGCTAATCGAAGCATTCGGAGCTGATAACGGCTGGCGGGCAGTGTTTTTTGTCAACGTGCCGTTCGTTCTGGTGACATTTATTCTGGCGGCGCTCTTTTTGCCTAAACGAATCGCACCAAAAGAGAAAGTCGGCTTCGATTTACCGGGTGTCGGTATGCTGACTGTAGCCCTTTTACTTCTGCTATATCCACTAATCGCACATGGCTCAAGCGATTTTGGCTGGTCAGATCTCGGCTTGATGCTGCTTTCCCTGCCATTATTCATCGCGTTGTATTTTTGGAGTGTGCGGCAGGAGAAACGTGGCAATAAACCGCTAATCTCACCAATTTTGCTCAAAAATCAGGCTTTTGTTTCTGGAATGCTGCTATCGATGGTCTATTTTGCGGCGTTTACCAGCATTTTCTTTGTGCTTTCGCTGACATGGCAGACGGGTTTCGGACGTTCGGCGATTATTTCGGGGCTTGCGGTTAGTCCGTTTGCAGTCGGCAGTATTCTACTTGCTTCAAATAGTTATCGTTTCATGCCCAAACTCGGACGACGCCTGCTCAGCTTGGGTATCGTCTGTGTGATGATCGGTCTCGGCTCTACAGCGCTCGTTTTCAGGCTGCATGATGGTGCCTTCTCGCCTTGGCTGACCGTGGTGCCACTTTTCATTGCGGGGGCTGGCAGCGGCATGGTGATTTCACCGCTGAATAATTTCACTCTTTCAACGGTCACAGGGCCTGAACGCGGCGGGGCAAGCGGCATGTTTAATACCGCGCAGCGGATCGGCTCGTCATTCGGAATTGCCATTATTGGCTCTGTCTTTTTTCATACTTTAGGAAGTACGGATGCATCTTCACAAGCAGCGGCATTTTCTCATAGCTTGCAAATGGGCATGTATGTCAATTTAGCGCTACTCGCCGTATGTTTGCTGTTGGTGCTCAGATTGCCTAAAGAGGTCAAATCACATTAAAAAACAGTCTTACCCCTGAAGCTACTGCACGCTTTAGGGGTTATTTTTTGCGGAAATATATACAAGTTCATACAAAATCATCTTAGATCACAAGAAATATTGGTGATTATTGACACAAATGTTATAATGACTTCATTAAAAGTAAGGAGTGAACTATTTTGTCCTTTTTCAATAAGTACCAACCCCTCAATCTCTACTCAAATTTCAAAGAAGCCACGGAAAAATTCCCGCAACAGCTGATTCTTTTTGATGAGCCGACGGGTGCTTTTCCTGAACTGCCGCTCAAGTCCTCTTATTCAGAGTGTGAAGCAGCGATCGTCAGGCGCGCAAGTGAGCTCTATGCTTCTGGCGTTCGAAAAGGAGACAAGATCGTTGTTTATAAATCGGCAAAGTTTGATACATATATGCTCGCAGTCGCCCTCTCCTATGTAGGCGCAATTCCTGCCATGATTTCGCCCCATCTACCGGTTGAAACGATGGATATTCTTGTAGAACGCCTAGGAAATCCTTGGCTGCTATATGATTTTGAAACGGCTGAGAAAACTTTTCAACTTCAAAAACTGGACCCAAATAAGCGCATTGATGCAAGCCAGCTGAATCTCGTCCCTTTCACTGAAACGGCAGAGCAGCAATTTTTGGCGCTCGATGAGATTTCCTATATGACGCATACTTCCGGGACAACTGGTGTGCCAAAACTGATTGCTCACTCCGCCGAATCGATGGGCTGGCGGACAAAATGGCAGAAGAATATTCTTAGCTTGATTCGCAAAAAGGAACTGGTCGCTTTTCATATTTCGCCCGTACACTCTCGTTTTAACATTGGCATCTCCTCTTTAATGGCGAAAGGATTTCCGCTTTTTCCGATTGCAAATCCCCAAGAAGACAATGTCATTCGTGTGATGAAGGAGTTCCGGCCGACAGTTGTGGAAACACACCCGAACCACTTCGTTCAGTGGGCTTCGATTGCTCGCGAGCAGCCGGATGTTTTTTCCAGCGTCAAATATTATCATTCCACGTTTGATGCGATCAATAAAGAAACGATGGCGCAATTTCTGCGTACCTCCGTCCACAAACACCCTGTTTTCCTACAAGTCTATGGGCAAAGTGAGTGCGGGCCGATGATTCTGCGCTTCCATACCCGAAAAAGCCTGCAACATACGAATGCGCGGGCGATGGGTGTGGGAATGCCGGGTCTGACGAAAGCGCGTATTGTAGATGATCAGGCAAATCCCGTGAAAGCTGGAGAAAGCGGAAATATTCAAATGTTTTCCAAAGGTCGCGCGCTGACGTACTACAAAGAGGACGCACGTTTCCGCGAAAATGTCTATGGAAAATGGTGGGATAGCGGCGACTTTGGCGTTAAAAATCGGTGGGGCATTCTGTCGCTTTTAGACCGGCAAGTCGACCTGGTGGACAAAATTGAGAGCACACTTGCCATCGAGGATAAGTTGCTGGATGAACTGACTTTCTTAGATGAGGTGGTCATTATTCGCGGAAAAGACGGCAGCCCTCAGCCGATCATTGCCGTTCACGAAGGCAAATCAATGAACTGGGATCTCTGGTGGGAGAAAATTTCCGACTTACCGCATCTGAGTGAACCGATCATCATGGCCTATGATGAAATCCCGCGAACCGCTACGATGAAAGTACAGCGATTGGCGCTGGAACGGACACTAAAAATCAAATAATACAAAACAGTCGTAAAAAATCTGAGGTAACCCCTAAAGGTTAAACTTTATTGCGAAGTGAAAAATCCACTTCGCAATTTCTTTTATGTGGCTTTACGACTTATTCGGTATTCTACTGGACTCATCCAAACTAGTTTATCTTTTATTTTTTGTATGTTGTAATAGTCAATGTAGGTTATCTATAGTTTCTTTCAGCTCACCATAGCTAATATAAGTTTTTCCTACTTCATTTATCTGATCGATACCAAGATATACCTCTCGAAGCTAGTGCAGCAAGATGAAAGCCAAATTACTCGTAATCTCCAACAGAAAGTTAACGTTTTCCAAAGTACCTAGTAGGACCAAAACATCGTCATGATAATACTCTTTATTTTCAATCAATTATAAACTCTATTATTTTTGCACTTTATAATTATTCCCGATTTGATTCACCTTGCTTATTTCAGAAAAATACAAACATTCAAGCCTTTAGTAATCCCTATTGTGAGTTTGAAAAATACTTAAGCGATATAAAATAACTTACCTAAGTTATCAGAGGTAAATCATTCTTATTAACTAACATAAAAAAAGTATACCCAAGAAAATAGAACATATGTTTTCTTTGTGATATAATATGGTTATTATTTCACTAATAACTAA
>NZ_FXUT01000009.1 GCF_900183385.1 Listeria costaricensis
TTTTATGCATTCGTCAATAGGTTTTTAAAAGTTTTTCAGAAATTATTTTCATGTTGCGTTCTTTTCAACTTTTATTTTAATGACATCCCTTGATAACACACGTTTTTTGGCACAACTGCTTATTTGCATAATTATTACAAAAAAAATCTCTTACATGCTTTCTTACTACACACTGAATCGCTCCGTTAAATTTTCAGCTAGCTTTCTATAGGCTTTTCCTAGTGGTTCATCGTCTTGATAGATCGCGTCGACAAAATGGGGGGCGTTTTGGTTGGGCTGAGCAATTTCAAGTTGGGCGATCAACGGGATGGCTAATTTATCGGCAACTGTTCGACCGCCGCCGGTGCCGAATATTTCTAACCGCTCGCCGTGGATTGGCAAATAGGCCATGTTTTCAATGACGCCTAGGAGTGGGTGACCGTTTTTGCGGGCCATATAGCCGGCTCGCAGGGCAACCTGGGCGGCTGCTTGGTGGGGTGTCGTGACGATGATTTCGTGGCAGCTTGGCAGAAGGGCATGCATATCCAGGGCTACATCTCCGGTTCCTGGGGGCAGGTCGATGAGGAGGTAGTCCAGGTCGCCCCAATCGACTTCTTCAAGGAACATTTTGATCATTTTGCCTAGCATGGGGCCGCGCCAGATGACGGGCTCGTCTTGACCGATGAAATAGTCCATGGAGATGGTTTTGATGCCGTGCGCACTTGCCGGGATGATTCGGCCGCCTGCTTTTTGGGGCGGTTCCGTCAGTCCTAATAGAAATGGGATGCTGAAACCGTAGATATCTGCATCGAGCAGGCCGACGTTTTGGCCCTGTTTAGCTAAGGCGACCGCTAGATTGGCTGCTACTGTGGATTTGCCGACACCGCCTTTTCCACTGGCGATTGCGATGAATGTTGTTTCTTTATTTTCTGATAGGATGTTGTCATGCAGGTGTTCGATGCGGTCAATTACTTCCTGCGGCAAATAACTAAGCTCTAATTCGATATGCTGAAAACCGAATTCGCCTACCATTTCTTTTAGATTTTTGGTGAAGGCTTCCGTTTGATATTCTGGATCTGCCAATGCTAGATGGATGAAGGCCTTGTCCGGCGGTAAAACTTGGATGGCGATAATCCCTTCTGTTTCTTCCAGTGTGACTTCAAGTGTTGGGTCGACTAAACGGTAAATCAGGCGGCTGAGCTGTTGTTCATTCAGCATTTTTGACACTCCCTTTTTGTATTGCAATCGTTTTCTAGTATAACATGTTCAGTTGAGTAGTAGGAAAGGGATTGCTTGGGCGCTTTCTTTTATGAATAAAAAAAATCGCACAGATCTGCTCTGCACGATTTTTCTTCTATCTATCATCCCTGGTATTACTTATTTAAGTTCAAATGTTTTGCTGACTTTGGCATCATCTAGGCTGACTAATTCTGATGCTTCTACATCTACTGGATTTTCTGTATCTTGTAAAAGGTAAAGTGTGGTTACGTCAATGCTTGCGCCTGGTTGGACATCTTTGTCGCTATTTCCTAAGTCCATATTTTCACCCAAAGTTGTTTCCAGTTCCACGCCATTTTGGAAAGCTTTTTGTGTAACGGCAGCCATATAAGAAATGGCTTTATCACTATTATTAGTAAATTTGCTGACGACGGTCAATGTATTTTTACCATCATAGCTTTGAGATAATTCGCCACTGACAAGTTCCACTTGATAGTCGCCTAATTTGGTTGGATTTTTTTCTTTTTTCTCGGCTTTGGCTGTTTCTTTTTTACTGCTATCATCTTCTGTACTGCTACCGCATGCTGCAAGTGAGAATACTGTCATTAAAGCTGCAAACAGTAGAAATATGTTTTTAAATTTTTTCATTTCCTTCTCTCCTTTTTGTTGGTAGCTTTATTAGAACATATCTGCATAAAAAAAGTCCTATGCTCGCTGCATAAGACTTTATTTCGTAAACATGGCCCATATGCCAAATAGGATAAAGGTTAGTAATGCATATAGGAATATACCCGTTATTTTTAGCAGTAGATTCGATGATTTTAATAGTGGGAACTTTTGCCAGACGTGCCCGATATTCGTCAAAATAATATAAAACGGCAGCAGTAAAATCACAAAATCAAGTAAGGTTATTATGCCTATCGGACCTTTTGTAAAAATTTCTACTATACAACCGCTGATGTAAAATATGACCACTGCATAAAACAAACTGGCTGGAATGATTTTCCATGGTTTCATTGTTCGGAAGCCTGGAATGTGTTGATACCACAAGCGGTTGGGTTCAGCTTCTGCTATTGTGGTAGCTTTGGCTGGTGGTGTTTTTGGCTGTCTCACTGGGGGACGGGTGGTTTGCTCGGCTAGTGCCATTTGTAGCTGGGTGATTGTTTGGTAACGCTGGGCAGGATCAAAGGCGGCCGCTTTAAAGGCTATTTTTTTGAGTGGTGTGTTGGCGGCTTCGGAATCGATGAGCGACTGGCCTGTCAGCATTTCCCACATGACGATGCCGCAACTGTAGACGTCTGAACGCATGTCTGTTTGTGCAAAGCCGAATTGTTCTGGGGCCGCATAACCGATTGTGCCTAGATTGATGGTGTCTCGTTCTTTTTGAGCCTGATACTTTCTGGATGCGTCAAAGTCGATCAACTTTAATATGCCATCTGCGGAAATCATGATATTGGACGGCTTGATGTCGCGATGGATAATGCCCTGATCATGGAGTTCCCCTAGAGCGGCTGTCAGCATGGTCATGACTTTAAGCACGCGGCTTTCGGGGAATGGGCCAACACTCGTCAACTCTTTGGCCAGGTCCGTGCCATGAATAAATTCTTCATAGACGATTAGATCGGTGTCTGTTTGGCAGATTACTTCGATCTTGGGCAGATATTGACTGGAAATCTGCTTGATTTTTTCTAAAATGGGCAGATAATTCAGCGGGAGGTGCTTTTTAACGGCAAATTGGCCGGTCAATTTATTCTTGACCAGCTCGACTTTTTTCTCATTATCACTCAAGATGTCGAGGATTTGATATTGATCTTCTAGAAATGCTACCGTTAAATTTCCCATACTTCTGCTCCTTCTTTTTCTTAAAATTATAGCATGCTGCATAAAAGTAAGATAGTAGGTTGTGCTATAATTTATTGGAATGATGGGAAAAGGAGAGAGTTTGCATGAGCGACGCAAAGAAAACGAGTGAATTATTAAATGAACTGAAAAATGCAACCGACCTCAAAACGGTTTTATCGGAAAATGAAGCAGAGTTTCAAGCGAATGAACTGGTGAGCTATCTGAAGGAGCTTCTGGCCGAAAAAAAGGTAACCAAAGCAAGCGTGATTCGTGCTGCACGGCTTCATGAAACTTATGGCTATCAAATTTTCAGCGGTGTACGGAGACCTTCCAGAGACCGCGCCATCGCACTTGCTTTCGGCTTTCGCTTGAATGCTGAAGAAACGGACAAATTGCTAGCAATGACGGAATATCCGAAGCTCTATGCGAAAAACAAACGGGATGCGATCATGATTTTTGCCCTTGATCGCGGTTTTTCATTAGATGAAACGAATGATACACTCTATGAGATGGAAGAAGCACTAATCGAAACTTTTAAGGAATAAAAGAAGCTTAGAAACAAATGGCTTAGCGTCACAGCCTTGTTTCTAAGCTTTTTATTTGCTTTCCATTTCTAGAACGCATTGTGGGATTTTCATTGTGCGGCAATGGCGTGTCGGCTTGTCCGGATTTTTCCAAGGAGTCGGGTCGACTTATTCAAAATGACGCAACAAGGAATTGCACCTTGAGCATTCTCTTCTAACGATGTGAACGGTTGCCTCTAGGCTGCGCCAGTGGTTTATTTACCCTGTCTGGTTTTAGCTAAAACATTTTTCGTGTATACTAGTGGCAGGGAGTTGAATATTTATGATTTTATTTGGCGCTTTGGTCAACGGAATTGGTATTTTGGTGGGGGCGCTTTTAGGGATGCGGCTTCATAAAATTCCCGAGCGTGCCAAAGATACATTGATGAAAGGGATGGGGCTGTGTGTGTCCGTTTTAGGCGTACAGATGGCTTTTGAAACGCAAAACTCTTTGGTGATGATTTTGAGTATCTGTATTGGCGCGGCATTGGGTGAATTTTGGCAATTGGAAGAAAAGTTAAATCAGCTAGGGCACTGGGTGGAGCGCAAAATTGGCGGCCGCTCAGAAAGCAGTGTTTCACAAGGGTTCGTGACGGCTACATTAATTTTCGTCATTGGGGCAATGGGCATTATTGGGGCGCTCGACAGTGGGATTCGTGGCAATCATGAGGTCCTTTTGACAAAAGCGGTCATGGATGGTTTCGTGGCACTGCTTTTGAGCACGACGCTTGGTTTTGGGGTGGCGCTTTCGGCTATTCCGGTGTTTCTTTATGAAGGGGCGATTGCTTTATTTGCTACACAGATCGATCGCTTGGTTCCGGATGCTTTGATGACTGCCATGATTACTGAGATTACTTCGGCTGGCGGAATTATGATTTTGGCAATCGGGCTAAATCTGCTCGGGTTAACAAAAATTCGTGTGGCCAATCTTGTGCCGGGTATACTTGTGGCTGCTCTTTTAGCTACCGGATTATTTTTCTTATAAAAAAGAACCAGAACTCATGGCAGAAATGCTGGGTTTTGGTTCTTTTATAATTCTTGATTCTATTAATTGCAATGATGGTGATGTGCATGACGCTCCATCTGAATGGTCACATGGCCTAAATGATAATGGTCGGCTAGATAATGCTCTATTTCTTCTAGCAAAGCATCACGATCGACTTTTTCTTCGACTTGGATATGGGCAGTCAGTGCCTGAAAATCAGAGGTGATGGACCAGACGTGCAGATCGTGGACGGACTCTACACCTGAAAGTGAAAGAAAATATTTCCGGATTGCTCCGACATCAAGGCTGGCTGGTTTTCCTTCCATTAGTACATGAACTGATTCTCTCAGCACGCGGAATCCGCTGACAAGAATTAAAGCCGAAACAATGACACTGGCAATCGGGTCGGCAATATTCCAACCGAAAAAGATGATCAGCAGTGCGGCAATAATCGCCCCAACCGAGCCGAGCAGGTCGCCGATGACATGGAGAAAGGCGCTACGCATGTTGAGATTGCCGCTTGTGTCCCCTCGCATTAAAATCCATGCGACAAGAATATTGACGATTAATCCCAATACAGAAATCGTCATCATGCCGCTGCCAATCACTGCGGGTGGTGCGAAAAAGCGATGATAGGCTTCATAGAAAATGTACAAAGAGATGATGATCAGTGCCAGTCCGTTTAGGAAAGCGGCTAAAATTTCAAATCGCTTATAACCGTAAGTTTTATCATCATTCGCCGCTTTTTCACCAAATTTAAAAGCCAACAAGCTTAGTCCCAGCGCAACGGCATCGCTGAACATGTGACCTGCATCGGATAGCAGCGCAAGGCTGTTCGTCATGATTCCTCCGATAATTTCTGCAACCATGAAAGAAGCAATCAGTAAAAAACTGATGAATAGTGATTTCTTATTGGCGTTATGTGTATGACTGTGAGAATGCCCGTGCTCATGATGATGATCGTGTCCGCTCATTATTTTCACGTCCCTTTTCAAAGTGTATATGTTTATATTAGCATATAAGCACAGAAAAGGCGACCCTCATTTTGATAAAAGTCAGTGTACCGCCGCGCCGATCGCTGGATGGGCATGCGGCGGTGAATACTGGATTCTTTTAAACTAAATTACCTACTACTTTTACTCGTAGACGTGTGGCATTATCTGGATGATACGCTAATGGGATTTCTTCTACTTCCACCACTTCGATTGTCCGCTCGATTGCACCGGCAAGAATGGCTTGCCTGCGCGCTTTCATTTCAGCGTCGCGCAAAGCTTCGTCGCGTGGTTTCTGTGAATAAATATAAATCTGTTCGTATTGACCGCTGATTTGGGAGATGGAGGCTCCGATGGCATTGGCTACTGCGCCATTTTCATTGCGGATGATTTCTGCCACGCCCTTTAACTCGGCTGGAATAATGACGCTTCCACCGCCTACTAGAACGAGTGTGACATCCTCCGCGCTTGTTTTCATTTTATCGATGGCTTCTTCTGTCATGGCTGCGATTTTTTGGTACGCTTTTTCGGCAAAAGACTGGTCGATATGGGCCACTTTCTCGGGATCCCCAATTTGGGCGTGCCCCAGCCGGACGGCAATATCCGTTGTGGTCAGTGTATCGCCGCCAAAAACGAGCGCTTTTTCTGAAATCAGATAGCCGACACTGTCAGGCCCGATTGTCATTTCCCCGCCCTGTTCGCGCACGATACTGCCACCGCCAAGACCGATTGAGATGATGTCTGGCATGCGGAAATTGGTGCGAACGCCGCCAACATCCACAGCGAGAGAAGATTCGCGCGGGAAACCGCCTGTCAGAACGCCAATATCGGAGGTTGTGCCGCCGACATCCAGGACGACCGCGTTTTCGAGGCCTGCCAGATAGGAGGCACCGCGAATGCTGTTGGTCGGGCCGCAAGCGATGGTCAGAATTGGGAACTCGCGGGCATAGTCGAGCGACATCAGGGTGCCGTCATTTTGGCAGAGATAGACGTCTGCTTTTGTGATGCCTTCTTCTGCAAGTGCCTTTTCAAAACCATTGCTCGTGGCTGCCATGACTTTGAAAAGGGCGGCATTTAGAATCGTGGCATTTTCCCGCTCGATCAAGCCGACTGATCCGATGGTGGAAGAAATCGAAACGGGGACTTGATCGCCAAGAACTTCTTCGGCCAGCTCCTTGACGCGATACTCCTGTTCATTTTTTAAGGAGGAGAAAACTCCCACAACTGCGACCGATTCGACGTGGCCTGCCCACTTCTCTAAAAGGGAACGAATTTCTGCTTCTGAAAAAGTCGAAAGGTGGCTGCCGTCGTATTCAAAGCCGCCATGTGCCAGCTCATACTGACCGGACAGTGCTGCTACCATATCTTCCGGCCATGCTGTATAGGGCAGAACGGAAGCTGTCGCCGGATAGCCCAGCCGGATGACGCCTACTTGGGCCAGCTTTTTCCGCTCGACAATGGCATTTGTGCATTGGGTTGTGCCTAGCATGGCGTGTGTGACAGCCGCTTTGTCAATGGCGGATTCAGCCAGGACTTTATGCAGGGCAGCGCGAATCCCGCTTTCGATGTCCTCGCTGGTTGGATGCTTGACACTGTGAATCAAATTCAATTTTTCATCTAGGATAACGGCATCTGTGTTGGTACCGCCGACATCTATACCGATTTTATACATTTAACGCGCCTCCTTTTGCACAAGTTCTTCAACTGGTACATATTCCAAATCATAGCCAAAATAATGCGGCCCAACGGTTTCCAAGCCTTTCGCTGTGCGCCACTGTGGATCACACGGCAGGGCGAGCACTCGGACACGTTTGCCATATTTCAAGCCTTCTGTTGTCACTGGGGTTAGCGTCTCCAGATCGACGAGGCAAATCAGATCTGGTGTGAGTGCGATTGGCTGTCCATTCTTTTTGGCAATTAAATTTTCATTTTGGAAGAAAACCTGCACCTGCTCGTCGGCAGTTTCGCCCAATCCGTCGATCGTCACGCAACCACGGTTGAAGCCGCCCGTCGTGCCGCGTTCCACGTCGACAATTTTCCCGCTAAAAAGATGATGCCCATTTGTGGCTGCCAATAAGTCTCCCAGCTTGGCCGCATTGGCCGCATCGTCCTGTTCATTCGAGCGGATGATCTGACCGATTTTTTCAGAAAGTGTCACAATGTTGCGCACGCTTGCTGTTTGCAGTTCTTTGCCGGTGCATGGATAAATGCTGACCAGGCTGCTGGCGCCCATTTCAACGGTTGCCACACGCGCCAGCCGTTCTGTCCACCGATTGTCGATCGTTTCCATGATGCCGATGTTGCCTTTTTCATCCGTGATGGCCATTGGTGTGGAGGAAATGCCGTTTAAGTGGAACGTGACCATTTGCAATTCTGGGAAGGCGCGGCCCATTCCGTCACAATCGATTAGCGGAAGTCCCAGCTGAGCGGCTACGACGATTGGAATCATCGAATTGACACCGCCCGCCTCCATGGGAAATGTTCCTTTGACTTCTTTTCCTAGATAGCGCCCGAGTTTTTGAAAGACGCGTACGAATTCGTCGCCTTTTGGAAATTTTTCTACTAGAACGCTTGGTGCCCCCATCATGGCTGCCGGAATGAAAAAGTCATCCTCGTCGATTTCATCTGTTGATAGAAGCTGTACGGGGCCGTGTTCCTTGATAGCCGATAAAGCCATCATCTTGCCGATATACGGGTCGCCCCCTCCGCCAGTGCCTAAAAAAGCGGCTCCAACGGCTATATTTTCAATTGCTTGTTCATCTAAGTAACGCATGATAATCCCCCATCTACTTTAGTAATCTTCATTAAATCGCTTCGTCTTGCTTCTGTCCGTCATTTTACGGCCGATCAAATAAATCGCCAGTGCCAGAACGATCCCGATTAGCGGCTGATTTGGCAGCTGTGGCAGGTTCGGGAAAAAGCTCATGATAACTGGGACGCAGGCAATGACCGCACCGATCAGCCAGGAAAGAACACCCAGCCAATTGATGCCTCGCGTTTCATGCCACTTTGACGGATCGCCTTTTTGGACGAGCCAGTAAGAAGCGATCATGACGCCGGCTACAGGTGGTACCATGGCCGAAAGAACCGACATAATGGGCACAAAATGATTTAAGATGCCAATGACCGCAAGTAGGGTACCCGCTCCACCAGCAATCGCGACGGCTAATTTTTCTTTCTCTTGGGAAATATTGAAAACGTTGACGATCGCAATTCCACCTGAGAAGGCATTGACTGCATTGGTCGTCCATGTTGCCAGAATCAGTGCAATCACGCCTAGGACTGGCAGGCCGAGTTTGGTAAAGACGCTGGTGATGTCGGCTGTTCCGGCGGTAACTGTCAGAATCGCGCCCACTGCAATCATCAATACACCGGATGGCAAAATGCCCAGAATGGCTGCTTTTACAACGCCGGCTCTACTTTTTGTGTACTGCGAATAGTCGCCCGCTATCACTGCCCCAAGCGCAAATGACCCAATCGTGACAGACAGCCCTGTGAGGAATGGCAGCGGTGTTTCCGGTCGATATGCTGCGACTTGCTGCAGCCCGCCATCTCGGAGCGAGACAATCAGCGCGTAAATACACACCAGTAGTAAAATCGGAACAGCCACGTAATTTAAAATATTAAGAATTTTTATTCCATAAATTGCTGAAAGAAGCATGATCACGCCCCAAACGAGCGATGACAGCCACACTGGAAAATCAATGCCATATAATGCCAAAAACTGAGAAAAGGCCACGCCGCAGACATTGGCTTGAATGCCAAACCAGCCGAGGCAGGAAATGGCCAGAATGATTGAAATAATTTTTTTCGAGCCTTGTTCGCCAAAAACTTGTGATGCCACTTTAACGGTTGGACGCTGCAAATCACTGCTCTGCATGCCTTGATAAATCATAAAAACGACAATGATGCCATAGCCGATAAAGGCTGTCAAAAGCGCCTCCCACAGCGGCATTCCTGCAATAAGTGTCCCGCCGATCAATAAGCTGGGAACGCAAATCATCGCACCGGTCCATACAAATGCCAGACTTGCCCACGACTGTGCTTGTTCTTTTTTTACTTCCGCCATTTAAAAGCCCCCTTGTTTTTTGTAATGGGTCTATTATATAAAAAAGGCTTCTTTGTTGTAATTAGCAGAATAGCAAAATAAAAAGGACAATTCTTGTTAAAATAAACAAAAATCATCCTTCTGTCTGCCTTTTTGCCCAATCAGTCGCGCTGTTCCATTTGCTCGAGCAAGCGCCAAATCGCAATAGCCCGGTAATAATGATAGCTTTCTGGCATTTTGGAAACCGGATAAGGGAGCAGTTCATTGATCCGCGAAATCCGATATTTGATGGTGTTGGCATGTAAAAATAGTTTTTTGGCCGTCAGCGGATAATTCATTTCGGCATCCAGCAAAAAAACAGCCAAGGTTTCAAGCAAGTCCTGATTCGCCTTCCGTTCCTTTAAAAGTGGGGCGAGCGGTTTTAAATGCTCGATAATGGCCAGCTCGCCGCTGCTGATCACCTCGTAGCAATGGGCGGCAAATTCGATCCGCTGCAAGGTATAGAGCTGCTTGTCAGGGTACACTTTTTTCGCCTGCGTCAGGTAACTGTCAACTGTCGTGTAGGCCTCCTGCACATCTGTCGTATTTTCCATTCCCAGACATTGCACGATCGTCGCTTCAATATTTCTCGCCTGCGTTTCTGCATAGAAATATTCTGCCAGACTGTCAAAATCTTCCTGCTTGCCGCCTGCATCAAGAAGCACGACGATAAACGCCTCATACATATCCACCAGTGACACTTGAAAACGGCGGGCAACCTCCAGTCGAAGCAGCTTCAACACGTCCGTTTTGTGTACGGGACTTTTCGCCTCGACCAGCCACATATTGGAAATCCGTGCCACATCCACTCCTAGAATTTTGGCTAAGCGGCGCATTTTCACACTTTCATCATTCATAATGGCCTTCACAAGCTCGGCGGTGCTGATTTCCTCGTAGTTGCGCCCCCATAGATTCATGAAAACCTGCACCACTTCCCACATTTGCTGGGCCATTTCTTCCGTCAAAGGTTTCTTTTCCTTGATCAGATAGAGCTGCATGGTGGGGATGCCGTCCTGCGTGATCACCCGCCTAGTCGACCAGATCTCGCTAGACTGATGAATCTCTTCGTCCACCGTCAAGTCAATCTGCTTCTGTACATCGAGCGTGCTAATCCGCGGCCAGGTGACCGCATTGATGATCTGCCCACTTTGATCAGTCAAGAGTGCAGAGGCGCGCGTCCGGTCGGTCAGTATTTTCAGCATCGTGTCGACATTCCGCTGATTGACCGGTACCGCCGAAATCTGTTCCAGCAAGCCTGTCGCAAAATGGGTCTCGCTCATTTCCTGCTTCACAATCGCCTCGACCACTTCATAAATCACCTCGCTGTACCGAAGTGTGGTTTCATTTTCCGGCATGATAATCAGTGTAAAATCCAGCTCATTTGCAAGTTGCACCAGCCGCGTGTCTACCCGGGGCACAAAAACACCCACGTAGTATAAAATCAGACCGATTTCCCCCACCTTGTGCAGCCTGCGAATCATATCACACTGCGCGTCCAGATTATCCTTCACATTGATAAGACCGGAAATGACGATCTCACTGCCATAAAATTCATCATTTTCAAACAAACCATCTTCTAGCGCCTCGACATCCGTATGCTCTAGGACAGAAATCGAGGAAACCTGTTTTTCCAATCCGCCAAAGCCGGCAACAACTTTGGCATCACGAAGCGAGGGCAGCTGCAACAGTTCACGTAATTTTACACTCATTTTTCACACCTCCTTCTGTTAGTATAACAAAGTTTTTTACCATATTTTCACTTATTTTATACAAAAACTCGATTATTCCTTAACAACTTTTGTTTACACTGAATCTGATGTTAAAAATAGGGAGAGTGATTTTGTGAATTGGAAAAAAGTCGGGCTGTTGTGGCTCGCATGTTTGCTTCTCGTTCAGTCGCTTCAATTTTTTATTCCCCATCACGTTCAGGCAGAAGAAAGCGGTACGACACTTCTTGCAACCGAAAGCACTTGGAAATACTTAGACACAGGTACATATCCGGGTGATGGTTGGAACAGCGCGAATTTTGACGATACCACGTGGAAATCTGGTAAAGGCGCGTTCGGCTATAACCCCAAAAATGCGCAAGTTGGCATCAACACGACCCTCTCATACGGAGAAGATGCGCAGAAAAAATATCCCGTTTCTTTTTTCAGAACCCAGTTTGATACGACACATGCAGACACTTATAAACGGCTAAGCTTGAAGCTGAAAGCAGATGACAGTGCGGTTATTTACTTGAACGGCCAGGAAATCAAGCGCGTTCGGCTGGCAGAAGGCACAATCAATTTCACGGATTATTCTGGAGAACTGGGACCGGATGCCGCTGAATATGAAAGTTTTCATATTCCGCTTGCTGACGGGTTACTCAAAAACGGCACAAACACCTTGGCCGTGGCAGTCTTTCAGCAAAAAGGCTCGAGCTCAGATCTGACTTTCGATGCTGGCTTATCCGCCTACACGACCGACGCCCCCGAACAAGAAACCAATATCGTACCGAAAAAAATTGCCGTCACGTTTTACGGGGACACTTTTACCCAGAAAGGCTTTTCTTGGCACACCGAAACCGAAGCCCGTTCTGATTTGGAATATGTGAAAGCGGTGGGCAACACGCCTGATTTCAGCCAGGCACAAACCGTTTCCGGTCAAATGGAAGCAAATGATCCCGCGATCGGCGGCTTTTCCCATCAGGTGGCCGCCAAGTATCTAGAACCCGGCACCACCTACTTTTACCGTGTGGGCGACAAGAGCCAAAATGTGTGGAGCGAGCCAGCCAAGTTCACCACACAGGCACGCGGCACCAACTCCTTTGACTTTCTTTACGTCACCGACTCACAAGGCAGCTCCGAGGAAGAATACACCTGGACAGACGCCACCCTCAACAAAGGCTTTTCCTTATATCCAGAAGCCAAATTTATTTTGCAAACCGGCGACTTAGTGAACACATCCTCCAGCAAAAATGAATGGAACTGGCTTTTCAGCACCTCGCAAAATCTGCTCAGCAATACGACCATCGCAGCCGCTGCTGGCAATCATGATGCATATAACAATACGTTCCGACAACATTTCATGCTTGAAAAGCAGCCGAATGCGAACCATTTGAACAAGGGTGTCTACTATTCCTTCGATTACGGTCCGGCTCATTTCATGATTTTAAATACGAATGATCAGGATCCGCGGCCGCTTGATGCGAACCAGCTAGCTTGGCTGAAACAAGATGCCAAAGCCGCCCGTGCAAATGGAGCCAAATGGCTGGTCGTTGCGTTCCATAAAGGCATCTATTCTGTCGCCAGCCACATGGAAGACGCGGAAATCAAGGACCTGCGGGCACAACTGGCACCAACTTTTGACGAATTAGGCATTGATGTAGTGCTGCAAGGCCATGACCACGTCTACTTCCGTTCCGAGCAAATGAACGGCACTGAGAAAGCGGACGACAGCCAGATTCAAACGATTTCGGAAAACGGCATTGAAACAGATGTTGACCCCGGCGGCCAAAGCTACCATATCATCAATACAAGCGGCTATAAATTTTACCAGCCAAAATCCGCTGACCGAATTGCCGCAGCAAAAGTTTATCCAGCCAAGTACGCCCAGCCCCTGCTGCAAATGTTTGCCGGTATTTCCTTCACACAAGATCGATTTACATTTAAGGCCTACACCTATGATGCCAAAAATAGCGGCGAAGCAACTCCATTTGATTCCTACGCCATTCTAAAGACTGATCGTGCGAAAGCCGTCGAACAGCTAATTGCCGCGATCCCTGCAAAAATCCAACTTTCTGATGAAGCAGCGATCCTTTCCGCTCGAAAAGCCGCTGACCAGCTAGACAGCACCCTACGCGGCTACGTCGGAAACCTCGACTTACTGGCACAGCATGAAGCCACTCTTGCCAAGCTAAAAGAAGAAGCCAATCAGCCACCTGCCCCTAAGCCAGTTCCCGATGTGCAGCCAACGCCAGCCCCGACACCACAGCCTGAAAAGGAATCTGACCATAGCCAGCAACCAGCTGATGCCAGCGCCCAGCCAGAGAAATCTATTTCCGTCACGGCTGACAAAGCGGATCAAAAAATGCCTAAAACTGGCGATCAGGAAATCCCCACCAGCATTTTGGTTATCGGGATTGCCCTGCTTCTATTGGGCACCACCTTGCTAATCGTCCAGCGGCGCAAACGGAAAATCTAAACACGAGAAAAGCCTGACAAGCAGCGCCAAACTGCCAATCAGGCTTTCTTTTATTTCCTCAATTGATGGGATAGCGCGCGGGTGGCAGGATAAATTTGCCGATAAAGCGCATAAACTCGCTGATATTCTTGCACGGCCGCCGCATTAGGCGTGTAGACCTCTGCGTAGGCAACCAACCGTTCCGCCGCCTCTTCCAAAGTTTCATATAGCCCAGCGCCAACAGCCGCAATCATCGCCGCCCCCATTGCAGGACCCTGCTCACTTTTTAGCGTCCGAATTGGCACATTAAAAATATCCGCTTGCATTTGCAGCCAGTCCGAATTTTTAGCCCCGCCACCGACCGAAATGATTTCCGAAAAATGGGCATCCGTGTGCTGCTCCATTAATGCCATCGAATCCCGCAACGAAAACGTGATCCCTTCCAGCACCGCCTTCGCAAAATGGCGACGTGTATGACGACCATCAATGCCAATAAAACTGCCGCGAATCTGGCTGTCTGGATATGGCGTCCGCTCACCCATGATGTATGGCGCAAAAAGCAGCCCATCTGACCCTGGAGCCAGCTCACTCGTATCGGCAAGCAGTTCCTCATAGGTTGATTCTTTGGCAAACTGCTCTTTGAACCAAGATAAACTGTGACCAGCCGCAAGCGTGACGCCCATCGCGTAGAACCGGTCTGCCGCCGCATGGGCAAACAGATGCAGCTTGCCTTGATAAGCCTGTTCAGCACATTTAGCAACCGTTAAAAACACACCGGAAGTCCCGATACTCAGCATGGCACTGCCTTCAGCCAAAATGCCCGCTCCAACAGCCGCGCACGCATTGTCAGCCCCGCCAGCAAAGACTGCGATTCCCTCTGGAAGCCCCCATTCAGCCGCCAGCTCAGGCAAAACAGTCCCAATTCTATCCGTTGACGCCACAAGCCTCGGACAAAGTGTGACCGGCAAGTCGAAGCGCTCCAGCATTTCAGCACTCCATTCCCGCCGTGCCAAATCAAGCAGCAGCGTTCCGGCCGCATCCGAAAAATCCATCTGCTGCTGGCCCGTCATCCGGAACCCCAGATAGTCCTTCGGTAGTAAAAAACGAACTGCCCGCGCCCAGTTTTCCGGCTCATTCTCACGCACCCAAAGCAATTTCGGCAACGTGAAGCCCTCCAAAGCCCGATTTTTCGTAATTTCAAGCAGCCGCTCGCCAAGTGCCTCCGTGATTTGTTCACACTCAGCCGTCGTCCGCACATCATTCCATAAAATCGCCGGCCGCACCACCTGTCCCGCCTGATCAAGCAGCACCAGACTGTGCATCTGCCCTGAAAAACTAATGCCCACAATGTCCTTGCTTTCCGGCCGCGCCGCCATCACCCGCATCACATCCTCGAGTGCCCTATACCAGTCTTCCGGATTCTGCTCACTAAAGCCAGCCCGTTCCTGATAAAGCGGATAAGCCGCCGAACTTTCAGCACAAATCGTTCCATCTTCCGCAACAAGCAGGGCTTTCAGCGCACTCGTCCCCAGATCGATTCCCACAATATATTTCACTCTCAGCCGCTCCTTTAATAAAGATATTCATTCAGCCGCGCTTTCACCATTTCCAAATGACTCGACTTATTTTGAATCTGATCATGACGCACCGCATA
The DNA here is from genome assembly GCF_900183385.1 of Listeria costaricensis. Lineage (GTDB taxonomy): Bacteria > Bacillota > Bacilli > Lactobacillales > Listeriaceae > Listeria > Listeria costaricensis. The sequence continues at coordinate 15,485 of NZ_FXUT01000009.1, forward strand.
TGCAGCCAGTTGATGAAAGTCCATTTTGCCAGCCACAATCTCCGCGCCAATCCCCGCGTTAAAACTGTCATAGCGATCCGCAATCAGCTTATCAAAAAAACCGTCTTCCTTCAAACGAGCCGCCACCTTCAGCCCACGCGCAAATGTATCCATCCCAGCAATATGCGCCAGGAACAGGTCGTCCATCTCAAATGACCCCCGCCGAACCTTCGCGTCAAAATTGACCCCGCCGCGCCCGATGCCGCCATTTTCAAGGATCTGATACATCGCCAGCGTCACAGCAGACAAATCCGTCGGGAACTCATCCGTATCCCAGCCCAAAAGCAGATCCCCTTGATTCGCATCGATCGAACCGAGTGCCCCGTAGCAGCGCGCCACATTTAATTCATGCTCAAAGGTATGCCCGGCAAGCGTCGCATGATTGGCTTCCAGATTCAGTTTAAAGTGATCCGCCAAGTCATATTTCTGCAAAAAGGCCATCGTAGTCGCCGCATCAAAATCATACTGGTGTTTGGATGGTTCTTTCGGCTTCGGCTCAATCAAAAACTGGGCATCAAAGCCAATCTCCTTCGCATAATCGACCGCCATATGGAAGAACCGCGCCATGTTGTCCTGCTCCAGCTTCATATCCGTATTGAGCAGCGACTCATACCCTTCCCGGCCGCCCCAGAACACATAGTTTTCCGCGCCAAGCTCTTTCCCGACTTCCAGCGCTTTTTTGACCTGCGCGGCCGCGTAGGCGAACACGTCGGCATTGCTCGTCGAAGCGGCACCGTGTACAAAACGAGGATTCGTGAACATGTTGGCCGTATTCCAAAGTAGCTTCACACCCGTCTCGTCCATTTTCCCCTTCAAAAGGGCTACGATTTCATCCTGATTTTGGAACGTCTCCCGCAGCGTCTCCCCCTCCGGCGCAATATCCACATCATGGAAGCAGTAGTAAGGCACATCCAGCTTCGTGAAAAATTCAAAGCCCGCCTCCACCCGATTCCGCGCCGTCTGCATCGGATCATCCGCCAGCCACGTCCGAATATTCGTCGCCTGGCCGAATGGATCAGAACCGTCCTGTGTCAGCGTGTGCCAATAAGCCACCGCAAAACGCAGATGCTCCTTCATTGTCTTGCCAAGCACCACCTCATCAGGATTATAGTGGCGAAACGCAAACGGATTATCACTCCCCGTTCCCTCAAACCGAACCTTCTCTACATTTGGAAAATAACGCATGATATGGCCTCCTTTAAATTTTGAACGCTTATTTTTAAGTTAGTTCGTACGATGGACTAACTATCAAAAAACATCATAAAGCATCGGTGAGAATTTGTCAAACGCTTTCACAAGGACGAATGGACAAACCCCACCAATCCAGCTAAAATAAAAGAAACGTTTACAGTTGGACTTAAGAAAAGAGGTCATTCCATGCAATACACGGACAAATACGCCATTCGTGAACAAAACGAGCGAATTATTTTACATACAATCATTCAAAACGGCCCACTTTCCCGCGCTGATCTCGCCAAGGAAACCGGACTGAACAAAGGCACCGTTTCAGAAATCGTGCGTGTCTTGCTGGCGCGCAAACTGATCAACGAAACCGGCATTGGAAGTAGCACCGAAGCAGGCGGCAGACGTCCGATCCTGCTGCAATTCGACCAAAAAGCCGCGCTGACCGTCGCGATCGACCTAGGCTACAACTACCTATCGAGCGCCCTGATGTACCTAGACGGCGAAACCATTCACGAAACGCACCGTGAAAATTATCACGTGAACCGCCAAACCATTCTGGCAGAAGTCGAGCGGCTGTTCCAAGATTATCAGTCCCGCGCCCCAGAGACCCATTACGGCATCAGCAGTGTGGCGATTGCCATCCACGGCACCGTGCTGCACCAGCAGATCCTTTTCACGCCCTACTATGATTTGGCGAACCTCGATATGGCCGAGATATTGACCCAGAAGCTAGGCGTCCCCGTCTACCTAGAAAACGAAGCCAACCTGTCCGCCATTGCCGAATTCGCCCAAGACCGCTCCAAACGCGACCTCGTCTCCATCAGCATCCATTCAGGCGTTGGCGCTGGCATCCTACTAGACGGCAAACTGCATAGCGGCAAAAACGGCTACAGCGGCGAAATTGGCCACATGATCCTATTCCCAGACGGCCGCCCCTGTCCCTGCGGCAATCATGGCTGTCTCGAACAATACTGCTCAGAAAAAGCGGTCCTGGAAGAATTCGGTCGGCTAAAAGGTATCACCACTCCAACAATTGCCGATGTAAAAGCCGCCTTTCTGACTGGCGACTCCGAAACGAAAGCACTAGTCGACCAGACCGCCAAATATCTAGCCATCGCGATCAACAATGTCAGCAACACCTTCAACCCGGAAATCATTTACATCAACAGCCGCCTTGTCGACGCGCTCCCAACCATGATCCCGCTGGTAAAAGAAAATCTGACTTCCTTCTTAACAGCCTCCATCACGATCCAGCCTTCGACCCTCGCCAAGCAAGCGATCCTACAAGGCGCAAGCTCCATCGCCGCCCAGCGTTTTTTGAAACTGAATGAATAAAAAAGCGCCCGCAAGTTAAATTCCCATACTTGTGAAATTTTTAGTCATTCTTAAAATCAAAAGGTTGAAGCCTAATGAAACGAACCTAAAATCAAGCAAAAGAAAGCCATTTTTTGAATGGACACTTGCTCGATTTTAGGTTCGTTTATTTTTCATGCATCCCGTCACAACCAGCTTATGTTCCAGCTGCTTATTTCGGGGTGTTCCAAAATTGTTTCAGTTTGCGGAACACTTCTCTATTCTTGTTCCAGTGGTACATTGTGTTTAAAAAGTATAGACGCTCGTGAAAATTGGTGCTAATTTTACTTTATAGAAAGCGCTCTCTATGAAACATTTCAATTTTCTGCCGTTCGTAAATAAAGGATCAATTCCGTAATGGCGATCATTGAAACTCTGGAAGTGATATCCTGCTCATCAAGATGGGTCTCATCCGTGAAAATATAAAAGTCGATATCGCAAAGATTCTGAATGAGGTTATTGTCTGCACGCGTGAATGTCACGACTTTTGCCAAACTATTTTTTCGCACCTGCTCGATCACTTCTACAACTAGCGGATCTTTTCCAGAGTATGCAAAAGCAAACAACACATCCTCGTCCCTCATATGCAAAACAGCATTTTTAGGACAAATCGCTTGTGACAATAGCACGGTTTGAAAATGATAGGCGGAAAACAACCAGTTGACGTAATACAATGCCTGCAAATCTAATGCTTCACCTATTAAGTAAATGGTCGGATTTTTATCCAACAATCGATTAACTGCTTTCATGTTTTCTTCACTCGAAACCCGAATCGATTCAGTAATATTCTTTAAATACTCACCCTTATAATCAAGTTGCTGAATCACTTTTGGTAACGCTTTCGTTTTATCTGACATTGACAGACTGTTCACAAAGTCGCTATAGCCATCAAATTGCAATTTTTTGACAAAACGGAAAATCGTAGAAGAAGACACATAGCATTCAGCGGCCAATTGACGAATGCTCATGCTCTTAACACGTTCAATATTCTTAAGCACATAGTAAAAAATTCTTTTATCCGATTCATTTAATTCTGGTAGTTTCCGATTCGCTATCTCGAGAAAATGATCTTTTTGCACCATGTCATCTCCGCCTTTCACAAAAATTATACTACCGCTTAAAAAATTCAGCAATCAACATTCTAACAATCCATTTCAGAAAGGAAGATTTTCAATGAAACTTTCACATCACACGCACGCATCTGCTAGGCATTTTCTGGACAACTATGACCTTTCTAAAGAAGAAATTCTTAATATTTTAGAGGTCTCCCAATTATTAAAGCAAGCCGCTTCCCAAAATGCCGTACCCAAACTTTTAGACGGCGCCTCCTTAGCCATGATTTTTGAAGAACCCTCAACACGTACACGAATATCTTTTGAAACAGCCATGACTGAGCTCGGCGGCCATGCCCTATATTTAAAACCCGGCGAGATCCATTTCGGCTCACACGAAGCCATACAAGATACGGCAAAAGTCATTTCCAGCATGTGTGACGGAATTATGATTCGCACGGAGGATCACGAAACTGTGCTGCAAGTCGCCAAGTACTCCTCAGTGCCCGTCTTTAATGCCATGACCTACTACATCCACCCTACTCAAGGGCTCGCCGATCTTTTAACCATGATTGAACATATGCCCGAAGGAAAAAAACTTGATGATCTCAAAATCGTATTTATTGGAGATTCTGGTGAAAATGGCATTATGGCGCATGAGCATGCCCATCTTTGCGCTTCTTTAGGGCTAGATTATACCATCGCCTCACCAAAAAAATACTCCATGAGCCCGGAAGAAATTCAAAAAATAGAAGCAAAAATGCAAGAAACTGGCGGTCACTTGACAATCACAGAAGATGTTTTTGAAGCGGTTCGACATGCGGATTTTATTGTTCCAGATGTTTGGTATTACTATGGCTATGAGGACGAAACAGAAGAACGCTTGGCCGCTTTTTCACCCGACTACCAATTGAATATGGGACTACTAGAACTAGCTCCCGATACCTGCAAAGCCCTGCACTGCTTGCCCGCAAACCGCGATGTTGAAATTACTAGTGAAGTGCTAGATCATCCAACTCGGTCCCTCGTTTTTCAAGAGGCTGAAAATCGGCTCCATATTCAGCGCGGCTTGTTAGCTTGGTTTTTATATCCGTTACTTAAACGCCCAGCCAATCTTACCAAGCAACAGTTTGACAGCTCAATTCGTACTTTTCTAGATGAAAATTTAAACTACTAAGGGAGCTGATAATCATGGACCAAATGAAAAAGCTAGGATTTATTGACATTGTTTCACTTTCATTTGCCGCTGTGTTCTCGCTTGAATTGATTGCTTCCCAGGCTTCAATGGGACCCTCACTAATTTTTTGTTTCATCGTATTAGGCGCCACCTTCTTTTTATCACACGGCCTAATCTGCGCAGAGTTAGGTGCAACTTATCCCGACCAAGGAGGCATTTATGTTTGGATAAAACGGGCATTCGGCGATCGCTGGGCAGCTCGCACAACTTGGTGGTACTGGATCAATGTAGCTGGATTTGTCCCCTACACACTTGTTGTAATGGGCTCTGCTCTGCAATTACTCTTCTTCCCTGATTTAAGCGTATGGGAGATGGTACTCTTTTGTGTCATTTGTACCTGGATTGTTGTCGGATTCAACTGCATCGATCTTAAAAATTCCAAGTGGCTCTCTACAATTAGTACCGTTTGCAAACTAGTCGCCTGTCTAGCTCTTATTGCTGGAGCTATCTATGTTTTGATCACGAAAGGTTCCCAAACGATCTTTTCATGGTCAACAATTATTCCAACATTCGATTTGAGCTTTCTAGCCTTGGTTCCTGTATATGTTTACGCACTTACTGGCTATGACCTTATCAGCGTATCAGCAGGTGAAATGAAAAATCCAAGTCGCGATGTTCCTAAAGCCGTTTTTTCAAGTGGTATTACAACAATCATTTTATACATTATTTCGGCAGTTGCAATGCTGATTATTATGCCCGCCGCCGAAATTGATCCTGATTCCGGCCTATTTGAAGCCTTTGGTAAAATTTTTGGCAATGTCTCCGTGACAATCGTTGGTCTCATCTCCTTTGTAGCTTTGCTAGGATATATTTTCAGCTGGTCACTTGCTGGCAATAAAGCAACTTTAGAAGCAGGTCTAGAGGGCGAACTACCAAAAATCTTTGCCAAAACAAATCGCGCCTATGCACCCGTCGGCCCTGCAATTCTACTCGGCCTCTCCTCCACCGCTCTACTACTTTTCTATGGATTCATTTCAACAAGCAACGCAAGCCTATTTTGGACATTGCTGTCATTTACATCCATTATTTTCTTTCTGCCTTATATCGTGCTTTCGTTCGCATATATAAAGCTGCGGAAAATGGATCCCGATATCAATCGCCCTTTTAAAATTCCCGGCAAGCCTTGGGTGGGAACAATGTTTGCGCTCATTCAATTTATCTTTTTCGCTTTTAGCGCTGTTTTCTTCTTAATCCCACCAGAAGGAGAAAATCCAATCAGCTATATTCTATTTCTAATAATAGGCGTTCTTGCCGCCGTCATCTGCGGTGAAATCATTATTGACCGACAGCTTAAGAAAAAAAGCGCACACAAATAAGTCTTTTTCATTTATGAAGTTTCCCAATGAGCAGCCGCTTATTAGGAAAGACTCGGATGGATAACAAAAAAACCTCTCTCCAGATTTGGAGAGAGGTTTTAAACATTTTATTAACGTTTTGAGAATTGTGGTGCGCGACGAGCTGCTTTAAGACCGTATTTTTTACGTTCTTTCATACGAGGGTCACGAGTAAGTAGGCCAGCAGATTTAAGTGCTGGACGGTACTCAGGAGACACTTGTAAAAGTGCGCGTGCTACGCCGTGACGGATTGCTCCGGCTTGACCTGTGTAGCCACCACCATGTACGTTTACTAATACATCATAGTTGCCTAGTGTTTCAGTTGCAACTAATGGTTGTTTGATTACTTCGCGAAGTGCTGCGAATGGGATGTAATCTTCCCAGTCTCTATTATTAATAACTACTTTGCCGTCGCCTGGTACTAGACGTACACGTGCTACAGAGCTTTTACGACGACCTGTTCCGTAATATTGTACTTGAGCCACTTAGATTTCCTCCTTTTATAAATTAACCGCGTAGTTCGTATACTTCTGGTTTTTGTGCTGCATGTTCATGTTCAGCGCCAGCATATACGTGAAGTTTTTTGAATTGATCACGTCCAAGAGAATTCTTTGGAAGCATACCTTTAACAGATAGCTCGATTAATTTCTCAGGATTGTTTGTACGCATTTCGCCTGCAGTACGAGTTTTCAAACCGCCTGGATATTGCGAGTGACGGTAATAGATTTTGTCAGTTGCTTTTTTACCAGTAAGACCTACCTTACCAGCATTAATTACGATTACAAAGTCTCCAGTATCTACATGTGGAGTAAATTGTGGTTTCGTTTTACCACGAAGAATAGATGCTACTTCGCTGGACAAACGACCTAGTGAAACACCTTCAGCGTCGATCACGTACCATTTACGTTCTACTTCGCCTGGTTTCGCCATATAAGTTGTACGCATGAGTTACCCTCCTAAAATCTTTTAAAAAAATTTCAGCGCCCGGAACCGTTCCTTGTTCCGAAACCCTACTAAATAAATTTACTATTGTTTTATTCAACACAACAACCTTCCGGGGCTTATTGTGGGGTAAACAATACCATAGTCCATAATACAATTTTTGACGCTAAAAGTCAATGCGTTTTTCAAAAATATCTCTACACGAATCATCTGGCGAAAAGTTGCGCAACACGATGTTCTACAAATTGATTTCCGCTAAAGAAGCATAGATATTTCTTGTCTTGTTAGCATCTAACACCTTCCACGCTTTCTGCTCTGTATGGATTTGCCCGCCTTCCAACAGCTCAGTAATAATCCCACTTAAATGCTCGCGACTGATGCCCACATAATTAGCAAAAAGCGCCTGCGTAATTTCATTCGGCAAAACCCATTCCGACGCATCCTCATCGCAGTAGCGCGAGGCCAGTTGATATAAGCAAGCAATTACCAGCTTTTCAGCACTGTAAAAACCACGATGATACAAATTTTGTATCACTTCCCGCTCCTGTGAATACTCATTATGATAAAGTCGATTCAGCCAGTTGGATCTGCGCAAATAACGTTCAGCTTCTTTCTTCTGAATCCGCCACATTTTCGTATCTTTCAGCGCATAAAAATATAAGCTAAAACCCGAAAGCGCTTTTTGTCGAAACGGACTAATCATGTCACCGTCCCAGAGAAAAGCCGGAATAATTGTTTTTGATCCACCCTCATATTGATAGCAAACCAAGCCATGCTCAATAAAATAAATATATTCCGTACTGCTGAGTTCTGGAAATTTATCCTCTTTTTGCAATTCAACTACATGACAAAATTTACTGAAATTATCCTGTTTTTGAAAATATGTAAAAACTTCATTCTCTGTCATTATTCCCATCGTTTCCATCTTTCATTCCTCCCATTTGCTCTTCAGAATGCCTCAAGTATCATAAAGCGAATCAACTCTTTTATTGCTTCTTTTGTATCCGCACAGCTTCCACAAGAAAATTGTTTTAAGATAAACATGGCCTTCTCATAGATCAATGGATTTTTAGAATTGAGTAAAACTCTGACCTCATCCGTCGCTTTTTCCTCAAAATCCATCCAAACCGACCTGCTCAACTGGTTAAAGTAATGATTTCCTGAACGTTCAATGACAAAAAGGAAAAATTCTTCCAGATCAAATTTTTCAGGTCCTTCCAGTGCCAATTTCTCCGCATACATCAGCAGAAGCTCTTCATGATGCTCTTTTAATGCAAAAATTTTCTCAACCGAATAAATCGAAAGCAGTTCCATCAATCGTAGACGCGAAATATATTCTGGTAAGCCAATGTCATGTCCGCTGACAAAATTACCTTTATTCGGCTTATAAATTAAGTAATTAGCATGACATAACTGATTGATAGCTTTACGAATCGGCGTTCTGCTCATATTGAGTTCTTCCGACAGTCGTGCTTCAACGACCTTTTCTCCTGGTAAGTATTCGCCACTAAGAATTTTTTCTTTGATATAGTTGTACGCAAGTCTTTCAAGCTTATCTTTTTTGGCGATTTTCGGCACCCTCATCCCTCCAATAATGCACCTGATTTTGTCAAAATTCCTATTAAATTGTCTTATCTATTTATATGTCTATTAGTTTATCAAATGAATCTTCTTACTAAAATCCCTCCTTGCGAAACGAAAAACAATTTTCTTTTATTAAAGTACAAAAATAGCTTAACCGAATTTTAATATGCACAAATATCTCTCTTTTTTCAACTATTTTCTTAGAGAAATGACCTACAAATTGAATTTATGGCAATTTTTTGTCCAAATCTAAAAAACAATTTAATTAACTGTTTTTTTATCAAAAAAAAGAGAGACATTTTACATTGTCTCTCTTGTTTCATATGCAACTTTCCACAAATACAGTCCTTGTGGTGCGACTGTTTTGCTGCTTAACGCCGTTCGTTCTCGTGCTTCTAGTGCCTTTTTAAGTTCTGAAACGGATATTTTATTATTCCCAACGTCCAGCAGTGAACCTGTAAGAATTCTTACCATGTTATATAAAAAACCATTTCCTTTATATCGTAAAACAATTGTTTCATGATCTATTTCCATAATTTCAATCTCATAAATGGTTCGGATTTTATTTTCTCGTTCTGTTTTCGCGGAGCAAAAACTGGAAAAGTCATGCTCACCAATAAGCACCTCTGCCCCTGCCCGCATTTTTTCAAGATCTAAGGGATGAGGATAATGCAACGCAAAATGGCGACTAAACGGATCAAATACCTCGCTTCTCTTCACCACATAGCGATACTCCTTTGACTTGGTCTGGAAACGGGCATGAAAATCATCTGAAACCCGCTCCAACGTCAAAAAGCTGATATCAAGTGGCGTCATGACTTGCAAGGCTTGGCGATAATTCGCAGGCTCAATTGCAAGCGGTGAATCAAAATGGATCACCTGCCCTTTTGCATGTACACCCGTGTCAGTCCGTCCCGAAGCCGTTATTCGCACATGCTCACCTTTGTGCATCTTTTGCAGTGCCTTTTCTATCTCAGCCTGAACCGTCCGACCGTTCGGCTGAATCTGATAGCCATTAAAGCCGCTGCCATCATAAGCAATCGTCGCTTTATAACGCGCCATATACTTCTCTCCTTAATTTTTCAACCATAGCAATACAAGCATCAGCAAACCCAGCGAAATCATCAAAAAGGTATCTGCCCAGCGCCATTTTAAAAGGCGAAACCGCGTTCTTCCCTGATTTCCTCGATAGCCTCGTGCTTCCATTGCAATCGCCAAATCTTCCGCTCGTTTGAACGCACTAATAAAAAGCGGCACCAAAAGCGGCACGATTGATTTGATTCGTTCTTTGACTTTGCCACTTGTAAAGTCAACTCCGCGTGCCTTCTGAGCTTTTAGAATCTTCTCCGTTTCGTCCATCAAAGTGGGAATAAACCGAAGTGAGATACTAAGCATCAAAGCCAGCTCATGTACAGGCAGTCGCACAACTCGAAATGGCGCTAAAATTTTCTCCAAACCGTCCGTCAGCTCGATCGGACTTGTCGTTAGTGTCAAAAGTGTTGTCATAAAGATAATCAAAATAAAGCGGCAAAACATTTTTACTCCGTTAGCAAGGCCAAGCGTGGTAATTTTGATTGGTCCAAATGCCAGTAGCGTATCCCCGCCCTGCGTGAAAAAAATCTGCAAGACGAGCGTCAAAATGATCAGCCACATGATCGGCAATAACCCTTTTAAGAAAAACTTAAAGGAAACCCGCGATGAAAAGACCAAATACAGAACATAGAGAAATAAAATGGTATACGTCTGCCAGTTGTTAGCTAAAAAAACAATCACAATAAAAGCCATGACCGCCGTAATTTTTGCCCGCGGATCCGTACGATGCAACCAAGAATTTCCTGGAATGTAACGCCCCAGGATCATTTTATCCATCATGTCGCGTCTCCACCTTTGTGAAGTTGCGGCGTCATCGCTTCAATCAACTCGTCCATTGTCAGACACGTTTTTTCAAGTTTCGTCTGAAAGCGGCGCTCGAATGCTTTTTGAAAACGAACGACTTCCGGCACTAAGAGTCCCAGCTCTAGCAGCTTGTCGGCCTCACTAAAAATTTCCCGCGGCGTACCAGTCTGCAAAATGGTCCCGTTTTTCATCAACACGATTTTCTCGGCGTAGCGCGCGGCATCCTCCATGCTGTGCGTCACAAGGATGGTCGTCAGTCCCTTTTCCTGATGGAGCCGGTAGAACATCTCCATGATCTCCGTTCGACCGTGGGGGTCAAGGCCGGCAGTCGGTTCATCCAGCACCAGCACCTCCGGATCCATCGCCAAAACACCAGCAATCGCCACCCGCCGCATCTGTCCACCAGATAGCTCGAACGGCGATCTTGTGAGCAGCTCTTCTGAAAGCCCGACTTCCCGAATGACCTCACGCGCTCGTTTTTTGGCATCTTCTTCTGACACGCCAAAATTCATCGGACCAAAGCAAATATCTTTTTCGACCGTTTCTTCAAATAGCTGTGCTTCCGGAAATTGAAAAACAATCCCAACTTTTTCACGCAAGCCCTTTAAGCCGCGCTGCTTTTCGCCAGCCTGAATCACCCGATCGCCAATCGTAATTTTCCCTTCCGTAGGCAACAGCAATGCATTCAAATGCTGCAGAAGGGTCGATTTCCCGGAGCCTGTATGTCCAATAATCGCCGAATAGCTGCCAGAACGAAACGCCACATCGACCTGTTCAAGTGCCCGCTTTTCAAATGGGCTACCCGGCTGATAACTAAATCCTAATTGTTCGAGTGTAATGTCCATAATTGATCGAGTAACGCTCCTTCCGACAGAACTGATTCACCTGACCAGTATCCTTTTTCGGCTAATCGGTTTTCAAGCTCTACTATAAAAGGTACACCCAGTCCGATTTGCGCCATTTCCTGTGCCTCAGAAAATACTTCCTGCGGTGTCCCCGTACGATAGACTTCTCCGTTATTCATCACAATGACCCGATCGGCAAACAATACCTCATCCAAGTCATGTGTGATTGAGATGACCGTGATCTCTTCTTTCTCCCGCAAAATCCGAATGGTTTCCATGACCTCAGCCCGACCGCGCGGATCAAGCATGGAAGTCGCCTCATCCAAAATGATCACATCCGGCTGCAAAGCAATCACACCGGCAATCGCCACCCGCTGCTTTTGACCGCCTGAAAGCCGTGCCGGTTCATGAAGCGCGTATCCGGCCATGCCCACTTCCTCAATGGCATTTTCCACCCGGGTGACCATCGTTTCATGCGGAATGCCATGATTTTCCAGTCCAAAAGCGACATCATCCTGCACAGTTGCACCGACGAATTGATTGTCCGGATTTTGGAAGACCATTCCCACCTGCCGACGAATATCCCAGATGTTCTTTTCCGACAGCACAAAATGACCGATCTTAATCAAGCCATCTTCTGGAAATAATAGACCGTTTAGCAGCTTGGCAATTGTCGACTTGCCTGAACCATTATGACCAACAAGCGCCAGCCATTCGCCTTTTTTCACAGAAAAAGAAACATCCTTCACAGCAAAATCCGGCTCATCTTCATATTTATAAAAAACGTGCTCCAGTCTGATAAAATCTTCCGCCACGCCTTTGCACCTCGCTTTACTAGTTTACACTGCCCTTATTATAGTATAAACCAGTTACAGGTGCAAAGGCTGTTTAATGTTTCTTTTGTTAAAAAGAGGTACAATAAATACGCATAGAAAAAGAGGTGAACAACATGTGGTGGGAATTTTTACTACGCTTATTTGTTGCCAGTCTTTTAGGAGCGGTTATTGGACTTGATCGTGAAATTCGCGCAAAAGAAGCCGGATTCCGCACGCATTTCCTTGTTTCGCTGGGTAGTGCGCTGATCATGATCGTCTCGCAATATGGATTTTCCGAAGTCCTAAATAACCCGAATGTTTCATTTGATCCCAGCCGTGTCGCCGCACAAGTTGTAAGTGGCATTGGCTTTATTGGTGCTGGTACAATTATCATTCAAAAACAATTCGTCCGCGGGTTAACAACAGCCGCCGGTTTATGGGCTACATCAGGAATCGGCCTTGCGATCGGTGCTGGCATGTATGCTCTCGGAATCGGCGCAACCATTTTGACATTGATCGGCCTGGAAGTGTTGAGCTTTGTTTTTAAGTCAGTTAGCCTGCATAGTGTGGCACTCAGCTATTCCACTGATTGCGAAGAAAATTTGACCATCGTAACGGATTATTTGCGCGAGCATCAATACCGCGTTTCCAGCTACACCGCTCAAAAAGAGAAATTTGGTGAAACAACCGTTTTTCGCGTCCAGCTAATTGCCAAAACCAAGCATTACGGTGAAGAAGAAGACTTATTTCACTACATTCAAAAATTGCCCAACATTACATTGGAAAAAATGGAATAATCAAAAGCGCTTCTGNNCAGAAGCGCTTTTGATTATTTGATACTGCTCCTCCATCTTTTGAAGTTGCGCCAATTTTTTCTCATTATCCTTGCCCTTCTGCAAGAGCAAATAGCGCTTCCCCTTCCCCCATGGGAAAATTTGCAGCCGCCCTTTTCCAGCTAGATTCTTTCGCAATTCATTCACTTCTAAAAACGGATGATAGGCATGGTCAAAATTTGTGCTCGTTTTTGACAATTTTCCCGCCAAAACCGCAAATTCTTCCTGCGTGAGTAAACTTTTATCCAAATGACAAATTTTTAGTCCCACAAGTTTTTGAAGCTGCTCACCATCCTTTTGCCTACTCTGCACACGCCAAAGCTGCAAATAAGTCAACTTCTTCATTCTAGTCAGCGGCTCAAAACTTTCCAACTGCCACTTTGCATCTAACCGGTAATCTAGCGTCAACGTTTCAAGCTTTGGCAAAGTTGTCAACGGCTCTAAGCTTTTCACTTTTGAAAAATTAAACAGCGATAGATGGCGAAGATTGGGTGTCACATCTCCAGTCCATAATTCCTTACAGCCACGGTTCCATGAAATATGCAAAACTTCCAAGCGCGGACAATGATGCAGAAAAGAAAACTTCTGTATACTTGGACTACAAACGATCTCCAAAAATAAAAGCTCTTTTCCGATTTCCATCAGCTTTTCCGCAATAAAAGTTTCCGAGCAGTCATAAAAAAAGCAGCCAGCCCCCTGCGCAAGTTGCACTTCTTGGTCATTCTGATAATATGTAAAAACAGTTTGCTGATAGTTTTCCTTCAATTTTTCATCCAAAAGACGTCTATCCAGATAACTCATAAAATAATTTGGTGTAATCGACATTTGCTCTCTCCTTTTATTCCATTATAATTCCTTGCAACTCTTTCCCCATAAATTGCGCAAGCTCCTGACATTTTACTTCGATACGCTTCAAGTCAGGTTTGCTAATTTTTCGATTTGGGAACAGCCTAAATTGAACCTTTCCGCCCTGAATCTGGTACCGCCAAGTCCCCCGAAGTTTCCCATCAATAAGCAGCACGGATTCAATCTGCCCCGCCTTTCGCCAAATCAAGCTAATTTCATCCTCTGCCGCAATCCAGCGCTTATCCGCATAGCATACAAATAACGGATCAAATTTACCAAGCATCATAATCCCTTTTCTTACTTCCGGGAAAAAGTAGTCCGGGTGATAATAAACAACAGATCCCCTTTCATCCGACACTACGGTAAAATCCGCCAGCGCCTCATTTATAAATGGCATAAAATCCGCCGCTTTAAGTCCCGACCAATGCCTGAAATCCCGTAAAGAAGCCGGCCCATAAGCGCAAAAATAGCGTCGCAGCATCTCTATCACAGCCGCATCTTTATCATACTGTGCCGGTGTTGCTTCAAGCAGACGATTGTGTCGATAAAGACGCGTTTTTGGCGTTTCCGGTACACAATAAAGCAGCCCATCCAGTGTTGCCTGTATCAAAATGCCGCCCCACGTCATCAGCTCCTTACTGTTCTCACCTAGGAGCGCCGCAATCTCCCCCTTGTCGACCTGCCCCTTCGTAAGCAGCAACTCCTCCATCTCCGCAAGTAGGATATCCAAATCCAGCTCCCGTTCTGCAAACTGTTTTTTCACCCAGTTGTGCCTTTCTTGATAGAGTGCCTGTAAGATGCCCCAATCCGCCGACTCATACAGATGTACCGTCATCCGCTGTCCCCACAATTTGATTAGCCCGCTTTGCTGATATAAATCCGTCAATCTTTCTTTATCAAGTCCGTCAACACGGTTATACAAATTTATATCGGCGAACTGTTGATATTGCGCCTGTATGCCGAAAAGCCTGCTAGCGGCCTCCTGACAGCTTAAAAACGGTTCATACAAGCCAGAGTTGTAAAAACGTGCATGTCTGATTGCTTCATCGGTCAACTTTTGCATCCAATAGCACTCCTTTCTTTGTTTCATTATAATGGAGCGGCCACCGGGATGCACGCCGAAAACACAAAAAAACTCAAAGCATCAACACTTTGAGTCGAGAAGAAATAAAAAAAGCCTGCGCTCTCCTCAGACCACGGTCAAAGGAGAACACACAGAGCTAGACAAGACCGCCAAAAACGGCGGCTTATCATGACACTCTACTTGCTTCTAGAAAATCAGTTATTAAACTAATTCGATGATTACCATTGGAGCTCCGTCACCACGACGAGGTCCTTTTTTGTAGATACGAGTGTAACCACCTTGACGATCAGCGTACTTAGGCGCGATTTCATCAAAAAGTTTTTGAAGTGCATATACAGGTTGGTTAACTTTGACAGTAGTACCGTCTTTTTTCGTTTTATCAACTTGTTGTACGTCAGCAACTTCATGGCGAATGAACGCTTCTACTTGACGACGAGAATGCAAATCACCTTTTTTACCAGAAGTGATCATTTTTTCTACGACTTTACGAACTTCTTTTGCACGTGTTTCCGTAGTTTCGATACGGCCGTGTACGATTAAATCAGTCGCAAGATCACGAAGCAATGCTTTACGTTGAGAACTTGTACGACCTAATTTTCTGTAACCCATGGATTTCCCTCCTTACGTTTCTATCAGTTTTCGTTTCTTAAAGATAAGCCCAGATCAGCAAGTTTTACTTTAACTTCCTCAAGCGATTTACGGCCCAAGTTGCGGACTTTCATCATATCGTCTTCGGATTTATCAGCAAGCTCTTGAACTGTATTGATTCCAGCACGTTTCAGACAGTTATAAGAACGGACAGACAAGTCAAGTTCTTCAATTGTCATTTCAAGTACTTTCTCTTTATGGCTTTCTTCTTTTTCAATCATGATTTCAGCTTTTTGCGCTTCATCTGTTAGGTTAACGAAAATGCTCAAATGCTCAGAAAGAATTTTTGCACCAAGAGATACAGCTTCTTCCGGGCTGATACTTCCGTCTGTTAACACATCAAACGTTAGCTTGTCATAATTGGTTGATTGACCGACGCGCGTATTTTCCACTTGATAATTCACACGAATAACAGGTGAGAAAATAGAATCGATTGGAAGCACACCAATTGGCATACTTTCACGTTTATTTTGATCAGCTGGTGTATAACCGCGACCACGAGTGGCATTCAAACGAACATGGAATTTTGCATTATCGCTAAGTGTAGCAATGTGCAAATCCGGATTCAAAATTTCAACATCGCTGTCATAGTTGATATCTCCTGCTGTAACAACACCAGGTCCCTGCATATCGATTTCTAATGTTTTTTCTTCATCAGAATATACTTTCAAGGCTAGTTTTTTGATATTCAAAATCATCGTTGTCACATCTTCAACTACACCTTCAATTACAGAAAACTCATGCAAAGCACCATCAATTTGAATTGATGTAACGGCTGCACCTGGAAGTGAAGATAATAGAATACGACGTAAGGAGTTACCCAAAGTTGTACCATATCCACGCTCAAGTGGTTCTACAACAAACTTTCCATACTTGGCATCATCGCTGATCTCAATCGTCTCGATTTTTGGCTTTTCAATTTCGATCATTCAAATTTACCCTCCTTCAAAACGTCTTATTTCTTAAGTCTAGCCGACCTCTCTGCCTGATATTAAGACAGATAACCACGTCTATAAGCAAGCATTAAAAGCGACTACTTATACACGACGACGTTTAGGAGGACGACATCCGTTATGTGGAACTGGAGTTACATCTTTGATTGCTGTAACTTCAAGACCTGCTGCTTGAAGCGCACGAATTGCTGCTTCACGACCAGCACCTGGGCCTTTAACAGTTACTTCCAAAGTTTTAAGACCATGTTCCATAGCTGCTTTTGCGGATGTTTCAGCGGCCATTTGTGCAGCGAAAGGAGTAGATTTACGGGAACCTTTAAATCCTAATGCACCGGCACTAGACCACGCCAAAGCATTACCATGTGTGTCAGTAATCGTTACAATTGTGTTATTAAATGTAGAACGGATGTGAGCAATACCGGATTCGATATTCTTTTTCACACGGCGTTTACGAGTATTTGTTTTACGAGCCATTCACTTACTACCTCCTTTACAAAGTGATTATTTTTTCTTACCTGCAACAGTCTTAGAAGGACCTTTACGGGTACGAGCATTGTTTTTCGTATTTTGTCCGCGAACTGGAAGCCCACGACGGTGACGCATACCTCGGTAAGAACCGATTTCGATAAGACGCTTAACGTTCAAGTTCACTTCACGACGAAGATCACCTTCAACTTTAATACGGTCTACGATTTCACGGATTTTACCTAATTCTTCTTCTGTTAGATCACGAGTACGAGTATCTTCTGAAACGCCTGCTTCTTTCAAAACTTTGATCGCAGTTTGTTTACCAATACCGTAAATGTAAGTCAGGGAAATAACGATACGTTTTTCACGTGGAACGTCCACACCTGCAATACGTGCCATTTAGTCCAGCACCTCCTTATTATCCTTGTTTTTGTTTATGTTTTGGATTTTCACAAATTACCATTACTTTACCTTTACGGCGAATAACTTTACATTTTTCGCAGATAGGTTTAACGGATGGTCTTACTTTCATTCCATATACCTCCTTGTTTACTAGAGAAAGTGTCTCTATAAACCGATAATTACTAAGCTGGCGAACCAGACCGGTATATAAATTCAATTTCGGAGTGCAAATTATTTAAAACGATAAGTGATTCTTCCACGTGACAGGTCGTACGGGGAAAGCTCAACAGTCACTTTATCTCCAGGTAAAATGCGGATATAATGCATACGGATTTTACCAGATACAGTGGCAAGCACAACATGACCGTTTTCGAGTTCTACTTTAAACATTGCATTAGGCAATGTATCCTGTACAACGCCTTCTACTTCAATAACATCCTCTTTTGCCATATCTTCGCTACCTCCTTCTTCATTTACTGGGACCACTTGGTTAACGATTCATTCAGTGTAAATACTTGATTACATGAAAAAACGTAAAACACACCAAAATTCGGCTCCTTTTTTGAAGGAATCGGACCTTGATACATTCATAGACAACCTGAAAAGTGAAATCCGTAAATCCAGAAGAACAGTAATCACTTACAGTTCGGTAGTGTCAAAACGACCTTCGGAAGAGCTACGGGACGGTTCTCTCGTTCATCATGATTTGCTAAGATGCTTTTATTCCACTGCCAATTATCCATTATACTACAAACCCAACAGATTTGCACGTATTATTTTAACAGCTGTGGTCAGCTCGACTCTCCTCAAAAAGAAGCAAGAATTTCATCCACTTCAGTGAAAACAACATCAATGTCCTGTTCACCATTTATGTCATGAAGTTTACCTGTTTCTTTATAAAAATCAAGTAGCGGCTTCGTTTGTTTCAGATTAACAGCTAAGCGGTTTTCAACTGTTTCACGTTTATCATCTTCACGTTGATAAAGCTTACTTCCATCAAGATCACAAATCCCTTCCACTTTTGGCGGATTGAATATGGAGTGATAAGTTTTACCACATGTTGGACAAATAAAGCGTCCAGCCAGACGTTCAATCAGAACATCTTGATCCACGTTGATGTTAATCACAGCATCAAGTTCAGTACCCAGATCACGCAAAATGCTTTCAAGCTCTTTGGCCTGTTCCACTGTGCGCGGAAAGCCATCAAGAAGGAAACCGGCTTTTGCATCATCTTCTGCCAAACGATCACGAACGATACCATTTGTCACTTCATCAGGAACCAAGTCGCCTTTATCCATATAAGATTTAGCTTTGAGCCCTAATTCTGTGCCATTTTTGATTGCAGCACGGAACATATCCCCAGTTGAGATATGCGGGATGTGATATTTTTCTACGATTTTTTCAGCCTGTGTACCTTTGCCGGCACCAGGAAGTCCCATTAATACTAATTTCAACTGATTCGCTCCTTGCATACGCGCAGGCGGCTCTGCCTGGAAACCCAAGCTAGAACCTGCGTGTTATTTGATGAATCCTCGGTAATTCCGTTTTACAAGCTGACCTTCTAGCTGTTTCGTTGTGTCAAGTGCCACACCGATAACGATTAGAAGACTTGTTCCACCAATGGCAAGGGATTGCGGCAAGCTGAACGCCACAGTACCAATCGTTGGCAGAATAGCAACGACCGCTAGGAAAATCGCACCTACAAATGTCAATCGGTAAAGGACTGACGTTAGATAGGCTTGCGTTTCTCTGCCTGGACGCTTACTAGGAATATAACCGCCTTGCTTTTTCAAGTTATCCGCCACTTTTTCAGGGTTAACTTGGATAAAAGCATAGAAATAAGTGAATGCGATAATAAGTGCGACATACAAAATCATACCGACTGGCTTTGTATAGTCGAAGATATTTTTCAAAACGGCCACAACTTGATTGCTACTATCAAAGAAAGTAAGAATCGTTTGTGGTGTAACAATAAAGGCACTTGCAAAGATTACCGGAATAACCCCTGCTGAATTAAGTTTCAGCGGCAAGTGAGTGGACTGTGCGCCACCTTGTTTATTGCCAGCAACACGTTTTGAATACTGCACGGGAATTTTCCGTAGCGCTTGTTGGAAGAAAATAACCGCTACGACAATCAGAAGAGCTGCAAGCGCAATGCCTGCTAGAATCAGCACATGCAAGAATAGCTGATCTCCGGCACCTTCGATTTGTTGAACGTACAACTGACGAAGACCGTCTGGAATACGTGCAACGATACCCGCGAAGATGATAATGGAAACCCCATTACCAATACCTTTTACAGTAATTTGCTCACCTAACCACATTAGGAACATCGTACCTGTTGTCAGAACGATCGCAATCGCAATATATTGAGGAATCGTATCATTGAAAATCAAAAGCGATCCAGACATACGGTTAAAACCATATGCCATACCGAAAGCTTCGATCAAACCAAGTCCGATTGTCAAATAACGCGTAAGCTGATTGAGTTTTTTACGACCCATCTCACCTTGTTTTGACCATTCAGTAAGCTTAGGAACAACGTCCATTTGAAGTAGCTGTACAATAATAGACGATGTGATGTAAGGCATAACGCCCATTGCAAACACAGAAAAGTTTTTCAGCGCCCCACCGTTAAAGGTATTGAGGAAGCCGAAAATCCCACTGTCCATTGTTGATTGTAAAACAGAAGCATCTACCCCCGGCACAGGAATAAATGTTCCGATCCGAAAAATGATCAGCATAGCAAGTGTAAACAGAATCTTTTTTCGGATATCAGCTACTCTAAAGAAGTTGACTAACGTACGAAACATTAGATCACCTCAGCTTTTCCACCGGCAGCTTCAATAGCTTCCTTCGCTGCAGTAGAAAATTTATTTGCTTTCACTGTCAATTTTTTCTCAAGAGATCCATTAGATAGAATTTTGATCCCAGATTTTGCGTTACGCACAATACCAGTTTCGATCAAAAGTTCAGGTGTTACTTCTGTACCTTCTTCAAAGCGGTTCAAAACATCAAGATTCACAACTGCGAATTCTTTACGGTTGATGTTTGTAAAGCCACGTTTAGGTAAACGACGGAATAATGGCAATTGACCACCTTCAAAACCTAAGCGTACACCGCCGCCGGAACGAGCTTTTTGTCCTTTATGACCGCGTCCAGCAGTTTTACCGTTACCAGAGCCTGTACCACGACCAACACGATTACGTTCTTTACGGGAACCTTCAGCAGGTTTGAGTTCGTGTAGTTTCATGTCAAGCACCTCCTCCTATTTCCAATTCTTCGATTGATATCTAAAATAAAGCTTAAACTTCTTTAACGTCCAAAAGATGGCTAACTTTGTTAATCATCCCACGAATTGCAGGATTATCTTCTTTGACAACAACGGAATTTGTTTTGCCAAGACCAAGAGCCTTCACAGTTTTGCGTTGTGTTTCGGGACGACCGATTAAGCTACGTTTTAGAGTGATTTCTAATTTCGCCATAATGATAATTCCCTCCTTATCCTAGCAATTCTTCCACTGTTTTGCCGCGAAGTTTTGCAACTTCTTCAGCTTGTTTAAGTTGTTTGATTCCGTCGATTGTCGCACGAACCATGTTGATCGGTGTGTTAGATCCAAGAGACTTGGAAGAAACATCCGCAACACCAGCAAGTTCAAGTACGGCACGAACCGGACCACCAGCTGTTACACCAGAACCGGCACTAGCAGGTTTAAGAAGGATTTCGCCTCCGCCAAAGCGACCAACAACAGTGTGAGGGATGGTTGTGTTAACTGTTGGTACGAATACCATGTTTTTCTTCGCATCCTCAACTGCTTTTTTGATTGCATCTGGAACCTCTTGTGCTTTACCAGTACCAAAGCCTACATGGCCGTTTTTGTCGCCAACAACAACAAGTGCTGTGAAGCGGAAACGACGACCACCTTTAACAACTTTAGCAACACGGTTGATTGTCACAACGCGTTCTTCTAATTCCAATTTGTTTCCATCAATAAATTCAGGCATCAATTTTCCCTCCTAACCTATTAGAATTTAAGTCCGTTTTCACGAGCAGCTTCAGCCAAAGCTTTTACACGTCCATGATAAAGGTATCCTCCACGGTCGAATACGACAGAAGTAATACCTTTTTCAGCAGCACGTTTAGCAACTAATTCGCCAACTTTGCTTGCAGCGTCAACTTTAGATTCAGCAGAACCAAAGTCTTTATCTAAATTCGATGCACTTACAAGAGTAGCACCATTTACATCATCAATTACTTGAGCATAAATGTTTTTGTTAGAACGGAAAACGTTTAGACGAGGACGGCTTTCAGTTCCGTTAATTTTGGAACGTACACGTGCATGTCTTTTTTTCCGTACTTTATTTTTGTCGATTTTGGTAATCACACGACTCACCTCTTCTCTAATCGCCTATGCGGCATTATTTACCAGTTTTACCTTCTTTGCGACGAACATATTCGCCTTCATAACGAATCCCTTTACCTTTGTAAGGTTCAGGCGGACGTACAGCGCGGATATTAGCAGCAAGTTCACCAACGTGTTCTTTGTTGAAGCCTTTAACGATGATTTTCGTATTAGCAGGAACTTCAATTTCAACACCTTTTGGAGCTTCGAATTCTACTGGATGAGAGTAACCTACGTTAAGAACAAGTTTACTACCTTGTTTTTGCGCACGGTAACCAACACCGACAAGTTCCAATGTTTTTTCGTAGCCTTCAGAAACACCTACGATCATGTTATTTAAAACAGCTCGAGTCGTTCCGTGAAGAGCACGGTGATTTTTATTGTCAGAAGGACGAGTAACGTTGATCTCGCTTCCTTCGATATTGATAGAGATTTCTGGGTTGAACTCTTTTACAAGTTCACCTTTAGGACCCTTAACTGTAGCAGTTGAACCGTCAAGAGTGACAGTCACGCCAGCAGGGATCGTAATAGGTTTTTTACCGATACGGGACATTTAGCGCACCTCCTTGTGTTTTACTAATTCTTACCAAACGTATGCTAGAACTTCTCCGCCCACTTGTTTAGCGCGAGCTTCTTTATCAGTCAAAAGACCTTGAGAAGTAGATACGATTGCGATACCAAGACCGTTAAGTACTTTCGGCACCTCGTTTGATTTTGCGTATACACGCAGACCTGGTTTACTGATACGTTTCAGACCAGTGATTACACGTTCGCCGGATTGACCGTATTTAAGGAAAACACGAATCGTACCTTGCTTGTCATCTTCAATATACTCAACATCGCGGATAAAGCCTTCACGTTTCAGGATTTCAGCGATTTCTTTCTTGATTTTGGATGCAGGCAATTCTAATTTGTCATGTTTTACCATGTTAGCATTACGGATACGAGTTAGAAAATCTGCAATTGGATCTGTCATCACCATGTGTAATTAACCTCCTTCCTTCAACTATTTCTTACCAGCTTGCTTTTTTCACGCCGGGAATTTGACCTTTATAGGCAAGTTCACGGAAACAAATACGGCATAATTTGAATTTGCGAATAACGGAATGCGGACGTCCACAACGTTCACAACGTGTGTAGCCTTGCACAGCGTATTTAGGTTCACGCTTTTGTTTAGCGATCATTGATTTTTTAGCCACGTTTTCGCCTCCCTACTTAATTAGTGATTACTTTTGAAATGGCATTCCTACGAGTGTTAACAACTCACGGGATTCTTCATCAGTTTTCGCAGTTGTAACGATAACAACGTCCATACCACGAACTTTAGAAACTTTATCGTAATCAATTTCAGGGAAAATCAATTGTTCTCTCACACCCAACGTATAGTTACCACGGCCGTCGAAAGCTTTTTTCGATACACCACGGAAGTCACGTACACGTGGAAGTGAAACAGTAATTAATTTATCTAAGAAATCATACATGCGGTCACCACGAAGCGTTACTTTCGCACCGATTGGCATTCCTTCACGAAGACGGAAACCAGCGATAGAATTTTTTGCTTTTGTGATAACAGGTTTTTGACCAGTGATTAGCGCTAGCTCTTCAACTGCGTCATCTAAAACTTTCGCATTCGCTACTGCGTCACCAACACCAGTGTTGATTACGATTTTTTCGATTTTTGGTACTTCCATTACGGAAGAATAGTTAAATTTGCTCATCATACCAGGAACAATTTCCTTAAGATAGCGATCTTTAAGGCGATTCATGTAATGTTGCCTCCTTCCTCACTTAATTATTTATCGATTACTTGACCGGACTTTTTAGCAACACGCACTTTTTTGTCGCCTTTTACTTCATAACCCACACGAGTAGGTTCACCGGATTTCGGATCAATTAACATTACGTTAGAAACGTGAATTGGTGCTTCCACATTCAAAATTCCGCCTTGCGGATTGATGTTGGATGGTTTAGTGTGTTTTTTCACCATGTTGATACCTTCAACAATTACACGATCTTTTTTAGGAAATGCAGCAAGCACTTTGCCTTCTTTTCCTTTGTCTTTACCAGTAATAACTTTTACTTTATCACCTTTTTTGACATGCATCTTTTAGCACCTCCTTGGATTGAAACTGATTTTTTAAAGAACTTCTGGAGCTAAAGAAACGATTTTCATGAAGTTGTTTTCACGAAGTTCGCGAGCCACAGGTCCAAAAATACGTGTTCCACGAGGACTTTTATCATCACGGATAATGACACATGCATTTTCATCAAACTTGATGTAAGAACCATCTTGACGACGTGCTCCACTCTTAGTACGAACGATTACTGCTTTGACAACTTCGCCTTTTTTGACAACGCCGCCTGGTGTTGCTTGTTTGACGGTACAAACGATAACATCACCGATATTAGCAGTTTTGCGTCCTGATCCACCTAGCACTTTAATTGTTAGTACTTCGCGTGCGCCAGAGTTATCAGCCACTTTCAAACGACTTTCCTGTTGAATCATTAGGACACCCTCCTTCCAGATTTACGAGAGATGGGAATTGCTCCCCAAAAATTGGTTTAGATAATAACTGCTTCTTCTACAACATCTAGCAAACGGAAGTGTTTAGTTGCAGACAATGGACGAGTTTCCATGATACGAACGATGTCGCCAGTTTTCGCAGTGTTATTTTCATCATGCGCTTTGAATTTTTTAGAGTATTTCACGCGCTTGCCGTACAAACCATGTTTTTTGTGAGTTTCAACTACAACTGTAATGGTTTTATCCATTTTGTCGGATACGACGCGGCCAGTGTAAATTTTACGCTGATTACGATCAGTCATGCTTCATAGACCTCCTTATTGATTTTTTAAGCAAGTTCTCTTTCTTTAACAATTGTTTTCATACGAGCAATTGCTTTACGCACTTCTCTAATACGTGCGGTATTCTCTAATTGTCCAGTAGCTAACTGAAAGCGCAGGTTGAAAAGCTCTTCTTTTAGCGCTTTTTCTTGGTCCATAATTTCGGTAGTGGATAATTCACGAATATCCTTAGCTTTCATTTGCTTCACCACCAATTTCTTCACGTTTAACGATCTTCGTTTTGACCGGCAGTTTGTGTGCTGCAAGACGTAATGCTTCACGCGCTACTTCTTCAGGTACACCTGCGATTTCAAACATAATTTTGCCACGTTTAACTGGAGAAACCCAGCCTTCCGGAGCACCTTTACCTTTACCCATCCGAACACCGATTGGTTTAGATGTGTAAGATTTATGAGGGAAAATTTTAATCCAAACTTTACCGCCACGTTTCATGTAACGAGTCATTGCAATACGGGCTGCTTCGATTTGACGGTTTGTGATCCAAGAAGCTTCTACTGCTTGAAGACCATATTCACCAAATGCTACTTCAGTGCCGCCTTTCGCGCGTCCACGCATGTTACCACGGAACTCACGACGGTATTTTACACGTTTAGGGACTAACATTATTATTTTCCTCCTTCCACATTGTTTTTCTTCGTAGGAAGGACTTCTCCACGATAAATCCAAACTTTAACGCCTAGTTTACCGTAAGTTGTGTCAGCTTCTTCCCATGCGTAGTCGATGTCGGCACGCAATGTATGAAGAGGTACTGTTCCTTCACTATAATGTTCAGCACGAGCGATATCAGCTCCGCCTAGACGACCAGATACTTGAGTTTTGATTCCTTTCGCACCGGCACGCATTGTACGTTGGATTGCTTGTTTTTGCGCACGACGGAAAGATGCACGACCTTCAAGTTGACGAGCGATATTTTCAGCAACCAATTTAGCGTCAAGATCAGCACGTTTGATTTCAACGATGTTGATATGAACACGTTTTTTCGTTAATTCATTCAGGCTCTTACGAAGTGCTTCAACTTCGGAACCACCTTTACCGATAACCATACCAGGTTTAGCAGTATGAATTGTAATGTTTACGCGGTTAGCAGCACGTTCGATTTCCACACGGGAAACAGAAGCATCAGCTAAGCGTTTGAAAATGTAATCACGGATGCGTAAATCTTCATGTAAGAAGTCCGCATAATCTTTTTCAGCGTACCATTTGGAATCCCAATCACGGATGACACCGATACGCATACCTATAGGATGTACTTTTTGACCCACGTATTATCCCTCCTTCACTTCAGATACCACAACTGTAATGTGGCTAGTACGTTTATTAATTGCACTTGCACGACCTTGTGCACGTGGACGGAAGCGTTTCAATGTTGGACCTTCGTCAACAAAAGCTTCAGATACCACTAGACTGTTTACATCTAAGTCATAGTTATGTTCTGCATTTGCAATAGCAGATTTGAGTACTTTTTCAATGATTGGAGAAGCTGCTTTTGGAGTGTACTTCAAGATAGCGATTGCTTCACCGACTTGCTTGCCTCGGATTAAATCAATAACGATTCTCGCTTTACGAGGAGCAATACGTACCGTTTTGGCAACGGCTTTAGCACTTGTTACTTCATTTGCCATTGGGGATTATCCTCCTCTCGAATTAGCGTTTAGTTTTTTTATCGTCGCCCGCGTGTCCGCGGTACGTACGAGTTGGTGCGAATTCACCTAGTTTGTGTCCTACCATATCTTCTTGGATATAAACAGGAACGTGTTTGCGGCCATCATATACTGCGATTGTTTGACCAACGAATACTGGGAAAATTGTGGAACGGCGAGACCAAGTTTTGATCACTTGTTTCTTTTCGCTAGCATTTGCAGCTTCCACTTTTTTCATCAAATGGTCATCGACAAAAGGTCCTTTCTTCAAGCTACGACCCATGACGGAACCTCCCTTCGCATAGTCAGGATGCAGCCCGGAACTTACTTCCGTGCTGACCTGCTACCAAATTTATTAGATTTAAGATCCGATGCTTATTTACCTTTACGACGACGTACGATAAATTTATCGGAGTTATTGTTTTTCTTACGTGTTTTGTAACCAAGTGTTGGTTTGCCCCATGGAGACATTGGAGATTTACGTCCGATTGGTGCGCGTCCTTCACCACCACCATGTGGGTGATCGTTAGGGTTCATTACAGAACCACGAACTGTAGGGCGTTTACCCATCCAACGGGAACGACCAGCTTTACCGATGTTGATTAGTTCGTGTTGTTCGTTACCAACTTGACCGATAGTTGCGCGGCAAGTAGCAAGAATCATACGAACTTCACCGGAGTTAAGACGGATTAGTACGTATTTGCCTTCTTTACCAAGCACCTGAGCACTTGTTCCAGCAGAACGTACAAGTTGTCCACCTTTTCCTGGTTTCATTTCGATATTGTGGACAACAGTACCCACAGGAATATCTTTAAGTTCTAGTGCATTACCAACTTTGATGTCGGCATCTGCTCCAGAGTAAATTGTTTGGCCAACTTCAAGGCCTTTAGCAGCGATGATGTAACGTTTTTCACCATCAGCATAGTTAATCAAAGCAATATTAGCAGAGCGGTTAGGATCGTATTCGATTGTTGCAACACGACCTGGAATGCCGTCTTTATTACGTTTGAAATCGATCACGCGGTATTGGCGTTTATGGCCACCGCCGTGATGACGAACAGTCAACTTACCTTGGTTGTTACGGCCAGCTTTTTTCTTCATAGGACGTAGTAAAGATTTTTCTGGAGTACTTGTCGTAATCTCAGCGAAATCAGAACTTGTCATATTACGGCGGCCGTTTGTGGTAGGTTTATACTTTTTAATCGCCATGTTTTTCCCTCCTCATTAGAATTTTATTCTAAACGTTCAATTAAACTTCAAAGAATTGAATTTCGTTACTGTCAGCTGTAAGTGTAACAATCGCTTTACGACGTTTGTTTGTATAGCCAACATAACGGCCCATGCGTTTCTTTTTACCTTTGTAGTTCATGATGTTGACTTTAGCAACTTTCACATCAAAGATTTCTTCAATCGCATGTTTTACATGAGTTTTAGTCGCGCGAGTATCTACTTCAAAAGTGTATTTCTTGTCATCAAGAATACTTGTAGATTCTTCTGTTACGACTGGGCGCTTAATGATGTCGCGTGCATCCATTATGCAAGCACCTCCTCTACTTTTTCGACAGCTGCTTTCGTGATAACAAGTTTATCATGGCTAGCAACTTCTAGTACTGAGATACTTTCAGCTGGGATAACTGTAATGCCAGGAAGATTGCGTGCAGATAGTTCTACATTTTCGCTTTCGCCTGCTACTACAACAAGAGCTTTCGTATCAACAGAGATATTTTTAAGGAAAGCCGCGAAGTCTTTTGTTTTTGGCGCTTCAAAAGCAAGATTTTCAAGAACAATGATGTTCTCGTCATTCACTTTAGTAGAAAGAACTGATTTAAGCGCTAAACGGCGAACTTTCTTCGGTAATTTGTACGCATACGAGCGAGGAGTTGGGCCAAATACGATACCGCCACCACGCCATTGCGGGGAACGAATCGAGCCTTGACGAGCACGACCAGTACCTTTTTGACGCCATGGTTTACGTCCACCACCACGTACTTCAGAACGATTTTTAACTTTATGAGTTCCTTGACGTAAGGAAGCTCTTTGGCTCAAAATCACATCAACAACAACGTTTTCGTTTGGTTCGATCCCGAAAACCGCATCATTCAAAGTGATTTCGCCTGCTTTAGATCCGTCTTGTTTAAGTAAACTTAATTTTGGCATTCGTTAGTCCTCCTTTCCAGAATAATTATTTTGCTTTAATAGCAGTTTTAATTTGAACTAATGATTTTTTCGCACCAGGAACATTGCCTTTAACTAGAAGCAAGTTCTTTTCTACATCTACTTTCACGATTTCAAGGTTTTGAATCGTGATTTGTTCGCCACCAGTACGACCTGGCAAACGTTTATTTTTGAATACACGGTTAGGCGCTACAGGACCCATAGAACCAGGGCGACGATGGTAACGAGAACCGTGAGCCATTGGTCCACGAGATTGTCCGTGGCGTTTGATAACACCTTGGAATCCTTTACCTTTCGATACGCCAGTTGCGTCTACGATGTCACCTTCTGCGAATACATCTACTTTTACTTCTGCACCAATCTCATACTCGTCTAAGTTTACATCGCGGAATTCGCGAATGAAGCGCTTAGGAGCAGTATTGGCTTTTGCTACATGACCTTTTTCGGGTTTGTTTGCCAGTTTTTCACGTTTGTCTTCAAAGCCGATTTGTACCGCTTCGTAGCCGTCCGTGTCAACAGTTTTCTTTTGAAGTACGACGTTTTGTCCTGCTTCGATTACTGTTACTGGAATAAGTTCACCACTTTCAGTGAAAACTTGTGTCATCCCTACTTTTCTTCCTAAGATTCCTTTGGTCATGAGTCACACCTCCTGTTAATTGAAATTTTTAATTTGGCTTTTATAGAAGCCTTGGATTTATAGTTTGATTTCGATATCCACACCGCTTGGCAAGTCTAAACGCATCAAGCTATCCACAGTTTGTGGTGTTGGATTAACGATGTCGATTAAACGTTTGTGTGTACGCATTTCGAATTGCTCACGAGAATCCTTGTATTTGTGGACCGCACGCAAAATCGTGTAAACAGATTTTTCTGTTGGAAGCGGAATCGGACCAGATACAGAAGCACCAGAACGTTTCGCAGTTTCTACGATTTTTTCAGCAGATTGATCCAAGATACGGTGATCATAAGCCTTCAAACGAATACGAATTTTTTGTTTTGCCATTATTTTCCCTCCTTCTCGCCTACTTTTAAAATAGACATTCTCCATGGAAATTACCTGAGTGCCCCGCCATGGCAAAGCGGCCGGGCGTGTCAGCAACCTTCCACTTCATCACATCTACAACCCCAACGTATTGGGGGTGTCATGGCAAAATGGACAGACGTATACCTCCCCATTTGCACCTTATCTATTATACACGGGTTGCCGCCTATTATCAACCGCTTTTTGAAAAAAGTTTGCGATTATTTTCATGGATGATTTTCATAAAATCCGCCCAGACTTCATTATCAGGAAAACTAATTATTTTATTAAAAAATATATTAAGTTTTTTAATAAAATATGATACTATGAAAACAAGAATTACATTTTATAAAAAAACGGAGGATTCGTCATGAGATTCAAACCAAAAACCCGACACTCGATGTCACTTGGGAAAAAATTACTTTTTTCCTTCCTTATTATTTTAGTTTTAGCGTTAGCCGCTGCATCACTTTTCGCCTTTATCACTTCCAGAGCCAATCTAAAAGAGCAGACCACCTCAAACTCTTCCACGATTGCCAATGGCGTGAGTAGGCTTGTAGATGGAGAAATCCAGCCCAAATGCGATGTGATTAATTATTTTATCGCACACGGAACTATTAATTTTGAACAGCCAGAGGTGATACAGAAGCAAATTGCTCCATTCGTCACCAGCTTCCCTGATATTGAGAGCATGATTGTCGCTAATGATACGAAGCAATTTGTTAACTATCCCACATCTGACATGACTGACTACGACCCCACTTCCCGCTTCTGGTACCAACAAGCCCAACTCGCAAATGGAGAAACCACGATTACCTCCCCCTATTTTTCTAAAGTCACCAATTCTATGACCATCGCTATTGCCAAAACCAGCCCGGATAAAAGAAATATCGCATCTCTTTTCCTTAGTTTAGAAGATTTGTCTAATATGGTTAAAAATACGAAAGTCGGGAAAAACGGCCACGCCTTTATCATTACTTCTGATGGGCACGTTGTAAGTGACAGTAAATGGGAAGCAGGGACAGATAATGATCTGACAAAAGAAATTGCTAACCAGAAGAAAGACCATCATACTTTTGAAACAAAAATCGAGGGCGAACCATTCCACATTACTTATGTCACAAATAAACTGACCGGTTGGAAAGTCGCGACTATGGTGCCAGATAAAGAAATTTCTGACGCATCACATGCACTGCTTTACCAAAATATCATTGTTCTGGTGATTGCAAGTGTGATCGGTGGCATTATTATTTGGCTGATTACACGCATGATCGCACGGCGCTTGAACAAACTGGTTAAAGCTGCTGAAGCGATCAGTACTGGGGACTTAACTGTAAAAATCAAAATCGAAAGCAATGATGAAATTGGTCGAATCGGTGATGCTTTCAACCAAATGAGGCAGTCTCTAAATGGGCTTATTCAATCCATTCACCGTTCAGCGGATGATATTGCTGCTTCTTCCGAGGAATTAACGGCCAGTGCAGAAGAAACAAGCAGCTCGACAAATGAAATCACCCATGCCATCAGCCGCTCTGCCCAGCAAACGGAAGAAAACAGCCAAATCATTGGGGAAAATGCTGAGCAGCTAAAAGAAGTCAACACATGGCTGCAAATGGCTTCGACCAGTGCGACCAATTTAGCCGAGCTCTCCCGCAACTCCGATAGCACCGCCAAGGAAGGCAATGAGCTGGTTCAAAAAGCGGTCAACGAGATGAATCAAATTGATACTTCCGTCACAACGGCAAACGGGGTCGTTCAAGGGCTGGCTAAAAAATCCGGCGATATTCAGACAATCTTGCAGACGATCAATCAAATTTCCGATCAGACGAACCTTCTGGCGCTAAATGCTGCTATCGAAGCGGCCCGTGCCGGCGAATCAGGAAAAGGCTTCAGCGTGGTAGCTGAGGAAGTTCGCAAACTAGCCGAGCAGTCCAGCGAAGCCGCTAAAAACATCGAGGGCCTCATTCGCGAAATCGTTGAAGAAATCCATGCCTCGCTGAAAACATTCGACAATATACAGTCCTCTGTTGCCGGTGGCTATAATGCTGTTCAGAAAACAGCTGAAAACTTCCAAGAGTTGCAAAAAGCGGCCGATTTGATTGCGACGGATTTAAATGGCATGAATAATCTGTTGGCCGAGGTCAGCGAAAACTCAGATCTAGTGTCAAGCGCCATGGAAAAAGTGAAGTCCAGTTCGATTGAAAGCACCCAGCATAACGCTGAAATTGCGGCATCCGCCGAAGAACAGCTGGCAGCCATGGAAGAGGTAACTGCCGCTTCCGAAAGTTTAGCCAAGCTTGCAGAAGACTTGCAAAAAGAAATCGAACAGTTTAAAACAGATGAGGAAATCAGGGCGTAATACAGAAAGCCCAATAAAAAAGCAGCGATCAAATGGGAGATCATTCCTGTTTGATTGCTGCTTATTTTTGATATTTACTTAACCTGTGAACGTTGAGATGATCAGCCAGACATTTAGCACGGTCAGCAGAATCGAAATGCCCCACGCGAGGATGATCACCCAAATTTTATTACGAAATTCGCCCATTAATTTCTTATTGCTGGTAAAAATCGTCAGCGGGATAATCGAAAATGGCAATGCAACACTCAAAAATACCTGCGAGTAAATGAGCAACTGTTCAACAACTGCCTCCGTGTCACCAAATACAAGGATACAAATTACCACTGGAATGATGGCAAGCACCCGCGTGAACATTCGTCTTGCCCACATTGGCATTCTCATGTGGATGTAGCCTTCCATAATAATTTGCCCCGTAAGCGTCCCTGTAATGGTTGAATTTTGCCCGGACGCTAGAAGAGCTACTGCGAACAGCACGCTTAGCACTGGGCTGGCAATCGCACCGACAATGCTCGAATCGTTCAAGGCGCGATATAGCTGCCCTAACGTATCCAAATTCCCTGTGTAGCCAAAGAATAAAGAGGCCCCTAGAATGAGCAGCAAGCAGTTGACAACAAATGCTACCGAAAGCTGGATGTTAGAGTCGATAGTGGCAAAACGGACGGCTTCCTTGATGGATTTTCGATCAGATCGATTGTACTGGCGGGCCTGAACGATTGACGAATGCAAGTACAGATTGTGTGGCATCACTGTCGCCCCCACAATCCCTAATGCAAGAAACAGCGCGCCTTTGTCTGTTACAATTTCCGTTTGTGGAACAAAGCCGCCAAGGATGTCGGCCATTTGTGGATTCGACACAATGACTTCATATAAAAAGATTACCAAGATAGTCGCAATTAGCGTGGCCACAATGGCTTCTATTTTACGAAAGCCGAAACGCGCCAGCAAAAGCAGCAAGAAAACATCGAAAACGGTGATAAAGACCCCTAATAATAGCGGGATATGAAATAACAGATTCAAAGCAATCGCACTACCGATAACTTCTGCAATATCGGTGGCCATGATGGCTAGTTCCGTGATGATCCACAGTACGAATCCCCATTTTTTCCCAGCTTTGAGCCGAGTCGCCTGCGCTAAGTCCATTCCTGTCACAATGCCCAATTTCGCCGACATACTTTGCAAGAGCATCGCGATCAAGCTGGACATCAAAATAACGGTCAAAAGTAAATAACCATACTGTGCGCCGCCTGCTATTGAAGTTACCCAGTTGCCCGGGTCCATATAGCCAACTGCCACCAGCGCCCCCGGTCCGGAAAACGCCAGCAGTTTGCGCCAAAAGCTGCCCTTTTCGGGAATCGGCACAGTATTGTTGATTTCTTCCAGGCTGTGCCCGTTTTCAGTTTTATACAGCAGCTTGTGTTTCTCCATATATATCCTCCTATTGTCGCTCGACTAAAAAAGTTTCCCTAATACAACTTTACGCTTTTATTGTACTCCGATTTTCAGAAAATGCAATGGTTTCGTTTTATTTTTTATCAATCTATTTGTGAAAAGGCGAAAAATGGCGCAAAAAAAGCCTGGCACCCAAGTAGTGCCAAGCTTTCTATACACGTAAAAAAATTAATGAGGCCGTTAGCAGAATCATGATCGAAAAGGCAAGGAAATCATCACTGTGCCAATGAAGCACTTTGAATTTCGTTCGGCCTTCGCCGCCTTGATAGCCTCTTGCTTCCATGGCATCCGCTAACTCTTCCGCCCGATTGAATGTCCCGACGAACAGCGGAATAAAAATCGGTACGACAGCTTTCATTTGTTCAAAAATATTCCCTTCGCCGAATTCCACACCACGTGCGCGCTGGGCTTTCATTATTTTATCTGTTTCTTCCATTATAGTTGGAATAAAACGGAGCGCCACTGTGATCATCAAAGCAATATCTTGAACTGGCATTTTAAAGATTTTGAACGGCCGCAACAAATATTCGATCGCATCTGTCAAATCCATCGGTGTCGTGGTTAGCGTGATTACCGCTGACATTATCGTAATCAGTGTGAAACGAATAAAGGTATAAAGCCCATTTTCAAGTCCAAATGCAGAAATCGTAAACGGGCCCCAATCAAAGTAGATCGTCCCGCCGCTTGTAAAAAGCACCTGCATCAGCACGGCAAACAAGATTAACCAGATCAGCGGCTTAACACCTTTGATATAGACCTTGGTTTTGATACCTGAAAGCAGAATGACCAGCCAAGTAAACAGGACTAGTAACAAATTCGTCTGCCAATTGTTTGCGAGAAACAAAATAAATATAAAATAGATGCCGCTTAGCAGCTTTGTTCTGGCATCAAGCTTGTGAATCAGAGACGCTCCAGGAACAAAACGTCCTAATATCAACTTGTCGATCATTTTCCCGGTCAGTCCCTTCAATCCTTAGATAAACTGCTGAAACAGCAAGCTAACTGCCATGAGTATCACAAGCGAAGCATTGATCACGAGGAAATTCTGGATACTGACAGCGAATGTTTTCGCCTTGACTTGCTCTTTGTTGAATCTTGTTAAATTTTTATATACTGGATAAATCGCCACAAGTGAAATCAGCATGATCGGGCTTAAATATCCCACCGCCACTGCAATAACCACGGCAGCAAAAGAGCCGTAATAAAGCCCGTTGAAAAGCAGGACGCCAATTTTTCTGCCGATATAATAAGGAAGTGTGTAGCGATGATTCCGAATATCCTCATCTAAATCGCACAGGTTATTCGCAAGCATGATGTTTGCGATTGTAAAAATACACGGTAAGGAAACGACGCCGATTCGGATGATCTCAAGCAGATTGAAACGAATGTCCACCCATTCTCCTTGCCAAATCAAATTAGCAATCCCGGCATCATAGGCGTTGACATAGACCGCTAAAAAGAATATTCCAAAGCCCATCGTCACGCCGGAAAAAATTTCTCCGAGTGGCATGCGGGAAAGCGGTACTGGTCCAAATGTATAAAGAATCCCTATGCAAAAGCATACAAAGCCGATCAATAGAACCAGCAGATCCGTGCGAAACACTAGCCAGATACCCAGACCGGTCGCAATGAAAAACATGATAAAAATCAGCGTGATCACATTGCGTTCTGGTATCTGCTCCTGCCCGATCACATTCTTCATCGCTCGGTAATCATAATCATGATTGTTCGTCGCCTTGCGATAGTCCATATAATTGTTGATTGCCGTGGTGGTCAAATCAAAAATCAGCATGGCACTAAAGAAAATCAGCGTGTTGCCCCATTTGAATTCACCGTACTGGTATACGACAAATAATGTCCCCAGCATAAACGGAAAAACACTGGCAATCTTCGTCCTGATTTCGACCAAATTTAGAAAAGTTGAAATCGACACTTTTCCAACCTCCCCTTTACTTCATCTCCGCCATTTCAAAATCATCATTTGTTAGTTTGAATGTATCTTTCAATCCGGAAGTCACGTAAACCTTCTTCTCTTTGCTGACAAAAATAGCTTCTACGCCATCAAATTGTTCAATGTAGTCCATGCCGCCTTCAATCCCTTTCGAGAATGTAGCCGTTGAAAGTCCGTCTCCGTCGATCGACTTATCTGAAATTATGCTGACACCTGCAATGTCATTATCATACGGATAGCCTGTTTTTGGATTGAGGATATGGTGATATTTTACACCATCTACTTCCACATAGCGTTCATAAATGCCTGAGGTAACAATCGAACGGTTCTTTTCAGGAATTGTCCCAATGATTTCTCCGCGTGGCGAAAATGGATCCTGAATGCCAACTGTCCATTTGCCATCATCCGCTTTTGGACTGTTTCCGCGCACGTAAATGTTGCCGCCAAGGTCGATAATGCCTGTCGTGACATCATTTTCTGCAAATATTTTATTGACTTCATCCGTGATGTAACCTTTGGCAATCCCGCCAAGGTCAAGCTCCATGCCTTCTTTTGTCAGGTAGACGGTTTGGGCATCTTCGTCCAGCTCGACATTGTGGTAATCAATCAGCGGCAAGACAGCATCAATTTCTTCCTGCGAAGGTTTTCTCGCATCTGAAAAACCGATATGCCACAGACTCGTTAGCGGTCCAATCGTAATATCAAAGCTGCCACCTGAGTTTTCACTATATTCCAGACCTTTTTTGACTAGATAGAAAACGTCGTCCGAAACCTTCACTGGTTCTTTGCCTGCCGCTTGATTAATTTTATCTACTTCCGAGTCTTTACCGTCATCATTAACGGTGATTTCTTTGTCCATTTGTTCCACACGATCAAAAGCTTTATCAAGAACATCTTCTTTGCCTTTATCGTAAATCTTAAGGGTTACTTCTGTTCCCATCAAAAATTCCGTCTTGGAGTACGGGGTGTCAAGAAGTGTTGTTTTAGGTTTATCCTTACTATTACTGTCGCTTGAGCTACCGCCGCATGCAGTTAGTGATAGTACAAGTGAGCACGCAAGCAGTAACAGAAACCATTTTTTCATTTAGTTCACCTTTTCTGTCAGTTACTTTACTTTGTAACTATAGCGTAAAATGGGTAGGCTGGCTATAGTTCAGATTTCATATTTAAACGGTCATTATTTGCGAGAAAAAAAGCTGACCCAATCAATGCTTGGGTCAGCTTGGGTATTGTTACTTCATCATAACTGTTTCTGAATTATTCAGCTTTGTTGTAAACTTTGATTGTTTTAGTGTCGCCGTTTTGAGCTGCATTTTCAAGTTGAGCTGCATAAAGTTTGAATGTTTCAGAAGAGTGAGTTGCACCAGATACTGTATCAACAGATGCTGGATCTTGTTTTTCTACTAGAGATTTGTTTAGTGCTGGGATGTATTCTTGTGGACCAGTACCAGATTTAGCTTTCATGTTCTTTTCATAGTCAGCGTCATCTGTTTTCTTGTCGCCATCTTTGTTTACATAGTTGTAATCAGAGTTAGTGATTTTGCCATCTTTTACATCAATGGAGAATACTACACGATAGTCGTTAGAGTAGTTTTGTTCCTCTAGTGTGTAAGTACCGTCTTGCATGTCAGCACCATTGTTGATTTTGATTGTAGAAGTATCGCCAGCTTGAGAAGCTTCGATCAATTGGTTTGCATAGTTAATGAAAGAATCAGAAGAGTGAGTTGCACCAGATACAACTTCTACGCCAGAAGCAGCTTGTGCTTTTACTAGAGAATCTTCAAGTTCTGGAATGTATTCTTGTGGACCAGTACCAGATTTAGCTTTCATGTTCTTTTCGTAGTCAGCGTCTTCAGATTTCAATTCGCCGTCTTTGTTTTTGTAGTCATAGTCAGCTTTTGTAATCTTGCCGTCTTTTACTTCGATGCTCATGAAGCCTTTCCAGCCATTGTCATCGTAGTTTTGTTCTTCCAATTTGTAAGTACCGTCGTTCATTGTACCGTCAGTTTTGATATCCTTCTTAGCAGTTTCCGTTTGCTTAGAATCAGAATCTTTCTTGTCAGAACTTGACGAAGAATCACTGCTGCCACAACCTACTAGCAAGATACTTGTAGCTGCTACTGCAGTAACACCCATTGCAATTTTTTTCAGTTCCATAATTTTGCTCCCACCTTTTAATAAAATAAAATGATTGTGAAATCGCGAACATAGATTTTCATACGATGAAAGCGACAACACTTTTTTACATATCAAATGATACCATCTAGCCCTGCTTTTGTCTAGGTCTTTCCTAAAGACAAAATAAGAAAAATATTCTAAAAATGACCATTGAATTAGCTAAAATGACATTTTTGTTGAAAAAATACTTCCATTATAAGGAAATTATAATCAAAATAGATATTCTGACAATTCAATCGGGTATTTTTGCCCATAAAAATACGCCATTATAATAGAAAGAACCATTTTTTTCTTTTAGCCTATTATCTATGTAAATCATCTAGACATTTACCCCTGAAATCTGTTACACTATGTTAGGTTATTAGTATACTTTTATAATTGGACTGATACTATTTTTGTGAATAAACTTACAAGGAGTTGAGAAAGCATATGCCTGAAAAAAATATTGTTCTAATAGGGGCAGGGTATGCAGGTGTACATGCGGCTAAAAAATTAGCCAAGAAATATAAGAAAGATAAATCTGTCAAAATTACTTTGATCGATCGTCATTCTTATCACACCATGATGACAGAATTACATGAAGTTGCTGGTGGTCGGGTGGAACCTACTGCGATTCAATACGATTTACGTCGTTTGTTCAATCGCTCAAAAGTCAACCTGGTAACAGACAATGTAACAAAAGTCGATCATGAAAAGAAAGTGGTCACAACTGAACATGGAAGCTATCCGTTCGACTATCTCGTACTTGGTATGGGTGGTGAACCGAATGACTTTGGTACACCTGGAGTCGGTGAACACGGTTTTACATTATGGTCTTGGGAAGATTCCGTTCGTTTACGTCGTCATATTGAAGACATCGTAACACAAGCAAGCCGTGAGCAAGATGTTGAAAAACGCAAAGCCATGCTTCGCTTCGTTGTCTGTGGTTCTGGATTTACTGGAATCGAAATGGTCGGCGAACTAATCGACTGGAAAGCGCGTCTTGCAAAAGACAATAAGATTGATCCTGACGAAATCGAATTGATGGTCGTTGAAGCAGCACCAACCATCCTTAACATGCTTGAACGTCGTGATGCTGATAAAGCTGAAAAATTCATGAACAAAAAAGGTGTTAAGATTGTTAAGAACGCAGCGATTGTTGAAGTTAAACCTGAAAGCATCGCACTAAAATCCGGTGAAGAAGTTCCAACTCATACACTGATCTGGACTGCCGGCGTTCGTGCTAACTCTGATACAAAAGATTACGGAATGGAAACTGCTCGTGCCGGTCGTCTTAAAGTCAACCAGTACATGGAAGCAGAGAAATTCGAAAACACATATGTCATTGGGGACCTTGCTTATTTTGAAGATGACGGCAAGCCAACTCCACAAATCGTTGAAGCTGCTGAGCAAACTGGTATGACTGCTGCTAAAAGCATTATTGCCGAAATCAGTGGTGGCCAAAAAGAAGCCTTCCAAGGTAAATATCATGGTGTAATGGTTTCTATTGGTTCTAAATACGGGGTTGCTCACTTATCCAGCTTGCATCTGTCCGGCTGGTTCGCAATCTTTATGAAACACATGGTCAACCTGTACTACTTCTTCGGTATTCGCAGCGGTTACTACATGTGGCAATATATCATGCATGAATTCTTCCACATTAAAGATCACCGCAACATTTTCCGTGGCTGGTCTTCCCGTTATGGAAACGTTCTTTGGAGCTTGCCGCTTCGTGTTTATCTCGGCTGGTTCTGGATTGATGAAGCTCTTGCCAAAATCTACGGCGAAACTACTTGGGACAAAGTCAGCTTGACAAACTTGAGCCCATTATTCAATGGTCTTGGGGATGATTCCTGGCTTACAGCTACTACTTCTAAAATGCCGTTCGACTGGTTGCAAACTGCTGCTACTTCCGGCGCAAGTCAAGCTGCCGGTGATGCTGCTGGGGCTGCCGCTCAAAACGTAACAACACCAATTTTGAGCCATATGCCTGGTTGGTTTGAATGGATTATGAAGCTAATCATGCCAAACCAAGACGTTGCTCTTTTCATGCAAAAAGTGGTTCCATTTGTTGAACTTGCAATCGGTCTTGCACTGGTTGTCGGTCTCTTCACTTGGCTTGCAAGCATCGGAAGCATTGGTTTCCTTGCAATGTTCACACTTAGCGCTATGCTTGGTTGGGACAAATTCTGGGCGCTTCCTGCATCGATCGCTATGCTAAACGGTGCTGGACGTACATTCGGTCTGGATTACTGGGCTGTTCCTTGGTTCCAAAAACATTTGGGCCACTGGTGGTACGGTAAGCCTCGGTCGATTTATCGAGACTCTAACAGATAACAACCTTGAAAATACCAGATAAGCGGAAGGGCTGCTGCTCTTTCGCTTATCTTTTATTATCTACCCTTTTCGAGTGAAAAAGAGATGTATTTTTTAATTATTTCCTTTACAATAAGGGAAGTGAAGAAAATTTTTAGAGAGGAAGAAGAAAGATGGGCATCAAACCTTATTTAAAAATGATCCGCCGCTGGGATATTGTGATTATCATCATGCTGACGCTGCTTTCTTTTTTGCCTCTAGTAATTTTCACGGTCGTAAATGCCAATCAGGATAGTGAAACTGCTTCAAAAGGCAAAGCGTATGTTGCGGTCATCAGTGTGGACAACAAAGAATACAAACGCGTAAAGCTCACCGGCCACAAAGGTACCGACACCTTTACAGTCAAGCAGGACGACGGAGATTATAATACGATTGAAGTCAAAGATGAACAGATTCGGATTAGTGGGGCCAATTGTTCCGATCAGGTTTGCGTCAGAATGAACCCGATTAGTAAACCTTCTGATAACCCGATTATCTGTATCCCGCACAAACTCGTTATTCAAGTGGAAAGTGAAAACGACAGCTCTGATGATGATGGCGAAGACGTGATTTTATCTTCTTAAGTAAAGAAATTTTTAACAGTAAGGACAGTGACCTTTTATGACAAAAAATAAACGCTTGGTCTATATTGCGCTTCTTGCCGCACAGGCAGTTGTCCTGAGTCTTGTCGAGCGGGCAATCCCCTCACCTTTCGCCTTTGCACCGGGAGCCAAACTGGGGCTGGCTAATGTGATCACTTGTATCTCTTTATATACGCTTTCCGCCAAAGATACTTTTATGATTATCTGCATTCGCCTTGTACTAAGCACTTTACTCGGAGGAACGCTATCGACATTTCTTTATAGTGCGGCGGGTGCCATTCTCAGCTTTCTTGGCATGTGGGCCGTTCAAAAACTGGGGCCGAAAAGGGTTAGTATTATTGGTGTCAGCGTGACAGGCGGCGTCATGCATAACGTAGGTCAGCTAGTCGTGGCCAGCTGGGTCGCTCAAAGCTGGACGGTTATGGGGTATTTACCGGTTCTTTCATTCATCGGCATCCTAACGGGTATCGCCATCGGTATCGCTGCCAACTACCTGCTTCAAAATGTTCAAACACTGCGCAACTTTTTTGAACTGAAAGAAAAACGTGCACTTTCGAAATAAATTTATAAAAAAGGAGTACCATTATGCAGCTTCATGCTATGTGGGAAGAATATCCCGCACTTCAAACGGATCTCACCGAAGTGCTTAATACAATTGAGAAAAATATTCAGATTCGCGATAAAAATGTTGAAACGACCATTAAAAATCTGATTCATGCGGGCGGTAAATTGCTTCGTCCTGCCTACGCGCTACTTTGCGCCCAGCTAGGTCCCGATTATGACCGCGAAAAAGCGATTGCTGTGGCCAGTGCACTAGAAGTTTTGCATATGGCGACGCTAATCCACGATGATGTTGTCGATGAATCTGAACTACGTCGTGGCCAGCCGACCATCCATTCACAGTATGGCAATCACTATGCCGTCTATACAGGCGATTATCTTTTCTGCATTTCTTTTAAAATTCTATCTGCGTATTCAGATTCTGCATCTAATATCGAATTTAGCAGTAAAAATATTGAAAAAATCCTGATGGGCGAACTCGATCAAATGCGGATGCGTTACAACATCCATACAACCGTTCGGGATTACTTGTCTCGTATTTCCGGTAAAACTGCGCAGCTTTTCGCGCTCAGCTGCTATTCTGGTGCAACTGCCAGCAATGCGCCGCGCACACTTGTGAGCCGTGCATGGAATATCGGTCATTACTTGGGGATGGCTTTTCAGATTATTGACGATGTGCTTGATTATACGAGTACGGACACCGGCCTTGGGAAGCCAGTTCTAAACGATGTGAAACAAGGCGTGTACTCTTTGCCGCTGATTTACGCACTTCAAGGTCATAAAAAGGAATTTGCACCGCTGCTCGATAAAAAAGAAGCGATGTCAGATGCCGATCTTCATGAACTCACGGCGCTTATCGAGCGTTATCAGGGCGTTCAAAAAGCCTTTGCACTGGCAGACAAATACACGAAGAAGGCGCTTAGAGAGATCAACCGCTTGCCTGATGGCGACTATAAAACGGATTTAAAATCCATCACTTCTAAAATTTTGACAAGAACGATTTAGTGATAGCTTGTGTTAGTTATCACTTTTTCTATATGTGAATAAATGAACAAAAAGGAGGTATCTCCATGCGCAAATGGAAAATTCTACTTTCCGGCCTCATGACTGCTACCCTTTTAACCGGATGTAGCACTGGACAGGCGGCAGAAGAAGAAAAAGTGACACCTGTGATTCCGAACAAGCAGGACTTAAAGATTGCCGTTTCTACTGATATTCATTATTTAGCACCCGAATTGACGGACGGCGGGCCTGCTTTTCAAAAATATGTCGCAAATGGCGATGGAAAACAGCTGGCATATAGCGATCAGATTACAGATGCTTTTTTCGAGCAAGTGGAAAAGCAGCAGGCGGATATACTGATTCTAAGCGGTGATTTAACCAATAATGGTGAAAAAGCCAGTCACGAGGAATTAGCCGAAAAATTGACGGCCGTTGAGAAAGCCGGTACGGATGTCTATGTGATTCCAGGCAATCATGACATCAATAATCCCTGGGCTAGAAGCTTTTCGGGCGACGAGCAACAAGTGACGGATGATATCACACCGGAGGACTTTGAGAAAATCTATCAGGCGTTCGGCTATGAGGAAGCCATCAGTCGAGACGCTTATTCCCTCAGCTACCTAGCACCAGCCAGCAAGGACGTGTGGCTTTTGATGCTCGACACTAGTATCTATGATTCCAATAAACAGGTTGGCAGTCCGACTACAGAGGGCGGATTGACGACGGGCACGCTTGAGTGGGTCGACGAGATGGCCAAACTGGCAGATAAGCAGGGGGCCAAAATTGTCCCTGTCATGCATCATAACCTAACCGATCACAGCAGTGTCATTCAGGACGGTTATACGATCAATTATGCGGACAATGTAGTCGAGACTTTTGCTGATTGTGGCTTTGAATTCTCTCTAAGCGGCCACATCCATACGCAAAATATTGCCACGGCTACTGCTGAAAACGGCACTCAGATTACCGACATTGTCACCAATGCCCTTTCTGTCTATCCGCACAAGTATGGAATGATTGATTATCATCATGATAAGAAGCAATTTGACTACACGGCCAAGCCACTTGATATGGAGGCCTGGGCGCGGGAACATCAGGCTGCGGATCCGAATCTTCTACAGTTTGACACGTTCGACTATGAGACTTTCTATCAAAATGGCTATAACAAGGCGATGGAAGATTTGTCGACTAATCAGGTGCTTAAAAACTATTCCGATGACGATAAGCAAAAAATGGCTGACACGATGGCGATCGACAACATGTGTTTCTTTGCGGGAGAGGAACCGCCAAAAACGGCCGGGGATACACTTTGGCAAGAGGCGCCGGACAGCTTTTTACGTGATTATATTGTTAGCACCCAGTTGCCACTCAAACAGGATAATAACCACTGGACAAGCAAATAAAAGAAGCCGCCCAATCCGAGCGGTCTGCCTTACGAGTTAGACTTTTAAGCAGGCTTCTCATGACTTGGACGGCTTTCTTTTTTAACTACTGCTTGAGGAGGCAGCTGCGGCACTTGCAGCGGCTGCAGCACTGACGGCGGCCGCCTGCTCGATGGCAATCAGAACGTGTACACTGATCATCAGGCTTTCGATTTGTGCTTGGCTCATTTCCCCTACGCGTTGTTCTGTATAGAGGCTGAGTGCGAGCGCTGTCTGAAAGGCTGCCCCTTCAAAGCGAAGGCCTTTTTGTACACGGATTTGCTGAATCAACGCTTCTAGTTCCTCTGTTGCCGGTTCTCCCTGAGTGAGAAA
Source organism: Listeria costaricensis (assembly GCF_900183385.1). GTDB lineage: Bacteria > Bacillota > Bacilli > Lactobacillales > Listeriaceae > Listeria > Listeria costaricensis. The sequence continues at coordinate 59,295 of NZ_FXUT01000009.1, forward strand.
AGTCAGAATGCCCAGCGTCACATAATGGAGTGGCTTCACGCGAATTTTCTTTTCTTTTAAGCTGCGGTAAACTCGCCGGTACTGTTGAATAAAATTCTTTTCTCGATTCGGATATAGGCAGGTCGCGGTTGCAGCCAAGAATTGCAAGCTATTTTCTTTTTTCAAACCAATGTCGGCAAACTGTTGAAAGTAATATTCATTTCGTGCAGCAATCGCTTCTGGCTTCTCTTCAGAGGGGAGTCCAGCAAGTAAAACAGCCGATGTGACATCCTCCGTTCCAGTTAAAAATGGATGGTCTTTGCGGATAAGTTGATAAATTTCTCTTGCCCGACTGGCCAGTTGCTGTCTTTCTTCCGGTGGATATTTTAGCAGCAGATAGGCGGCAAAATATGTATACTCAGTGCGCTTAAAACCAGCTCCTATCAACATCTGATAATTTTGAATGACACTTGAAACTAAATCCTCCTCTTCGTAAGCATCTGCTAGAAGTAAGCCGGCAATTGAAACGCGCGTATTGGTTGTAAGGGCTGTAAAAGAGCCTAGCGCCTTTTTGAATTGCTGGTTGAGCTCTGAAAAGTCTTCCAGATTAATCGTTTCGTTTTTCCCTGTAAATAAACAGGCGATCAAGAGCTGGATTCGTTTTGCAGCAAAACCGGTTTTACTTTTCCGTACTAAGTCATAGTTTTCCATGAGTAAAGTTGTCAGTTGGTCTGACGTTGCTAGATTTTCTTTCATCTCTATCCACTCCTCTCCTTTTCAGTATAGCGAATTTTCCAAAAACATTCTATACAGCGCTGGTTTGAAAAATGACCATTAAAAAGAGAAACCCTGCTTTTCTTCACAAGGTTTCTCTTTAAAATTTATTATTTTACGTTAAGGAATTGTGTGCCAACATAGCCTGTCTGTCCTTTATATTTCACTTGGCTCCAACCGTAGTTGTCTTTGATGAATTCTACTTTTTCACCTTTTTGCAGCGTGCCAAGGATTTTCGACTTCTTGCTTTCTGATGCCCGAACGTATACTGGCGATTTTGCCGTTACTGTGCGTGACGTCTGTTTTGTGGCAGTTGCGGCTTTGGCTTTAGTGCTGGTTGCTTTTTTGCTTGGTTGTTTAGTTGTCGTTTTGCTGGTAGATTTTTGTGCGGAAGTTGCTTCACCCGGCAGATTCAAAAATTGTGTACCAACATAACCTGTTTTACCTTTATATTTCACTTGGCTCCATCCATAGTTATCTTTGATGAATTCTACTTTTTCGCCTTTTTGAAGGGTGCCAAGGATCTTGGAACTTTTGCTTTCTGATGCGCGAACATATACTGGTGATTTTGCTGTCGCTGTTCCGCTCTTAGCTTTAGATGAAACAGTTGCTGCACCGACCGGCAATGCGGCTGCACTGATAGCTGCGAATGTCAGTGATAGAGCGATACCTGTAGCAGCAATGACTTTGATAGATTGAGATTTTAGAACATTATTCATAATTATTCCTCTTTTCTTTAGTTAATAATAAAATGGTATAAGTGCTTGTATCTTTCGGATATCCTTTTGATATTCTTATCATAACCGCTATTCATTTCAAAGTCAATACTTTTGTTACAAAAATATTACATTACATTTCTGTAAGGTTACACGCACAAAAAAACGGCAAGATCTCGAAAGATCTTGCCGTTTGATGAATGATTGATTATTTGCTGATTGTAGAAACAGCACCGGCACCAACAGTACGTCCACCTTCACGGATGGAGAACTTAGTACCTTCTTCAATTGCGATTGGAGCAATCAATTCAACGTCGATTTCAACGTTGTCGCCAGGCATTACCATTTCAGTACCTTCTGGAAGTGTAACGATACCAGTTACGTCAGTTGTACGGAAATAGAATTGTGGACGGTAGTTGTTGAAGAATGGAGTATGACGTCCACCTTCTTCTTTAGTTAGTACGTAAGTTGCAGCTTTGAAGTTAGTGTGTGGAGTGATAGTACCTGGTTTAGCAAGTACTTGACCACGTTGGATATCTTCACGAGATACACCACGTAGAAGCGCACCAATGTTGTCGCCAGCTTCTGCATAGTCAAGAAGCTTACGGAACATTTCTACACCTGTAACAGTTGTTTTCGCAGTTTCAGTAGCGATACCAACGATTTCGATTTCGTCGCCGACTTTAACTTGTCCACGTTCAACACGACCAGTTGCAACTGTACCACGACCAGTGATCGAGAATACATCTTCGACTGGCATCATGAATGGTTTGTCATGGTCACGTTCTGGAGTTGGGATGTAAGAATCAACCGCGTCCATAAGTTCGTAGATTTTTTCTTCCCAAGCTTCTTCGCCTTCAAGAGCTTTAAGCGCAGAACCTTTGATAACTGGAATGTCATCGCCAGGGAATTCGTATTCAGATAGAAGATCACGAACTTCCATTTCAACTAGTTCAAGTAGTTCTTCGTCATCAACCATGTCGCATTTGTTTAGGAATACAACGATGTAAGGAACACCTACTTGACGAGATAGAAGGATGTGTTCACGAGTTTGTGGCATTGGGCCATCAGCAGCAGATACTACAAGGATAGCTCCGTCCATTTGCGCAGCACCAGTGATCATGTTTTTAACATAGTCAGCGTGTCCTGGGCAGTCAACGTGTGCATAGTGACGTTGTTCAGTTTCATATTCTACGTGTGCAGTAGAGATCGTGATACCACGTTCGCGTTCTTCTGGAGCACCATCGATTTGGTCATAAGCAGAAGCTTGAGCCATACCTTTTTTAGATAATACAGTTGTAATTGCAGCTGTTAATGTAGTTTTACCATGGTCGACGTGTCCAATAGTACCAACGTTAACATGGGGTTTTGTGCGGTCAAATTTTTCTTTTGCCATTTTAATAAAATCCTCCTTAATGTTTGAAAAAGTTTTTATTAGAGTTGCCGAATGAAAATCAAACGGCAAGTGTTTCTAACTAAAGTTATACTTGAAGTTCTGCAAAAATGCAATTAATCTTCTTTGTTTCCACCATTTGCTTTAATGATTTCTTCAGAGATCGATTTAGGAACTTCTTCGTAGTGGTCAAATTGCATTGTGTAGGTACCGCGACCTTGCGTAGAAGAACGCAAATCAGTTGCATAACCAAACATTTGTGCAAGTGGTACATAAGCGCGAACAACTTGAGCGTTACCGCGAGCTTCCATACCATCAACACGACCACGACGGCTTGTGATGTTACCCATGATATCACCTAGATATTCTTCTGGGATAACAACTTCAACGGACATGATTGGTTCAAGAAGAACTGGATCACATTTTTTAGCAGCGTTACGAAGCGCCATGCTGGCAGCAACTTTAAACGCCATTTCGTTGGAGTCAACATCATGGTAAGAACCATCATAAAGTTTTGCTTTGATGTCGATTAGCGGGTAACCTGCAATAACACCGTTATCCAGTGCTGCTTCAAGACCTGCTTGAACCGCTGGGATGTATTCACGAGGAACGACACCGCCGACGATTGCGTTTTCGAATTCAAAGCCTTTACCTTCTTCGTTCGGGCTGAATTCAATCCAAACGTGACCGTATTGACCACGACCACCAGATTGACGTACGAACTTACCTTCAACTTGTGCTGCTGTACGGAATGTTTCACGATAAGAAACTTGCGGGTTACCCACGTTTGCTTCTACACGGAATTCACGTCTCATACGGTCAACCAAGATGTCAAGGTGAAGTTCACCCATACCGGAGATGATAGTTTGACCAGTTTCCGTATTTGTTTCAGTACGGAAAGTTGGATCTTCTTCTGCAAGTTTTGCAAGAGCTTGACCCATTTTATCTTGGTCGGCTTTCGATTTAGGTTCGATTGCTACCGAGATAACTGGTTCTGGGAATTCCATGGATTCAAGAATGATTTGATTCTTTTCATCACATAGTGTGTCCCCAGTAGTTGTGTCTTTCAAACCTACTGCTGCTGCAATATCACCGGAGTAAACGATATCGATTTCTTCACGGTGGTTCGCGTGCATTTGTAGGATACGTCCGACACGTTCACGTTTACCTTTAGTCGAGTTTTGTACGTAAGAACCAGAGTTCAAAGTACCCGAGTAAACGCGGAAGAAAGTTAGACGGCCAACATAAGGGTCAGTCATAACTTTAAATGCAAGAGAAGAGAATGGTTCCTCGTCGCTTGCATGACGTTCAGCTTCTTCACCATCAGGTAAAATACCTTTGATTGCTGGTACGTCAGTTGGAGCTGGAAGGTAGTCGATAACAGCATCAAGCATTGGTTGAACACCTTTGTTTTTGAATGCTGTACCACAAACAACTGGATAGAACTCAACTGCAAGTGTTCCTTTACGGATCGCTGCTTTCAGTTCTTCTTTTGTGATTTCTTCGCCTTCCAAGTATTTCATCATTAGCTCTTCATCAAGTTCTGCAACAGCCTCGATTAGTTTGCCATGATATTCTTCTGCAAGATCTTTCATATCTTCAGGAATTTCTTTGATATGTGGATCGTTTCCTAGTTCATCTTCATAAACTAGTGCATGCATTTCAATCAAGTCGATGATACCAGCAAAAGTATCTTCTGCCCCGATTGGAAGTTGGATCGGATGCGCATTAGCATCTAGACGATCGTGCAATGTTCCTACAGAATATAGGAAGTCAGCGCCGATTTTGTCCATTTTGTTGACGAATACTACACGAGGAACCCCGTAAGTAGTAGCTTGACGCCAAACTGTTTCTGTTTGCGGTTCTACACCTGATTGAGCATCTAGAACTGCAACCGCACCATCTAGTACACGAAGGGAACGTTCAACTTCAACTGTGAAGTCTACGTGTCCTGGAGTATCGATGATGTTTACACGGTAGCCATTCCATTGGGCTGTAGTTGCAGCAGAAGTGATCGTGATACCACGTTCTTGTTCTTGCTCCATCCAGTCCATTTGGGAGGCACCTTCATGGGTTTCACCAATTTTGTGAATACGCCCTGTATAGAAAAGGATACGCTCAGTAGTAGTGGTTTTACCGGCATCGATATGCGCCATAATACCAATATTACGTGTCTTTTCTAAGGAGAACTCTCTTGCCATGTTGTTTTTCTCCTTCCATCTTTTCTCTGGCTGATTAAGGCCTTGAAATTATTAGTTTAACAGCAGTACTCGCGGCACAGCATTTAAGCTGCACACGGATTACCAGCGATAGTGAGCGAATGCTCTGTTCGCATCTGCCATTTTGTGTGTATCTTCGCGTTTTTTCACAGAAGCACCAGTGTTGTTGGCAGCATCCATGATTTCATTCGCAAGACGTTGTTCCATCGTTCTTTCACCACGAAGGCGAGCGTAGTTAACCAACCAACGAAGACCAAGAGTAGTACGGCGGTCTGCACGCACTTCAATCGGCACTTGGTAGTTAGCACCACCGACACGACGAGCTTTTACTTCTAGAACTGGCATGATGTTTTTGATCGCTTGATCGAAAACTTCCATTGGATCATTACCAGTTTGTTCTTTGATGATATCGAAAGCAGCATAGAGAATCGCTTGTGATTTTCCGCGTTTACCGTCGATCATCATTTTATTGATTAGGCGAGTTACCAATTTAGAATTGTAAATCGGATCTGGCAACACGTCACGTTTTGCAACAGGACCTTTACGAGGCATTGGATATCCTCCTTTCATGATTTAAGTAAGTATTATTTTTTAGGTTTTTTCGTACCATATTTGGAACGGCTTTGTCCTCTATTTTCAACACCAGCAGTATCTAGAGCACCGCGAACGATGTGATAACGTACCCCTGGCAAGTCTTTTACACGGCCGCCGCGAATAAGAACAACACTGTGCTCTTGCAAGTTGTGGCCGATACCTGGGATATAAGCTGTTACCTCGATACCATTACTCAAACGAACACGGGCATATTTACGAAGCGCCGAGTTCGGTTTTTTCGGAGTCATAGTACCAACACGAGTGCAAACACCACGTTTTTGCGGCGAATTTACATTTGTAAGTTCACGCTTGAAAGTGTTTAGCCCTTTGTTAAGTGCTGGAGAGTTAGATTTTTTGGATTTAGATGTCCGAGGTTTACGAACTAATTGGTTAATTGTAGGCATTGGATGGGTTCCTCCTTTCTCATTTTAGTAGTTCCACACATCCAGGTGGTTCATTTTTTTCGAAAAATAAAATGGCTGCAGCAAATTGTGCAACACTCCTATTATCGAATATCCTCATACTTATAGTAGAGGCACCTTGAATATCATAACACCGTGGGGAGATGATGTCAAGGGGTTTTTGTACGTGAAATTTGTTTGCTTTTCATCCTCTTTTTTACGAATAGCGGACAAAAAAACAGCGCACGTTACCATGCACTGTTTCATCCTTAAGAACGTAAATCTTTCACGGTCAAATTCCCATCGATCACACCGGCATATTCTCCGCTCAGTGTCAGGGCTCCGCTTGCGCCTACTTTGATCGTATTGTTTTGATCGAGATATTTGAGTGAGTAGGGTTTTGCATAGAAGGTGCCTACTGTTGTTTCGATTTCGGCACTGTAGTCTGTGAGAGTTGCTGATTGGCTGGCGATCACCAGTTCAAAATGTAGATCCAGACTGCATGATGCACGGGAATTAGACAGTTCCCCTACCCCGTCATCGAAATTCAGAATGATCTTACTCGATGAATCCAGATATTTTAAGATGCGTGCGTGGGCATCTTCTGTAATCGTTATTTGCATCGTTGCTTCAGTCCTTTCTTCCATTATATGAAGGTCTGTGAAAAAACGGGTACGGACCTTCTTGCTAGGTCTATACCCGTTTTCTGCTTGATTAAATACCGTTCAAGCGATGATATAAGTCTCTTGCAAAGCTGTCTGTCATGCCTGAAATGAAATCCGTAACGAGCAGAAGCCGCAGATATAGCTTCATCGTCTCATCCTGCTCGGCCGCATTTTTGCGGTAACAGCCGATATAATTATCTGAAATCAGCGAGATGAGTCGTTTGTTTTTGGCGGTCATTTTTTCCGGATAGGGGCTGTCGAAGTAGAGCACGGCTGGAATGTAGTCGTCAAGAAGCGCTGTGATGATTCTGTGGCCGGCAATTTCCGATTCAACGACACCACTGTTGACATAGATGTATTTGGCAGACAAGGATTGTAAAATTTGGACGAGCTGCGCCGCTTCCGAGATGTCCAGTAGAGAATGGTCAAAACTGCCCGCCATGATTTCCGGATAATGCTGATAGAATACTTCGAGGGCCCGATTGATCAGCTGGCCGCGGACATTGCTAGCAAGCCACTGCTGGGCAATAAAGCTTTCTTCCTGCCCCATGTAGCGGTCATTTTTCTTTTTCAGCTCGCTATAGACGGCTGCCGTCACCTTGTTGTGGTCCGGAAATTCCTCGAAACCGCGTAAAATTTGCCCGATTGACACGATGCCTTTTTTGACGCCGTCTTCAAGATCGGCATTCAGATAGGCGATATCATCGGCCACTTCCAGCAAATAGGTGAGCGGATGGCGGTTGTTGTCAGCGCCAGTCAGGGCGGTCACCTCGTCAAAGATGGCCTTATCGGCATAGAAATAGCCCAGTTTTTTGCTTTTCACCTGCTTTTTGCTGATTTCAAGTGATGAGACGGGGTACTTGATGACGCTGTTCAATGTGGCGGTCGTGAGGTTCAAGCCGAATTCGTCGAACAGGTAATGTAGCTTGGAAACGACCCGCAGGACTTGTGCATTCCCTTCAAAATGATAAAAGTCCTCCTGCATTTGCTGATTCAAAATGGTGGCTAGCGGCTGGTCCTTATAGCAGACGACCGAAAGATTCTCTTTGAACCATTCGCGGATTGACTCTTCGCCGAAATGGCCGAATGGCGGGTTGCCCATGTCGTGCAGCAGTCCAGCACACGCCAGAATTTCTGGAATATTGGCCTGGTGCTCTGCCGTGAAGTCCGGGTCAAGTCCGTTCTCCAAAATGTGATGCGCGGCCATGTTGCCCATCGATTTGGCAATCGTCGCCACTTCGATCGAATGGGTCAGCCGCGTCCGAATGAAGTCACTTTTCTCTAGCGGAAATATTTGCGTTTTATCTTGCAGCCGTCTGAACGAGGCGCTCATGATGATCCGCTGGTAATCATTTTCAAAGGCCGTTCGAATATCTGAACTTCGGTGCCGTGTCACACCGGATTCTTTTCTTCTCGTATCATTTAATAATTGGCTCCACTTCAATTTAACGTCTCCTCCTTTTTCACGAGCTGCTTCATTTGTGTTTCCGACAACCGATGTACCGTCCAATCTGTCATTGGTTCCGCGCCGATTTTTTCATAAAAACGCATACCCGATTCGTTCTCATTCAAGCACCACCATTCAAAGCGGCCACAATCCCGCTTAAGTGCCAGCTTGGCTAGATGCGCAAAAAATTGGTGGCCGAAGCCTCTGCCGCGCATCTCGGGGACAATGTAAAGATCCTCCAAGTATAGGCCTTTCTTTCCGACCAATGTGGAAAAGTTGTGGAAAAACAGGGCAAACCCGACTGGCTGGCCTTGGAATTCTCCGAAAACCACTTCGGCAGCATGCTCTTCAAATAATGACTGGTTTAAAGTTTCGACTGTCGCCGTAATATCTTTTTCGATTCCCTCATGTTCAGCCAGTTTATAAATAAAATGTAGAATTAATGGGCCATCTTCCCGTGTTGCTTGTCTAAATGTTAACTCGGTCATTTTCTTCCCTCTCTTCTCTGCTGATTATAGCAGAAATCGTTCGCTCCATACAAAAGCAACCAGAAATCCGCCTCATTTTCCAGCAGGATTTCTGGTTGCATTTACATTTATAAGATGAAATTATTTTTTGCGAAACAGTTGAACGGCGCCGACTGTCAGGAGTAAACCTGCCACGATGCCGACTGGATGATTTTGGTCACCTGTTGTTGGCAATGTGGTAACTTCCGCTTTTTTCGTTGCGGCTGTATCTGTGGAAGCTGGAATGACTGTCGTTGTGTTATTTGTCGTGTTGTTAGTCGTTCCACCTGTTGTGTCATCAGTCTTTGTACCGCCGTCTGTATTGTCATTCGATGGGTCGTCGCTTGGCACTGTGCCGCCGTCGTTATTATCATCGGAATGATCTACTACTGTGACGGTGATTTCTTTGTCGGTAGTGTTGCCGTCCGAATCGGTCACTTCATAGACGACGACATATTGGCCTGCTGTGGTCGGGTCGACAGTGTTGATGATCACATCAATATCTGGTGTCAGATCGCCGTCTTCCGCGTCACTCGCTGTTGCATAATCGTATGGATCGAATGACGTGTTGGCATCGATGGTGACATCATCTGCATCAATGACTGGTGCTGTATCAGGTTCAGGCGCTGGAGTAACAGGATTCACGGTTACCTTGATGGTTTTTTCCGTCATTTCGCCGGCTGAATCGGTTACCTGATAGGTGACGTGATATTCGCCTGGCGTGCTAGTGTCGACATCGCTCGCTGTGACTACTAGGTCTGCTGTCAAATCACCATCTTCTGCGTCGCTGGCTGTTGCATAATCAAGCGGGTCGAACGAGCTGTTTTGATCCACTGTTACATCTTCTGCTTCTATGACTGGTGGCGTGTTCGGCAAGGCTTTTACTGTTACGGAAATCGTTTTGTCGGTTGTGGCACCTGCTGAGTCGGTTACTTCATAGGTGACACTGTAAACTCCCGGTGTACTTGTGTCGACGGTGTTTTCTTTGACGACTAGATCAGCGGTGATGTTTCCGTCTTCCAAGTCGAATGCATAGGCATGGTCGAGCGGGTCAAACGTGCTGCCCTGATCGATTGTTAAGTCTTTGGCTGTGATAACCGGTGCTTTATTGGGCTCCGGATTGACTGTGACAATAATGGTTTTTTGTGTTGTGGCACCGGCTGAATCGGTTACTTCATAGGTGACATTATATTCGCCGGGAACGCTTGTATCAACATCATTGCTTACGACTACAAGACTGCTTGTAATGTCGCCGTCTTCTTTGTCGCTGGCTGTTGCATAGTCAAGCGGGTCAAAATTGCTACCATAATCAACCGTTACATCGTTCGCGTCGATTGTTGGCGGCGTGTTTGGTGCTGGGTTGACTGTGACGGTGATGGTTTTGGTTGTTGTGGCACCTGCCGAGTCGGTTACTTCATAAGTGACGTGATACTCGCCCGGCGTGCTGGTGTCCACATCGTTCGCTGTGACCACTAGGCTGCTTGTGATATTGCCATCTTCCACATCGGCTGCTGCTGCGTGTTGAAGCGGATCGAATGTGCTGCCTTGTTCAACCGTTATATCTTTTGCAAGAATGCGCGGTGGGATGTTAAGATTTGGCGCCAATGGGTCAACGGTTACTTTGATTGTTTTCGTCGTGGTGGCACCTGTCGAGTCGGTTACTTCATAGGTGACATGGTATTCGCCGGCTTTTGAAGTGTCTACATCATTATCAATAACTTTTAGGTTGCTTGTGATGTCGCCGTCTTCCAAGTCGGTTGCCGAGGCATAGTCGAGCGGATCGAATGTGCTGAACCGCGAAACTGTTACATCATCTGCATAGATAACTGGCGCATCGTTGACAACGTGGACAACAAAGGTTTTAGTTGTTGTAGTTCCATAGCTGTCTGTAACTGTACACGTGATTGGATAATCTCCGGGTACTTCATTATTGACCGTACCTGAAAATTGTAGATTGGACGTGATGTCGCCATCTTCTGTATCGCTGGCTGTTGCATAGGCAGCAAGGTCAACCGTATCATGGACATGGATGGTCGTATCTTCTGCATGGATAACTGGCGTCCATTCGAGCGGTTGGACAACTTGGCCGCTGAAATAGAAGGCCTTGCCGGTTGTTTTAGCTTCGGATGTATCTGAGAAGCTGAAATTATAGGTCAATTGCTTGGTATCAAGCGGAACATTGCTCCATGAAATTAACCCGGTCGACTGATTGTAGGTCCCATTGTTTGACAACTTATTCGGAACGATCAGATTATTATCCAACCCAATAATTTTATTTTCTAAAGAAAGTTGCGGGTTTTCTGAATCAATGACTGCGGTTGGCATTGTGATGGTTTGATTTTCTACATCCACGGTTCCAACATATTTATCATTGAGGTAAGAAACATCATAAACGTGATTATCCAGCAAGTAGACGGCATGGATATTGGGTAAATCTTCCAGTACGGATATATCTTCAATATCGTTATTAATCGCATCCAGATTGGTGAGTTCTTTCATATTTTGAATGGGTGAAAGATCCGTAATATGGTTGCCGACGATATAAAGTTGATTGAGATTAACTAAGCCAGATATGGCAGAAATGTCTGACAAATTATCGTTATTTAAATAAAGTTTCTTTAAATTCTTTAAATTAGAAATGGGGGTGAGTGATACATTGCTTAAATCGCTGTTTTCAATGGCAAGCTCATCCAGATTAGTTGCATATTGCAATCCTTCTAAACTTGTAACGCCCGAATCACTGCAAGATAATTCGCCTGTCATGCTAGCTAGTTCTTCCTTGGTAGGTTGATGATCTGAATTTTTGTCGTAGCCCAGCTTCTCATTGATGCAAGCTCTAAGTGTTGCATCTGGCACTAAACTGTCTGCTGCCTGTCCATCTATCGGCCAGTAAGCAAAAACTGAAAATGCGGTAAGCAACATAACGCCAAAAATTGCCATAAGCTTTCTTTTCATGCGTTTTTCCCTCTCTCTTCGGTGAATTTAGTTATTACTTTAATTTAATATTATATACGGATGCAAGAATGGCAAAATCCGTTTTTAACACTGATTTGGATTTATTTTGTGACAAAAAATTTAATTTAGATATTTTTTGTCTATGAACGTTTTATTTTTGTGAAATATCAGCTGAATTTCAAGCTTTTTTTGTCTATTTGTCGCTCGGAAATACAGCGATTGAAAGGTGAATCTTGCGCGCTAAAATGAAACAAAGCAGGACATGGCATGAGGTGGAGATGCCGTGTCCTGCTTTTCTATGACTTGTGCCGTTATTTTTTCAGTAATTCCACGCAGCCTGCTTTATCTACCTGTCCAAAAAAGTAGGATCCTGCTACGAGGATATCTACGCCGCTGTCTTTACACAGATCGGCTGTTTCCTGATTGATGCCGCCGTCGACTTCGATCAAATAGTGCAGGTCGTGCTGTTTGCGAAACTGGTCGAGATACTGGATATTCTGCAAGGTCGACGGAATGAAGGACTGTCCGCCGAAGCCGGGATTTACGGTCATCTGCAGGACGAGGTCGACTTCTGGTAAAATGGGCGCGAGAACGCTTGCCGCTGTGCCGGGATTCAGAACGACACCTGCCTTACAACCGGCCGCTTTGATCTGCTGAATGGTATTGTGGATATGCGGGCAAGCCTCGATGTGGACGGAGATGATTTTGGCTCCTGCCTTGGCAAAATGCTCGATATAGCTTTCCGGCTGGCTGAGCATCAAGTGAACATCCAGCGGGATACGGGCGGCTTTGGCGATTTGGGCTACCATGTCAATCCCGAATGTCAGGTTGGGGACAAAATGGCCGTCCATGACATCGATATGCAGGTAGTCGACGCCTGCTTGTTCGGCATCTGCAACTTCCTGTCCAAGATGCAGATAGTCGGCGGCTAAAAGCGATGGGGCTACAAATGTCATACTTCTGCACCTTCTTTTGCGATCAGTGACTCTACTTTGGCTGCTATGTTTTCCGGCGTGAAGCCGAGCGCCTTGAATAGGACGGCAGCTGGGGCTGATGCGCCAAATTGGTCGATCGTATGGGTATCGCCGCGGTCGCCGATAATGTCACGCCAGCCATATGGGCTCCCTGCTTCAATGGCAAAACGGGCTGTGACGGCGACTGGTAAAATGGCTTCCTGATAGCTTGGGTCGGTTTTTTTGAAGCGCTCGACGGATGGCATGCTGATGACGGAAACGTCGATATTTTTTTCAGCAAGGAGTGCTTTGGTATCAAGGGCCAATGAGACTTCCGAACCGGTCGCAATCAGTAGCGCATCCGGCTGATCTTTGGTGGAGCCGGCGACGATATAGGCACCATTTTCCACACCGTGGGCGGCTTGGTTTTCTTGGATGGGCAGCACCGGCAAATCTTGGCGGGACAGCACGAGGGCAATCGGGCCGGATTGGTTGCTGATAGCGGTTTTCCATGCGGCGCTGGTTTCTTTGGCATCTGCCGGACGAATCACGGTCAAGCCTGGCATTGCCCGCAGTGAAGCGAGCTGCTCGATGGGTTCATGGGTCGGGCCGTCTTCACCCACTGCAATGCTGTCATGTGTGAAAACATAGGTGACGGGCAGTTTCATCAAAGCGGCCATTCGGATGGCTGGTCGCAGATAGTCAGAAAATACGAAGAAGGTGGCGCCGAATACACGTAAACCGCCGTGCAGGGCCATTCCGTTCAGCATGGCTCCCATGGCAAATTCGCGCACGCCAAACCAGATGTTGCGGCCGGATGGGTCATTTTTTGTATAGGCTGGGCTGTCAGTGATGAAGGTTTTGTTGGAGCCGCCTAGATCTGCAGAGCCGCCGAATAGTTCGGGAACCTTTGCTGCAAGCGTATTGATCATTTTTCCGGAAGCTGTCCGGGTGGCCATTTGCGTGCCTGTTTGGAATTCCGGCAGGTCTTTGTCCCAATTTTCGGGCAGTCCCTGTGTAAGTACCCGTTCAAACTGCGCGGCAAGTTCTGGATATTCTTTTTGATAATTTTTGAAAAGGTTGTGCCAAGTTTCCTCGAGTTTAGCGCCGCGAGCCGGATAGTTTTTCAGATAGTTGGTCACTTCTTCTGGAATAGTGAAGGGTTCTTCCTGCCAGTCGTAATTCGCTTTGACGAGTGCCACTTCTTGTTCGCCAAGCGGGGCGCCGTGTGAAGCCGACTTGCCGCCTTTATTGGGCGAGCCGTATCCGATGGTCGTTTTTACTTCGATCAGCGTTGGGCGGTCGGTTTGTTTCTTGGCGGCGACGATTTTTTCCTGAAGGGCGGCGAGATTGTTGCCATCTTCTACGCGGAGCACTTCCCAGCCGTATGCTTCAAAGCGAGCGGCGGCATTTTCACTGAACGAGGCGCTTAGCTCACCGTCAAGTGAGATATCATTTGAATCGTATAAAACGATGAGTTTTCCAAGTCCGAGATGGCCAGCGAGCGATGCGGCCTCGGAAGCCACGCCCTCCATCAAGTCGCCGTCTCCACAAATCGCATACGTATAGTGGTCGACTAGCGGGTATTGCGGTTTGTTGTATTCCGCTGCTAGATGGGATTCAGCAAGTGCCATTCCGGCGGCCATTGCGATGCCTTGTCCGAGTGGGCCACTTGTAGCATCAACGCCTGCTGTATAGCCGAATTCTGGATGTCCCGGCGTGCGGCTGCCAAATTGGCGGAATTGTTTCAAGTCGTCTAGGGTGACATCAAAGCCGAACAGGTGTAGCAGGCTGTAAAGTAGAGCTGAGCCGTGTCCTGCCGACAGAACGAAGCGGTCCCGATTGAACCAGTCGGGATTTCCTGGATTGAAGTTTAAATGTTTGGCAAACAGCATGTATGCCATTGGCGCTGCCCCCATCGGCATGCCGGGATGTCCCGAATTTGCTTTTTCAATCATATCGATCGACAACGTGCGCAGGGTATCGATTGTCTGCTGATCTAATGTTTTTTTCAATTGTATTCTCTCCTTTTTCATTACTCAATTTCCGACCAGATTTTAACGGCGCGTTCGGCGTAACTGGTCGTATCTTTTTTGTGGAACAGGGCGGATGTGCCGAGTACAAAAACATCCGGAAGATCGTCTTTCATCAGGCCGATTGTCTCGGCTCCAATATTGCCATCCACTTCGATGAGCGGGCCGTATGGATTGTCCGCTAGTTTTTCTTTTAACTGCTTGATTTTCTCCAGTACAGGCTGCTGAAATTTTTGCCCGGCAAAGCCTGGATTCACGGTCATCATCAATACCATGTTGACATGATCCAGATAGGGGTAAATTTCTTCCACAGGGGTCTCCGGATTAAGGGCGATCGACGGTTTGATGTTGTAGCTCTTGATTTTACGGATGACCTCCATGACATCATCAGCGGCTTCCACATGAAACGATATATATTCTGGACGGGCCACGCTGAACATTTCGACATATTTGAGTGGTGTGATCGTGGCTAGGTGAATGTCGAGCGGTATGGTCGTTTCCTCTCTCAAAGCCGCCAAATATTCCGGTCCCAAAGCTAAATTATTCACATAAACGCCGTCCATGACATCACAGTGCAAAAGCTCGATGCCGGCTTGTTCTAGCCTCCGAAGCTCGTCTGCCAGATGAAATTGATCGGCGCACATGATCGATGCTGCTACTTGTCGCAAATTTTCCACCTCATTTTTGTTCGAGTTTTTCAAGCAGGTCGAGACGGCGTTTGTGACGGCCGCCTAAGAATTCTGCCTCTAGCCATGTATCGACAATCCGGAGTGCCAGGCTTTCACCAATCACTCGCTCGCCAAGGCAAAGGACGTTGCTGTTATTATGTTCACGTGTGGCCTGTGCGGAGAAGCAGTCTGAAACAACCGCCGCTCGAATACCGGAAATCTTGTTGGCAGCAATCGACATGCCAATCCCCGTTCCGCAGCACAAAATCCCTAAATCGGCCTCCCCGCGGATGACGCGTTCGGATACTTCCTCTGCATAGGACGGGAAATCCACACTGTCATCACTGTATGTGCCGATGTCTGTCATTGTGATACCTTTTTCTTCTAAATGGCGGACGATTGCATCTTTTAATTTTCTGCCGCCGTGGTCTGCACCTATTGTAATTTTCATTTATTTTCACCTTCGTTAATCATTGTTTTGTTCGCTCAAAAATAGTGCTATAATAGCTAAGAGTTAAGGAAAAGAGGGCTGTTATAAGCCCCCTTCCTTACTTATGAAAAGGGTGACTTCTATCATGTCCGCAGCCGGCCAGCTTGGATTTTTGATATGGAGTGATCCTTTTTTTGTTGGATTTTCCATCTTCGTCACCCTTTCATTCTTTATGATTTTACTAATACTTTGATTTCATTCCCTGCCATCACGGCTTCAAATGCTTCGCGCCAGTGATCCAGGTCGTAGCGTTTTGTAATCATTCGGTCGGCATCAATTTTGCCTTGTGCCAAAAGGTCGAGCGCAATGATCCATGAGCTTGGTTTCTGCGAGCGGCTTCCGATATATTCGATTTCACGTTGGATAATTGCTTCTTCGTCGATGGCATTTTTCTTTTCGGCAAAAAGTCCCACCTGAACAAATACACCTTTTTTCTTCGTAAGTGGCAAGCCCTGATTGACTGCTGGAACAGCTCCCGAACAATCGAATACACGACTAGCACCATAGCCATCTGTCATTCCAAGGACAATATCATCCAAGTCTTCGGTCAATGTGTCGACGATCCTGTGTACGCCGAGCTCTTTTGCAAGTTCCAGACGCGCCTTATCTTTCGTGATGCCTGCCATGATTACTGTTGCATCTTGTGCCAGAACGACTTGTGCAAGTAGCAGTCCGATTGGGCCTGGTCCAAAAATCAACACGGTATCTTCTTTGGTGACGGTCGTCTTTTCGAGTGCTGCATGAACACAGCATGCGAGCGGTTCTGTCAATGCTGCGGCTTCAAAGCTGATTTTCGGATCTAGCACGTGACAGCTTTCTTCACGAGATAGGACAAATTCTGCAAAGCTGCCGTCTGCCTGTGTGCCAATGCCTCGGCGATTGCTACATAAGTTATAGTCTTTTTCCTGACAATACATACATTCGCCACACGTTTCAAAAGTGGTTTCACTTGTTACACGATCGCCCACTTCGATATGTTTGACTTCTGGCCCGATTGCCACGACTTCACCGGAAAATTCATGCCCCAGTGTGACGGGTGTTGTTGGATTTTTATATTCGCCTTTGAATGTGTGGATGTCTGATCCGCAGATTCCGGTGAAAGCTACTTTGATTTTGACGCGATCCCCGTAGACTTCCGGTTCCGGTACATCTTGAAGGTCCATTTGGTCATAGCCGGGATTCAGTTTTCTGACTGCTTTCATTGTTTATTCCTCACCCTTCTGCGGTAAAATCATTACTTTGTTGTAATCCTCCTGCCGCGATAAAATCATCTTAAAAGCATCGGCAGTTTCTTCTACTGGATAGCGATGCGAGATCAGCGGTTTCAGTTTGATTCGTCCCTGTTTGACAAATTCGATCGATGTCCGCCACTCTTCTCCCGGGAACGGTGCAGAATAGGAGTTCCAGAAGCCTTTCAGTGTCAATTCGCGACGGAAAATATTTTCAAATGCTTCTTCGTGTAAAAGGACATCTGCATAAGCAATTCCAAGGTAGCCCACTTTTCCTTGTTTGCGGGTGACGAGCAAGCACTGCTCCTGTGTGATTTTGGAACCGGCACACTCAAGTGCAATGTCGGCACCTAGTCCATTGGTGATTTCAAAAACACGTGTCCGCAAGTCTTCATTTTTCGGATTGATCGTATAGCGGCAGCCGAACGCCTTTGCTTCTTCCAGCTTTTTGTCACTGATGTCAACGGCGATGATGTCTCCCGCGCCTGCCAGTTGTAGACATTGAACGGTCAGGATGCCGATCGTCCCGATGCCAAACACAACGACGGTATCACCTAGGCGCGGCTTTATGCCAAGTACGCCATGCATCGAAACGGCTAACGGCTCGATCATTGCCCCTTCTTCAAAGTCCATGTCACCAATTGGGATGACGTTGCTAGCTTTCATGACGACATTTTCGGCAAAACCGCCGTGGAAATGTGAGCCGACCATCCGGTAGTGATCGCAAAGGCTGAACTGGCCGGATTTGCAGTAATGGCATTCACCGCACGGCTCGAGTGGAATTCCTGCTACACGGTCGCCAAGTTTGACATCTGTCACGTTTTCGCCGACTTCTGTGATAACACCGGCAAATTCATGGCCCATTACGGCTGGAAGCGGATATTTCCAGCGAGTCTGCATTTTGTGGATATCTGAGCCGCAAATTCCTGCCGCCATGACTTTGACGCGTACGGAATCTGGTCCGCAGACTGCTTCTTCAATTTGTTCTGACTTTATAACATTATTTTCATAGAGCACAGCTGCCCTCATTGAATTTCACCTCGGTTAATAATTGACTTCGATTAGAAAATGGCTGCCCATAGTTGCGAGAATTTAAGGATGATCCAGTTGAAGAAGTTACCGCCCATATCAAGCGAGCTGACTTCTGTTGCGCCTTTAGGGAATTCGTAAACGCCTTTCATCATTTCTGTATGAACAGGTGCAAAGTCTGTTGCCATCAGAAGGGCGAGTGCGATAACGACTGTCCCCGCTAGAACTGAGTGCAGGATGTTCCCTTTTCTACTTGCTACAACGAAGGACACGTAGAATGGAATGGTTGCAAGGTCGCCAAATGGCAGTACCTTATTACCTGGGATGATAACTGCAAGAAGAAGTGTGATTGGCACTAGGATCAAACCAGTAGAAATATTTGCTGGGTGACCGATAGATAGTGCGGCATCAAGTCCGATGTAAAGCTCGCGGCCTTTGAAGCGGCTCTTCATGAACTCACGTGCTGACTCGGAAATTGGAATCAAGCCTTCCATCAAAATCTTCACCATTCGCGGCATCAAGAACATAACGCCGGCCATTGAGATACCTAATTTGAAGGATTCACCCACATTGTAGCCTGCAAGCAAGCCGATTGCGATACCTAGGAAAAGGCCCATCATCATCGGTTCGCCAAAGATGCCAAACCGTTTTTGGATGGTTTCCGGGTCGACGTGGATGTTTTTGATACCAGGGATTTTTGAGATGACCCAGCCAACTGGGATTCCGATGAAACCAAATGCGGCTGTCGAACCGGTTGGAAGCGAGACGCCTTTTAGTCCGTAAAAGTCTTCTACCATATGCTGTGTTCTATCTGCCATCCACAGAACGAGTACTTCGTAGATGACTGCACAAAGAATGGCGAACCACCAGCTGCCGCCTGTCACGATGTAACCGGTTGCACCTGCTGCAATGAAATGCCAGTAATTCCAGATGTCAAAGTCGAGTGTTTTGGTAGCTCTGACTAGGATGAGTAGTAAGTTGACCACTAGACAAACCGGAATCAAAATAGCGGCAACGGGGGAGGCCCATGATGCGGCTGCAGCGGATGGCCAACCTGCGTCAATAACAGTGAGGTTCATGCCGAACCGCTCGACCATTTGTTGTGCGGCGGGACCTAAGTTATCGGAAAGTAGGCTGATAACCAGGTTGATCCCCACGAACCCGATACCAATTGTAATAGCTGAACGGATGGCCTTTTTAACAGGAACACGGAAAATAAGAGCGATGAAAAAGATGTCAATTGGCAGAATGACAGTCGGCCCGAGATTAAGGACATACTGCACGCCCGATAGTAATGTATCCATTTTGAAATTTCCTCCCTATGAGTAAAGATTAGTGGGACTGTAGTTTTCTATACGCACCGGACAGCCCCAACCGATTTATTCAGATGACTGAGGATCTCTTCGTCCAGTTCTTCCATGCCGATACCTGTGATATAGCTTGTTGCGATGATAGCTGGAATGCTGTAAGTGGTTGGTAAAATAGTGGTTGATACGATCAAGTCGGCATCATTTTGCAAGGCTGCTGCTTCCGCGATTTTGATTTGTTTTACTTCTGCATCTACATTGTGTTCTTTGACCAATCGTTCTACACGATCTGTTACGACTGTTGAAGTGGCGATTCCTGCTCCGCATGCGACTAAAATTTTAAATTTGCTCATTGTATGTTCCTCCAATTTTTTATTATTTAGCGGCGATCTTCGTCAATACGTCGATGATATCCGCTTCATTTTTTGCTTCAAGAAGTGCGCTGATATTCTCCTTGTCTTGGATGATCCCCATTAATTGCTGCAAAACTTGCAATTGGCTGTGCGGTTCATTCAGTCCGAGAACAAAGATGACTTCCGCTTTGACAGACTGATTTTTATCTTCCATCAGGTTGAACGGAATTCCGCTTTCTGTTGTTAATACCGCGATGAATTGTTCATTCACGCATTCAGGATCGGTATGCGGCAGTGCCACGCCATATCCATCAAGTTTCAACCCGGTTGGGAAAACTTCTTCACGGTCAGCAAGTTTTTCAAGAAAGCTGGCTGTTACATAGCCGTGTTCCTGTCCACTAGCTGCGACTGTCTGAAAAACCTCTTGCTGATCATGGCAATTTGTTTTGACCCATATCATTTCTTTCTTTAAAAATTTGACTAAATCCATTACGATTCCTCCTGTAGTGCGGTCTGACTTAAAAATTTGTTCATGATATTGCTTTTCCCGTATAAGTTTTAATAATTGCATGCATCTCCTGCGAATTTTCGGCTTTTGCCAGTTTCTTCAACTGACTGCTCATTCCTGCAAGCTCCATCAGCCCGAGCAATGCTTTAAAATGGGCGTTCTTGTCAATTGCTGCAATGACTGCAACAAAATGAAGTTTGCTCCCATCCTCTAAAGGCAGGCCCTTTTCGATATAAAGCAGGCTCATTCCAAGCTTTTGAACACCTTTTTCCGTCTCTGCATGAGGAATTGCAATTGTCTTTCTAAGAATAATGTTGAAATTCGGTTCGGGATATTGGCGCAGCATTTCGTCGATATAGCCTTCTGTGATCGAGCCATCCGCATGAAGAGGTTCAGCCGCCAGTTTGATTGCCTCCTGCCAGTTCTCCACCTGATCGACTCGTTTAATTCGCGAAATCGGCATCAAGTCGGCCAGTCCTTGTTCCGCCTCCAAATCTTCACTCGCGTCCTCTGCCCTGACCAAATAATCGGCAATCACTTTTTCAAGACGGGCACGATCGCTAATCACAGCATATTTGTCGATCACTTTCATCAAACCGTCGACACTGACGGAATAATCATTGATCATGTATACGGAACGCATGACGCGTTGTCTGAGCTCGAGTCGTTCCTTTTCATCCATGACCTGTCCGACAAGAAAAATCTTTTTGTCTGTTGCAAGCGGGACTGCTGAGAAAACCAGATCATAGGCCACATTCGTATGTTCAAATTCTCTGATTGACATGGCCTGATAGAAAAAGATTTCAGGAAATAGATTGCGGAGTGTTTTTTCCATTAATTTGGAAATGGATAGACCGTTCGGACAAACAACGACGGCTTTCAGTCTTGTCTGCAGCTTCTCAGTGGTTTCGATCAAATGTCCGCCGATAAACAAGGTGATAAAGATGCTTTCGTTTTCCGGGACTTTGGCACCGATAAAATCTTCGAGCGGTTTCAGCGATTCTTTAACGATATAATGAACGGCCTGAAATTCTTGATCAATGCTGTCCAGAATACTGTAGTCTGTTGTCAGATGGTACTTGATGCGGTAATAGGCAGGCTTGATATGTGCAAATAGTTTATCCAGCAGCACTTCTTTATCAACCAGCTGCACGACGGCCTTTCTTTCAAATTCTGCCAGTACTTCTCGGAGCGCCTGTTTTAAAAGTGGCATCTCTTCCGATTTCAAATACTGTTTCGGCAGCACGTTGGATGTTAAAAGCTGAAGCGTGATATACATGCGTTCTTCTTCCGTTATTTTGGGCTGATCTTTGAAAAGAATCTCGGCCGCTCCGTATTCCCGCGTGTCTGAGAGTTCACGGGAATCAATCATAAAGCTCGTCTGGATGGTCTGGCCGCGACTGATTCTTCGGAAAATCGCCTCTAGGATGTAAGGAAGGATTTGCATCTTGCTGTCGATAAAATGCAGATTCAAATGTATTTCCACTTGTTCCAATTTTTTTCGCAAGTTTTCAATTTCAGCGGCATCCACTTGCATGAAACGTCTTAAAAATTCTTCTCCGCCGTAGCTTTCAATAATGTGTCCTGCTGCGTGAAGTAGTGCTGTCCGTTTATTCCACTCGTCTCCCACAATCAGGTAGCCGTTCATCCGGGTATACTTGACTTCGAGATGGTAACGTGCCAAAATCTGCTGCACTAATTTGAGATCACGCAGTACAGTGTTCTTGCTCACCTCCAGTTCGCTGATAAAATGATTAAGGGATAGTTCTTCATTCTTGGTGATCAGCATGAGGATGATCAAACTTGCGCGTTCCCTCTCGGAAGGAATATACCAGTCTGTTTTCTCCCCTTCATCTTCGCCAATCAATTGAAACAGGTCAGGTTGGGTGATGAAACGTCCGCTTGCTCCCCTGTGGATCCGCGAGTGTCCTTGCTCTTCCAGCCAATTATTGATTTTCTTGAAACTGTAGTCGACTTGGCGACGCGATAGATTGAATTTTTCTTGCAGTTTCGTGCCGGTTATATCGGGATGACGCAAGAGTTCTTTTAGTAAAGTGTCGCTTCTTTCATCCAAATACATCTCGTTCCCTCCTGTTCGTTTTTATTATAAAACGAATTTCACTCAAAATGTACACGCTTTCATCCCAATATATTGTCGAGCGATTGTACAACTATGGGATTTACTTGTGACTATTTTAACAATCCTTTCTGACTAAAATAGCGAAAACGACTGTGGTTCTATGTTTTGAAAGCTTGTTATTTCATTATACAATTAGCCGTAAAAGTTGGAAATGCACAATTTGGAGCTATTTTTGTGAGATAAAACAAATTGAATGAGTATATTGTCATGTCAATGTGAGGGGAAGGGGTATTTCTAAAATAAAAACCAGCCCTTTTTGGAGAGCTGGTGCTGGTTGAGTTCTTGCTTTTTAGGCGAGGGGGTATTCGTTTAGTAACGTCTCAGCAAAATTTTCATCTAATGTGTAACGTGATGGACGATCGCTCACTTTTACCAAATAGCCTTTATCTGCCATTTTTTTGGTGGATTTCGTGATTTTTCCTCTGGCTCCATATATTTTCATTTCAATTAGCTGGGCATTCGTTATTTGATTATTTTTTCTGCTAAACAGCCAGCTTTGGGTGAGGATAAACAGAATTCCACAATCAGCTTTGGTTAGTTCGGGATCTTCTTTTGCTAACGTTTTGATCCCTGCATGCATTCTGTCTAATTTATTTCTTTTCTCTTCCATATCCTCTAAAATCATAAACTGCCCTTCTACTAAAAATTCCAGCATTTGTTTGCAGAAGAAGGTAATCTCCCCTTTATTTAGAGGATGGGAGGCTTCTTCAAACGCCTTATAATAAGGGTTTTTATGACGATTGATAATATACGAGAAAGTGATGGCAGAAAAGGGATCCAGCTTCTTTTTAATCAAAGAGCATACGAGATACCTGCCTGTTCGACCATTTCCATCATAGAAAGGATGAATGTATTCAAAATAATAGTGAATTACCATATATCTGTAGAGCTCTGGCATTTCGCTCGTTTGTAGAAACTGAATCAGTCGATTTAGATAATCAATAATCCTGCTCTCCGGCTCGACTCCTTTATGCGTGAATTCACCATTTTTTTGAACGCCGACAAATTTCTTTCTAAAGATGTCACCATCAAGTACATCTTCTTCTTCGACTTCGTCAGCAACTAGTTCATCATAGATAGCTCTAATCTGCTGTACATTCCTTATTTCATTGTAGTTATCCACGTGCTGGTATAATTTGACCAGCCCGAGAAATCTTTTAGCACTCTTTGAAGGCTTTCCTTTTTTGTTTAATTCCTCTAATGCTTCTGCGATTTCTTTTTTAGTGCTTCTGACACCTTCAATTTCATTTGTACTTTGGAGTTCATTAATAAGCAAAGCATCTAGATATTGCTGTAGAGCAGGGCCTGGCAGCTTTTTACTCTGTAATTCGATTGCTTTACTATTTTCCATCGCTTGAATTAACAGGTTTTGTAATTCTGGTGTATTGACTAAAAATAAGGTTACTTTTTCTGTTGAAAAGGAGCCATTGGCAATGGGGGTCATTTCCAGATCAGTCTCGTATGTGCCGTAACTGCTTTTGCGTTGTTGCAATTCCTTCTTGTACGCTTCCTCGTTTTGATGAAAGATTTTTTTTAGCGGATAGTATTTTTCCATCAATAACAACCCCTGACTTTTCATTTTAAATATATATTATCAGATAAAGTAAAACAAATAAATGATTTTACCCTTTCTTATTTCTTTTTTTAACGAAAATGAAAAATAAGGATCCTGTTTATTTTTATTTATCTGCGATTTTTGACAAAAAAGCAGCAACCTAAATTGGTTACTGCTTCTTTCACTTAAAACATTTCTTTTAACGCCGCGATGCTCTTTTCCAAACTGTCAAACATGTCTATTTGCGACTGGTCTTGCTCGATGCAATAATATTCAACGCCGTTTTGTTCGCCCCACTCGATCACTGAGCGGAAATCAACCGTGCCGGAACCGATCTCTGTCAGATTGTTCGCCATATCCATGCGGTCAAAGCCGGGCACGAAATCTTTCATATGGATGATTGGTGCTCGTCCGGAATAACGTTTGATATATTCGACTGGATCCATTCCTGCCACGCTGATCCAGTAAGTATCCGGCTCGGCGTAGAGGCTGATGCCATTTTCGGGATCTGTGAGATAGTCCATCACGTAACGGCCGTCAACCTGGTCAGCAAAATCGAATTCTGGATTATGCAAGCCTACTCGGAAGCCTAGTGGCGACAGTTTATATTGCAGGTCGACGAGTGCCCGCTTGGTTTTCTTGTAGCCGGACGGGGTTTGGTCCTCTTCTTCGATATATTTATCATAGATCGTTTTGCAGTCGAACAGGCTGGCTTCATAGAGGATGCCATCAATATCATCAAAGAAGCGGTCGTGTTTGATATGCATGCCGATGACTTTGAGATCGTAATGCTTCAACAGGCGGGCTACTTCTTCCGTTTTATTGCCGCGCATGCCGTCAAGTTGGACATAACGGATGCCCATTTCGCTGATGCGCTTGAGCGTTCCATCAAGATCTTTTTCCATGGCTTTGCGGACGGAGTAGAGTTGAATGGCAATTTTTTCCTGCCAGCTCATCGGTCATTCCTCCTCAGGTCGAGCCAATCGACTTCTGCCTGCGTCAAGGTGATAGCAGCAGCCTGAACGCTCGATTCAAGCTCGCTCATTTTTTCCGGTCCGATCGCCGCAGCTGTTGGGAAGGACTGATGTAGCACGTAGGCAAGTGAGATTTGGATGGGTGTTGCATTTTTTTCTGCTGCTAAAACTTTGGCGCGCTCGTAGCGTTCCCAGTTGGCATCACTGTAGTAAACTTCGACCATTTCCTGATCGCTCGTGTCCTCTTTCGTGAAGCGGCCTGAGAAGAAACCGCCAGCCTGGGCGGACCAGGAAAATAGTGGCAGGCCTGTTTTTTCGTGCCACTCAATCATGGCGGCGTCGGCTGATACACAATTTTCCCAGCGCGGGCGATTGACTTTTGGCAGGCTCAGGTTGGGACTGTTGAAGCTGAATGGTGTCAAGCCGTGACTTGTTGCATACTGATTGGCTTCAATGATTCGACCGAGTGACCAGTTGGAGGCTCCGATCGCATAGACGCGGCCGGCTTCGATTTCTGCTTGGAGTGCTTCCATCAGCGGCCCTACTTCCACTTCCTCGTTATCTCGATGGAAGGCAAACATTTCCACGTGATCGGTTTGCAGCATTTCAAGACTAGTTGTAATATCTTCATGAATGGCTTCCGGCGTCACGCGCGGTGTACTCGGCGCTTCACGAACTGGGTGGCAGCCTTTCGTTTCAATAATAATCTGATCGCGATTGCCGCGCTCTGCCATCCAAGCACCAATGGCCTTTTCGCTGTGACGATAGTGGCGGGCCGTATCAAAAATATTGCCGCCAAGCGCTACATAACGATCCAGTACTGGCGCTGCAAATTCAAGGTTGTCTGCGCGGAGAAAATCGCCGGCTCCCATCAGCAAGTTGGCACAGGACAACGTGATTTCTTTTCCTTGTTTGATTCCTTTAATATCGATTTTTTTCATTAAAATCAGCCTTCTTTCTTATACGCGTGCGCCGGCTGCTTCATCCAGATAGAACGTGGCAGCCTGTACAGGTTTTAACAGTGTTGCCGGAATCTCAGCGGTAGGTGCTTCCGTGGCAACTTGGTGCATGATGTCCGCTTTTTTAGCGCCTGTGGCAATCACGATAATTTCACGTGCGGCTAAAATTTGGCGCATGCCGAGCGAAATTCCTTGTGTAAGCGGCAAATCTGTTTCAAAATATTTACTCATTACTTCTTTGGTTACGCTGTCGAGCGGTACAATATGGGCGTCTTGGTCCGGCTCGATTCCCGGCTCATTAAAACCAATGTGCCCATTCATCCCAACTCCCAGCAGGATGAAGTCTATCCCGCCGCGTTCGGCAATAAAGGCATCGATTCGCGCACATTCCGCTTTTAAATCGGCTGCCTTGCCATCAAAAAAGCAGATTTGTTCATCGCGCAGCAGAAGCGGCTCGAACAGCCCATCGTAGAGCGTTTGCACACAACTGCCGTGCGTCTCGCGGCCAAGCCCGACCCACTCATCCAAGCCGACAAAGTAGGCCTTTGAAAAATCCGCCTCGCCTTCCCGGTGCATCCGAATCATCTCTTGCATCGTCCGTTTTGGCGTGTCGCCGCCGGCAATGCAAATCAGGCTCTCCGGTTTATTCTGTAAATGTTCTGCGATTCGCGCGGCCACGGCTTTTGCTACTTGCATGTCATCTGTGAATTTTTGAAACATTTTTTAAAACCTCCTACAAATACTAGAAATCAAGATCAAGCGCATCATGGGCTGCTTGGCGGGAAGAAATCTGCGCTTCTTGTTTCACTAAACTGCGTTCATACATTTTGAAGAATGGATAGTACATCAAAACGGCTGCGGCAAGTACGAAAATGATCAAAACGATTGCACGCCAGTCCATTGTTGCCAGATATTGTGCAAGCGGGATTGGTGTACCGCCGACATTGGCGATTGGCGGACGAACCCAGCCAAGGTGGAAGACGAACCATTGACACACGGCAATGATTGGCGTTCCGAAAACAAACGGAATGAACAGGTACGGGTTATAACAGATTGGCAAACCGAACACGACCGGCTCGGAAATTGTGAAGATTGCCGGGACGACGGATGCCTTTCCGACCGCTTTTAGTTCGCGCGACTTGCTGAATAGCGCCAAGAGGACGAGTGCGCCTGTAATTCCTGAACCTGAGAAGCCCATGAAGTAGTCCCAGAAGTTTGGTGCAAAAACGTGCGGGATTGGTTCGCCGGCTGCATATGCGGCTGCGTTTTGTCCCAGATATTGTGTCATGAATGGCATAACGAAGCCGACAAGGATCGCGTAACCATTCAGCCCGATAAACCAGAACAGCATTTCTAGGAAACAGATTAGGAAAACTGCATATGGTGTATCGATACTATTGATCGCAGGTGCCAGTAAGGTGGTGAATACTTCTGGCAGAATCTGACCCTCGCTGACACTTTGAATCCCGATGCTAATCAACACGGCACTGAACAAAATGACTACGAGCGGAACGATGGCTTCAAAGGTTTGCGCAATTCCATCTGGCAGTCCTTTGATACGAATCGTGATTTTCTTTTTCATAAATAGGTGGATAATTTCAACGGTTACCAGTGAAGAAAAGATGGCGATAAACAGACCACGTGAATCTAAGAATCCTGTTTGTAAACTCCCATCAACAAACTTTGTATTCAAGACTAGCGTTGCCATAACGGAACCGATGATACTGTGCAAAATCGGCACGTTCAACTGTTTCGCGTGATTGTAAGAAATGGTAACTGCGGCATAGACGGACAAGAGGCCAAAGGTGAATTGGAATGGCAAATTGAGCAATTCAGCGTTATTCACAAAGAAATCTTTAATTGCCGTTCCATCTGGAAACATATTCCCAATGGCTGAAATAATCAGTGAGAATGAGCCGATGATCAAAACTGAAATCAGGGCGATCATCCCGTTTTTGATTGACTGGATGTGGCGCTGACGTTCAATTTTTGCTGCAATCGGTTCAAAATACCTTTCCATGAAGGCAATGAAGCGGTCCATCAGTGAAGCTTTCTCTTTTGACATGATTGTTCCTCCTTTTTTTAACGGGCAAGGGTGATCATTTTGCTGCTTGTCCTGTTGTTTTCAGGATGATCGCATCTTTTAAAATATTGGCGCCATTTACTGTGCCATAATCTTTCGTATCGATTACTTGGATTGGTTTTCCAGCTTCATTTGTAATTTCTGTCAGCATTTTCAGCTGGTGCTTGATTTGCGGGCCGACCATTACAACATCAAAGTCATTCACATATTCGCGCAGTTCGCCAGCCGGATGGGCTTCAATGCGAATATCCGTATTCTTCAATTTTTCACTTCCTGCTGCAATTTCTTTCATTTTGGTCACCATGACTCCTGTAGAAGCGCCAAGGTTGCATACTAGTAATACGTGTAAACGATCCATTTCCATGATTTTCTCCTCCTATTTTGCTTGCTTTAATTCTTCATACATATCGATCATTTCGCGAATCAGGGTTGAGGCGAGGATTGTATTCATCAAGGTATCTTGTGCATGGACAAGCAGGACGGAAAATTCGGTTGCCTCGCCCCGTGTTTCCTGTACCATTAATTCTGTCTGCACCCGGTGCGCTTCGTTCATCAGGGAGTCTGCTTCTTGAAGTTTACGCTCCATTTCCTCGTGTTCTCCTTGTTTCGCTAAGTGAAGCGCTTCCACCAACTGGGAAAAAGAATCCCCTGCGAGTGAAATTAGTGAAAATGCTGCTTGTTCTGTTTTCATTCGATTACCTTCTCTCATTCATAAATAGCTGACTGCACATCATGATAGATATCACGAGCGGATTTCATCATGACAAGCCGATTGACTTTTTCTTCGTTTAACACAAACTTGACGAGCTGCTCGACTAGCTTGCGCGTTTCCGGGCTTTTGAATGCCAATGTGAAGATCAACCGTACGGGTTCCTCATAGCGGTCGTAAAACAAGACCCCTTCTTCCAAAATCGTAACGGCCATACTGTCACGAATGACACCATCTTCCGGGCCGGCATGAGCCAGTACAACTCCCGGCGAGACGACCATATAAGGCCCGAATTCTTTAAAGTTATGGATAATTTTTTCATAAAACTGCTCGGTGACATAGCCCTGCTCCTCCAAATGGCTGGTCCCGATCCGAACTGCTTTTCGCCAAGTGGGCATATCTTTCACCTGAATAACGGATGCTTCGTCAAATGCGACCGTCGGCAGATCATGTTTTCCCGCTTGCTGATTTTTAGTCAGACATTCCAGCAGATCGAGTTCTAATTTGCTCAGATTGGTGATTTGGGCATTTTCGCTGATAATTTTCATGATTTCACTGAACTTGTCGATCATCTGCTCCTCATTTTTGACCAGCTTCATTTGAAAATGTTCCTGCAGCAGTTTCATATCTTCTTTTTGCAAATACGGGTGGATTCGGAGCAAGCGTTTGGAGTGCACATCCGGAATATCCACTGTTGCGATCACATAGTCGTAAGCTTTCATCGCCGCCGGGTCAAACTTATGCAGCGATGTCGTATCAATCTCGGAAAATTCAAAGAGCTGATCAAGCTGGACGCGCAGCATGTTCGATACTGCCATTCCCGCCGCACAGACAATCAGAAGGGACGGCTTGGTGTGGCTGACCTGCTTGCGTTCCAATTCAGATGCAAAGTAAATCGCCAAAAAGGAAATTTCCTGTGCGCTGATTGAAAACTGAAATTCGTCTTCCAGCTCGGCACAAATGCGCTTTGTTGTAATAAAAATCTCTTTGTTTTCCCGCATGAACTCACTGAAAATCGGGTTGGCAATGGACACTCCTGCCCGCAGCCGCTTGATCATCAGGCTGATATGAGCGGAAATTTGTTCAAAAAAGACTTGATTATCTGTTAAAAAATCCTGATGATAAATTTCACCCATTTTGATACAGAGACGACCGGCAAAATGTTTCACCAGCGCCACCTGTCCGGCATTCTTGAATTGTTTCACAAGGCCAATAATCTTTTCGAGTGCGGCATCTAAAGGGGTGCCGTGATTCTTCCAAGATTGGAATTTAAATGTTGTATCATTATGATGACATTTCAATAAAACGGAAAGAATGGTCAAGTAAAGCTGATCATCCACAGTTCTGTTCAGGTCCTGCGTGATCGCCTCGCCTTCTGCTACAACCTCCGCGAGCAAATCCAGTTCAAATAAATTGTAGAAAAACAGCTCGCCTTTTTTTGACAAACTCTGCTCTGACTCGAGAAACTGATAAAACTCGCGAATGTTCACTGCGCTAAGAAAACGCCGTGCAAACAGGACGCTTTTGGTCATCAATTCGCCTTCGATCAGATAGCCGATGCGTGGTTTATGTGTGAGTGTCAAATTGCTCAAGAATACTTCGCCTTCAAGCGCGCGCAAATGATTGATGACGGAGGTTCTTGAAATGAAGAGCGTCTCCTCAAAATACTGAATGGAAATCGGTGTCTCCATCAGCAGCAGTTTCAAAAAGATAAACTGCTCGATCTCTTCGGGGGCATATTTGTAGGTCTCAGGTGTAATGCGCTGATTGAACTGTGCAAACAACGTGCGGACACGCGGCCGATTGTCCACCATGACTCCTTTACGGGGATGTCGGATGAGTGGATTCTCCTTTTCGGCATTCAAAAAGCGATCGATTTTGGTCAAACTGTAACGGATGTTTCTTTCAGTTGTTTGGACTTCCTTTGCCAGACTTTTGATTTTGATAAAATCTTCCTGTTGCAAAAGCAGATCCAAAACGACGATACAGCGTTTATCCAATTTCATTTTCTTCACCTGCCAACTTTCTATACTTAGCTTACAATTAAATTGATAGGGCTTACAATTAGCTATATAACAAATTTTGTCGCAAAGTCACGACAATTTTTCCGTTTCGATTTATTGTAGCATCCAGAAGGCAGTCAGCAGTATAGGGCGTTGGATGCAAAAGGAAGATACATGTGCAGTTTGTATACAACGAAAGTATTATAAATTTTTTGTAAAGCAGGCCTAAAAATGTTGAAATCAGGGTATAAAAATTTTGAAGGGGTATCAAAGACGAGAGGATGAGAAAACATGGCAACTTACACACGTATTCTAGTCGGAGTTGACGGATCGAACGAAGCAGAAGCGGCCCTTAGACGTGGCATCAAACTAGCCAAAACTGACGGCGCAACACTTGGCATTGGTTTTGTAGCTGACGTCCGCCGCATTGCCCCACTGATCGATTATGAACAAACCTATGCCAAAAAGGCGAAAGCTTACGGAGAAGAGCTGGTTGAAATTTACCGAAATGAAGCGGAACGAGCAGGCGTCGAACATGTGGAAACATTTGTCCACTTTGGAACGCCGAAATCCACACTGGTCCGTAAAATCGCTAAAAACTTTGAACCGGATCTGATGCTGGTCGGCTCGACAGGTCTGACGGCTACAGAGCAGTTCTTACTGGGCAGTGTTTCAGAATATGTAGCGGGACATGCGCCTTGTGATGTGATTATTGTTCGTGGAAAAGCTTGGAACGCGCGGAAGGATGAGGTTTAAACGGAGGCTGCGCTTTCGATAGAAGTTGAGTGATTAGACTGCTTGTTGCCTGTTTTTTGGTGGGGGATAAGTGGTCTAATTTTTATTGAAAGAATGGCGGATATATTTCGGATTGTAACGATCACCAACTGTAAAAATGACAAAAAATAAAATCCACCCCTAAGCTTGACGGCTGGGTGGATTTTATATAATCCAAAAATGGCTGTCACCATCTTAAATGGTGCTTGCTTGAGAGACATGTTTGCGCATGGCTCTCTTCTTTTTTTACTATACTTGTATATTATAAAATTGTAAACCTAGGTTTATATCAAGCGACCTATTTATACTAAATGCCGCTCCTATCGTGATGATGTTCTAGAGTTGCTGAAAAGTTGCCGATTGGATGCGGTCTGGCAGAAATTGTATTTAATCAAAAACGGAAATCAAATTTATCACAACTCGATTTCCGTTTTTCGTCTTTAAAAATTCAATTGGATTTCCGTTTGGCCGGCCGTTGCAGGCAGCGACAGCATGTACTGATGTGGTGCCATTTCCCGCGCGCGATTGGCGGCTTTTCCGTTGATTTTAATCTCAACTGGCTCAGTTTCAGCATAGAAAACGAAATCGCCGCTTTCCTTTAGGGTGATCGTTAAGCCGTTCGCCTCTTCGCGCAAACTAGTGATTGCATGGGATGGTAAATATTTTTCAGCCAAGCCAATTGGGGTTGCTGTTTTTCCCTGTTCAAGCAGCGTATATAATTTTACTTCATACGGGTTAAGTTCGATCGTCTGCCCTGCTATCGGCCATATGCTCGCCTTTTGTTCAAAATATTCATAGGCCAGCACCTGCTGCGGATTGTCCGGTAGCGTGTGCTTGCAAGTCTGATCTGTTAAATTGAACACTGCGACAATCTGGGTATCGCCGACTGTACTGACCAGTTTGATCACACCCTCTGTCGGGTCCTGATATAGATGGTCGACTGTTGGACGTCCGGGCCTGTCGCAACGCACGAGCTGTCCATCTTGATAGACAAGTGGCCGAATAATGGCCGTACTCGAAGCATCAAGTTTATCGCTGATGTAGATGGGGCCGCCGCTCATCACGCGCAGCACCGCATGCCTTTTTGCATCAAACTGTTCCGACCAGAACATATCCCAGTCAGGCTGAAAATCATTCGCATATGTGAGGCTGTTGTAAACATTTTGCAGTAGATGCTCAGTAAATCCGGCATGCTCGGTTGGCAGAAAGTCATCACTCGTGCGAATGATACCATTTTTTTGATGATGCCAGAAATTTTCGACGGCCATTCCCATGCAATGAATCACCGCAGAATCGAAGTGTAGCGCAGCAGCAGTTTCATGCGCTTTATGAACACCATGTGCCACCTGTCCGATTGCCTGCGCCTCACGATAATGATTTTGCAGGGCGCTTTGTCCGTCCGTTTTGACAAAATCAATCCCTTGCTGGCGAAGATAACGATACCACTTGTCCCAAAATTGCAAGCCTTTTTCCCATGAAGGATCTGGCACATGTTTGCCGCGCGGTGTGGCCACTAACCCTGCTGGCTCGTTTTGAAAGAGCTGCTTGGAAATGCCGCCCCAGTAGCCCGCAAGCGTGTGCCAGACGCCGACCTGTTCAACACCATAGTTTTGCTTCAAATCGGCAATCAGTGGAGCAAATCCTCGGGGAAATTTCACCCTGTCTTCCTCTAGTTGCAGCAATTCTTCCCGTTCCGTGAGCAGCCAGCCGTCATCGATCAGCATCCATTTAACCGGAATCTTCTTTTCCTGAAACTCTGCTGCTTTTGCCAGAATGCCGGCTTCACTTACCTCTTTATAAAAAGCATCCCAGCTGCACCAGCCAAGATAGCCAAATGTCGAGACGTTCGGCCGCGTTTGAGTCGCACAGCCAAGTTCGGCACGCGCTTTATCAAATACACTGGCGCTCAGTTGATAAAAATCGTCCCCGCTTCCACCGAATAGCAGCCAATCCGAAAGCCGCTCATATCCGGTAAAATTAGGCGTCACCTGCGCCAAAAGCCCATTTTCCGCCCCTCGCAAAACCGTCTTGCTCTTTTCGCCGCTGACCGCTGTGAGCAGCTGATGGCCCCGTTCTTTTTGTGCAAAAACAGTGACGGTATCAGCCGGAATCTCTTGACTATCTGCACAAAAGTACGGCCGCGTCCACCAGTAATTAAAATGGCTGAGCGACAAGAACCGCAGCGACTTTTCGAGGAAGGCCAGTTGAAAAGTGATCGCCGCTTCACGCGCAAACCCATAATTCGCTCGGCAGGAAGTGTTCGACAGTTGGCAATCATAATGAATGCCAAAAAAATCGTCCGTTTTCGTCACAACGACTTGGCAAAACGCCACTTGCTCCACATTGGTTGTGTCAAAGATGAAGGTGATTTTTTCATTTTCCGCTCGACATTCAGCCTGCTTTAAATAGACCTCACTGCCGTCATCAAGCTGAAGATGTATTTGGTTGATTTCCATTTGTATCCTCCTATTTTTTAATAAAAGGACACCCGATTTACGGGATTCTTCTTGAAATGCTGGACCGCTCGACTAAGTGATACGGCATGTATGTGGCCTTCTGCGTGATTTCACCCGTTTCGATTTGCTGTTTGAGAAGCCTCATTGCCTCTTCGCCGATTAAAACTGGATCCTGTTTGACCGTTGTGAGCTGCGGCCGGATCACATGGGCGATTTCCGAATCATCAAATCCTGAAATGGAAATATCATCCGGCACGTTATATTGATTTTTTTCAGTCAAAAAGTCAATTGCTCCTACCGCCATTAAATCTGAGGCCGCCACGATTCCCGTGACCTTCTCCGTTGCCGCCATGATTTTCTGCGCACAGCGATAACCATTTTGAATGGAATGAAAATCTCCTGCAAGCCATTCTTGCCGCACTTCGAGACCTGCATTCTCCATCGCCCGTTTGTAGCCGAGATAGCGGTCCTTACCAGTCGCCATATCATGTTCCGGTCCATGAATCATCCCAATTTTCGTATGTCCCTGCTGAATAAAATATCTGGTTACTTCATACGAGGCTTGGAAATTATCAATTGTGATATATGGATAGGGTGTTTGTTCCACTTCCTGTCCAACAAAGACAGTGGGATACGTATTTTTTTCATAAAATTGCGCTAGTTTATCATTGAATTCTGTCAAAGAAAATATCACACCATCAACTTGCCGTTCACGAAACAATCTTAAACTCTCAATTTCCCGATCGAGATCTCCACCGGATGAAATGAACATCAGGCTGTATCCGCTCGCACGGCTCACTTTTTCAATACCTTCGATCAAGCTGGAAAAGAATGTATTCGAGATTCTTGGAATGATGACACCGATCAGTTTGGTCGTTTTATTCACCAAGCCGCGTGCTAACATATTGGGCACAAATTCTTCTTCCTCAATGGCTGCTAAAACTCGTTCGCGCAGCTCCTTGCTGACCGGTTTGCTGTTGTTTAAAACTCGAGATACAGTGCTGACAGAAACATTTGCCTTTCTAGCAACATCACGAATTGATTTGGTCATTCATTCACCTCATTTTTTGTTAAGCAATCGTTTTCCTACCTTATAATATCACACCCCATTCTTGTTTTAAAGCTTTCGTTTTTCAGCACCAAAGCCGTCACTCTTCAATAAAGCTGTTTTCCGGTCCCGTTAAATTCAGCCAATTATTGGCAATCACTTTTTTATACCAGTAAAAGCTTTCTTTTTTTGTTCGCTGTAGCGTATTGAAATCTACATGTACCAGACCGAATTTAATCCGGTAGCCTTCTGCCCATTCCAAATTGTCCATGAAAGACCAGGCGATGTAGCCGCGCAAGTCAAGGCCGTCCGCCAGCAAGCGATGAAGCTGCAGCAGGTGATATTTATAATAATCGATTCGCTTGTAGTCTCTGATTTTGCCATCCGCTGAAATGGGGACATCATAATGAGCCCCGTTTTCGGTGATGTAAATCGGGATGTCTCCGTAACTTTGCTGAATATAGCGAAGCGCCCTGTGAAGTCCTTCTGGATAAATGGCCCATTTGAAGTCGGTTCGCTTATAGCCCTCATCGAAATTGGCGCAATCCATCAAGCCGCGTCCCGCTTCATATTTGCCCAAATTACCAGAATAATAATTGATGCCGATAAAATCAATCGGCTGGGCAATCGTCGCCATATCGCCATCCAAAACGGGCGGTCTGGCATTTTTCCCAGCAAACCAGTCGAGCAGATTTTCCGGATAGCGACCTTTGAATACGGGATCCATGAACCACTCGATAAACCAGGCATTTTGGCGTCTGGCCGCTTCTACATCTTCCTGACATTCCGAATACTGTTCAATCCAGGTAACATTGGGCGCATAGCCAATCTCACCGCCATATCCGCCATTTCTGAACAATTGAACCGTCTTGCCATGTGCCACAAGGACGTGATGCGCCACATCAAGCGCAGTCTGCAGATCTTTTTTCCCCGGTGCCTGAATGCCCATATAGTTGGACAGAAAAGAAATGCACCACGGCTCATTAAATGTTGTCCAATACTTGATTTTGCCGTCAAAATGCTTAAAAAGTGTTTCGGCATATTCTGTATACGCATCGATTGTTGCCCGATTTTCAAAGCCGCCCTCCGCTTGAAGCGCAGCAGGCAGATCCCAGTGGTAAATGGTGCAGAACGGCTCGATATTGTTTTCCAACAGTCGATCGACAAGGCGTGTATAATAAGCAAGCCCCGCCGGATTAACCTCTCCCCGACCAGTTGGAAAAATCCGCGGCCATGAGATCGAAAAACGATAACAAGAAACGCCCAGCTCTTTTAGTAACGCTATGTCCTCGTCCAAACGATGATAGCTGTCACAGGCCACATCACCATTATCGCCCGCATAAATATGATCAGGCGTATGGGTAAACTCGTCCCAAATCGACAGCCCCTTGCCATCTTCCTGCCAGGCCCCTTCGATTTGATAAGAAGAGGTGGCAACACCCCACTTGAAACCCTCTGGAAATACTAAATCACTCATTGTCCATCCTTCCTTTCCGTTAAAATTTGAGCGGCGTACAGCAAAAGACCGATACACCAGCTATGCGACAGCCCAAGCATCATGCCCTTTGGTTGAAACGCATTGGTGTGATAGAAGCGCTCACTGACCATGCCGCGATACCCGTTCAGATGGCCGTCCTCTTTGACAATTGCCTGTTTGAAGCACTGATAATGATCCATCGCCCGCTCATAAAAGTAAGCATCTTGGGCCCATTCCGCCAGATCAAGCAGCTCCCCCGTGCAAATCAGGCCGTAGTTATGCAGGTGATTATTGGCCGGCGAGGCATTGTCCGCACCTCTTGTTTTGAAATCATATACGTCCAAGAAGCTATTTTTAGGAAACTCAATGTTGTATGTATAGCGGAACGTCATCGTCCATTCTGCCGCATGTTTGAGAAGCTTCAGCCATTTTTCGCCGCCTGTTTTTTTATACAAAGCATGGTAGCTGATGATCGCATTGTAGCCATCTTCTGACGTAGGTGTTAAATTGACGTCCTCGGGAGCACCGAACAAATAGTCCGCATAAACTGCCGCAGCATACGCTTCCCCGCCTCGCAGCGCCACCTGAATATTTCTTTCATCATCAAAAAGCTCTGCCGCTTCTAAAAATGCCGCAATCCAAAGCAAGCCGCCAGTCCCCTGCCACTCTGCCACATGCCCATCACGAATATCATAATACGCGCCAAAATGACCGTCTTCTCTTTGGATTTTGCGTGCAAAATCCAAATTGCTGCAAACGGCACGCTCCCATTTTTCATGCGTTCTGCCATATGCTTTTTCTTCTGCAATGGCCCGAATGAAAAACAAGGTGGCTTCACTTAGTGTCCGCGCCTGCACCCAGTTTTTATTTGGATTCCAGCCCGTTCCAAAGCCCTTTTCCTTCGTCCATTCCGCCCAAAAAGTACCAATATCGGTCAAATTTTCGCTGATAAAATCCAGCACGTCGACTGCCGCCGCACGATAATCCGCCTTATTTTGGCTATTGGCATATCGAAGTAATGCATAACAATACGGCGCGCCGCTGACCCAGGCAACATGCATATGCGGTCGATCAATCTCGCCGCCCAGTCCCCGGTCAAAAGCAACCGTCTCAAATAACGCGCGATATTTTGGCCGATAATGCCAGTGGTAAAGGCCATGTGCCG
This sequence comes from Listeria costaricensis, assembly GCF_900183385.1. Lineage (GTDB taxonomy): Bacteria > Bacillota > Bacilli > Lactobacillales > Listeriaceae > Listeria > Listeria costaricensis. Next base: position 96,857 of record NZ_FXUT01000009.1, read on the forward strand.
CTAGTTGGGTCACTTTTTCATTAGAAAGCCCGGTTTGCGCAAGCGGGAAATGCTTCTGATCATGCGCGTAGCAGGTACGAATGACCTGATCATACTGGTGGTAGCCTCGATTAGGTGCTACATATAGTTGATGCACAAGCTGGATTGGCACATGTGGCTGCAGCTCGATCACAGGACAATCGGCCGGTTTCATGATCGGCTCACCATAAAAGACGACCGGCTCCTCTGTGTAGGGATAGAGGACCTTCAAAAAAGCACCCTCCCGATCCGTCCCAAAACCCACACCCGTCATTCCTGCTTCCGAACGTTCCGCAACGACTAGACCTGCAAACAGATTTTTTTGCCAGCCGAAAACGCTTGGCAAGCTGGCACGATCACTGCGAAAGCTCCAATACGAGGAAGTCAGTTTTTCCGAAAAGTCCGCATCCTTTTGGTACCGCGGAAATTGCTTCGGGCATTCGGCCAAGCGGTTTTCATGATAAAATTGCCCGGGAATCAGCCAATCCGCCGCACCGTCATCCTTGAAACGGTAGCAAAATTGGATGCCTGAAAGAAGCGGCTCCAGACCGCGATACGTCAGCTTCGTCTGAACCGTCAGCTGCTCACTGCCTTGATAGACAAATTCGACTTCTGCCTGAATGTCTTTTCCATCCAAAATGAGTCGGATTTTTTCCCCTTCAGATAATCGGAACTGGCCGTAGTCGCAAATTGTCTCTCCATAGATCAGCGCTTTAACCTGTGTTTCCCGAATCATATCCGCCGAACCTTTTTCCCCGCGCAGCGTCAGCAGCCTGCTTATATCCAGCTCAGCCGAACTTGCTGTATGTTGAAAAGTTATCCAGTCCGCCGACAAGTAATTCACTATCATTTCACTCACAATCGACACTCCTATAAAAGCGGCATTTGACATGACTCGCTGCCAAATGCCGCATGTGTATTAATCGTCCAGCAGAGACGGATCCAGTGATTTGATCTTGGTTTTTATCTGGTCATAGAAGTAATCATTGCTCTTCTTATTGTCGAGCATTTCATTGACCTTTGCTTGTACATCTATGTCCACTTCATCTGTAATCTTATCTGATTTTTTCGGTTTTACGTCCATGACCATGTTGTAATAATCAGACATAATTTTTTGATCGCCTGTAAATTCAGATGTGTACGTATCCATGTTGTCTTTGTACACGGTTTGCAGACCTGGCATGTTCCCCGTTTTTTCCAGATTTTGCTGTTGCCATTTTTCACTCGTGATAAAATCCAGGAAGTCATAGGCTAGATCTTTTTTCTCTGAACCACTGTAAGTCGCATACCAAGTCCCACCGGAATAGCCACCTGTTGGTCCCATCGCTACGCCATATTTCCCTTCTGCCTTACCATCTTTGTTATCGATCATAAATGTTCCCCATGAAGGCATAACTACTGCGAGTACCGAGCCGTCATTGAGGGCATCTCCCCAGCCTGGCGAGAAATAGGACAATTTAGCGTCAACACCGGCTTCACGTGTTTTTCTTGCTGTGTTTAAAAGGTCGTCCCAAGCGGGATCTTGATAATATTTGCCATTTTTGTCCCAGTTTTCCATATTGTACTGGTCGAGTAGCACAATGTCAGAAGCGTTGGAAATCAATTTGACATCTCCGCCACTTTTAGTCGAAACTTGTTTGCCGGCTTCAATGATTGAATCCCAGCTGCTGAAAATCTTGCTGATCTCAGTTGGATCATCCGTACCGAGGTATTCCTTTGCTTTTTCTCGGTCATACCAAAAACCAACTGGCGACGAGTGGTCGGACACGGCGCGTACGTTGCCATCCGCATCTTTCCCTAGTTCGGCTACATATGGAACATAGTTTTCTAGATTTTTATCAATGCCCTCTTTTGAAAGATTGGTCGTATAAGGCGAGTCGATAAAATTGCCCAGCTGGTTTCGCTCGATTGCAAATACATCCGGGGCGTTCTCTTTATTTTGCAAGCCCGTTTGCAGCTTTGTCGCATAGGAATCGCCCGGGAAAACTTTGACGTCCACTTTGACACCAGGGTTTTCTTTTTCAAAAGCTTTCGCCATATCTTTTGTTCCATCAAGACTGGTCCAAATCGTAAGTGTCTTATCATCACTTTTACTGCTTTTGGCACTTGAATCAGAGCTTCCGCAAGCGGTTAATCCTAGTGTAAGTACCAGCGCCGTTAATACTGCTAAAACCTTTTTCATGATCATCAAAACTCCTTTTTAGTCTTTTAGTGCCCCTTCTCCGACACTATCCATAATTTTTCTTGATGCAAATAAGAAGAAGATAACAATTGGAATAACAGAAATGGTAATCGCGACATATTGTGCCCCGTAATCAATGTTGAATTGCGATTTCACGCTTGCCACCATGACAGCGAGCGTCTGCATGTCGTTCTCAAACAGGACGATCAGCGGTTCAAGGAAGCTGTTCCATTTTCCGATAAATACCAGAATCGAAAGCGTCGCCAAGGCTGGTTTCAACATGGGAAGCACGATGCGGTGGAAAATTTTCCACTCGCCGCAGCCTTCCATTCGGGCAGAATCCATGATCTCATCTGAAATCGAATGATCAATCGACTGCTTCAAATAGAACACCCCAAACGCGTTTGCAATGGACGGCAGAATCAGCGGCCAATAGGTATTCAGCATGCCGAGTGATTCTACAACTTTATAGAAGCCGATAATGCCCAGCTGTCCGGGAATCATCATCGTGATTAAAATGAATAGAAACAGCCCTTTGCTCGCTGGAAAATGATACTTGGCAAAGCCGTAGCCGACCAGCGCTGAAAAATACACACCCAAGATCGTAGAAGTGACCGCAATGAATGTTGTATTCAGAAAGCCGCGCCAAATATTAACTGTATCAATCAGGCGATGATAGTTCTCCATAAACTGATCCCCCGGTGTCAGCAGCAAATCGCGCGCAATCTCAGCGTTGGAGTGAGTGGCGGAAATAAACATGCTGTAAAAAGGGATTAAACAAGCGAGGGCCACCAGAATAAGGAAAAAGTAGATGCCCGCCCGTGTGAAAAAAACGCTCTTCTTCATTTTCATCCTTCACTCCGCCTCCTCATTATTTTTGTTAAGATTTGCGTGATCACGGTTGCCAGCAGAATAATCACGAAGATTCCATAAGCAATGGCCGAACCATAACCATAATCAAAGTTTTTAAATGCCGTATTGTAGAGATACATGACCATCGTCAAGGTTGAGTTCTCTGGCCCGGTCCCCATCATCATCGCCTGGTCAAACAACTGCAGACCACCGATAATCGAGGTAAGCCCGACAAATACCAAGACGGGTTTTAAAAGAGGCAGCGTCACCTTGATGGTGGTTTGGAACTTGTTCGCTCCATCCACTTGTGCCGCCTCATAGACTGATGAAGGAATCCCTTGCAGCCCGGCAAGGAAAAACAACATATTATAGCCAAAATATTGCCAGCACATTAGAAAAGAAATGATCAGCCTCGACCAAATCGGATTTTTCAGCCAATTGACCGGGTCATCAATAATATGCAGATCTAGCAAAATCTTATTGACCGTCCCCGTTTGCCAGTCAAACAATAGAGCAAACAGCAAGCCGACCGTAACTGGCGTAATAATGTTCGGAAAGTAATAGGTCGCTCTAAAAAAGTTTTTTCCTTTGATAAATTTTTCATTCAAAATAATCGCCAGTACTAGTGCCAGAATCAACTGCGGAATAATCGAACACAGCCAGATAATGAAGGTATTGCCGACCGATTTGAAGAACAAGTCGTCCTGCAGCAAACGCGTATAATTATCTAGCCCGACAAATGTAGGCGTACTGAATCCATCCCAGTTTGTAAAACTTAAATAGAGTGTATAAAGAATGGGAACGAGACCAAACACACAATAAATTAGGAAATATGGTGAGACAAAAAATATTCCTTTTCGATTCCGTCTGGTCTCCATTTTGCTTATTTTAGTACTCATAAAACTGCTCCTTTTTCAAGCCCGTTCAGCTTGTAAAAATCGATGGCATTGTTGCGGAATATATGCAGCGCAAAATTTTTCGCCTCTTCTTCTGAAAAATAACCGGTCTCAATCCTTCTCTTCAATACTTTTGCTAAAACCTGACGCGCCACTTTAGAAACAGCATAGGTGCCTTCAATGTGGTTGTAATCTCCGCCAAACCCGAAAATCTTGGTTTGCGGAACCATGTCAGTCAGAAGCTCCAAGGCTTGTTCTGCCAGACTGGGCGAAATCCCATATGTCCATGTCATATCCGCATAGACATTGGGGAAATTTTTCACGATGGCTGCATATTCATAAATATACGGTGTACTTGCATGAAGCAGGACAAAACGAGCTTGCGGATATTTCAAAAATAACGGAATCAGATGAGCTGCTCGTGCATGGCGCAAATCATTTCCATCGCCTGATACACTCGTTTCCTGCAATCCGGTATGAATTTGGATGGGCAGATCATGAGCAGCGGCTTTTTGGATGATGTGATGAATGAGCGTATCCTCAAAAGTCCTGTAATCATCCTCTTTCAGCAACGCTTCCTGCTTATTTTTCATCATCAGGAAAACCTTTTCCGATTTCTCTAAACAAGGCTCCGTCATTTCAAGCGTTCGGAAGTAGGCATGTCCGAGCTTGATTGCTGGGCAGCCCGCCACGATGTGCTGCTCCATAACCTTATCAATCAAAGCCAGATACGCAGAAAAGTCGGACACCTGTTCAGCCGTTTCTTTTTCCAGCTTGTGGAGGTCCTCCGCACATCGGACATGAAAGTAGTCGTCATAAAACAAGACTGGAAGAAAATAATCAAGATTGACGTTTGTTGTGATGATCAGCGTAATTGCTAAATCAATCTTGGCCTTATCGACCAGCACTTTCTGATAGAGCTCAGGATCCTTGGAAAAAGCAGTGATCCTCTCATCAAGTGCCAAGATTCCTTCTACGCTCCAGTCATTAAAGTCATAGAGATCCTCTAATGCTTTTTTCAGCAGCTTTGCATAATGCGTGTTGCTGCACTTCTTGTAATACGTTAAAAAATAGGCGGCCTTCTCTTTCTTCTCTAGAGCAGAAAAACGCTTCAAAGCTTCACGATCTGCTCCGACACTGACAAAATCAGAGTCAAGATAGTGCATCAGATCAAAGAATCCAACTTGATCTTTTGCACGCATTGCTTGTGTTGGCAAATGTTCATGTACGTCGATCATATGAATCTGGTCAACAAAGGTTTGAATGTCTGCGATTTTCGTCCTCCCCCTCCACTCTTTTTTGGGTTGGTAGCTAGCCATAAAAATTATCAGGAAAACGTTTTCTTAAATCATGATAGCATTCTTTTTTTGATAATGCAAACGTTTTCCTAATGTTTTTTCATCCAGCTTACCATGATCGTGTGCAGCCCTGATTCCCTAGTCTCAAGGCCGCACACAGGGCTTATTTCTCAATCAAATTAACTTCTGTTACACCATCATCCATCAGGCGATATGTCTTCACTTCTAGCGGGCCGAACTCGACTTCCAAACGCTGCCCCCACTTCGGCAATTGTATGACCGTCTGCGCCTTGCTTCCTGTTGTTTCAGCAAAACGAAGAATGACGCCTTGATGATCCTCCGCCTCTTTCATTGCGGAAAGAATCACTTGTTCATTTGAGATTTCAATCAAGGAATCCGTCTCTGGAAGTGGTCCTGGATGATAGCTTTCAATTACTACCTGTTCTGGCTGATTAAGTTCCAATCCTCGCTGTGTGAGGCGGGCTTCTCGTGCGGCTCCGGCATGCGGCACAATCCGGTAGCGCATATACTGAATGCCCTGATCAATATAATCATATACTTCTTCCGGATCGACTTCATAAGGATCATGCTGCGCGTAAATGGTGCTTCGCAGTGCCGTAAGTCCCATGACATGGCCAGTCACACTTGCGCTGTATTTGCTATCATTGATGATTGCCACGCCATACCGCTGCTTAGTTTCTTTGATAATTCCCGTTACGTCAAACCAGTTTTGCATGGGCTCTTCTTCACCGTTTGCTTCCCTCTGGATCATGCCGAACGGAATCTCATAAAGAGGCTGCCGCTGGACGGTGCTGACCGGAAATTCAAATTTGAGCATTTTAGCAGGCTCCTGCCAATTGATTTTGACAGCAACTTCGACAAAATCCAACTCATTGAATAAAGTAAATTCTTGGATGATAGTCGATTTTTCATAGACGCTTTGCACTTGAAGGGTGCTTTTCACTGGCCCTTCTTCAAGGATACGCATCCTCACAGCTTCAAATTGCCCTGCCTTGTCATTAAAGAGTAGCTTTTGAGGCGCCCAGGTATCGCCCGAATCATTGATAGCCACCGGCAGAGCCGCCAAACCATTAAAGACCTCCACTTGATGCACTTTGTCAAATAAGCTTTTGATCGCGCCGGTTTTCGTGTCCAGCAGCAGCTTGAAGCGATTATTTTCCAGCGACTGAGCTGTTGCGCATACATTTTCACTTGCATGCGTTTCTACTTCCGCTTTTTTTATTTTATAAACCGTATAGCCGAGCGGTGGCAGCTCTGCAATAAAGCCGATTCGTTTGACGCCCGGTGTCTTCGCATGCGCAGTCAGCCGTTGATAAGGAATGATCTCTCCGTTCGAGGCCACGACATGAAAAGCTTTCGGAAACGGGTAATTGCCAAATACGCCCCACTCCACTTCAATATTCGCCTTGACAGGCCAGCTGTGCGGGTTAAAAATAACGATTGGCTTCATGCCGTCTTCCTGTTCGATATTGATTTTCCAGCTGATCGCCTGCAGTGCCTCATTCATTTCACGAGCTGCAATAGCCTTCACTTCTCCATTTAGATCTTTGGCATCCTCATAGGCAGGCTTTATACATGTGCCTGCTAAAATATCATGAAATTGATTGAAAAGTAGCCCCTGCCAGGCATGCTGCAGATTATCCGGATACGGTTTTTGTAAAAGCTTCGCTGCCAGAACACCAAACTTCTCAGCCGCAACCAGCATATTCTCACCAAGCCGATTATCGCGCTTGATTTCTGAGTGCACGCTATAACAACCGCTTGCGTGATGTTGCAGATCGTCATGCACCACCGGCAACTCCAGATTCAAGTCAGTCACTTCTTCAAAAAAGGCATTCGGCGAGCTGAAAAGAATCTCATAATCTTTTTCCGCCATTAGTTCCTTCACCGTTTCAATATTTTCCTTTGTCGGGCCACCGCCGTGATTGCCAACCCCATAAAAGCTCATCAGATGATCGGAAGAAGCGGCAAACTCAGACTCGCAAAGCGCCACATGCTCGCGGATTTTCCCAAAGGTGCAGTATTCAAAAGGTAAGCGAAATGCACTGACCCGTGAGCCGTCTGCTGATTCCCATAGAAAAAGCCGCGCTGGAAGACCTTTCTCATCTGGCGCTGGACGCATAAAAAGATAGTGATCCATGCCGGACTTTTTGAGAATCTGCGGTAGCATGCCATTATGCCCGAAGCTGTCGACATTGTAGCCAACTTTTGCCATTACGCCGAATTTCTCTTCAAAATAGCACTGCCCCTGCAAGCCTTGACGGGCAAAGGATTCCCCAGAAGGAATATTGCAGTCCGGCTGCATCCACCAGCCACCGCAAATGACCCAGCGCCCTTCTTGAACGCGTTGCCTAATCTCTTCAAACATCTCTGGATCATTGCGCTCGACCCATTGATAGATAGCCGCTGAACTGGAAGTGAAAATAAAATCCTCATATTCCGCCAAACGATCAAGTGCCGACCGAAAAGTAGCTTTTGTTTCCTGAAACCCCTCCTGCCAGCGCCAAAGCCAAATCGGATCAATATGAGCATTCCCAATCATGTGCATTTTTTTCATCGTCTTCCTCCTCTAAAATTTTTTTGAACGACCACCATGTCACAGCCACCAAATCGCCTGCTGGAACTTTGATCGCCATCTGCCCGCTTGTTTTCTGCGGATAGATTCTGGTTGAAAGGACGCTTTTCCCTTCATTGGCAAAAATCTCCAACGTCGAACGGTCGAGAAAAAGCCTGATCCGCGTATCCGCCAAGGGACTCCGAACCGTTGACCGGTCTCCACTGTCCGACTTTTCACGAATGACCGACAGCATTCCTTCCTCACGTGCAAAACGAATGCGTGTCTCTTCATGCTCGCCTTTAAAAATGACTAATTCCACGGGACGCACATCTAAAATATCCAACTGAATTTCACCGCTTTGAAAATTTTCTTGCAAAATCGTCCAATCATTCTGCCCGGTAATATGAGCGGACCGAACCGCCTTGCGCATTCTTTCAAGCTCACGTGCTGGACGTTGAACAAGCTGCCCGGCCTTGTCCAGCGACACCTCTCGCGGAATCGTCATCGTCCCCACCCAGCCCAGTTCTTTCGTCGGCATGGAGGACTCCCATAAATTCAGCCAGCCAATCAGAAGCGTTCGACCGTCTGGTGCCTGTAAAAGCTGTGGCGCATAAAAATCGCTGCCGTGATCAATCAGCCCCATGCGTGCTTGCTGAAATTCCGGAAAAACGTTAGGCCCGCTTATGTAAATACTCTGATGTCTGATGCCATTCATCCCTTCTGGTGACAAAATCAGGGCAGCCTGTTCCCCCATTTGAAAATAGTCTGGACATTCCCACATGAAACCTAGCGCCTCGTCTTTTCCGCCTGCAAAGACCCCCTGGTAGGTCCAGTCAAAACCATTTTGTGAGGCATAGCGCAGCACTTGACCGACACCATTTTGCCCCTGACTGCCGACCAAAGCATGCCAGTCATCTCGCTCACCCCACAGCCGTGGATCTCTAAAATCCGTCCCCACACCCGGTGGCGGCCCTGCAATGACTGGATTCAGCGGACTTTTTTCAAAATGAATGCCATCTGTACTGACGGCCATGCACTGCACTTCTTTCGGATGCGCACGATCGACATGCCCCGTATACATCAGCACGAGACAGTCTTCCATCACTGCCGCCGAGCCCGAATAACAGCCATCCCGATCATAAGGTTCACTCGGTGCGAGAGCAGGTGGCAAATGCTCCCAATGGCAAAAATCTTTTGTTCGCGCGTGCCCCCAGTATTTAGCCCCATTTTCAGCGGCAAAAGGGTAGCACTGATAAAAAATATGATAGTAGTCCTTGAAAAACACCAAGCCATTCGGGTCATTCATCCATCCGGAAAGCGGTTCCAAATGATAGTCCGCATAATGATGATGCGTATTAGGCGACTGCCTATCGAAGTATTCCTGCGCTTGCTCAATCCGTTCTGCATGCTTCAACGCTATTTACACCTGCCTGTTTTCAATCTATCAACTGCTTTAGTAAAAAAGGTCGCACTGCCAAAGCTGCCAGATTTGAGAATCAGCTCATACTCCTGCGCTCGACAGACTGCCAGCCCCGGCTCAACTTCATCTAGAACCTGCATGCGCTTGATCTGCAGTGCCTCGCAAACCGCTGCCGAAGTGTCACCACCTGCTACAATGAGCCGCTTGTCGACCTGCTGTTTCATAATCCGCCGAGCGCAATCCGCAAGTCCTGCCGAAATCTGCTTGCCCACCTGCCGAGAAACTGTTTGATCGCTATTTTCTTGCCGACGTGGCGAATGAAGAAGCACGTCCCGCCCTGCCTGCAGCAGCTTGATCATCTCAGCAAGACCGACTGACTGCTCGATCTCGGGCCGGTATTCAAAAACCGGCTGTCCGGCTGCTTTGAACCGTTCGATCTGGGCATTCGTTTGCGGCGTGAGGCTGCCAGCAATGATTAAAACGCCTTCTGCAGAACGTTTTCGACTGGCCAGCTTTTCCGCCAAGCCTGAACTGCCGCCAATGATCGGCTCGTTTTCAACCATTTCGGCAATCAGCGCCAAATCGCCCTCCGTTTCCGCATCCAAAATCACATAGCCGCCCTGCTCCCGGTACCGCGACAATTTTTCACGAAAGATCGCCGGCTGCCTGATCTCAGCCAGATGAATCGCCTCGACCGGTCGCCTCGTTTGGCTGCTGACAATGATTCTTAGATCGGATTCGTGCATCGGGTGAATCGGATCATCTCGAAAAGCCGAGTCCGCCAATTTCTTTCCATACACATAATGAATGCTGTTTTTCGTTTCGCGACCATTTTTAGGGAAAGCCGCGATCAGGATGGAAAAATTCGTTCCCAGCGCATCTTGCATGGCATCAAACTGCGGGCCAATATTGCCTCGAAAAACGGAACACGTTTTGTTGTAAAATTGCGTCGCTCCGTAGCTTTTCAATTTTTCCGTTGCCTGAAAGACCTTCTGATAGGCGATTTCCGGCAGATCAAAGCGCGAGTCAGTATCAATAATCAGCACATCCGGACTGCTGGCAGCAGAATCAAGCTCCCCGCCAGCGAAAAGAATTTCCACGATATAGCCGCATTTGCTGTACATGACCCCAATATCATTCGCGCCTGTAATATCATCTGCAACAATCCCGATCACTGCGGCCACCTTCTTCTTGGCTTGTAGCCGGCATTTTCGCGAAAATCTGCTATGACTGCCGGAGCAAGAGACGCTATCCGCCCCTTTGAAAGCACCTGCATTTTCGCCGCCATTTCCAGTGTCTCAAGCGTTACGAGCGCCTCCTCACCAGTTTTCCCATAGACCAGCACCCCATGATTTTGAAGCAGCAGCACATTGGTTTTTTCGGCACGACAACCCACCTCTTTGGCTAACTCGATGGACCCGGGATGCCTATAAGGCACAACAGACATGTTTTCCAGATAGTACATTGCTTCGACAAAATAGCCATCTAGCGGCGGAATCTCCTCGCAACAGGCCAAAAGTGTGCTGTAAAACGGGGCCGCATGGATGACAGCTTGGCAATCCGGCCGTGCAGTATAGATCGCCTCATGCATGGGGGCCTCCTTGCTCGGCTTGGCTCCTGCTATTTGCTTCCCGCCAATTTGACAATGGGCAAAATCTGCCGGTGCCAAATGACCAATAGAAGTCCCGCTCGCAGTGATCACATACTCGCACTGCCCGATCCGCTGGCTGAGATTGCCCGCCTGGCCGAACAGCAGCTGCTTCTCTGCCAAATACGCGCCAAGTTGCCGCATTTGTTCGATTTCCATCATTTTCTTTCACCTACCAGTCATTTTGCTGATTAAATATTGGAACCTCCGAGGAACTCACAGCCTTTTCTGCAAACAAATACATTGCAGCCGACCAGGATTGCCCGGCAAAGCCCATTGGCTGTCCAGTCGTCCCATGAAACCATTCATTGAATTCCCAATCATTCTTTTGTCCGCCTCGATTCATTTCCGTCAACCTCTGAAATTCCTGTTCCGCTTCTGCCAACCGCCCGACTTTCACGAGTGCGGCCACATAGAATCCTCCAATAAACGGCCACGCCCCGCCATTATGATAGTGATGCGGCTGATTCAAATTGCGCACACGATAATATTCCCGCCAGTCCTTATCTCCCGGCTGGATGACAGGATAGACGCTTTGCACCGGATAAGGGCGATTTAAGCCGCAGCCATGAATATAATCAAGAATCTTCTCCGCTTTTTTCTGATCCGCCACGCCAAAAAGAATGGCCAGTAGATTCGCAAGCGTGTCAAAACGGTCTGCATATTCGCGAAAACCCATATACGGCAGGTAAAACGGCCGCTCGACAAGTTCGGTTTCCACGCGTTTCAAAGGGTAGAGCCATTCCCTGCATAAGCTGCCAATCTCCTCATAATCATTCGGCTCCTCCTGCCCAACCCATAGCAAAACATTAATTTTCCGGTAAACATCTTCACTTTTTTGAAAGTAGTCGAGCGCTTCAAAGCCAAGACTTTGCGCCAGCTGCCCCATGATTTTCCAAGCGGCATAGTACAGCACATTATCAAGCAGCACATTGTAACGGTTGGCAAATAAATCGGCCCAATCCATCGCCTCATGCACTTCAAGCAGTCCGCATTCATTCGAGTCCTGATACTCCAGCCAGCGCAAAGCCTGCTTCAAGCTTTCCCACACGGCCGCCAGATGATCCAAATCGGCCGTTGCTTGAAAATAGCCATACTGCCCGATGATATACCAAAGATTGCTGTCAATACAGCCGGCATGAATGGAATCGACGACCGCTTCGTCCGCTTTTCCCTCACTGTGCATTTTCATGCCATGTGCGAGCAGCGCCGGATCAATGATGCCAGGAAGCCCCACGTTATGCGGAATCTTTCCCAGCTTTGACTGATATTTTCGCAGGGTTTCCAGTGATTGCCTGTGGATTTGTAGCCCCCTTTCTTCACCGCAAACGATCAGGCCGAGTCCGCTGATCATGCTATCACGCGCCCATACTTGCTGATAAGCCGTATTCGAGCCGACCAGTCCCAGTTCCTTCCCATTTGCGAATAATTTTTCTTTCGCCTGTTTCTTTGCTTCTGCTACTACCAACCTGTTCATTCCTCCTCAAAAACGTGCTGCTTTTTGGTCACTTCCTAGATAATGCTTGATTTTTTCTTGCACAGCCGCGTAAACTGCTTTCCGACCTTTTTCGATCATTTCTGCCGGCAACGCTTTCGACTCTGCATCTGTCAGGCTTTTCTCCCGACCAATGGCTGCCAAAAAGGCCAGCTCCAAATCAGTCGCAATATTGACTTTGGTGATATGTGCCGTTTGGATTGCTTCTTTGACCATTTCTGGCGGTACACCGGAGCCGCCATGCAAAACCAGCGGAACATCCGTAAGAGCTCTGATTGCCCGAAGCCGCTCGCAGTCAACTTTTGGCGCTTTAACTTTATAGACACCATGTGCTGTTCCGACCGACACAGCCAAAGCATCAACATGCGTTTTTTCGACAAAATCAGCGGCTTCACTTGGATCGGTGTAGAGCTCCTCATCCGTTTCCGTTTCGATAAAGTCCGTCGTCCCAATTTTCCCAAGCTCCGCCTCGACCGAAACATTTTTCGCATGTGCCAATTTCACGACTTCCTGTGTAACCTTGACATTCGCATCAAAAGGCTGATCAGACGCATCGATCATTACCGACGTAAAGCCAGCCGCTATCGCCTCCTCAATCACGCTGACATCTTTTGTATGATCAAGATGGAGCACTACGGGAACGGTGATTTCTTCCGCTTCCAACACACGATAGAACTCTTCTGCAAATTCGGCCGCATTATTGTAAAACCGATCAAATTCTTTTTGTGAAATTTGGACGATCAGTGGTGACGCCAAATCATTGGCCGCTTTTAGAACCGGTTCGATCAGCAGGGTGTATCGGGGTGAAAAAGAACCGATACCGAATTTCTCGTCTTCCGCTACCGGCAGTATGTCATTTAAAGTTGATGCTTTCATTGTTCATTCCTCCACTCTTCAATTTGGCGCTCGACCTGTTCCAAACAGTTTTCATAAAGGCGGGCGCGTTTTTCATCTGGTTCATAGTACTGCTTGATTTTTTCTGTAGGTGTATCATTTTTCAAATAGCATTTGACGGCCCCCAGTATAGCCGGCTCATCCACATCGGGAATCTCCACAGGGCTGCCGGTCAGATCTGCTTTCAGCTGCATCCAGTAAGGATTTTGTGCACCGCCGCCAACTGCCAGAATCTTGTCTGCACATGGCAACTGCTTGCACAGCAGGGCAAAATGGCAAGCGATTCCTTCAAAAACCGCCTGAACGACCTGCTCCCGCGTAGTGGCCAGCCCAATCCCCTGCAGCGATCCCCGTTTGCTTGCATCAAAAAGAGGCGTCCCCACACCGCTCAAATAGGGCAAAAACAGCAGCCCACTTGGCGTCTCCGGCACTTCACGCAAGCAGCCCAGTAAGGCCGGATAATCCCATCCGAATAAATGTCTCACCCATTCTGTTGCCGCCCCACTCGCCTGAATATTAGCCATCCAGTAGAGCTGCCCCGGCCGCACGTCCACCCCGAACGTCAGCCCCGAAGCCAGGTCCCGCTCGACTAGTGGCCGTTTTGGCATTTGCCCTAGGATCGTTTCAGCCGTCCCGATCGAATTGAAAATCTGCCTTTCCGAACGGCTAATCAAAGAAGCAATCACATGGTCATGCCCCGCCACAGCCACCTCCGTATGCCGACTCCAACGCCACCTGCTCCCATACCTGGCAGAAACCCGTCCAGTCACACTGCCGCTTTCAACAATGTCCGGCAAAAGTCGACCTGCCCACGGCGACATAAAGGCTTCCGTTTCAAGCTCAAACAGATAGGTCCGCTGTGCAAGCGTCTTTTCGGCCTTTTTTTCACCCGTCAGCACGTAGGCCAGATAATCCTCGACCGAAAGCCAAATCCCGCGCTCCAAGCGTTCTGGAAAATGAGTCTGCAAATAGAGAAGCTTCGCATAACTGGTTTTGAGCCCGCCACGAAGCCCCGTCTTAAAAAAGCGAGCTGCCACATCGTCTTTTGAAAGAGGGAATTCAGCGGCCTGATCATTCAGCCATGGAAGAAGCGGTGTCAAGGGGTGGCCAGTCTTTCGATCTACAAGCAAACCAGTTTCGGCCATACCAGTCAGCACAATGGCTCGTACTGCCGCCTTTTTTTCAGCAATCTGGTCAACCATTTGGAAAATCATTTCTTGCAATGCGACCGGATCGATCACTTTTCCAAAATGTCGATCACTCAGATATGGGGTGGCGCGCTTAGCAATGGCGATCTGCTCCAACTCGTTGAACAGCCCCACCTTGCAATTGGTCGTGCCGAGATCAATTGCCAGCGTCAGCATGATGACTTCTCTGCCAAAATATTTTTCAAATGCTGAATGCCGCTTTCCGGACTGCTTAGAATCCGGTTCTGCAGTGTCTCCGGCAGTTCTTTTGCTGCTCTTGCCATGGAAGCCTGAGCAAGCACAACCACATCCGCCTTCTCTAACAGCTGCTGCATTCGTTTTGCAAGGCGTGCATCATGACCTTCCGCATCACCAGCTTGCAGACAGCGATAGGCTTCCGTTTCAAGCATAGCCGTGACTTCAATATTTTTCCCAGCCTGCGCCGTTTTTCGCTTCAGCAGATTGACAGTTGGTTTTAAAGTAGTCGGCAGTGTAGCAAGCACGGCGATAGTTTGATCCGCGTGTTCAACAGCCTCTCTTGCCATCGCTTCATCAATGCGAAGAACCGGTACCGGCTCAACAGCCATTTCCGCTATCTCACCCACAGACGAGCAGGCATACAAAACTGCATCAACCTGCTGCTCTACCGCAAAATGTGTATACGAAAGCAGCCGTTCCTTGACCTTCGACAACTCGCCTTGCGTTTCGATCAGTTCTGGCAAAATTGAATCATCCAAAAAATTCACAATTTCATATTCCGGCAAAGTTTGCTGCATTTCTTTTTTTAAGCTTTCAATCGTCACAGCCGTCGTATGAATAATAGCAATCTTTCGCAAAATTTCCCCTCCTTTTCGTTTAGAGCCCTAGCGTTTTTGAGGAAACCCTTTTCCTAAAAAGATGTGAAAACGGTTTCCTTTTTCGCAAAAACATTATATAATATAGCCGAGATAAATGCAATTATTTATATAACATGTTGACAACACTTGTTTTATTCACCATGCCTACCAATTGCACTTATTCTCGTTTATCAAGGAAAACGTTTTCTTATAAAAGGAGGAAAAAGAATGTCAGATCATTTATTAGAGCGCCTGATACGCCGCTATCCCGCACTAGCAGACTGCGCATCAGATATTGCCAAAGCTGGTGAAATGCTTGTTGAGCTTTATCATAAAAACGGCACTCTCTTCATTTGCGGAAATGGGGGAAGTTCGGCCGACAGCCTGCATATCGTGGGTGAATTAATGAAAGGCTTTCAGAAAAAACGACCGGTCAGTCCAGCTCAACTGCCTCAACTTGATGAAAAAACGGCGGACCACTTGGCGAAAAATCTACAGGGTGCCCTTCCAGCCCTCGCACTTGGGGGAAACAATGCCTTATCAACTGCATTTGGCAATGATGTCCATCCCGATTATGTATTCGCGCAAGAAATTTTTGGCTTAGGAAAACCAGATGATATTTTGCTAGGAATCAGTACTTCTGGGCATTCCACCAATGTCCTTCATGCGATCGAAGTGGCACATGGGCGCGGCTTAAAAACGATCGGATTGACCGGCGGAACTGGTGGCCAGATGGTCGAACTTTGCGACACCGCCATTATTGTGCCAGCAGAAACAACCCCTGACATCCAAGAATTTCATTTGCCGATTTATCATTATCTTTGTGAAAAAGCAGAGGAGGTATTTTTCCATGAGTAATTATGTCATTGGATTAGATATTGGCGGAACAAAATGTGCTTGTCTACTTGGCAAATATCACAATAAAGAACTGCAAATTATCGACAAAAAACGTTGGGTCACTCCCAGCACGCCACAAGAAGCCATTGCACGTTTCATGACTCATTGTGATGCTTTTATTGCCGAACACCCCGTCAAAGCGATCGGCACCAGTTGCGGCGGACCACTTGATGCAGAAAAAGGCATCATTTTATCGCCACCAAATTTACCCGGCTGGGATAAAATTAAAATCGTCCAACAATTTGCCACACATTATGGCCTGCCTGTGCGTCTTGAAAATGACGCCAATGCCTGTGCACTTGCCGAACACCGTTTTGGCGCCGGACAAGATGCCCAGCATTTAATATTTTTGACATTTGGGACAGGAATGGGAGCAGGGCTCATTTTAGATGGTCGGTTATATCGTGGTAAAAGCGGACAAGCCGGGGAAATTGGGCATTTGCGAATTCGTGACAATGGGCCAGTCGGTTTTGGAAAGGCCGGTTCCTTTGAAGGCTCATGTAGTGGAGCAGGAATTGCCACTCTTGCCCAGAAGCATTGGGAAGAATTATTTCCCGGGAAATCATTTGATGCTAAAAATGCGGCTCGAGATTTAGCCTTTCTAGCAAATGATGGACATCCGCTGGCCAAGTCGCTTTATCAGGAAGTCGGACATCAACTTGGGGCAGGAGTGGCGCTACTGATAGATGCTTTCAATCCTGAAAAAATCATCATTGGCAGCATTTATGAACGCCAGACCGCGCTGCTCGAACCCAGTATGATGGACAGGCTACGTGCCGAATGCCTCCCCCAAAACCTTGCTGACTGTAAGATCGTCCCCGCCAAACTTGGCGATGCGATTGGTGATTTCGCCAGCCTGACACTTGCTACAGAACTGATTGACTAGTGGCACACTTGGCATTACATAGCGAAAAGTTTTGGCGAAGATGGTCTTACTCAGAAGGGCGGATTATGCTTTTTCAGCATCCATATATTCCGCCCTTTTCCGCACGATTTCCGCTATAAGTTCCGTACTTTTTATATCCGTAACCTGAGGCGATACGGTGAATTTCGTTTGGTAATGTTCTTTTGGGAACACGACGATGACCGGATAGCCATATTTTTCCGTTAATTCGATTTTCTGGATATCCATCCAAGGAATTTGTCGTTTTTTTCTCCCCTTTAGAATGATCAATCCTTCAGGTGTCGTTTCAAGAATAACCTTTTTCAGAAAAAGACTGATCAAATCCCGAATCAACCAGTAGAGAGTGACTACAGTAATTATAATAAGCACCCAGCCGCTAAAAATTTCTCTTATATCCAGAAAGAAAATAAAAATGTAAGCTGAGAAGATAAAATGAATCATTTTTTGTGCGAAGCTGCGATAAATTTTGAATTCATTATTTTGTGAAGTCATAAGTTGTTTTGATAATCCCTTTCTCAATCAGAATTTGCCGATCCTTTTCCGTCTCACAGGTCCAACCTGTTTCTAATTTTCTTTTTATGTACCATTGATTGTAGTTGCAAGTAAAAAACAACTGAATCCCCACCATTATAAAAAAGCCAATTATCTTACTAATAAACAAGAAAATGATCATACTAATAGCACGCAGAAAAGCATAGCCAATTAGGCGTGTAATATCTGCACGAAATAACAAAGTGAGATATGAAAAGAGAAAAAATACCCAATTGATACCAATCGGAACTCTTTTGGTTTTATTTTTTGGTGTTTTTAAAGTGACGCGCAAATTATATTCCTCCCGTTCTTTGTTTTACGATAGTAAAATATCGTGATGTTAATCGGTCCAATTTATATGACCCCTTTAGTACTTTTAAAATTCAATATCCAAATCTTCCACTAGTCTTGTTTCTAAATCTTCATAGTACCAAAAATAGACTTTATCATTATCAAGCTTTAAAGGGATAACTTCTGTTGGAGCTTTGCCATCAACTGTCATGTGCGGTAAAGTTAATAAGACTAAATAAGGTACTCCATTCCCGGAAACATACTCAGTTTGAGAACCAAATAAAATAATAAATCCTATGGCAGCATAGATACCCCCAACAATTTGCTAGGACTTGTACATGCATAGGCCACCATTGCAATAAAAGGCATTTGCAATAAAATAATGACCAGATTCCCTGAAATCCCCACCACCATAACAGCACATACAATTAGCACCGTCTAAATAATTATCCATCCTCCCGTTTTGCTCATCATCTTCTCCTTTTTGTTTATTTAATAAATCGGTTTTGGAATTTGTATATGCCGATTTATTTTACTATCGTAAAATTTTGTTTATATAATCCCATTATAATGGTTGCTGGCTGATCTTTTTTTCGATTTATATACTATATTCCTGTTTAATTATGTCTATTTTTTGACAAATTTATGATTTTATCCTATTTATTCTTATTTATGCAAAACTATGTCTTCTTTATGGGTTTATACAGCTGATAACCGCATCCAGTTCAGATGACAATTTTGCCAGATTATTTTATCCAAACCGCTTGAGTTTTTAGTTAAAATATCATATTTATTCATTAATCATTCCTAAAATGGGTAGGCAAAATAAAAAAGTTGTTAAAGTAAACTGGATAGAAAAATTTTATCCTTTTAAATTTACAACTTTTGAATTCTATTTACGTATCAATACTATCTGTTTTAGCTATGGTCATAAGGAGCATATTAACGCTCTTACTATCTAACTTGTAAACTATGTCTGTCCATGATTTATACTCCCTAATATTTAATAATTCCCTCTACATTTACATTTTCTCCATCCGGTAAGCCTCCTCGATTCTTTATACACTACAATAGAATAATTCCCTTTAGGCAATCCTTGCTCTTGACGAAGTTCTCCAGCCATATCATTTATTAGTTCTTGTTTTGGTAATTTATTTTCTTCAATGTAAAAATCCATTGGTATTGATATATTTTCATTTGCTGGATCATCCTGCATAAACAGTTCACATAATTCATCCGCCGAAATCTCTGGATTAGCTAAATATGCATTATACACACTTGGATAATAACTATCTGACGTTGAAATAAAATAATACTCTTTTTCATATCCTACTGATGAGGTTTTATCAATCGCTTCCTCTGTCATGCCTAATAAATCATATTCTTGCGCTAGTTTTGCCGCAAATTCATCTAAATGTTGAAATTTTTCCTCATACGCTTTCGCATATAGACCACCGACAATCGCTTTTTCTACTTCGCCTTCATCTGAGCGCGCGTCTCCCACCGTCCCTTTACGCATATCTAGTCCTACAATCACAGAGGTGTGGAATTGAATCGGTGCCTCGCATTCTACCATCACTACTGCCGCACCTCTCGCTGGTACGACGTTATTAACTTTCACATTTGTTTTATAGGTTGTTTTCACATAATCAATGGCGACCTGCTTAATTTCTTCTTCCTTTTTCTTGACCAGCTCTTCCGATTTGTCTCCATCTACAAAAGAGAATCCCTGCCCCACATAATCCTGAACAGGTGTGGTTCCTTCCTGTAGTTTCTCTTCCGCTGTCTTTTCATTCATGTCTGAACAACCTCCTATGAATAAAATACTTGCCAATAAACCAACGATGATTTTTTTCATGGGTTCTCCTGTCTGCTTTTCTTTTTTATCCTTTTGGAATTTTAAGCCTTTCTGCCTTACCTTCCAATAGTAAATAGATTTCTTGTGGCGCTAATGGTTTTTCTTGCGTTATTCTAATTGTTGAGCTGTAGGCGGCTTGATCTGCAAACCGTACGCCTAATAAAACTTGTTTTGCTGCACGAATATAGTCGCCTATTGGACTATATTCTTTCGCAATGCTACCTAGATCATTTCCTGTAATGAATTGAATGCCCATCTTACCGTCTGTTTTCAACAGCTCTAAAAGTTGTTTTTGTGTATCCATAGACAGTTGGTTATATATTTGGACGATTGAGTTGATAATAATTACTTGAGGCGTAATTTTTTCAAAATAGACTTCTTTTGTGAGTGTATTATCATCATTCAATTCCTCTAAATAAGCCTTTTCCATTGTTTTGAATATGTCATAAACCAAAGCAATCTTATCTTCAATCCTTTCACTATTTGAAATATATGTCAGCGGCAATTCCTTCAATTTGATTAAGTCCATTGCAGGAGTATCAATAACCACTAACTCTTTGATCTCTTTCTCTACAAGTAATTGACCCGCATTTGTAATGACTTGATTGAGCATTTCAATACTTGGCATGACAACAGTTAAATTATGCTGACTTAATGATACCCCAACTGGACTGGCATATTCAAATTCTAATCCAATTGGGAGAAGTGCTTTTTCTTTCAACATATTTTTTGTTTTTTTCTTGCTGATAAAATTAGCAAAGTGCAGTTCTTCCGGCACCATTGGTATATTTTCTGGGATTTCGCCTTTCCAAAACTCTGACATTTTGCTTGCTTCATCTTGGTTGTTTTGTATAATCTCAATTGCGTTAGTTCCATCATTTGGCAGTGCAGTTTGGAATAAAGTAGGCTCATCTAATTTGATTAACCCTCTTCCTGGTATCTCTTCAATTGAATAATCACTTCTTCCAACAATGTTATTCGCTTCATTTTTTTCATTTAAATGTGCGACTGATCTAACATTCCTAAGATAATATTTAAATCTTTTTCTTCTTTTTGCCATGCTTCTTCAAAATTAGTAATACTAATATTACTTAGTGGTATTCGCTCTTCAAGCGGCGGCAACCACGGCCGTGGCAGGGCTTCGATTCCTTGTTGTTCTGTATATTGCGCAGCCAGTTTGCTAAATCCATCAGAAATTAGGACCATGTGCGGCATTTTAACAGGTAGTTGAGCAACTCGAAGATTCACTTCTTATTTGTTGCAATCATTTGAACCTATAATAAAAAGTACCCTGTAAAGAACTCTTCGCATCAGATATCTGGCAAGTTCTTGACAGGATACTTTATTCCATTGTTTCAAGTGGACAAGCGGGTAAATGATATTCTCTATAGCCACTGTTTGTCATCATTAATCTAAAGCATTGTTATTCTTGAATAAGAAATTCTGAATTAATTCTATCCACTTCTAAAATTACATATTTTCCATATAAATATTGATAATCTTCAAAGATATCATCTTCTATCAGAAAACCAACATCTAACTGCCCCTTATTATTCAAATATCCATTTACTGTATATCCAAATGTCTCCTCACTTCTAATAAGGCCTTTTATTTCACTTGTATTTTCTCTTACGTTAGCTTCATCCACAAAAAAACTAATTTCCACAGGGTATTGCTTACCCACTTCTATGGGATAGGGTGAATATGCAATAAATGTTGCAAATTCAACACTATTAATTTGTACTAATGCTTCTTCTTCTATATCTTCATCTAAACTGATTACTTTTGCAATATTTTCCAATGTGGCATCTCCTTAATCAATAGGATTAATTTCTGCAATATTTTTACCATTAAGCATCTTCCAAAATGTTTTACCACTTTCTACATGGTATGTTATTTCTCCTTTACCATTAGTTCCAACAAACTCAAATTTTGCATTTCCCTTTGAATTATTCCCATACACTTAACATAACCATTTCTCATTTCACCTTTATAATTATACTGAACCTTAATCCCATTTTTCATGACGTCTCTGGCACCTTGTAAATACTCCTCAGCAGTCACCATATATTCCTTTAAATTCTTTACCATGCTTGTTGAAATGTGACTCTAATTTAGTTTTATCTCCAAAGTTAGCGCCATTCACTTCTTCCAGTGTATCATCAATCTGACTTCTGTTTCCACTCCCGCTTATATTTAAATGCAAGGTATCATTCATGATTTTTTTACTGTGTTACCTGTTGTTTAGGCCCCTTTTTTGATGTTGTGAACGACTTCGCCTACGGTAGTGCCTGCCCCTACTTTTCCAACACCCGCAACGGCCATCTCTCGGCTAACAAGCAGATTGATATTCCCAATCTTTTTGCCTATTTCTTTTACGCTGTCTCCGATTGAATTAGCCGCTTCTTTGAAGCTCGTGCTCGCATTTTTGATACGGGTTTCCGCGAATTCTTGCCCTACTTTGAGTGCATTGTCAACTTTAGTCGAAGCCGTCTGCGCCCCTGTCTTGATGGCGTTATCCATTTTGCCAGAAAGCTTCTTGACTCCTTTCGAGAGATCATCTGCTTTACTGGAAATATTTTTAGCACCAGTTTTCAGGGCGTTTTTGCCTCCGCTGATCACATTGTCACCTAAACGGACGATGTTTTTACCGGCTGAGACGAATTCATAGTTCTTGTTGACCTTGTTCAGTTCGTGAAACAACCCGGCAAACCAGTTGCTGGCTGTTAGCTCTGCGATGGAGGTGCCCATCTTGACCTATTTCTCGCTGTTGTATTGGATGTCTCTCATTGGGCGTGTCCTTTCTATAATTGCATAATATTCAGTTTAATCATTTTCTACTCACTACTGCTTATCTTTTTAAAACTAAGCAACTATCTGTAAATATGGATAGTTGCTTAGTTAATTAATCTAACAAAATGAGCTTAGATTAATTATCCCACAACGGACAGGGATATTCCGGGGGTTCTCCATTTTTAACTTTTCGACGGTTTGACAAGATTCTACTTTGCATGATATTTAAAAACTTATCCATAGCTTCAAAAACACTCGTAAACTTATGCTTTCCCATTACACTAGCTCGCTCACCTGTTACATAAACTTCAAAAATGTCTTGCTTTTTTTCAATCCTAACCTGATACTCTTCTCTATTATTCTCTTCTCCTTCAAATATTGAATACCTTAATTCTTCAAATCCTAATAATTGGATATCTTCTTCTAAAATTTGCTTATACTCTGCTAAATTATGATTCATATTTTATCCTCATTAACAAGTCATTTTCCCCTGCACTTATTTACTCATTAGTCTTTTATTCTTCATCCCACAGTGGAGAAGAATATTCCGGCAACTCATTTCGAGAAACTCTCAATTTATTGTATTCCACAGTTAATTTTAACCTTCGCAAAAATCTTTCCTCGGCGCTTTGATAATCATTAAAACTTTCTATTTTTCCCATCAAACTTGCTCTGTCTGCCAATGAGTATACCTTATATACTCCTGTTTCATTATCAAATTCAATTCTTGTTTGCCATTCTGTTCTATTCTCATCTCGCAAATTGAAAATACACACCCTTAAATCGCTATATCCTAATTCTTTTACTTTTTGAGTTAAAATATTCTTTTTTTCATTAATCTGTTTCATTTAATTCATCTCCCTTAATAGGCAAGGGTACTCTGCTGATTCTCCATCACGTAATTGAAAGTTATCTCCAATTATTCATTTTTCAATTAGCATCTCCATTTTTAGATTCTAGAATCCACTTTATAAATACTTCTCCCGCATTAATTCCTGTTTTTCCAGAACACACACTCTCATACTTACAATCCATATTATATCTTCCAGTTTTTACTTCATAATACATTTTCATTTCGGTCGGAGTAGGCATATCGTATTCAGAACATAATTGCTTTATTTCCTCTATATCGCTCGTCCCTATCTTTAAAAATTGCATTACTAGTGCATTATCTAAATTCATTTGATTTAAAGTTTTAATTTCCTCTCCAACACGAAAAAACACATTAAACATTTTACTTTGCTTTTCTATTGATAGATAGATATAAATATTATCTACTCTTTCCCCCACTAGCTCCAAACACAATGAAACAAGCTGTGATTGTAAGTTCATAAATTCATCTTCAAATACCTTTTGCATATAAAATCCTCCTCTAAACCATTTTACTGTATAATTATGAAATAGATTTTAAAGGAGGGTAAGCATGTCTATCAAATATTACAAACTTCTGGACTTACTAAATCGTCGGAATATGACCAAAGAGGAATTACGGCTTAAAATTGGCGTATCATCCGCTACTATGTCGAAAATATCATCTCAAAAATATGTTTCCTTAGAAGTCATCGATAAAATATGCGAAGCATTATCGGTTCAACCGGGTGATATACTGGAATATGAATCTGATAAGTAATCTCACAAACAGAGTTTTTGTGAACGAGCTCACTGCTCGTACAAAGGCTCTTTTTTTGTATCTTGATAAACTAATGGTATCAACTCTTGTCTGCCTATCTGATTTAAATGTGCTACCAACTTTTGACTTAACATATGGCTGTACTGGACGTTATCCATCATTATTCCCAAATCTTCTAAATCTCCCAATGCATGATTTTCTTGCAAGAATAGAAATACCTTAACCGCCGACAATGCACCTCTTTTAACCATCGTTGCGTCTCATAAAGGCTATTAACAGGATTCTCAGGCTTTATCTTTAATGGCTTGACTGCTCCTAGAAACCGTTCCCAAAACTGACTGGTTTTCCAACGGCTTTTGTTTGCATCTTATCCTCTGTCACAAACCGAAGTGAACTCCCCAGCAAGTCAAATGCCAGTTTGCCTAAATCTGCTGGAGATTCTAAAAACAACATAGCAAACTGATGGGCTACATCATCACGTAGTTGTAATTCTGTCCGTTTCCAGCTTTCCATTTCCTCATAAGGAATATCATATTTTCCGCATTGTTCTTTGTCTTTATCATAAAACCGATAAGATAAGTTCGATTTCCCATCACCAATATAAGCAGTTTTTGCTGTACCATCTGCAAAACTACTTTCCGCAAATCGGTAGCTTCTGCTTTTGGATATAAATTCTTCTTTCAGACATTTCTTTTTTATCTGTTCGATGGTGAAATGAGGTGTTTCATTCTTATCATCTATGGCAATATCCAGTCGTGTCAAATGAAAGACTGATTCCTCCAATAATCGACAACATTTCTGAAAAAAGTCACCATAGCTATATTCACACCTACCTTGCATGGACATACAATCCTGATAATCGTTGCACCCCTTTCCGCTTAATACCAGATAACAACCTAATCCCAAGGGATTCTCTTTGTTTGGAATCACATCTGCAAATACTTTAATATTTCCACACTGGTAAAGGCTTGTATATGCCCTGTGCTTCACTCTGGCTTCCTGCTGGTTAAAGAACTCAAACGGCAGTCCTAAAATCCGTTGTATCAGTTCCTTTGCATTAATAGTGTCAAATACCATGCTCAGATAATCGACCTTGATACTTAATTCTTTTCGTGTTGTTATAAAACCAGCTCCCTTCAACTCTTCATTTTTCAACAAATGATTTTTGTCCACAATCCCTTGTGCTGCGGGCTTTTGCCGTCTTTTTGTCTGTAGGCGTAGGGCGGTGTTACTTTGCGCCCTACAAGGAACGCTTCGCGTTCCCCTGCCCTTTTGACCCTCGTGCTTGCTTTGCTGTACCTTCGGCGCAAAGCGCACGGAGTCACGGGCAGTAACTATTCTTGTCTTTGTTCTAACACTCAACTGGAAATACCGATTTGTCGCCTTCTTCACACAATAACTACCCAGCAAGGGGCATTTTGTTACGCTTTTTAGAAATTATTTTAATTTTGTTTTCACTACCTATCACAATTTGACAGCATCACTTCTTCGAGAATTTGAAACTTTTTTAATTTCTTTCATCCTTTTGCTGAAATTCACAGCAAATAGGTGCCGCTGATATTCTCTCATGAGCCGGCTCCATCCGCTACCCTTGACAATCAAAAAAAAGCAATGCTTTGGACATTTTATACCGACGGTGAGAAACTCAAGAACAGTTTTCTTTTTCCGTCATGTATGCCAGCATAGCATTGCTTTTTTCAATCATCAAGGGCAAGCCCTTCGGGTAACTAGGTGACTTACCTCTGGTTCAAAATCTAAGAACAGCTTTATTTGTTAAATTATTCTTATATTAAAATCTTCGCCGAAATAAACTTGTACCAATTCTTTCTTTGCAGAATTAATACTCATAATATTATCCTTTTTAATAATATTTACTATCTCTTTTAATTCTACTGAAAAGATATCCTTTCCCTTAAAACTTAAATATAGTTCACATTCCATTTGGTACGTATGTATGAACAATGTCAACTCAAAATCACTCTGACTTTTTTTTGTATAGCTAACTTCTCCATCTTCTTCATTATCATACAGACTACTAGGTTCATTTAAGAAAAGCTCTAACAACTCATATTCATCATATTCAATATACATTAATACTTACCTCCAATTTTTACTTAGGTATTACCGTTACGACATCTCCACTATAATTAGCAACTATTTTAACATCTTTCGTTTGATATATCCAGGTGCCAGCTTTATTTCCTACAGATTTTGTACCATTAGCAATTGCATCCTCAATAACTGTTGGCGGAATATTTCTAGGCTGAACGTATTTCTTGACATAATCATTATACTTTGCTGTACCTGGTTTGTAACCTTTAGCAGAGGCCTGTTTACCAGCTCTAGCTTCCAAAGTAGCTCTCACTGATGGTGTATATGGTGCCATTCTTTCTAACGAATGTGCCGTATACTTCCTACCATTTATTGTGGCTCCTTCTTCCCCGATACTCCAGGTTTTACTTTCCCACCATTTATCATATCTCGCTAATTCTTCTGGTGTCATCATATCTCTAAATCCACCTGACGGAATATCATCAGCTACACTAGCTCCCTTTAGTGTATCATCAATATGACCACCTTTTCCACTTCCACTAATATTGAGATGTGCGGCATCATTTAGGAAGTCTTTTAGTTTATTGCCTGTTGTTTGGGCCCCTTTTTTGATGTCGTTAACAACTTCGCCTACGGTTACACCTGCACCGATTTTCCCGCCGCCTGCGACAGCCATTTCTCGACCCGGTGTGAGGTTGAGATTGCCAACCTTTTTACCGGCTTCTTTCACGCCGTCGCCGATGGAATGGGCCGCTTCTTTGAAGCTCGTACTCGCGTTTTTGATGCGACTACTGGCTAATTCTTGCCCCATTTTTAGAGCGTCATCAACTTTGCTGGAAACGGTTTTGGTGCCGGTTTTTAGGGCGTTTTTGCCCCCGCTGATCACATTGTCGCCTAAGCGGGTAATATTTTTACCGGCTGAGGCGGCTTTCGCGCCACCAGACAAAGCTTTGACACCGGGGATGACGTCTAACATGCCGAATACGCCGCGCGTTGCGCGTTCACTGGTGCTGAGTTCTCGGCCTGAGATCCAGTCCTTCCCGCTGACAGCGGAGCTGACTTCTAAACCGCCATAGACTGCTCCTAACGCCAAGCCGGCTGGGGGACAGAAGATGCTGACGCCAACGATGACGACTGTGGCGACGATGTTGACCCAGAATTCTTTTTCTTCCTGCTTATCCTTGATCGATTTGTAGTCAAACGCTCG
>NZ_FXUT01000002.1 GCF_900183385.1 Listeria costaricensis
AGTAGCACACTCATTATAACTATCGTACGTTTTCTCACCATTACACCTCTATTTATAAATTATTTTACATGTAATTTTCAATACATACTTAATTAAAATAATCTTACTACTCTTTCAATTCTACTTTTTCTTTCATCAGCACTTATCCGAATTTATTTTGTGAACATATTGTGAACCTTCTAATAGGGCACAGAATCTTCTAGCTATATTGGTTATAAAAATACAAAAAAGAACCGTCAGCTGATGAAAGCTGACAGTTCCACTTAATAATCATCACGTATGTCGAATCAAATAATCGAATGCTCCAAGGGCTGCCGTTGCGCCGGATCCCATAGAAATAATAATCTGTTTATAAGCGCTATCCGTACAATCTCCTGCTGCAAAAACGCCCGGCAGACTGCTTGCGCCACGTTTATCAACAATAATCTCGCCCATCTTCGTCCGCTCTACCGTGCCGTCCAACCATTCTGTATTCGGAACTAGCCCGATCAGGATGAACACACCTTGGACGTCCAGATGCACCTCCGCGCCGGATTCACGGTCAACATATGTCACACCGTCAACCTTATCGGCACCTGTGATTTCTTTTGTTTGGACATTCTTCAAGACCGTCACATTTGGCAATGAGTAAAGCCGTTCCTGCAAGACTTGGTCCGCCTTCAACTCCGGCATAAATTCTAGCACAGTAACATGCTTGACGATGCCAGCCAAGTCGATCGCTGCTTCGATGCCCGAATTACCGCCGCCAACAACGGCCACTTCCTTGCCTTCAAAGAGCGGTCCGTCACAGTGTGGGCAATAGGCGACACCTTTATTTTTAAATTCCTGCTCGCCTGGGACGCCGATATTGCGCCATCTTGCACCGGTCGCCACGATGGCCGTTTTACTTTTCAGCACCGCCCCATTTTCGAGCGTCACTTCCACAAGCTCATTTTTTTCGATTTTAGCCGTGCGGACCGATTTCATCACATCAACATCATATTCGTTGACATGCTCCTCGACTGCTGCCATCAGTTGCGGGCCTTCCACATATTTCGTGCCGATCACATTTTCAATACCCAACGTTTCGAGTACCTGACCGCCAAATGTTTCAGCGACAATCCCCGTCCGGATCCCTTTACGCGCTGCATAGATGGCTGCACTCGCGCCTGCTGGACCACCGCCCACGACAAGCACGTCAAAAGGTTCCTTCTCGGCAAATTCCGCCGGATCAGCTGCTCCAGCCACTTTTTCCACAATTTGTTCGATCGTCATGCGGCCATTGCCAAACGCTTCCCCATTAGCAAAGACGGTTGGGACAGCCAATATATTTTTCGCTTCCACTTCTGCCTTGAACATACCGCCTTCAATCATTGTATGCGAGATATTCGGATTCAGCACACTCATGATGTTGAGCGCCTGCACGACATCCGGACAATTATGGCATGTCAGGCTCACATAGGACTCAAAATGATAAGGCTTGTCGATTTTTTTGATCTGCGCAATCACTTTGTCATCCACTTTCGGCGCACGTCCGCTCACTTGCAGAAGGGCCAGAATGAGTGATGTAAACTCATGTCCCAGCGGAATTCCGGCAAAAGTGATGCCGCTTGTTTCATTCTCCCGATCCACACTAAAACTCGGTGTTTTCGCCAGAGTTTCTTTTTGAAGCGAGATTTTGGGAGACATTCCCGCAATTTCCTCGACAAACGCCCATAATTTCTGGCTGTTTTCACTATCATCCACACTTGCACGCAGGATAATTTTATTTTCCAAGAGCTCAAGATATTGAGCCAGCTGCGTTTTCGTTTCTGTATCTAACATAGGCACACCCCTTAAATTTTGCCGACTAGGTCAAAGCTTGGTTTTAGCGTTTCAGCGCCTTCTTTCCATTTTGCCGGGCAAACTTCTCCTGGGTTATTACGGACATATTGAGCTGCTCTGATTTTATCTACTAATGTGCTTGCATCACGGCCAATACCGTCTGCATTAATTTCAATCGTTTGAACAATGCCGTCTGGATCAATAATGAATGTTCCACGATTTGCCAGACCTTCTTCTTCGTCCAGCACGTCAAAAATGCGGGAAATTGTATGAGAAGGATCGCCAATCATGATATATTCGATTTTGCTAATCGCATCTGAGGAATCGTGCCATGCTTTATGAGTAAAATGTGTATCGGTGGAGACAGAATATACTTCTACGCCAAGTTCTTTGAGTGTTGCATATTGTTCCTGAAGATCTTCCAGTTCTGTCGGACAAACAAATGTAAAATCAGCTGGGTAGAAACAAACAATACTCCATTGCCCCTTGAAATTCTCAGAGGAGACATCGATAAATTCTCCGTTATGATAGGCTTTTGCCGCAAATTCTTCAATTTCTTTTCCAATTAAAGACATATAAAATTCCTCCTTGTTATGTATCTTTTCTTTGTGAGTTCTTCCACTCACTCTTAAATTATCGGCTGATTTCCACAAAAAGTCAATACCTTATTTATAATATTTACAAATTTGTAATGACTATAATATATTTTATGATTGATAAAACCTATATTTCCCAGCTTCTTTTTATCAAATAGGTGCTTTCATTCTCATTTGCATGCACATTCTTCACGAAAAACCTTGTCGCGCTCAGGATAGTCTTTTATTCCGACTTTCTATCTTCACAATCTCCCTTCGCAAAAAAAGACAGCTCACTCTCAACCGAGTAAGCCGTCCATATACGTATGAGCACATTTACCGATTCATTTTACAGCTGATCGCCTAAAACTGCGCCTTTCTTTCCCGACGTTTTTTAGTTATTCGATAAATGATAAACAGACAGAGTAGGAACCAGCCAGCTATAGAAAGTCCCCAGCTGATTTTTTGAATGGTTGTCATTTGATAATAGACGGTCAATTGATGATCCCCTTTGGACAAATCTACTTGAATGGTTCCCTCTTCCGATACGGTTATTGGAATGTCTTTATTCTGCTCCTTCACTTTAAATCCTTTATAGTATGGCACATATGTTGTAAATGCACCTTCCTGCGGCATGGTAAAGCTCATTTGCAGCTGATCTTTTACAACCTTTTCCTGGTAGTTTTCCGTTTGTGTGAAAGCTTCATGAGACATGATCGAGTCGATATTTTCTCGGGCGGCATCCGTTAAATAGTCCTCAATGGGCCGCTGTCCGATATACTCATAATAATTTTGATTCGTATAGGTGATATGCTGATCTGGATTATCCGTGGTAGCCGCGCGCTCGGTCAAGCTCTGTCTCAGATGGTTGGGTGCCCATAGCGCCATTATTACTATGCCGGCTAAAAGAATTCCTTCCAGTGCGTGCAGCCTTGCTTTCTTTTTACTTGGAGGAATCGTTCCAATCGCCTGTGTAGCAATCTGGATTAGTTCACCTGCAACTAAAAGCGCGCAAACGGTTATCTGACTGTGCAAGCGCCATGGAAATTGAATTCCGGCAATCGGTGTATTTTGAACGAGATTCCAATCCAACAGTCCCTCTGTCAGAAATAACACAACAGCCGTCATAAGGAGGACTCGGCTGAACTTACTGATTTTCCGCCAAAAAATCAGCCCTAAAACCATCGCCAGTATCACGAACAAGCCAACATTTACATCACCGGCATTCATTTGATTCGTCAAACTGGTCAGCAGGTCTTCGCCAAAAGGAATCTTAAATTCTTCAAGAATCGGTTTGAATCCTGTTGTCAGCTTAGTTCCCCGCATTTGTTCCAACAGTGGAAAGATTGTAATGGCTGCCAGTATAATAGTGGCGAGGATGGCATAAATCAACTGAAAAAGCTTGCCGCGGTCTTCTAAAAATTGAGGCAGGTAGCATAGAAACAGGATGAGCAGGATAACGGCAACAAACACCACTGACAATAAATGACTATAGACAAGTAGCGTCATACCGAGTGCCAGGGGTAGCCATCCAAGCTTGTTTCCTTTTATAATGGCGTACATTCCGTAGATCGCAAGCGGAAAAAAAGTCAGGGCGATCATTTCGCCGACAGCCGCTCGACTAAATACATCCAGTAAGCGATAGGAAGAAAAGCCATACATGACAGCAAACGCAAAGGCGGCTAAACGGCTCGTCCACATCTTGCGGCCAATAAAATAACAAAGGAGAAGTGTGGCGATTTGAAGGAGAAAAACGAACGCGTAATAAGAAGTGATTGGTGAAAATCCAAGAATAAAGCGAATCAGCGCCACTGGATAAAACGTGATAAATGGATAGAAGAGATCAAGCGGGTAGCCTACTTGATGGAAAGTATAAAAATTCGCATAGCTGAAACCCGTATGACTCACAAGCTGCTGATACCAGTTTTCAGCTCTCTCCATATGAAAATGAAAATCATCTCCGAGGGGGACTGCTCCCGATTGATAGAAAGGATAGATCATTACGATTGATAAAATAACTAATACGACAATCGGAAACAAGGAATGAAGTAGGCGACTAGTGGAATGTTCTTTCTTTTGCAATAAAATTTCCCCTTCCCGTTAGGTGGATTTATACTAATTTTACGACATTGAATAAAATCACACAATCTTTAATTGATAAAGTTGTGCTAATATTTTTTAAAGTTTCAAAAAAAGAGAAACTCTCTTCGGGGAGAATATCTCTTTTAGTTTGCGCCTTATGTCCGGAATGTAAATTATAATACTTTTGTTTACTTTTTATAAATTTTTTCATCAATTAATGGTATTTTTAACGAATCGTTGTATAATATATCTATAAAAGAATAGGGGTGTTGGATTTGGAATGGTATGTTTTTAGTATGCAAGCTGATAAAGATAAAAAACGCGTGATTCATACCTATACATGTACCGAAGTTCCAGACAGAAAAAATCGGATTGTATTAGGTCGCTTTGAAACTGCTAATGAAGCTTTAGACACCGCTCACGTTCATTACGGTCACTACCCACTTCACTTCAAATTATGTCCATTATGCTGTTCTAAAAAGCACTAGATGAAAACCAGCATTCCTTCAACTACCATCAAATTTTGGTGAAAATCCCGCATTCAAAACCTAGTCATTGGGTTTGCTGGTTTTCCTGTTCCCACGCCATTTCTATCTTCATTCCTTTTAAAATCATCGGTGTAACCAGCTCATTCAGCGCCTTTAATTCTCGAAAATATTCCTCCAATTCGGCCTCTGTATGCTGAATTTTACCTTCCTCTTTTAATTGATAAAGGAATTCCATCATAGATATCTCAAATTGATTTTTCAATTGAATGGTGATTTCCGGCTTTATCCCCAAACGATACTGACAGCGCCCCAAATGAACATACGTCATCTCATCAATTCCCCGATTCCCGGTTGATCGCAGTCCCTCGGTAATCGTTTCCAGTGAGACACGTTTCAATTCATCCAGCGCGCGTTCATTTTTCAAGCTTTCTGGACTCAGCACATTTTTCACATCATTTTCCAGCCAATAATTGATAATCTGTATGCTGTACTTGGAAATTGTTTTAACCAGGTTGTGTGTCATTATTCATTGCCTCCATCTCTTGTTGTCTTTTCTTTAGTATAGCAGAAAATAGTAGTTTAAATTACATTTTAAAGTCTATCATTTGATCATTTACGCAGAATTTCTCTAACATCCCCACCGTTTCGCAAGCGGTTCTTTAGAAAAAGCGCCTATTATCCCTTCTTTTGCCCGTTTCATGCTTCTTCAAACCAGCAAAATGTTTCCTTTTTGTATTTTTAAGACAAATATCCTTTTATTAAAATATGTTTTTTTATTAAATTCTAATGTTTCTTTTGCTAGTTTCTCACATATATTATGTATATTATAAATATAATAAATCTTAAAGGAAATACTTTTTCTCCCCCCTTTTTAGTATTTCCCTTCTAAGAACTCCCTTTTTGGCAGCTGATTCCCCGATCAGCTGTTTTTTTGTAAAAAAAAGACCTGAACACCTCATCCCTGCGCATGTTCAGATCTCTAAAAATACCGATCAGAAAACAAATAGGAAAGTTTTCTGATCGGTATTTTTGTATAGCTGAGCGCCTTATACCTCAGCCTTCTATCATTCCTTACATTTATTTTACAAATTTTCTCGTTCCATAAATACCCAAACCGGTTAATAAGAGACCTACAAGCCAAATAGCTGGGGTTTCTGTATCACCTGTTTTTGGAAGGGTTGCCGCTGTTGTTGGTTCTGTTTTATTCTCCTGAACGGTCACTTCTTTAGATTGGTCATCATTTATGACTTGATCCTTGTCTGCAGATTGATCTGTGGTGTCCGTATCTGTCGAATCATCCGCTGGGCTTACTGCATCCGCCACATAGACGAACGCTATTGTTTGTTCCCCATCTGTATAGGTGACCGTTTGCGAATTATTTTGTCCCTCTTTCAGCGAATAGCCGCTGATTTCCCGCGCGCGGATTGTTTCTTCACTGCCGATTGGACCTGTATAAGTATCCATCGTTGCCAGCTCTTTGCCATTTTCATCGACATACTTTACATAAATAGTTGAATCTATCACTTGTGGAGTATCCGCTACATAGACGAACTCAACTGTCTGCGCGTCTGTCGTGTATGTCAAAGTTTGTGGACTTGCTTGCCCGGCTTGCAGGGTATAGCCATCGATACTTTTCGCCTCAACCGACTGCTCATCTCCTACATTTCCAGTATAAGTATCCGCGGGTGCCAGCTCGATTCCATTTTCATCCACATATTTCACATAAATGTTGGATGTCTTGATTGGCGGATCTCCGGCATTCACTTTTTGCCTGATTGTTCCAGTAAAATCACCAGCCGCCGAAGCAAAATTCACTTGATTCTCACCCGGATCCGTCCAAGCCAGCTTACCATCTGTATAGCTCCCAGCCGTTGACCAAGTAAGTGCTGGAACATCTCCATTATTATCCGCGATTGTCACAGCGGTGGGTGCATTTTGATAGCCATCTTCAAGTATCACATCTTGATTTCGAGCATTGAAATAACCTCCCCCCGATAAATCAAGCGAAGAAATATCTGTGATTTGGTTGCCAGACAGCGTTAAATATTGGAATTGTTTTCCAGCGAGTGGTGTAACATCTGATATTTTATTGTCATCTAATTCCACCCATCGAAGCGGCAGATCAGCAAGTGGAGAAATATCAGATACACTCGTCTCACAAACATTTAGCTCCGTTAGATTTTTCAAATTTGCTAAGGGCTCGATATTGTCAATCTCCGGCGCGCCATGCCAGCCGTTTCCATCACCCAAATAGAGCTTTTCAAGGCTGGTTACTTGCCCTATTTTCTCGACATCTTCATTATCCAAGTGAAGGTTATCATTTAAAAGCAAATCAGTTAATGAAGTCAAATTCGACATATCAGGCAGATTCTGAACATCATTGTTGTCCAAATACAAGATCTCTAGATGCGTCATATTCTGAATAGCAGATACGTCAACAATCTGATTATCAAACAAGCGCAGGTCTTTCAAGTTAACCAGACCGGCTAAAGGACTAATATCAGTCAACTGATCGCCATAACCACAAAGTTCTAAGTCACTCAATTTTGTAAGATTTTCTAAAGGGGTTAAATCAGTGATGACATTTCCTGTTTCATCAGGAACCCCGATATAACTCACTGCGCCATTCATTTTTAAAGTTTGCAGATTCGTCAATTGTGCCAAAACATCGATATTATCAATAAAATTGCCACTCAATTCGAGATACTCCAATTTTGGAAAATTCGCAAGCACGGAAATATCTTCAATTTTATTATCATGCAGTTGTAAAAAAGTTAAATTGGTAAGTCCTGCAATCGGCGTTAAATCTGAAATGGACGCCTCTGTGATACTCAATGTCTCCAAAGAAGTCAGGTTACTAATAGGGCTTAAATCGCTTATTCCACATGTCCCATAGCCTGAGATCATGAGTTTTTTCAAATTTGTCGCATATTGTAATCCTTCCAAAGAATTGACATTTGTACTTGTTGAGTTGGGAAAAATGTCTAATTCTGTTACTTGCTTCATGTCATCTTCTGTAAGGATGGCATCTTTCGGTTTATTTAAGCTTTTTGTTATCGCTTCTCGCAATTGGTCGTCGGGGATTGTTACGGCTTCAGATGCCGAAGCTGGTAGCACATGAAATCCGACGATCAGTAGCAGTGCCCCCAACAGTACACTTAGTAGTTGTTTTTTCAAGTCAGTTCCCCCATCGTGTTTATTTTTGTTACCTAGTTAAGTATAGACCTTATTTCATACAAGAAAATCCGCTTGCAGATCAAATGGACCTTAAAATATGACAAACTATCAAACTTTTTCGTGCACAAAAAAATCCGCGAATCACTTACATTCGCGGATTTTTTCCGATCAACCATTCACATCTCGTCTGCGGTAACCGATCATTCCAATAATCAAGAGCACAACTCCGATCACACTCATCCAAACAATTGGTGCTGCGTCAAAGCTTTCGGTCGGTAGTCTAGGCACCCAACCATAAGGCGTCAGATTGCTCATCCAATCGGGAATTTTAAGCATTTTGCCCAGGTAGACAACGAAAAATGAAAAGACAAGATACAGCCACACAATGCTGGTAAGTTTTGGCAGCCAGCCGACTAGAAGTAGCGCTAGACCAATCATAATCAGCATGGCCGGCAGATAGACCATTCCCGCCTTGAAGAAGGTCATAAATGAAATCGGGTCATTCATCACTGCATGTGAAGCCATATACAGGCCGCTAATTGCCAAAAACATCATAATGAAACTGAACAAAATCGCCATGATCAAATAGCTTGCCACAACCCGATACCTTGAAACTGCTCTTGTCAGCAGGTGCTCCATGCGGCTCTTATTTTCCTCGCCTTTGACTCGTAAAATGAACATCAGGACAGAAATGGAGGCGATAATGGCCAAAATGGACATCAGCATTGCAACAAACTGCTCGGTGAGACTTAGATTGCCGGATGCCTGCATCATTTGCTGAATAAACTCATTTTCATTAAAGAAGCTCTCTAGGTCGCCAAAAACAGAGCCGTAAGCCGCTCCAAGTACCCACATGCCGATTGCCCAAGCAATAATGGTTGTCCTTTGCAGCCGGAATGCCAGCCCGAGTGGTGTGGTAAGCCATCTCGAAGCCGTTTTACGCCCTGGACGCGTTGGCAAAAAACCGGCGCCCAAATCGCGAATTGAATTCAGGTACAGAGCGAGCAGGGAGAAAATCAACGCGAGTGCCAGCCCAAGCCCGATCGGCCACCAGTAATCATTCACATAAACCTGCGTTTGTGAAAGCCAGCCGAGCGGCGAAAAGTAGGAAAGCGTATCGTTGGTCACGTCGCCAATTGCCCGTATCAGATAAAAGATCCCCAGTACCATCAGCGAAAAAGCAATCGTCCCACGTGAACTTTCACAAATTTGAGCAAAAATGGCTGTAATCGAAGCGAATATAAGTCCTGCGACACCCAGACACGCCCCGTAGAGCAGCGAACCATTCCAGTCCATGCTGCTGATGCCAAGCACGCCCAGCCCGACACCCGTCACGAGGGCCAAGACGACATTCACAATCAGCATCGTCAAGAGCGTTGCCATCAGATTCGCAAGTCGCCCGGTCGGCAATGATCGCACCATTTCAAGCGCGCCATCCTCCTCGTCAGCCCGGGTTTGTCCAGCCACAAGCATGATGCTCATGATGCCAACGATCAGCGCCGTGAACAGCATCATCTGCTGCCCCATCATTGGGCCGGTCGTATAGTCGTCCGTTCCATAAGCAGGACCCACCATTGCGACCATTGCCGGATTTTTCATCGTTTCTGCCATGGACTGACGTTCGGCATCATTATGGTACATATTGTCAAATGCCAGTGCCACGGATAATGTTGTTGCGACAAATGCCAGCACCCAGATCAGCATTTTCAAGCGGTCACGCCGAAAATTCAGCCGAACCAGTCGACTAGTGCCAGAAAAAAGCTGCTTATTCACGGCCGCCACCTTCTGTCATACTTTTTTCCATACCTTCGTGTTCATAATGCCGCATAAACAGATCCTCCAGATTAGGCGGTGAGCTTTCCAGTTTCACGATGCCATAAGGGGCTAGTTGCTCCATGACATCCGCCAGGCGCTCCGAATCGACCTGAAACTTCATTTGCTGGCCGCTCGTTTCAACGTTGAAGACGCCTTCGATCTGTGGCAGTTCTGGAACGGGCCGGCTCGTTTCAACCATGAAATTCAGGCGGGTCAAGTGTCGCATTTCTGCCAGTGAGCCGCTTTCAATGATTTCGCCCTGTCGAATGATGGCCACCGTGTCGCACAGTTTCTCCACTTCGGACAAGATGTGACTGGAAAGTAGCACACTTTTCCCAGCTCGTTTGGCTTCAAAGACGCAATCCTGAAACACTTTTTCCATAAGTGGATCAAGGCCTGACGTCGGCTCATCTAAAATGTAAAGCTCGGCCTCAGAGGAAAAGGCAGCCACAAGCGCGACTTTTTGCCGATTTCCTTTTGAATAGGTGCGACATTTTTTGGAGACGTCCAGATCGAACCGACGAATCAATTCATCCCGCCGCGCCTGATTAATTTTCCCACCGCGCAGTTTTGCAAATAGATCGATCACTTCCCCGCCGGTTAAATTGGGCCATAATACAACATCCCCCGGCACATAGGCGATATCTTTATGAATATCAACGGCATCCTGCCATGAATCCTTTCCAAAAATCTTGCTTGATCCGCTATTTGCCCGAATGATCCCCAAAAGCACTCGAATCGTGGTGGATTTCCCCGCACCATTCGGCCCGATAAAGCCTAAAATTTCCCCTTTATCTAGCTGCAGATCAATGCCATTTAGAGCGGTAAATTTCCCAAATTTTTTGGTAATCCCCTTCACTTCTAACACAGCCATGCAACTCTCCTCCATTCCACTTATGAAATATTTTAATTGATATAGTTCATAATATACAAAACAAATTTAAAAAGCAAGAAAGAAATGAACTTTTTTTATTGTTTTATTTCAAATTTTTGTTTACTATTAATCTATGAGGTGATTTTTATGGACGGATTTGAACGCAGACGTGCTCGAAAAGAGCTCCAAATCTTAGAGGCAAGCGAAAAACTTTTTATGCAGTATGGTGTAAAAAAGACCTCCATTGCGGAAATTGCCAAAGAAGCCAATGTTTCACAGGTGACGATTTATAATTACTTTGAGAATAAAACCAATCTGGTGCATCAAGTTTTCCTCCATTATATTAGTAAGGCCACGGAAGATTTCGTCCAATTAGTTAATAGCTCCATAGCCTTTCCTGAAAAAATCAAACATCTTATTTTTAATGAAAAAGCCCTTACGCAAAATATGAATCCTGATTTTTATGCCCATTTGATGCAGGAATACAGAACGGATGTAGATTTTGCCAACCGATACAATGAGGAATATGTCAATCCTCTTTTACGGAAGTTATTTGATGAAGGAAAAGAAACCGGGTATATCGATCCGAATATCAATCCGGACGCGCTATTATTTTATGTGCAAATGCTGATCTCCTATGCGCAGAATTTGCAGGGCATCGAGAATATGCTCCCGCTTGCCGAAGATATTGTGAAGCTGTTTTTTTACGGGTTGTTTGGAGAGCGAGATACGGAGAATAAATAAAAACATATGCAGCTGTAGTGTTCCACTAAAGGTGATCACTACAACTGCATACGTTTTTTATTTTTGGGCTTCATTGATATAAAGTGTCCGATTAGACTGGTGTAGGTCAAACAGCAGATTGATCAAACGGTAGGGAATCATTTTCCCCTGATCGATCCATTCATTGATTTGTTGCTGCATCACCCATTTGGCTGCCTGCACTTCCTCTTTTCGCAAGGTCAATTGTACAACAATATCGCGCTCCACATTAATCAACCAGTAATCATCAAAGCCTTGTTCAAAATGAAACGTCAGCATTGGACGCTGTTGGCTAAGGTCTATACTGATTCCCAGCTCCTCTTTACCACAAAAAAACCGCTTCAGCTATGCCAAAGCAGTTTTCCGGTAATGTCTGATAAGTCAACAAAGCCGAATTCCCGACTGTCTCGTGAATGGTTGAGGTTGTCGCCAAGGACGAAAACTTTTCCTTTCGGGACTCGCTCTTCGCCTGTATTGCTTTGGAGCGCGTAATCTGGCACGCTCCCTTTGAGCTCGAATTGTTTATCATCAATGTAAAGCTCGTTGTCGATAATGTCAATCGTGTCTCCCGGCAAGCCCACCACGCGTTTGAGATAGGTTTCACCGGATTTATCAGGCGAATTGAAGGAAATAATGTCGCCGCGTTCCAATAGATCGCTGTTCTTATACATCAAAATCCAGTCGCCATCTGTCAAGGTTGGCACCATGGAATTGCCTTCTACCCGTGCCAGTGAAAAATTGGCGCAGAAGATGAAGATGAGTAAACCGATCAGAATAAGGGCGATACCGGCGATCCATTTTTTGGATAGGCGGCGTTTCTTTTGGATGGGTTTCTTGGGACGCGGGGCCATGGGGACTTCTACTGGTTCGGCTGGCTGTTTCTGGGCAGCCACCTGTTGAAGCGCT
>NZ_FXUT01000042.1 GCF_900183385.1 Listeria costaricensis
TGGGAACAGCGTAAGTTGGGTGACTTTTATTTTTTTAAGAATGGGTTAAATAAAGAAAAAAGGTTTTTTGGAGAAGGAACACCCATAGTTAACTTTACTGATGTTTTTCATAACAGAGAGATTAGTGCAGATAAACTGAAAGGAAAAGTTACT
Organism: Listeria costaricensis; assembly: GCF_900183385.1. Lineage (GTDB taxonomy): Bacteria > Bacillota > Bacilli > Lactobacillales > Listeriaceae > Listeria > Listeria costaricensis. The sequence continues at coordinate 154 of NZ_FXUT01000042.1, forward strand.
CTTTCTAACTCTGAAATAAAAAGATACGAAGTTAAACAAGGTGATTTATTTTTCACGAGGACTTCAGAAACTATTGACGAAATTGGGTACCCCGCTGTAATGATGGACGCCCTTGATAAAACTGTTTTCAGTGGCTTTGTTTTAAGAGGTAGGGCACTGGATATAGATCCATTAGTTAATGAATTTAAGAAATATGTATTCTTCACTACAAATTTCAGGCAAGAAGTAGTAAAGAAAAGCTCGATGACAACAAGAGCCTTAACAACGGGAACAGCTTTGAGCGAAATGTTTTTTAGATTTCCAATTAACAAAGATGAACAAAAGAAAATTGGTGTTTTTTTAACATCAATCGATGAAACTATCACTCTTCATCAGCGTAAGTTAGATTTGCTTAAACAGTTGAAACAGGGCTTTTTGCAGCAGTTGTTCCCGCAAAAAGAGGAGAAAGTTCCGAGAGTAAGGTTTGCTAATTTTGAGGGGGAATGGGAACAGCGTAAAGCAAAAGAATTATTTCATGTCGTTACTGAAAAAGGACATCCTGAACTACCACTCCTATCAATTACACAAGATAATGGCGTTGTATATCGTGAAAAGCTTGATATTGATATTAAGTATGACTTGGCTACGTTAAAAAATTATAAAGTAATTCATCCAGAAGATTTTATCATTAGTTTGCGCTCTTTCCAAGGTGGATTTGAATTATCAGATAAACTTGGGATCACAAGCCCTGCATACACTATTTTTGCACATAAAAAAATAAACCAACACAATAACTTGTTTTGGAAAACTCAATTTAAAACGTTTAAATTCATTGAGTCACTTAAAGTTGTTACTTTTGGAATTCGTGACGGTAAGTCAATTAGTTTCTCTCAATTTGGAGGTTTAAATTTAATTTATCCACCTATAGCCGAACAAACAAACATAGGGTTAGTATTTAAACAGATAGATTATATAATCATTTTACAGCAAAAAAAATTACAAAGGTTAAAAGGTATAAAGCAAGGTTATCTTAAGAAAATGTTCCTTTAATTGATATTACAGCTAATAAAAATAAGAGAAGCAAAGATTAGGCAATAGAGTCATTTTATTAATGAGTTTTGCAAAATTTTTGTTTCTCTTTAAATGTAATCGACTATGCGATCGTCGACAAATGCCGCATAATTTTATCATTATCCTGATTCTCGAGTTCATGAATGATATGCAGATATGTCTCTTGCGTTGTCGACATACTGGAATGGCCCAATCTCCTTGCTACTGTAGCGATAGAAACATCTGCAAAAAGAAGTAATGAAGCGTGGGTATGTCTCAAACCGTGAATTGAAATATTGGGTATTTCAGCCTTATTACATAAAACTTGGAGTCGGTTGTTTACGGTGGAATTAAATATTCTTCCTTTAACAAAAATTGGTTGTTCATCAGGAATGGCTTTCACTAATTGTGAAAATTGCATAGCGGTTTGCCAGTCAAGTTGGATTTTTCTTTTGGAAGATTCATTTTTTGTCGGTTGAAATTTTCCTTTTGACGATTTATAATCCCAAGTTTTATCTACTGTCAATTTTTGTGAGGAAAAGTCAAAATCATTCGGTGTGATTGCTAAAGCTTCTGAAAAACGCAACCCTGTTTTTAGAATTAACAGTATAAACCAGTCCCAATTAAGCTCATTTGTAAGATTCATTTCTTTTATTAGAGCCTGTACTTCAAATTGGTTCAAAAATTTCGGCCGCTTTTCTCTAGGCTTTTTCCCTTTTATGATAATTTTCCTTGTAGGATTTTGTGCAATTAAACCATCATCTACAGCATCAAGAATCGCGCCTTTTAGTTGATGGTGAAAATCCATGGTTGTTTGTTTTTCATGGGTTAAGGCGTAATCATTCAATAATTTTTGATAAGTTCTGCGAGATAAATCACTTATTTTCAAATCAGGTGCGAGCTCTTCGACATGTTGTTTACTAATATAGTATTTTTTCAATGTTATCGGCCGAACTGCGCCTACCTTATAAAGTTCGATCCATTCTTCAAAGTACTGCGAAAATAATTGCGTTGTTTTCTTCTTTCTTGTCAAAATAAAAACCTCCGTGATTAAAATATTAGGTATGTAACCTTCTATATTTTATCAGGGAGATTTTTTGTATGCTTGGAAATTTATATGAACATTTTTTGGAGGAAAGCTGTTTTGCATTTCTTTAGTTTATCAATTTGTAGTTGATAAAGAATGAGTGTTTCATCGAGTTGTTTGAAGAATAGTCCTATTCTTTGCTGCTCTTCAAGAGGGGAAATATTAATTTCAAAAATCTCTAAGAAATCTTTTTGTACATGCGGAATGTTAGGAGTTCTATAATTTTCATAGATGATTTTCTGTTGACTTTTTAAAAAATGATAAACAAATCTGCTATCAATATTTGTTCTATATGCTTTTAGAGTAGATCCTAAAGCACCTGAAAAACCTGTATAAACAGTCCCTGCTTTAGACCCATCCCACAATATTAATATGTCATTTTTTTCAACATTTTTAACTCCATTAGTAAAAAGCGCTTTACCACCATTTAATCTTGAAGCGTCCAGATATTCTACATTTCCTTTACTTAACTTTTCTAAATGAGCCTTTCCCTTTATCTGCTTCTCTATGACCTGCTCTAGCTTACACTGTTCCCATTCCCCTTCAAAGTTAGCAAACCTTACTCTCGGAACTTTCGCCTCTTTTTGCGGAAACATCTGCTGCAAAAAGCCCTGTTTCAACTGTTTGAGCAAGTCTAGCTTACGCTGATGAAGAGTGATCGTGTTATCAAAATGGGTGAAAAAATGACTTATTTTATCTTGTTCATTCTTATTAGGTATTGAGGTTCTAATTTCTGTTATTACTCCCACTGCTAACCCAGGTTGTGCAGATTGTGTAACCCATTTACCTAATTTCAGTTTATTCATTAGGTAAAATAAAAATTTAGTGTCGTTCTCTCTATTAGCTTTAACCGCAATAGCATGTTCAGTAAAATATGCTTTTCCAACAGAGTAATTCATATTTCCACTTAATGCCCCCTGTCTTCCAATTAAAGCAAAATTTCCGTCATGATTATAAGTATTAGTATAACCACGAATACCATTACCACCATATACCGGGAACTTCCCAGTTTTGTAGATATTTTCAGCTTTAATGTTTATCCCACTTTTGAACTGTTCAGCTAGCTTCCCCAACTTACGCTGTTCCCA
>NZ_FXUT01000008.1 GCF_900183385.1 Listeria costaricensis
CGAGTCCTGCCTGTGGAGCCATTTTTTTGTATAAAAAATTATTTTGCCGCTTTAGCTCAGTTGGTAGAGCACTTCCATGGTAAGGAAGGGGTCGCCGGTTCAAGCCCGGCAAGTGGCTTAATGAAATTCTTTGCAAAAGACAACGGTGCTGATAGTACTATCAGCACCGTTGTCTTTTTTTATTTATCAAAAACCGTTTTTTTATAAGATAAGGATGACTATCTTCAACTAGGAAGGTTTAAAAAGCTGGAATGAAAATGTGCCCATCAACTAAATAATAACTAATCCACTTAAATGAATGAAAGAAAAATCGAAAATCATGTGAAGCCATCTTTATGAAGAGGCTTGTTAGATGCTCGCCTGTCAAGCTAATGATAGGCGAGCAGTCTATAAAACATGATTTTCGATTCTTTCTTATTTTCATTAGAGTAGAACTTCTTTATTACCGCTGACTCCTATTGGCTGTTAAAAGCTTATTTCTTGATGAGGTCAAGCGCTGTGCTGGCAATATTTTCAGCACTCAAACCATAGCGCTCATAAAGCTCTGCTTGTGGGATTTCATCTGTGAATTCTTTGGCTGCACCGAAGGATTTTACTTTGATGGAGCTGTCGCCGTAGTAATGAGCGATTTTTTCACCGAAGCCGCCGGACAGGCTGCCGTCTTCTAGGGTTAGCACGAGCTGATGATTGGCTTTTAGGCGTTCAAGGGTCACTTGGTCGTAAGCCGTGATAAATTGAGGATTGATCAGAGTGGCATTTATTCCTGATGCGGCCAACTTTTGGTGAACCTCTTGGCCTAACTGGAAGAAGCCGCCGAGTGCTAAAATGGCCACTGTGTCGCCTAGATGTGTGACTTCATAGTGCGGTTTGGAATAGTCGCGACTTGTTGGTGCCCCGTGAGTGACGCCGTGTTCTGGGATGCGGATGGCGACTGGATGGTCTTTTTGCGTGAGTGCCCAGTCTAGCATGGCGGTCAGTTGTTCTGAGGTGGCAGGGGCCAGATAGACGATATTTGGGATGCTCGACAGGATTGGGATGTCGTAGAGGCCTTGGTGTGTGACTGCGCCGCCAGAGATGGAGCCGCCTCGGATGATGAGGACAGCTGGATTGTCATTGATGGCTAGGTCATGCGAAAGCTGGTCATAGGCCCGTTGCAGGAAAGTGCTCGAATGGAAAACCACTGGGCGGATACCGGCAGATGCCAAAGCGGATGCAAAGGTGATGGAATGGCCTTCTGCAATGCCAACATCGAAGTAGCGGTCAGGATGGGCTGCTTGGAATCGTTTTAGGCCAAACATGCCAGGGATGGCGGCATTGATTGTGACAATTGGCAGCTGGTCGCTTTCGATTTTTTTTGTTAGTTGGTCGACAATTAGGTCGCTGTAGTTTTCGCCGCTTGTTTGATTGATTGGTTCGCCCGTTTCTAAATCAAATGGGGTGCGCCAGTGATAGAGCATTTTATTTTCGACGGCTTTTGCAAAACCGTGTCCTTTTTCGGTATGGACATGGAGGACGATTGGATGGTCGATATCTTTGACGTTTTGGAAAGTGTCAATCATTGTTTGCAAATCGTTGCCCTCTTCAATGTAGCGATAATCGAAGCCCATTGCTTTGAAAAGGTTATTTTCTGAGGTACCTTTTGAGGCGCGAAGTTCAGCCAGCGTCCGGTAGAGTCCGCCAAAATTTTCATCGATGGACATTTCATTATCATTGAAAATGACGATTAGGTTGCTGTTTAGTTCTGCGCCATTGTTGAGTCCTTCAAATGCTAAGCCGCCACTCATGGAGCCGTCGCCAATCAGTGCCAGTACATTGCCGCTTTCGTTTTTTAGATCGCGTGCTTTGGCAAGACCTACTGCTAGGCTGATCGATGTGGAAGTATGTCCGACCGTGAAAAAGTCATGCTTACTTTCATGCTGGGAGGTGTAGCCGGTAATGTCAGTGAAATGTGCGGGATCTTCAAAGCCGGATTTTCGACCTGTTAAAATTTTATGCGGGTAGGCTTGATGGGAGACGTCCCATACAATTTTATCCGTTGGGGAATCAAAGACATAATGAAATGCTAGGGTGAGCTCAACAACGCCTAAATTCGGGCCGATATGTCCGCCGTGTTGGCTGTCTTTAAATAAAATTAGCTCGCGAATTTCTCTGGCTGCTTGTTCCATTTCTGAAATCGTTAATTTTTTTACATCGTCTGGACCATGGACTTGATCAAGAATGATGGTTTCTGTAGTGTTTGACAAAATGTGCCACCTCGGTTAATTTTTATTTTTGTGAAGAACTGTGCTAAGTTTACACCCTTGAGTGGGCTCCAAGTCAACTGTTTTGTGAAAAATTTTTCTTACTGACGGTCTAACTGGTATAATGGAGGGAGTAGCAGAATCACGAGGTTTTCTTTCGGGAAATTGATGAAAGGGGCAGTTTTTTGCATCTTTTTGTCCGTGTGCAGGAATTTGAACGAAGAGTAGTAGAAGTGAAACAAGAGTTGGAAAATAAACAAGATTGAACTATCGGTTTATTTATTCTATACTACAAGTATAAAATAAGGATCAGGGGCTGAGAACTTGAAAGATAAGAAACGGAAAATCATTACAGAGGCAAAAACAATCTTTCGTAAAAAAGGGTATTTGCTGACGTCTGCGGCTGATATTGTCGAGGCGAGCGGGATTTCAAAAGGGACGTTCTACAATTATTTTACCTCGAAAGAAGAACTGGCGATTGTCATTTTTAAACAGGAATATTCCGTGCTTCATCAGAAATTGGAACGGATGATGGCGGATGAAACACATACGAAAAAAGAGAATTTTATGGCAACCATGAATGTATTGATTGAATTTCATAGCAAAAATGCAGAGATTCTCAATATAACTTTTTCGCAGGCGATGGTTGATGATGATTTCAATCAATTTTTGGCTAGTGTGCGGCTTAGAAGCTTAGAATGGGTGAAAAAGCAGATTCTATTGATTTATGGCGCGGAGACGGAGCCATATGTGAATGATCTGACGTTGCTCTTAGTCGGGATGACCTTTATGTTTGTCTTTGTCAGTGGTGCGGCTAAAGAGGAAAATAAACTGATGGATGAGATCGTGCCTTATGTGTTTCACAGAATGGATGCACTCGTAGCAGATATTATCGCGACAAAAGAAGTGATGATTACAGAGGAGGATACGGCTTGCTTCATTCCAGATAGTGTGGGGCTTCGGAATAAACGAATGGCAAATTTACGGAAGAGTGTGGAGCAGCTGACGCAAAAAATCGATACGCTTACGATCGCGGATTCGGATAAGTGGCAGTATAAAGAGTCACTCAATGCGATTTTGGTCGAGCTGAACAACAAGGAGCTGCCCCGTGATTTTATTATTCAAGGGACGCTGCTTTACTTGAAACAACAGGCGCCGAAAGAGCTCAGCAAGGAAGTGCTACTGGTTGAAAAATTTGTGAATGATTTGTTATAGAATTTTTTTGAACGGTGCGGTCATTTATTCTTGACTGTATCGTTCTTTTTCTTTATACTAACTCTATCATTTTGAAAATGAATGAAAGGGGAATTATAATTGAATAGTTTAGCATCTGAAAAACCTGTAGACGTGAACGGCAGACCGTTTAATCGGAATTTGCTCGTTATAACAATGATTGTTGGTGCTTTTGTGGCGGTTCTTAATCAGACACTTCTGGCCACTGCCTTGCCGATGATCATGGACGATCTGGATATTACGGCGGCTACTGGGCAATGGCTTACGACTGCGTTCTTACTGACCAATGGGATTATGATTCCTATTACCGCTATGCTGATTGAAAAAATCAGTTCTAAAGTGCTGTTTATTACAGCGATGGTCGTGTTTACGATCGGTACAGTTATTGCGGCTGTCGCTCAAAGTTTTCCAATTCTCTTGACAGGACGGATCGTTCAAGCTGCCGGAGCTGGGATTATGATGCCGCTTCTGCAAACGATTTTTCTACTGATCTTCCCTCGTGAAAAACGCGGGGCGGCGATGGGAATTATGGGGCTAGTGATGGCTTTTGCACCAGCGATTGGCCCGACACTTTCAGGCTGGATCGTCGACTCTTATGACTGGCGCGTTCTGTTTATCGTGCTGATTCCAATTGCTGTTTTTGACATTATTCTAGCTTTCTTTGGAATGAAAAAGGTCGTGGCTTTAAAAGAAAATAAAATTGACATTCTGTCGATTATTCTATCATCTGTGGGCTTCGGTTCGATGCTCTATGGCTTTAGTTCTGCCGGAAATGATGGTTGGGGAGACCCGGTCGTTGTGACCACACTCATTATCGGAGCGGTTGTTACAGTACTCTTTATCTGGCGGCAACTCTCGATCGAGCATCCAATGCTTGAGTTTCGCGTATTCCGCTATCCGATTTTCTCCCTATCTGTCATCTTGAGTTCGATTGTCACGATGGCCATGATCGGCGCAGAAATCGTCCTGCCGCTTTACATTCAGTCTATTCGTGGTGAGACGGCGCTGCAATCCGGTCTGCTGCTCTTACCGGGAGCTATTGTCATGGGGATCATGAGTCCGATTACGGGGATCATTTTTGATAAAATTGGGGCTAGATGGTTGAGCATTAGCGGGCTGACAATTTTGACGCTCGGTACAATTCCATTTATGTTCCTGACAGCTGATACGCCACTTTGGTACATTGTTGTATTCTATGCGATCCGGTTCTTGGGGATTTCGATGGCGATGATGCCGATTGGGACGGCTGGAATGAATGCTTTACCGAATGAGCTGATCAATCACGGTTCGGCGGTCAATAATACGATTCGCCAAATTGCCGGTTCGATCGGGACGGCTGTTCTGATTACCGTTTTGACGAATGTAACGAAAGATCAGATGCCGGACAAAATGCTGGCTGCAACGGATCCGGCCGGCTTTGCTCAAAAAGCAATGGACGCTAGCCTGGATGGGATGAAAGCGGCTTTTCTAGTGGCGGTCATCTTTTCTGCAATCGGCATGGTGCTGAGTTTCTTTGTTAAGAACAAACAAAAACCGGCAATCGTCAGCAAAACCATAAAAGAAAATGTTTGATCAAGTCCTGAAATCGGGGGGCAGCTGGACAATTGCTGTTTCTGGCTGATTTCAGGTTTTTTTTAGTCGAAAAAAATGGCCATGCGTGGTATGATTTGTTGTAGATGAGGATGTGAGAAGATGGGGGAAATACGGGAAGCTTTGGCAGAGGATTTTCCAAAACTGCGTGATATTTTTGCAGAGAGTCGGAGGCAGCACTTTTTCTGGCTGGAGGAAAGGCAGATTGTGCTGGAAGACTTCGATCGACTGACGCATGATGAGCGGATTTGGCTTTATCAAGATGAAAATGGTGAACCGATCGGCTTTATTTCGGTCTATGAGCCGGAAAATTTTATCCATCTGCTGTTTATTGCAAATGACTGGCAGGGGCATGGGATTGCGACGCAGCTGCTGCAATTTTTGGTTGCGAAAGGGCCGGTTGATTATACACTCAAGTGTGTGGCTAAAAATGAAACGGCGCTCACTTTTTATCAGAAAATGAATTTTAAAGTCATTGGAGAAGGTATGGACCCTTTGGAAGGGAAATATTACGAATTATTTTTAAAAGGACGTGGCGAATCATGAAGGTAGGATTTATTGGTTTGGGAAATATGGCAACAGCAATCATCGGCGGGTTGCTTGAAAAAGGTGTGCTTACGCCGAAAAATATCCATGTAGCGAGCCGGACTTTTGAAAAGGTGCAGGCTTTTAGCGAGAAAACGGGCATCACGGCTGTCCAAGATGCGGGGCAACTGGTGCGGGACGTGGATGTGCTGATTCTGGCTGTGAAACCAAATATGTTTCAAAAAGTGCTGGCGCCGCTTCGGGAGGATCTGCAGGCCAGTCGTCCGCTCGTAATTTCGATTGCCGCTGGACTGACGCTCGACCAGCTGGCTGAGCTTACAGGTGGTGATCATCGAATTGTCCGCGTCATGCCGAATGTCAATGCGACGATTGGGGAATCCATGTCGGGCATCTGTGCCAATTCGTTTGTTACGGAGAAAGATTTGCAAGCGGCAGAAATGATTTTTGGAGCAGTAGGCAAAACCATGGTGCTGGATGAAAGTGAGTTCAGTATTTTTGCGGCGATTGCTGGTAGTTCGCCTGCCTTCATTTATCTGTTTATCGATTCATTGGCTCGCGGTGCGCTGAAAGCCGGGATGCCGAAACAAAAAGCCGTGGAGATTGTGGCGCAAACGGTTCTGGGCAGTGCCAAGATGGTGCTTGAGAGCGGGGAGCATCCATTCAGCCTGATTGATAAGGTCTGCTCGCCGGGTGGGACGACGATTGCTGGTGTGGCGGCGCTTGAAGATGAAGCTTTTATTTCGGCTGTCATGAAGAGTGTGGAAGCGACAATTGCACGGGAAAAAGAAATGACGGAAAATAGTTGACGGTGAAACCTTGTCTTGATTGTGAAGACAGGGTTTTTTTCTTGAAAATAATCGATTAAGATGGGCATCTTTCGGCTATACTAAGAGAAAAAGGAAGTGGGGGAGCAGCATGGTCAAACCAAAATTATTTTCAGCGGTGACAATCGGCTCGCAAAGTGTGACGCTTAAAATCATGGATATCAGTCGGCAAGAGGTTCTGGAGGCGCTGCGTGCGGATGTATCGATCGGGACGGACATTTATAATCACAAAACAATTGCTGCCAGCACCATGCATGAGACTTCGACGGCTCTGGCTGGATTTGTTCAACTGATGCGGGATTATGATGTAACGGAATATCGGGCGGTGGCTACAGCATCTGTCCGGGAAGCGCTCAATGCCGAATATGTAAAAGAACAGATCCGTTTGCAGACGGGGCTTGAGATTGCCTGGGTATCGAATGCGGAGGAACGATTTTTACATAGTCAGGCGGCCGCTCTCAAAACGCCCAATTTTAGCCAGCTGATCAGTGAGGGCACCATGCTGATCGATATTGGTTCGGGCAGTATTCAGCTGACGGTTTATGATGAAGGCGAGTTTATGTTTTCGCGCAATATCAAGCTGGGGCCGCTGCGGGTACGGGAACTTCTGGCGGAGCTTAAGGTGCAGACGAGTAATTTTGCGGATTTGTTGGAGGATTTCATCTTTAGCAAGATTCGCGACTATGCCCAATTTGCGCCGAAAGATGTGGCCTACAAACACTTTATTCTGATCGGGACGGACTTATTATTTTTTAAGCAGGCGTTTATGGGCGGCTCAGAGGATCATCAAATTACGCGGGACTATTTTGACCAGCTCTACATGCACATGCTCGAGATGCCGGAACAGGTTTTGGCGAAAAAGTATCAGCTTTCCTACGATGCGATCAGTCAACTGCTACCTTCTGCGATGCTTTTGAAGGAGCTTTTAAAGGTGACGGGGGCGGAGAGTATTTTGCTTTCGGATGCGGAACTGGTGGATGGAATCCTGGTGGAGGAGTCGATTCGCTATAAGAAAATTAAACTGAGCCATGACTTTAATGAGGACTTGATTGCTTCGGCTGAACATATCTCACGCAGGTACATGACCGATCAGAAACACAGCGAGATTGTACGTAAATTCGCGCTTCACCTTTTCAACCAATTAAAATCGCTGCACGGATTGAAAAAAAGAGAGCGGTTGTTGCTGGAACTGGCGGCAATTTTGCAAGATGTTGGTAGCTTTATCGATATGAATAATCATTACGTGCACTCGGAATATCTGATTGAGGCGACGGAATTGATTGGCTTATCGGAAACGGAGCAAAAAATCGTGGCGGCTGTGGCGCGCTATCACAGTACGGAAACGCCCTCAGCCGGATTGGAAAATTTTGGTCGATATGATACGGCAACGCGGCTGACAATTGCCAAGCTGACGGCGATTTTGCGCATTGCAGATGCACTGGATGACAGTCATCAGCAGAAGGTTGAACGGATTTCTGTTTCGCTGAAAAAAGAGCTGTTGCAGATTTCAGTATGGGCGAATGATGATTTGATGCTTGAAAAATGGACATTTGATGAAAAGGCAGAATTTTTTGCGGAAGTGTATGGAATCAAACCACAAATTATAGAAAAGGGTGGACTCTCATGACGGAAAAATTTGCAGAACCTGATCATTTTACGAATCGTGAGCTGAGTTGGCTCGACTTTAATTATCGTGTCTTGGAAGAAGCGCGGGACAAAGAGAATCCACTGCTTGAACGGCTGAAATTTCTTGCGATCACAGCCAGCAATCTGGATGAATTTTTTATGGTGCGGGTGGCATCGCTCAAAAAGATGGTTTCAGTTGATTATAAAAAACCGGATGCGGCAGGGTTAACACCGCGTGCGCAGCTGCATGCTATCAATGAAAAAACGCATCAGATGACGGACAAGCAGTACAATACATGGAATCGGACACTCTTAAAGCTGCTGGGAGAGCATCAGATCAATCTGCGTAAAATTCACCAGTTGACGGATAAGCAGATGGAATTTATCAAACATTACTTTGAGCAGGAGATCTATCCGGTTGTCACACCGATGGCGGTCGATTCCGCGCGGCCGTTTCCACTGATTGTCAATACCAGTTTGAATATCGCCGCTTTGATTTACAAGGAGGATGAGCCGAAGAAGAAGGAGTTTGCCACGGTGCAGGTGCCGACTATTTTTCCGCGGGTGGTCAAACTGCCGGATGCTCCGAATGATTTTATTTTGCTGGAGGAGATTATTAAGCACTATCTGGCGCGTTTTTTCCTCGGATATAAGTTGAAGGAAACTGCCTGCTACCGGATCATGCGAAATATGGACATGGATGTGGCGGAACAGGATGCTTCGGATTTGCTGAAAGAGATTGAAGAGCAGTTGAAAAAAAGGGAACGCAGTGCGGTGATTCGATTGGAAGTGGAGGCGGAAATCAGCAAGCATCTGAGCAAACGGCTTGTGAAAGCACTGAAAGTCGATGAAGATGAAATTTATCGCATCAAGGGTCCGCTCGATCTGACCTTTCTAGGAAAACTGGCGGGGCAAATCGAGGGGCACAGGGCCTTGGTCTACCCGCCGTTCAAGCCCTATCTAGCCAGCCATCTGCAAACGGCCAACTTATTCGAGCTGATTCGCAGTCAGGACATTTTTCTCCACCATCCGTACGATTCCTTTCAAACAGTGGTTGATTTTATCCGGCAGGCGGCACACGATCCGGATGTACTGGCAATCAAAATGACGCTTTACCGCGTTTCAGGCGATTCGCCAATCATTCGCTATCTAGGCGAGGCGGCTGAAAATGGCAAGCAAGTCACCGTGCTGCTTGAAGTCAAGGCGCGGTTCGATGAAGAAAATAATATCCACTGGGCGCAGGAGCTTGAAAAGGCCGGCTGTCACGTGATTTACGGACTTATTGGGCTGAAAACGCATTGCAAGCTGACACTGGTCGTCCGGCGAGAAGCGGATGGCATTCGCCGCTATATGCACATGGGAACGGGGAATTATAATGATATTACCGCTCGATTTTATACGGACCTGGGGCTTCTGACAGCTGATGCGGAAATGGGCATCGACGCCTCGAATATTTTTAATATGATTTCCGGTTACTCGGAGCCGCCGGTCTTCCATCAGTTGACGATTGCGCCGCACTGGCTGCGCAGCGAGCTGGTCGATCAGATTGAACAAGAGGCGGAACTTGCCCGCCAAGGCAAACCGGCCATCATCAAAATGAAGATGAACTCCCTTTCAGATACAGAAATGATTAAAGCGCTGTATCAGGCATCGGAAGCGGGCGTGAAAATCGAGCTGCTAATTCGCGGGATCTGTTGTTTGCGGGCGGGGGTAAAGGGCTTGAGTGAAAATATCACCGTGCATTCGATCGTTGGCCGGTTGCTTGAACACAGCCGAATCTATTATTTTGGTGCTGGCGGGGAAGAGCGTCTTTATTTATCGAGTGCGGATTTGATGCATCGAAATTTAAACCGGCGTGTCGAGCTGCTTTTTCCCATTCAGGATGAAAAAATCAGGCAGCGGATTATGGCGGAATTTGGTCAAATGTTTGCAGATAACGTGAAGACGCGTGTGCTGCGCGCGGATGGTAGCTATCATAAATTAGATAAGCGCGGCAAACAGCAGTTCAGTTCGCAGCAGTGGTTTATGGAGGCGGCTGAGAAGAAAAGTGAAGCAGAAGCAATCGAACTAAAAAGTAAGTCGCGGGTGTTTATCCCGATGAAACAAGAAGAGGATGAGGAGTGAGGCTGATGGAACATTTTGCGGTGATTGATTTAGGTTCAAACTCGGCGCGAATGACGATTACAAGGATTGAAGAGGATGGCAGCTTTGAAGTGGTTTGCCAAATGAAGGAAATGGTTCGACTTTCGGAAAAAATGGGCGAAAAGAAAGAATTGCAGGATGCCGCCATGAAGCGAACGGTCGAGGCCTTGAAAAAATTCCATAAAAAAAGCCGTGAATTCGATCAGCTGAAGATGCGCGCGGTCGCCACGGCAGCCACACGTCAAGCGGTCAATCAGAAGAAATTCTTAACGCGGGTCAAAGAAGAGGCGGGGATTGAGCTAGAGGTGATCAGCGGCAATCAAGAGGCTTACTATGATTATCTGGGCATTATCAACACGCTTCCTGTTACCAACTGTGTAATTATCGATACAGGCGGTGGTAGCACGGAGCTGATTCTCGTTCAAAATGACCGGCCAATCAATCTGATCAGCTTACCTTATGGGGCGGTCAATTTAAGCGAGCGCTTCTTAAATAAGGATCACATTTCGGCAGCCGCACTTTTCAACCTGATGACGTCGATCGACAAGCTATATAATGGCGTCTGGTGGCTGCGAAAAGGACACAACCTGCCAGTCGTCGCACTGGGCGGCAGCAACCGGACAATTGCCAAAATCGAGCGCCGCAGACGGGAAATTTTGGATTTTGAAAATCTGCACGGCTTTAAAATGCGCGATTTTGAAGTGTATGATATTTTTGAAGAAATCATCTCAAAAGACCTTGAGGAACGCGGTGCGATTCCGGGGCTTTCACGCGAACGTGCGGATATCATTGTTGGCGGAATCACACCACTAACGGCGCTGATGCGGTTTCTTGATTCCGACCGGCTGATTTTTTCGCAGTATGGCTTGCGCGAAGGCGTGTTTTACGACCACTTTCATCAAATGCAGACGAACGGTTTAATTGCCGAAACTGACAACAAATAGGCACACAGTCTCTGAAGCTCCGTGTAGCGGTTCCGCTTTTAGCGGCCGGTCCCGGCGTTTCAGAGACTTTTATATGGAGCGGAAGGACGGCGCAGTACCACTTTCCAGCTAGTCCCAGTGCCCACCGCATAAGCGCCCGCAAATGAACCTTGATTGATGCCGATACCAATGTGATCGAGTGAATTCACATAGAGCAGCGGTTCGCCAATTCGCAGTTCCGCAAAAGTCCGGCTGTAAGTCATGTAATTGCGGTAAATATCTCGATTGTGATGGCTGATCGACAACTCAAAAGCTTCCCCGTAACGTGCGCCAAATTGGACGAACTGTTTTCGCTCGATATTGGTCCACAGGTTGCCAAACGGGCGGTCAATAATGTCAATCGTGCCAAAAAGAGCCTCATCCGTCTGATAAGATTCTGCGACATCTAGTTGAACCAGCTGTTCCGGTGCAAGCGGCTTTCCAATATCCGCAAAAGAGATATGCCCACTTGCCAGACGCGCCGCCGTATAGGCAAAAATATCCCTGCCGTGAAACGTATGCGACTCGCCGGAATTCGGCAATCTGTTTTTCGTTTCATCAATGATGCGTACTTTTTCAATAAGTCCAGTATGAGCAAGGTGTGTCAGCGTCCCATTGTCCGGTGTGACGATCAGCTGACCGTTTGAAAGTCGTGCTACAACACTGCGCCGCCGGGAGCCCACGCCTGGATCGACGATTGAAACAAAAATGGTATCACTCGGCCAATAATGCACCGTTTGAAGGAGGCGATAAGAGGCTTCCCAAATATTGAACTGCGGGATTTGATGGGTCAAATCATTGATTGAAAGTGTTCGGTCGACAGTTTTGATGACACCATACATGGCGCTGACCGCTCCATCACTTAAGCCAAAATCTGATTGCAAGACAATTAATTTATTCATTTTTGTGTGACCACCCTTCTGAATTTTGACGCGTGCAAAGAAAATCAGGACGCTTTTTCTAGCTTAAATACGCTTTACGTCAATAAAAAAACGCCCTTATCCACAATTTGGAATAAGGGCGAGATTTCGCGGTACCACCTTACTTTGCAGATGATTCGTCCATCTGCCTTTAGAAAAGTACAAGCCGGAGCTGATACTTCTGGCTATGATAACGGGGCCGTACCGGTATATCTTACTGGAAAATTCAGATATACAGCTCGAAGATCATTTTCGGCAGGTGCTTTTGCTTTGTTTCACCAATATCAAAGCTCTCTTTTTGAAAAACAAGCTGCTTACTCTTTCTTGTCATCGCTATTAGCCCTAGCATACCCGATTCAAAAGTGAATGTCAATCAAGAATTTTGTGATTTGCCGAATTGTTCAGTTAATAATTCGTATCCGTGAAAAACCGCACAACCATGCTATTTGATAACCTTTCTCAATGGCGGGTTTTACTGTAATTCTAAATTGATAACTGTTATAATAAAAGTAATTTTAAGAATGAAACCGCTTCCTTTACAAGCAATGATCGAGCAGTGACAGCGGGGATCGAAGGAGGAAAAGCGTGTGAGCAGTAAGGTGACAGTGACGATCAATGGCAAGGTGCATCAAGTGGAGGCTGGGAAACGAATCCTTGACTACTTGAACGAACAAGAAATGTCCCATCCGCATATATGCTATAGCAAGCAGATGGGGCCCATTCAATCTTGCGACACCTGTATGTGCGAAGTGAACGGTGAATTGATGCGGGCTTGCAGTACGGAAATAGAGGACGGGATGGCGATCCAAACAGATTCTGAAAAAGCGACAGATGCCCAGCTTGAAGCGATGGATCGAATTTTGGAGAATCATCTGCTTTATTGTACGGTTTGCGATAATAATAATGGGAACTGCCGCGTACATAATACGACAGAAATGCTGGGGATTGAGGCTCAGGAGCGGCCTTACCGTGAAAAAGGCTATCTGAATGATTTTTCGCATCCATTTTACCGCTATGATCCGGATCAATGTATTCTTTGCGGGCGTTGTGTGGAGGCCTGCCAGAGCGTCCAAGTGAATGAAACATTGTCGATCGACTGGGAAAGAGAACAGCCACGGGTCATTTGGGATGATGACAAGCCGGCCAACTTGTCGAGCTGCGTGTCCTGCGGGTTGTGTTCGACGGTTTGTCCATGTAATGCCATGATGGAAAAATCGATGCTCGGTCAGGCTGGCTTTATGACGGGGCTTGACGAAGATGTGCTGGAACCGATGATCGATATGGTGAAAAAAGTCGAGCCGAATTATCAAACGGTTTTTGCGCTTTCCGAAATGGAAGCGGCCATGCGTGACACCCGAACTAAAAAAACAAAAACCGTCTGCACATTCTGCGGTGTGGGCTGTTCCTTTGAAGTCTGGACGAAGGACCGGAAAATTTTAAAAGTCGAGCCGACCGGGGAGGGCCCTGTGAACAAATTTGCGACTTGTGTGAAAGGGAAATTCGGTTGGGATTTTGTGAATAGTGATAAGCGCCTTACAACGCCGCTCATTCGGGAAGGGGACGAATTTGTGCCAGCTTCATGGGAGACGGCACTTGCGCATGTGGCCACCAAACTTCGCGAAATTCAGGCTGAGCACGGGAACGATGCACTCGGCTTTATCAGCTCTTCCAAGACGACCAATGAAGAAAATTATCTGATGCAGAAAATGGCTCGGCAAGTCTTTGAAACCAACAATATCGACAACTGCTCACGTTATTGTCAGGCGCCAGCATCGGACGGCTTGACAAGAACTGTCGGAATCGGGGCTGACTCGGGAACGGCAGATGATATTGAGTCGGCGGGGCTGGTGATTCTGGTAGGCTGCTCACCAGCTGACGGACATCCCGTTCTAGCAAGCCGCATCAAACGTGCGCATAAGTATAACGGGCAAAAACTGATTGTGTCTGATTTACGCAAACATGAGATGGCAGAACGTGCCGATCTTTTCATTCATCCTAAACAGGGCACCGATTTTGTCTGGCTGACGGCTGTGGCGAAATACATGATTGATCAGGGCTGGCATGATCAGGCCTTCATGGAAAGTCGGACGTTCAATCAGGCGGAATATCTTGCCTTTTTGCAGCCCTTCACGCTTGAATATGCAGAACGTGAAACCGGGATCAGTCGTGCGACGCTGAAAGAAATCGCGCAGGCCATCCATGAAGCAGATGGAACGGCCGTTTGCTG
This sequence comes from Listeria costaricensis, assembly GCF_900183385.1. Taxonomy (GTDB): domain Bacteria; phylum Bacillota; class Bacilli; order Lactobacillales; family Listeriaceae; genus Listeria; species Listeria costaricensis. The sequence continues at coordinate 14,311 of NZ_FXUT01000008.1, forward strand.
GGGCATGGGTGTGACGCAAAATATTGCTGGATCGCATACTTCCTCGGCGATTGCCAATCTGCTCCTTGTAACGGGGAATTTTGGCCGTCACGGCGCAGGTGCCTATCCGCTGCGGGGGCATAATAATGTGCAAGGCGCCTGCGATATGGGGTCGCTTCCGAATGTGCTTCCCGGGATTCAACCGCTTGCAGATGAGGGGATTCGCGGTAAATTTGAGCAGGCATATGGTGTGCCGATTTCAAGTGAACCGGGATTAAAGAATAATGAAATGCTGGATTCGATTGAACGCGGTGAGCTGCATGCCATGTATTTGGTCGGAGAAGAAATGGCCTGGGTGGATTCCAATGTGAACCATGTGCAGGAAGCGCTCGCCAAATTGGATTTCTTTGTTGTGCAGGACGTCTTTTTATCCAAAACAGCTCAGTTTGCCGATGTCGTTTTCCCAGCCTCCCCGTCGCTTGAAAAAGAAGGAACCTTTACCAATACGGAACGCCGGATTCAGCGTCTCTATGAAGTGATGCCGCCACTTGGAGACTCCAAGCCAGATTGGTGGATCATAACAGCACTGGCTGAAAAACTAGGCTTTGACTGGGGCTACACGCATCCAAGCCAAATCATGGATGAAATCGCCTCTCTGGCACCGTTCTTTAGCGGGGTAAATTATGACCGGATGCAAGGTTTCGACAGCCTCGTCTGGCCGGTTGATGCCGCGGGAAAAGATATGCCGCTTCTTTACGAAGAACGATTTAATTTTCCAGATGGTCTAGCGAGATTTTCCACATTGCCGTATATTCCACCAATCGAATTTCCAGAAGAATTTGATCTGCAGCTCAACAATGGGCGCCTGCTTGAACAATTTCATGAAGGCAACTTGACCGATAAATCCAAAGGGCTGGATTACAAATTGCCGGAAGTATTCGTGGAAGTATCACCGGAACTGGCCAAAGAGCGCGCGATTGAAAGTGGTTCGCTTGTTCGGCTCAGCTCGCCTTATGGTCGAATTAAACTGCGCGCCGTTGTAACCGATCGCATGAAAGGTCATGAAGTCTATGTGCCGATGCATTCTGTCAGCAGCGAAACCGCCGTGAACTTGCTCACTTCAAGCGCCGGCGATGTCAGGACTAAGACACCTGCCTATAAGCAAACCAAGGTTGCCCTGCAAGTATTGGAGAAAAAAGGCAAAAATCCGCTGCCCGATCATAATCCGCGCAACCGCAAACGTTATCCGCAAAATGGCGTAGAGGTCGAACGGAAATGGGCGCGCGCCGACTACCAGCCAATTTCAAAAGTAAACTGTGCATGCGGCGGGAAATGCGGCTGTAAAGAGAAAAGGAGTGAGCAAAATGGCTGAACCAATTTCAAAAATTCGTGAAACAGGGCCGACACTGGAAGAACAGCAGGCCGAGCATTTGCAGGAACTAAAAGACGCGTTTGCCAAAGAGGATTCCGGCTTTAAAGAAATGATTGAATTTGTCCGCCTGTTGAATGAAGCAGGGGCCTTGGAAGCCGTAAATAGTGCTGTAAAAGCCAAAGAAGAGATTGCCAAAACTTTCTTGAATGAATGGCGCAAAGAACCTACCACGAATGCCATCAACAATTTGATGCTCACCAGCCAGCTTTTGACAGAAACGAAACCCGAACAAACCGAAGCGATCATCAAAAAAATGAAAGAAACCGCCAAACAAGCCGAAGAAAGTGCTAAAAGCGAGGAAATCATCGGGCTGTTTGGCTTGATGAAAGCCTTGAAGGACCCAGATGTGAATCGAGCCTTGCGCTACGGCCTCACTTTTTTAAAAGGAATGGGCGAAAATTTGAAGTAAAATAAAAGCCGGGCCTGCGATCAAGCAGACTCGGCTTTTCAAAAAGAGGTGTCAAAAATGGAAACCAAAAAGCAGCTTCCGATTACGTTTTATCAAAAGGGGGAGAGCGGCACTAGAGCAGAACCGGTGGCCGTCGAATATCCGCTGACCATCTATTTGAACGGTGCCGAACTCGTGACGATCGTTTGCTCACCCGACTATTTGGAAGATTTGGTCGTAGGCTTTTTGACTTCGGAGGGAATCGTCCGCAGCCCGGCTGATATTGACCGAATCGAACTCATTGAGTCGAGCGGTCATGCCCAGGTGACAGCCAGCTTCGTGAACCAATTTAATGCCAAATACCGCGCTAAACGCTACATCACTAGCTGCTGCGGCAAGTCACGCGAGAACTTTTACTTTCAGGCGGATGCATCGCTTCTTGAAACGCATAATGACACGAACGTTCGACTGACGCCAGATGCCATTTTCCATCTGATGGACACCTTTGAAGCTTCTTCTGCGACCTTCCAAGAAACCGGCGGCGTCCACAATGCGGCGCTTTGCAGTACAGAGCAGCTGCTCGTCAGCCGAATGGATATTGGGCGGCACAATGCCCTTGATAAAATTTACGGCTATTCGCTCGTTCATCAGCTGGCAGTGGAGGATAAAGTGATTGCCTTTAGCGGCCGCATCTCTTCTGAAATCCTCGTCAAAACGGCTAAAATCGGCTGTGGCATCCTGTTATCACGTTCGGCACCAACAGAGCTGGCTGTTAAAATGGCCGAGGAGCTCAACTTGACGACCGTAGGCTTTATTCGCCACAACCGCTTTAATATTTATTCAGGCGCAGAACGTATTTTGCTAAAATAGCCACTCGTGATGAGGGTCATCGTAAATCTCTTTTCGGGAATAGGTATTGTAAAGAATAGCAGAACCGGCTCCAACAACAGCTACACATAGACTGACTAAAAGTTTTTTGCGCATATGAATCAACCCTTTCCTGTGAATTGTTTTTATCATACCGAATAAATATGACAAAACAACGACTAAATTGAAAAGAATTTAAGAATCAATCTGCAAATCCAGACTGTCGACCTGCTGCGAATGAATAAAGAAACGCTCCATCAGATCGGTCACTTCCGGCAAGTCAGGCAGATTGCCATGATCGGCATCTGGACTTGTAAGCACGATTTCCTGATAGTCCTTCGCCTGATGCTCAAAAATCAGCCGCGAGCTGAGCGCACTTTCGAGCGGCACGATACCGTCTGAGTCTGTATCCTCAAGATTGCCAGCAACAGACAGGACTTCAAGGGAAGCGGGAATCTGATTTTTCTTGCTGAGGAGATCATCCAGCATATCGGAATGCTCCTCCGTGTCATCAGCCGAGACAGGCTCCTCGTTTTGTTCCATATCGAGGTCATTGAACGGGGCACCGAGTACGATCAAGCGGCGCATATCTGGGAGCCCTGTTTTGCTTTCCGGTTTTTCCAGATAGTCGACCAGTGCCAGTCCGCCGTTCGAGTAGCCGAGCGCGTCGACCTCTTTGAACTGGTAAAGACGTTTTAATTCTTTTAAAGCGCCCGTGAGCCCATTTGCCCACTCACTTGGTTCAGCCTCATTCTCCTCAAAGGCGATCGAAATAAATGGATGCTGGGCATTCTGATCCAAGCTGCCGCTAAACTCGAGCGATTGGTCATGCCGAACCGTAACCGCCAATTCGCCACGGATTTCACCACGCCGAGTAAGTGCTTCCCGCGCCTCATCGAATGTATACGTCCCGCCGCCTGTGCCGTGAATGGCAATGATCGGGACTTGTTTGCTTAGGTCGACGGCTGCCGGTTTTTCGGCAGCTTTTTGTTGGGTGAAATGGAGTGTTAGCATGGCCGCGCTAACCAAAACGACCACCGCTAAAAGAGCTGCAATCAAACGTTTTGACATTGGAAATCCTCCCATTTTCATGAAAACAGCTGCGTGACAACAACTGTAAACTTCGCTATAATGCCACTATACACTATTTGTAAAGCGGAAGGGAACGGTTCATGTGATAGAAAAACAAATTGATACGATTGTAACAGATATGGATGGGACTTTATTATTGAAAAAAGGCGATGCGATCCATCCGCTGAATCAAGAGGTACTGTCAAAATGGCAGGCGGCAGGGAAAAAACTATTTCTGGCAACTGGTCGACTAGATCTGGCCATTTTGCCGTTTATTCATGCGCTGAAAATCAGCATGCCGGTGATTTCTTGCAACGGCGGCTTAGTGCGCGATTTTGGAACAGGTGAGATTCTCTATAAAAGCGATATTGAGCTAACAAAAATTGCCGAACTGTTAGCGCTACTAGCACCGCTTGAGGTTGACTATCATATTTATACGACGGATCGGATTTTGGGCCCATCCTACACTGGGAAAATCGCATTTTTCACCGAGCAAAACAAGCATTTGCCTGAAAATGAACAAGTTCCACTCACAGTGACAAAAGATCCGCTGGCGATCCTTAATGAAGGGGAATTTCCGCTTAAACTGCTCATCATTGAAGGGGATAAGGCGAAACAGCAGCAAATCAAAGAAGTTTTGGCAGACAGTGGCATGGCCGTGCTTTCCTCAGCGGCCAATCTGATCGACATCATGAATGAAGGAATCGACAAGGCAAAAGGGCTGCGCTTTTTGGCCGAGCAGGGTTATTTGGATTTGGCGCATACCATTGCATTTGGTGATAATGAAAATGATGCCGGCATGATTGAACTGGCAGAAATTGGCGTGGCGATGGCAAACGGAATTCCTCAAGCAAAGGAAAAAGCAGACTTTATCGGGTTATCGAATGAAGAAGGCGGTGTAGGACGCTTTATTTTAGACAAGCTCTAAGCTATTCTTTTTGCTTTTTCTCCTCGCGTGGTATGATGGATGTACCAAGTGAAGGAGATGGTGCAGATGGAAGAAAAGTTTGATTTAGGTCATTGTGTAAAAAAAGCATTTGTCATTGCGGCGGGAGTGAGCCTTGTTTTTATCGGAATCATGGCATTCCTGACCTTGATTGGCGTCATCATCGCGATTCCACTTCTGAAAAAAGGCAGTAAATATCTGCTTCAGGCAAATAAGTCCGCGGAGGAGGAGCTTCCAAAAGGTGGAAAACTCAAGCTCAAATGCGGCGATCGAAATTTAAAGCTAAAGTTTGATGAAGCAGAACTATTAGACGAAAAAAGTTGAAAAAAAGCCTGGCGCAGAGGGTGAATCACGCATGCGTCAGGCTTTTTGTATGGAAAATAGTAGGCTTAGTTGTTAACCGGTATTTGTTCAGCAGATTTATTCGGGCAGATTAGCCACGGGCGTTTGGTAGAAAGTAGAAAATCATCTTCTTTTAACCGTTTCATCAATGAATTTAGGAAAACACGGGAAATATTACAATAGTTAGCAAACTCATTTTGATTGAGGAAAGAAGGCAGTTCAATACCGCGGTCTGTTTTTGTCCCCAAGCGCTCTCCCAAATAGCACAGATTATATTTAACACGCTCCTCAGAGGACATATACAAACTCCGGTAGTGCTGATACTCTTCGCGACTGGTTTTTAAATATTTGGGTTCGATCATATCTTTTTCAAGCGCAAGCAATTGAGTGGGTGTTTTGGCAAGATAAAAAAGATTTTCATTGACATCGTCTAAGGAAATAAGATGTTTTTGTGAATAGTATTGAACGGGAATTTCTTCCGCTAGGTTTAAACTCATGTAGCCTTCTAAAATGAGCAGATATTTTCCGTCAAAGTCAGATTTTTTTAAAATGTCACCTTTTTTTAATTGTAATGTAGCTTTTCCCATATTTTTATCTCCTAGTAATTAATGTATTTAAATTTATAATACTATGATAACAATATTAACTTTGCTTTGTCTGTGAATATTTTGTGAAACTTTTAAAGGTTATTTGGTGAAATAAATAAAAAAAATTGATAATCGAGTCGTTTTTGGCGTTATTATGTCGGAATCGACTGATAAAAAATTCCGCATATAAAGTTCAAATTAATTTTTTTCTAACAGCTTTTTCAATTTGAAAAGTTTGCAAACTAAAAAAGTCGGGAAAATTTAATCAAATTGTTGCATGATTAACTAAAAATGCGGGAATGAAAATATTACAAGGAAGTGCATAAAAATGAAAGCGGTCGGATTTTATCGTTATCTGTCCATTGATGAAGCAGAAAGTCTTTTAGATTTAACTGTATCTGTCCCTCAACCGAAGCCACATGATTTATTGGTCAAAGTAAGCGCCATTTCAGTAAATCCAGTCGACACCAAGCAGCGCAGTCCCAAAGAAAAGCTGGAAAAAGAGCCGCGAATTTTAGGCTATGATGCTGTCGGGGAAGTCGTCGAAGTCGGGGAGCAAGTGACTCTTTTTCAAAAGGGCGATAAGGTTTATTTCGCGGGAGATGTGACAAGACAGGGAAGCAATGCAGCCTATACATTGATTGACGAACGGTTGGCAGCACTAAAACCTGAAAAATTAAGCGACGTAGAAGCAGCCGCCATGCCTCTTACAACCCTGACTGCATGGGAAGCATTGTTCGACAGATTGGGGATTAAGGCGGAAAAAGACAGCGGCAAGACGATTCTCATCATTAACGGGGCAGGCGGCGTAGGCTCTATTGCCACACAGCTGGCTAAACTGGCAGGCTTGGAAGTGCTGGCAACAGCTTCGCGGGAAGAAACCATTGAATGGACAAAACGTCACGGAGCTACGACCATCCTGGATCATCACCAGTCGCTACCGGAACAGCTGGAACGGCAAGGGAGGCAGACGGTCGACTATATCCTTTGTCTCCATGATACAACGCGTTATTTTGATGTCATGCAGGAAATGATTGCCCCAGAAGGAAAAATTTGCTCGATTGTGGAGCTGACTGAGCCGGTTTCCATGTCGCTTCTTAAAGACAAAAGCGCTACCTTCGTAAATGAGTTTATGTTCACGCGCGCCAAATATCAGACAGATACGATGATCAGGCAGCATGAAATCTTGACAAAAGCCGCGCATCTTTTTGACAAAGGAGAACTTGTTTCAACGGTCCATCAGGTCTTAGAACCATTTAATGCGGCGACAATGAAAGAGGCACATCGGATACTGGAAGAAGGGCGGTCAATTGGAAAATTAGTTGTAAAGGGGTTTGATGAAAATGAGTGAAAAACAAGTCTCACTTTATATTGCAGTAAGTCTGGACGGGTATATCGCGGATGAAGATGGCAGTGTCGGTTGGCTGGAATCGATCGACAGCGAAGGCGACACAGGGTATGAGGCGTTTTTTGATAATGTAGATACCGTTGTCATGGGGCGGACCACGTATCAGCAGATTTTTTCATTGACGGATACGTTCCCGTACAGCAAAAAGGATGTCTATGTTTTTTCCAACACAAAATCAGGCACGCGAGATGAGTATGCGGATTTTGTATCTGGGACGGTCGACAATTGGCTGAATGAAATTGAGGGGGAGCATGTCTGGCTGGTGGGAGGTGCGCAGCTCGTCAAACAATTTTTGAAAGAGAAAGCCATCGATCGATTTGTTTTGACGATTGCACCGATCATACTTGGAAAAGGTGTTCCGCTTTTTGAACAGGATGACACACATACACTTGAGCTTGAAGAAGTCACACGTTTCGGACAATTTGCCCAACTAATTTACAAAAATGTGGAGGAATAAACCATGAAAATTGCCAGCTTTGATGTCGATGCACAAAAAGGATTTACCCCGATTTGCCCAGAAGAGCTTCCCGTGCCGGGCGGAGCAGAAATTGTTCCGGCGCTGAATGAAATGGCCGAATTTGCTGACTTGCGAATCGGCAGTAAGGATGCCCATCCGCGGAATGCCGTCTGGGTGGTTGAAAAACCTGAGGAGATGCTTGCCCCGCTGGACTATCCGGAAGCCGATCTAACGTGGGTCAGACATTGTGTCCCGGGAACGGATGGGTTTGAACAATTGGACGGTTTGCCAGAACCCAATCAATATGATTATTTTGTCTGGAAAGGCATGGAACCGGATTTACATCCCTATGGCGCCTGTTACCATGACATCAGCGAACAGCTCTCTACAGGCGTCATTGAATTTCTACACGCTGAAAAAGTTGCGTTCATTCTTGTTGGTGGTTTAGCTTTTGATTTTTGTGTCAAAACGACGATTCTGCAACTTGCAAGAAATGGTTTCAAAGTCGTCGTCTATTTACCGGCCGTACGTGCGTTGACGAAAGATGGGGAAACTGAAACACTGAACCAATTAGAAAAGACAGAAAATGTTTCAATTGCTCATAATTATCAAGAACTTGCTACGTTTTGCCGGAAATAAATCAAGGGGGTGAGAGAAATGAGGAGAATTGGTGTTTTTCCGAGTACAGTTATTTTTATAACGGCTGTATTTACCATCGCGACCTACCCACTGCTCCCAGCTGAAATCGCGGTACATTTCGGTACGGATTTCTCTCCAGATATGTTTGTGCAAAAGTGGTTGGGACTAATTATGATGCCGTTTCTGATGATTATTTTTACAGGGACGGAATATTACGGGAAAGAAAAAGTGAGTCAGGAGACGCGACTTGAATTCGAATATTGCTTTCGTTTGCTGCTTGTCCTTTTGGCAGTCATTCAAATCAGCATCATTGTGTATGCCTTGGGATATGAAATTCCGACTGGCAGATTTGCGCTAATGACAGCGGGGGCGTTCATGCTGCTTTTGGCGGCGTATCTCTCCTATTCAAAGAAGCTGTTTCATTTTCTAAATCTGATCGGTTTTAAAAAGACCGATGCCTATACGCGGAACTTGTGGAAGAAAATCACGATAAGCACACTAACCGTTGCAGGAGTAGCATGTCTGGTGCTTGCCATCTTCATGCGTAATGACCCAAGTTACTTTATGATGGGGATGCTGCTAGGGATGGGTGTGATCGTAGTCGGTTCCGGTTTTTACCTGAACAAAAAGTGAAAAATATAACAGTTTTTATTTACAAGTGATACAGATTTCTATTATAATGAAGGTCGGAAGTCAAAATATACTGACATCGACCTTTTTTTGGCGTTGAGTCGGTTATTTTGAAAAAGCGCTTTCAAACGAAGGAAACAGTAAAGGGGAGAATTTATTTGACAAAACGTGTGAAAATACTAGGATTATTACTGATGTTGCTTAGTTTTGCGGCTCTTGCAGCTTGCGGCCCTGCTGATGAAAAAAAAGAGAAAGTAAAGTCAGATAAAGAAAATGTAATTAATATCATGGAAACGAGCGGTATCCCGAATGCCAGCCCGACACTGGCGGATAATAGCGTCAGCTTCCGTGCCATCAATCAGATTGGGGAAGGCCTGTACCGGCTCGACAAGGACGGCAAACCCGCTTTAGCAATGGCAGCAAGCGAACCGGAAGTTTCAAACGATGGCAAGACACTTGTCTATAAGATTCGCGAGGATGCGAACTGGTCGAATGGGGAACCTGTCACTGCAGCCGATTTTGAGTACGCCTGGAAGAAAGTAGTTGACCCTAAAACCGCTGCCGCCTATGGTCCGCAGATGGAAGAAATCGTGAAGAATGCGACACAAATTTTAAAAGGGGAAATGTCTCCAGATGAACTGGGAGTCCAAGCACTCGATGACAAAACGCTTCAAGTAGAGCTAGAAAACCCAGTGCCCATCTTTAAGGAACTACTTACAACCGCAACCTTTTTTCCACAAAATGAAAAATTTGTCGAGCAACAAGGCGAAAAATACGGCACCTCCAGCGAGACGCTCATTTCCAATGGTCCGTTCATCTTAAAAAACTGGAGTGGCACGAATTTGACCTGGGACTACGTCAAAAACCCAGCCTATTGGGACAAAGCGAATGTTCCCGCACCTAAAATCCATGTGACAGTCGTGAAAGACACCAATGCAGCCCTTAATTTATATAATACTGGCAAACTGGACCGCGTAGAACTGGACGGCGAATTCGTGAAGCAATACCAAACTGATCCTAATTTCCACACGTCGATTACAGGTCGTTCCGTATATGTCAAAATGAACCAAGGAAAAGAAGGTGAGGCGACCGTACTGGCAAACAGTCATTTGCGCCGGGCGCTTGCCATGTCGATCGATAAGCAAGGCATGGTGGACACACTGCTTGCCAATGGTTCCAAGCCGCTAGATGGAGATGTGCCGGGCGAAATCATGTTTGATCCGGAATCGCATCAGGATTTCCGCCAGCAGAACGGTTCACTTTTAGGCTATGACAAGGAAGCCGCTAAAAAATATTTCGATCAGGCGCTGGATGAACTGGGCAAAGATCAGCTCACCCTAACGATTACAAGCGGCGATACAACGCTGCAGAAAAAGCAGACCGAATTTATGCAGAACCAGTGGGAAACCAATCTTCCCGGCCTGTCGATCAAAATTAAAAATGTGACCAATCAGGCGAGCTTTCAAGCCGATGTCACCCAAGACTTCGAGCTGCTACTTGGCGGCTGGGGCGGCGATTATCAGGATCCGCTGACCTATCTGAACCTCTTTTTAACTGGCAGCCCAGGCAATCACACCGGCTTCTCAGATGCCAAATATGACGAGCTGGTCCTCGGCGCAAAAGGCAAATTGTCGAATCAGCCGGAAGAACGCTGGCAGGCACTTCTTCAAGCAGAACAAATTCTACTGAAAGATCAGGCAGTCCTGATTCCACTTTATCAAGGCGGCCGAGCCTATTTGCAGAAAGAACAGCTTGAAAACTATGTGACCTATCCGATTGGTGCTGAAAACTATAAGTGGATGACGAAAAAATAAATCCATTAAACCGCAGTTGTGAACGTGTGCAGCTGCGGTTTTTTAGACTGAATAAAAAATCAGCCTTTGGGAGTACTAATTTTCAGTCTGCAGCCTTTTCAATAAATCGCGCCCTTTTTCTATAATGAAATCATCCAATAGAGAAGGAGAGCCGGATCATGAAAAAAGGGACATTCGCACTTGTGATCGCATGTTTTATTGCCGTACTAGCTTTTGTGGAATTTAAGGCACCGATCGCTTCTGCTGCAACTACATATACTGTTTCCATCCAATCAGAAGGGGAACCGGTGACGAAACCGGCGTTTAAAGGTTATCAATTTACAGAAACGGCCTACACGAAGGATGGAAAAGAAGTGACACTGGAATTCTTATCGGACAAACCGCTACAAAAAAATTGCTCCTATAAGATCGTCGTACAGGATAATAAAATGGTTTTACGAGCAACTGAACTTCAATCGAACACCCATGTCGTTTCAAACAATTAACAGCTGAGGGGCTGTTTTAAATAAAATTCACTCAGAAAAGAGGTTATTCAAATGACTACATTTTTTAAATATCTATTGACGATTATTTTGGCACTGATTGCACTCAATATACTTTTTGATTTAATTGGTGTGACACTTCACTTCCTATTCCCGCTGCTGATTTTGGCGCTGATTGTTTACTTAATCATGCGCATCTGGAATAAACCAGCTAAAGACCATCGCTATTCAAAATCCGGTCGCGATCATTACGACTGGTAAAGTGGTCAATGTGATTCTGTTAAAAAGCTCCCTAGGCTTTTCATAAATTTTTACCCGATTAGTTCGCTAGTCGGGTATTTTTTTGGTCACTTCGTTAAACGGGATATTCGCGCTTATTCTATCAGAAAATGCTATGATAAAGAAAAAAGTCAGCATGAGGTCAAAAGTGGAGGTGATAAAATGCGTAAAGTCATCCAAATAGCCGCTTTTTTTCTGGTGATTCTTGCTTTTTTCAACGTTAAGCGAAAAAAAGTCAGCTAATCGGTCTATAAAAATCAAAAAAAGCGAAAGAACCGCAACTTTAAGCCGTTTTGCCCAATTGACAGATCGATTATGCTATAATGACTAGAAAGAAATAAAGTGGAGGAACAGGAACGCTTATGGATACTTTATTGAAGCAGCAATCGTGGCGGTTGATTGACCATACGATGGTGAATCCAGCCTTTGATGCTTTGCAGTCCTATGCAACGGACGATACATTATGCCGATCAATCGGAAAAAAGCAAGAGCCGCCTACTGTGCGCGCATGGGTGCATGATAAAACAGTCTCACTCGGCATACAGGACTCCAAACTGCCAAAATTAAAAGAGGGGATCCGCTTCCTAGAAGAGCAGGGCTACCGAGTTGTCGTGCGGAATTCCGGCGGTCTGGGTGTCGTGTTGGATCCAGAAATTTTAAATTTGTCACTCGTTTTCCCAGATGTAGAGCGGGGCATAGCAATCGACCTTGGGTATGAAACAATGTTCACGCTTGTGAAGGACATGTTTGCCCATTCAAAAGCAGTCATTCAGGCAGGCGAAATCGAGCATTCCTATTGTCCCGGCAGCTTTGACTTAAGCATCGATCGTCGAAAATTCGCGGGTATTTCTCAACGCCGCATGGAAAAAGGCGTCGCCGTCCAAATTTACCTAGGAGTAAGTGGCGACCAGACGAAACGCGCCGAACTGATTCGTGATTTTTACGCAATCAGCGGGAAGGATGAACAAGAAAAGTACCATTTCCCAAATGTCGACCCGGCCGTCATGTCCACGCTGGCGGAGCTCCTTGGCGAACCAGACTTGACTGTCAACAAAGTCCTCGTCAAGCTTTTGAACAGCATGCGTTTCTATGCCGAGCATTTCTATTCGGGCACCTTATCACCAGAAGAATGGGATTTATTTTCAGGTTATTATGAACGGATTCTCGCACGAAACGAAAAAATTCTCGCATAAAGCAGGGAGGCAGAGAGTGTGACTTATATCGAGCAGAAACTAAGAGAAGGCAAGGTATTCAAAGACCCCGTCCACGGCTATGTGCATGTTGAGGATCAGATGATTTGGGATTTGGTGGCAACCAGAGAGTTTCAACGGCTACGGCGCATTCGGCAACTTGGCACTACTTCCCTGACGTTTCACGGCGCCGAACACAGCCGATTCAATCATTCGCTGGGTGTTTATGAAATCGTGCGGCAGATCATCGATGTAACATTCGCTGAAGAGTTTCAAATTGATGCGGAAGAGCGGATGGTGGCCCTTTGTGCGGCGCTTCTACATGATCTCGGTCATGGCCCTTTTTCACACGCATTTGAAAAGGTTTTTGGAACGGATCACGAGGCTTACACGCGGGAAATCATTACTGGGGATACAGAAGTTCAGCAGGTGTTAAAACGAGGCGGGGAAGACTTTCCACTCAAAGTGGCAGATATTATTCGCAAGACCTATCCCAATCAGACACTCGTAAAACTGATTTCCAGCCAACTGGATGCTGATCGGATGGATTATCTGCTGCGAGATGCCTATTATACGGGAGTCAGTTACGGGAAATTCGATATGGAGCGGATCTTGCGTGTCATGCGCCCGAGCCCAGATGGCAATGGTGTCATCATCAAATATTCCGGTCTGCATGCCGTGGAGGATTACCTGATGAGCCGCTATCAAATGTATCAGCAAGTCTATTTTCATCCAGTCAGCCGCAGTGGGGAAGTCCTGCTTTGGAAAATCCTTGATCGTGCAAAAAAACTTTATGAAGCTGATTATGAATTTGAGCAGTATCCGACTGAGGTAATCCCATTTTTCACAGGAGAAGTAGCATTAAGCGACTATATTCGACTGGACGATACGATATTAACGTACTATTTTTCAGTTTGGCAAAATGAGGCAGATGAAATCTTAAGCGATCTGTGCGGACGATTCCTAGGCCGCAGATTGCTGCGCTATATTGACTATGATCCCGCCAAGGATGCACCGCTATACGACCAGCTAAAAGGGCTGCTTGAAAAAGCCGATATCGATCCGACGTATTATTTAGTGATTGATTCATCTTCTGACCTGCCGTATGATCTCTATCAACCGGGAGCCAGTTCCGGCAAAACGCCCATTCAGCTTTTGTTACCAAGTGGGGAACTGAAAGAACTCTCAACCGAGTCGCCCATTGTCGAGTCGATCGGTGGGAAAATTCGGACGGACATCAAGTTATACTATCCGCTCGATTTCATTGAAAACGGCCGGATTGCACCGGAAATTGCGGAGGAAATGATTCTCGCGCTTCATCAGCATCATCTAAAGTAAAAGCCAGCTAAAGAGAGATAAGCGTCCCTAGCTGGCTTCCAGTTGTCTTTATATATCCGATTTACGGATACCGCCGACAGCATAATCTGTTTTCTTCATTTCTTCTAAAATCACATGAATATTTTCTTTCGGTGCAGCAAGATTTTTAGAAACAGATTCCGTCACATCTGCTACGAGCGCCTTTTTTTGCTCATCAGAACGGCCTTCGAGGAATTTGATTGTTACGATTGGCACGGTCATCACCTCATCATTTGGATTTTGAAACATATTTATTATAGCAAATTTCACTTCATACAGGAAAGGAGGCAGTTATGCCGAGTTTTTTAGCTTATCCGCTTGAAATGCTGCCCTATGTTGTCATTACGATATTGATTGCTTTTACGATTCATGAATGGGCACATGCCCTCACCGCCTTGGCTTTTGGCGATGATACAGCGAAAAATCAGGGAAGACTTTCACTGAATCCACTGGTGCATGTCGATCTGATTGGCCTTTTGATGATCGTGATCGCTGGATTCGGTTGGGCAAAACCGACACCCGTCAATCGTTATAAACTGAAAAAGCGACGGCTAGGCAGTATTTGTGTCTCACTCGCCGGACCACTCAGCAATCTGTTGCTTGCTTTTATCGCGACAGGAATCATGATGTTTTTAGTGAAACAATACGGCTATAGTGATAGCATCTGGTTGAACTTTCTAGGTGTTTTTATTCAGCTGAATGTCGTGCTGTTTGTTTTCAATTTGATCCCCTTTCCGCCGCTGGACGGTTATCAGATTTTGACAGAATTTTTGCCAATGCGTTTTCGCGCTAAGCTTCAGCCGATTGAACAGTATGCGTTTCTGATCTTCTTGATCATTGCGCTTACACCGCTTTACAATTTGACGATCGGACCAATTTTCAACTTTTTCATTCCAGCAATCACACAGGCAATGCAGCATTTCTTTCTATTCCTGTTTTTTTAAAACAAAGTTGCTTTTCAGCCTGTTTTTTTCTATAATATTAGACGTCTATATTTCTGCACGGAAAGGGGTAATCTGACCAATGAAAAAGCCAGCCAAAGAGCGGCAACCCGTTAAAATTCATATTACCAATGTCGTCCGGCAGATGGAATCAGAAGAAAAAACGGAAATGTCGGTATCAGGCGTGTTTTATCTCCATGAGGGGAATCGCTACCTCCATTACGAAGAACGTCAGGTAACAGGAGATGTCCGTACTGTTCTCAAGTTGTCGGAAGAAGAACTCCTGCTTTTGCGAAGCGGAGCCGTCAATATGCGTATGCACTTCTTTCGGGATAAACGACGAAGCACGGCGTCCATCGATTCGGGAGCGGGGAAATTTCTTTTTGAATCGGAGCTGGTCGCCTTAGAAGAGAATTTTCAGACGGCTGATGGTCTGCTCGGCGAGATCGTTTTTCAATATGATCTGCTTCAAGCAGGCAGCTACATCGGTTCTTATAATGTCAAGATGAGGATAGAGGAGGACAAGGAAGTATGAATGTCATTCAAGCGAAACAGAATGATTTAATGAAACTGATCAAACAAGCAGTGGTTGCTTCAACAGGAATCGAGGAAAGCGCGGTCCCTGCCATTTTACTAGAGGTACCAAAAGAAAAAAGTCACGGAGACTACTCGACAAATATTGCCATGCAGCTGGCACGTGTAGCCAAAAAGGCGCCGCGTCAAATTGCAGAAGGGATCACGGCTGAATTAGAAGGAGCCGCCCAGATCGAAAAAATTGAGATTGCCGGACCTGGTTTTATCAATTTCTTTCTAGATAATCGCTATCTGACAGCAGTTGTTCCAGCAGTTTTAGCCGAACAAGCCGATTACGGTCGCTCGGATTTTGGACAGAAAGAACGGATCCAACTGGAATTTGTTTCTGCTAATCCAACAGGAGACCTGCATTTAGGACATGCGCGTGGTGCGGCAATCGGAGACTCATTGGCTAATATTTTAGATATGGCCGGATACGACGTTTACCGGGAATATTATATCAATGATGCCGGTAATCAAATCAACAACCTGGTTCTTTCAGTGGAAGCGCGCTACTTTGAAGCACTTGGTAAAGAGTGGGCATTCCCAGAAGACGGCTATCGTGGGAAGGACCTTATTGAATTAGGTCGCACACTTGCCGATAAATACGGAGAGGAATATGTCGAAGCAGAAGTGTCCGTTCGTCATAAAGTATTCCGTCAAGAAGCGCTGGCGTTTGAAACAGCTAAGCTAGAACGTGACTTGCAGGAGTTCCGTGTTCACTTTGACAATTGGTTCTCAGAAACCTCCCTTTACGAAGAAAATCAAATCCTGCCAGCACTTGAAAAACTGCGGGCGAATGGACATGTCTATGAACAAGATGGTGCAACTTGGTTAAGAACGACTGATTTTGGCGATGACAAGGATCGTGTTCTAATCAAAACAGACGGCAGCTACACCTACTTCCTGCCTGATATTGCCTACCATTTAAATAAATTGAATCGTGGCTTTGACGTACTGATTGACATTTTAGGTGCCGATCACCATGGTTATATTCCGCGGATGAAAGCGGCAATCGAAGCACTTGGCTATCAACCATCCCAGCTTGAAGTGGAGATCATTCAGCTCGTTCACCTTTACGAAAATGGCGAGCAGATCAAAATGAGCAAGCGTACTGGTAAATCGGTCACGATGCGTGATTTGATTGAAGAAGTCGGACTGGATGCAACGCGTTACTTCTTTGCGATGAGAAGTTCCGATACGCATATGAACTTTGATATGGGGCTGGCAAAATCCACCTCCAATGAAAATCCGGTTTACTATGTCCAATATGCCCATGCGCGGATTTCAAGTATCCTGCGTTCAGGTGCTGAAAATGGTCTGACAGCAAGTGAGACAGTAGATCTTGCGCTGATTCAGTCGGAAACCGAATTTGATTTATTAAAAGTGATCGGTGAATTCCCAGATGTCGTAGCAGAAGCTGCTCAAAAACGGGCACCGCACCGGATCGTTCGTTATCTGAATGACTTGGCCGCTGCTTTCCATAGATTTTACAATACGAATAAAGTACTTGATCCAAAACAACCGGAACTTTCCAAAGCTAGACTGGCACTTATTGAAGCTGCTCGGATCACGCTTCAAAATGGTCTGAAGCTGCTCGGTGTTTCTGCGCCAGAAAAAATGTAAGAGAGATTACGCTTCTTTAAAGTAAGTGAACAGGCTTGCCGTTGACGAGATTCCTAAAATGTACTAAAGTTAAAAAACAGAGACATTTTGAAACGGGGAGAGCAACAGATGAAGCGAAGAAGAATAATAATAGTAGCGCTGCTGTTCATATTTTTGTGCATCGCAACAAATATCCTCTATGATTATCAACTTGGCTCGATTCCGATTCTCTTGATGGCGTTCCTTTTCTTCTATCTCGCCTACCAGATTATCAAGCGAAGTTGACGCAGATAAATTTTTAGGTTGTATTAGCCAAAAATAACAGGTAAAATAGTAAAGTTGAATAAAATCGCGTATGTAGTAAATAAAGTAAATCGAATCATATAAGAAAGGGCGTGCCTGCTTTGGATTTAAGTAAGTTATCGCAAGAGGAAAGAACGGAACTATCTTTGATTGAGGTAGCTCATTATGTTTTAGAGCAACGTAGAGAAGTCATCTCTTTCCCAGAACTCGTAAAAGAAATTCAAAACTTCCTTGGCTTATCAGAAGCTGAAATAAAAGATCGTCTTGTTCAATTTTATACCGATATGAATATTGATGGTAATTTTATTTCGCTTGGCAACAACACTTGGGGCTTGCGTGCATGGTATCCAATTGATGCTATCGACGAAGAAGTTCAAACGCAAACCAAAAAAGCGAAGAAAAAACGTAAAAAAGATGATGACGACGAAGATGAGGATGACGAAGAAGCACTCATGGACGATGACATCGATTATGAAGATGACGACGAAGTGGAAGAACTTGGCGAAGAAGAAATCTCGCTGTCCGACGGTTTAGTGGACGAAGATGAAGATATGGATGATCATCTCCCAGACGGAATCGAAGGCGATCTTGCCACAGTTGAAGATGATTATTCTGACGGAGACTACACAGAAGACCCTGAAGAATAGAAGAAATGCCCGCCGAATTTGGCGGGCTTTTTTTGTGGGAATTTGATTTTCTGAAATAAAAGCTTGACTTCCGGCCCTATACTCGGTAATATTTTATTTGGGCTCCCTTAAATGGGACAAATCATGTATGATATAATACGCTCCTTCACTTAGAGATAAGTAGGGGCGTTTTTTATTGGAGCAGCTCCGATAATAAAAAGTGACCAGATGCAAAACTGAGACACAGTCCAAATTGCATGTGGGATTTTTTATTAAAAAAGAGTTTCGCTAGAATTCCCACCCAGCAAGTTCTGCTTGCGACTTTTTAAAAATGGAAGGAGAAGATTGTTTCAATGACAAAGTATATTTTCGTAACTGGCGGTGTAGTTTCATCGATCGGGAAGGGGATTACAGCAGCTTCATTAGGACGCTTGCTAAAAAATCGCGGTCTTAGTGTAACGATTCAAAAATTCGACCCGTACATCAACGTAGACCCTGGGACAATGAGTCCTTATCAGCATGGGGAAGTTTTCGTAACCGATGACGGCGCAGAAACAGATCTAGACTTAGGTCACTATGAACGTTTTATCGATATCAACCTGAACAAATACAGTAACGTCACAACAGGTAAGGTTTACTCAGAAGTTATTAAAAAAGAACGCCGCGGGGATTATTTAGGTGGAACCGTGCAAGTCATTCCGCACATTACGAATGAACTGAAAGACCGGGTTTTCCGTGCAGCGCGTATGACAAATTCCGATATTATTATTACGGAAATCGGCGGAACAGTAGGCGACATCGAGTCCCTGCCATTCTTAGAGGCCATCCGTCAAATCAAGAGCGATGTTGGTTCTGAAAATGTTCTTTACATTCACACTACGCTCATTCCATACATTAAAGCGGCGGGAGAAATGAAAACGAAGCCCACTCAGCATAGCGTGAAAGAATTACGCAGCTTAGGGATTCAGCCAAACCTTATCGTCGTTCGTACAGAACACCCTGTTTCACAAGAAATGAAAGAAAAAATTGCTTTGTTCTGCGACATTAAAGCTTCAGAAGTGATCGAATCCCGTGATGAAGATACACTTTACAATGTGCCGCTTTCCTTGCAGGCGCAAAAGATGGACCAAATCGTATTGGATCATCTGCAACTTGAAGCACCGCAAGCAGACATGACAGAGTGGAAAGAATTGATCCATCGTGTGAAAAATCTTTCCCAAAAAGTTCGGATTGCCCTTGTAGGTAAATATGTTTCCTTGCAAGATGCGTATCTTTCAGTAGCAGAAGCCCTTCGTCATGCGGGTTATTCACATGATGCAGAAATCGAGATCGACTGGATCGATTCTGAAAAAGTTACCAAAGAAAATGCTGCCGAAATTTTGGGCAAAGCAGATGGCATTCTTGTACCGGGTGGCTTTGGCGACCGGGCAATCGAAGGGAAAATTGCTGCAATCGAATATGCACGTGTCAACAAAGTACCATATCTCGGCATCTGTCTGGGTATGCAACTTGCCACTGTAGAATTTGCGCGCAATGTTTTAGGTCTAGAAGGTGCTCATTCTGCTGAAATTGCACCGGAAACGCCATATAATATTATCGACCTGTTGCCTGAACAGAAAAATATTGAAAATCTTGGTGGAACACTTCGTCTAGGTCTCTATCCGGCCCGTATCAAAGAAGGAACCAAAGCCAGCGAGGCATATGGCAAGTCGCTTGTTGAAGAACGTCACCGCCATCGCTATGAATTCAATAATGAGTATCGGGAGCAAATGGAAGAAGCCGGCATGATCGTGTCAGCTACAAGCCCAGACGGCCGTCTTGTCGAAGTGGTCGAACTAAAAGATCACCCTTGGTTCGTAGCTAGCCAGTATCATCCAGAATTCATTTCACGTCCGAATCGTCCACAAAGCTTGTTTAAAGCATTTGTTGGCGCAGCACTGGAAAATCAATAAAAACCATAAAAAAAGCACTTTGCGAGTCTTTCGCAAAGTGCTTTTTTTATTAGTTATTGGTGCTGGATAAGAAGGAAGCTTTGGTCCAGCCTAGTAATGTGTTGCCATTATAGACGCGGTACCAAAGTTCGCCATCAATCGTGGCTTTTCGATCGACACGTAAGGCTTTTCCTTTGTAGCCGGAAAGCGAGCCTAGTCGAATCGGTGAATCCTCAACTGGAAGCAGATAATAGCTGCCGGAAGTATTCGCCACATATTGCGTCAAATTCGTATTGATTTCCATACTTTGATTATAGAAAACGTCGATGGCTTTTTGGTCAACCCAGCCGACGATTTTGCCGTCCACGCTGAATTGATACCAGGTAGCGCGACTATTTTTGGCTTCACGTTCGAGTCGCATCTTCTTGCCCGTATAGGCCGAAAGCGGATTGACACTCACAGCGCCAGAGGTCCCGTATGGTTTCGTCCAGACCGTATGCCCAGCAGAAGTTTTCACGCGGCCATAAGCCCAAATCTGTTTGTCATACTCAAGACTTTCCGTATTAGAACTTGACAGGTTGGAAGCTTTGGTCCAGCCGAGTCTAGTATTGCCATCATTAATTCGGTACCAAAGCTCGCCATCAATCGTTGCTTTCCGGTCGACACGTAAGGCTTTCCCTTTGTAGTTGGCAAGAGAACCCAGTTGGATTGGTGAATCTTCAACCGGAAGCAGGTAATAGCTATTAGACGTGTTGGCCACATATTGTGTCAAACTAGTATTAACTTCCATGCTTTGATTGTAGAAAACATCGAGCGCTTTTTGGTCGACCCAGCCGACGATCTTGCCGTCCACGCTGAATTGATACCAGGTAGCGCGACTATTTTTAGCTTCACGTTCTAGGCGCAGATTTTTCCCTGTATAAGCCGAAAGTGGATTGACCGTTGTTGCGCCAGACATTCCATATGGCTTCGTCCAGACCGTATGCCCAGCAGAAGTTTTCACGCGGCCATAAGCCCAAATCTGTTTGTCATATTCAAGGCTTTCAGGACTAGAACTCGACAGGTTGGCCGCTTTTGTCCAGCCAAGTTTGGTATTGCCGTCATAAATCCGGTACCAAAGCTCGCCGTCAATTGTGGCTTTCCGGTCGACACGCAGCGCTTTTCCTTGGTAGGAAGACAGGGTGCCAAGTTTGATTGGAGAGTCCTCAACCGGCAGCAGATAGTAGTTGGCTGTTGGGGCATAAACGTATTGCGTCAAATTCGTCCCCACTTCCATGCTGGAATCATAAAAGACATCAATGGCCTTTTGATCGACCCAACCAACGATTTCACCATCTACACTGAACTGATACCAAGTAGCCCGGTAATTTTGTGCCTCACGTTCAAGCCGCAATTTCTTGCCTTCATAAGCCGAAAGCGGATTGACAGTTGTCGCACCAGTCATCCCATAAGGCTTCGACCAAACGGTGTGCCCGGTGGATGTTTTCACGCGGCCGTAAGCCCATACTTGCTTATCGTAAGCCAGTGAATTTGTATTCGTGTCATAAAGGTTCGACGCTTTTGTCCAACCCAGCAAAGTGCTGCCATTGTAGACGCGGTACCAAAGTTCACCATCAATTGTTGCTTTCCGATCGACACGTAGCGCTTTATTTTGGTAGCTGGAAAGTGAGCCCAGTTTGATCGGTGCATCTTCGACAGGTAGCAGATAGTAGCTGCCGGATGGATTCGTCACATATTGAGTCAAGCTGGTATTCGTTTCCATACTTTGATTATAGAAAACGTCAATCGCTTTTTGGTCGACCCAACCAACGATTTTGCCATCCACGCTAAACTGATACCAAGTTGCGCGATCATTTTTAGCTTCACGTTCAAGCCGCAGTTTCTTACCCTCATAGGCAGAAAGCGGATTGACCATTGTAGCACCTGATGCGCCATAAGGTTTTGTCCAGACCGTATGCCCAGCAGAAGTTTTCACGCGGCCATAAGCCCAGATTTGTTTGTCATACTGGATACCGCCACTGTGGATCTGATTATATTTTTCCTGAATGAGGGAGACCATATCAGTCATCGTATAGCCCCATTTAGAAAAATAGCCGATCGGGTCAGTATGCGTTGTTCCACCCAGATATTTGGTTACGGCATTGTGTGACCAGATCGTTCCCTTGCCATCAGCTTCAGCACTGTCAACACCTAAATTGTATTTATCCAGCATGTAAGCCACATAATACGCATAGTTATTGATTGATCGTGCAAAATCATCAAACGAACTAGAACGACAAAGCTCGATTTGGATAAAGCGGGCGTTGGCATATTGTCCAGCCCCCCAAACGCCATAATCAGTCGGATGAATTTGAATGATATTTGACTTATCCGCGAAGGCATGTACGAAAGCATTATTATAGTTATTGCTCATGTAATTGATTTCGCCTTGGATCGTGGAAGAGTCATTGGCTGTTTCGTGCAGAACAATTCCTTCAGGTTTACCATAGCCGTTCCGGTAATTAAACTTTGGAAACTGGCTTTTTAATTGATATTCAATGGATGCCGTAGAGAAATTTTTCGACTTAATATATGAATTTACATTCGGATATGCAGCTGCACGAAGTAGTGGTACTGGTGCAAGCACTTCTGTTTGTTCATCCTCGAAGCCGTCGTTTTCATCTGTGACTTCCCCATCTCGAATCGATTTAGGAATATAAATAGATTGGTTTTCCGCCCCTTTTAAGTCATCTTCTGCTTTATCTGCCGAGGGGGAACTTACTTCGTCAGCCGAAACAGCACCGGGAACAGCAAATACAGCTAAACCGGCCGCTACCATAGCTGATTTTAGAAGTAGTTTCAAGCGTACATCAACTCCTTTTTTGAAATGAAGAAAAGTAACGAAATTTCTTCATTCTCTATTATGACAAAGTTACTGCAGGAGCGTCAATACAGCATGATAAGAATGAACCAATAGGCATGCGCTATTCGGATGTTTTTTTGCAAAAGCTACATTTATTTTTAAATAACGTTATATTTATTACAAAAGGAATGATAAGTGTCATGAATTGAAGGAAAACGAATAGGAAAAATTATACAGTGAAAAGTAGAAAAAACAGACTAAAACACTTGATTTGACAAGCCTTTCCAATTATAGGAAACTATTTTTACAGGAAAAAGGAGAGAAGGGGAATTTGTGCGGAAGGTTATCATCATTTATAATCCGGTAGCGGGTAAGCGAAAATTCAAGCAATATATGCCCAGCGCGGAACAAATTTTAACAGAAGCGGGGTTCGAGGTTACTTTAATGTCTTCCACCAGCGAGCCAAAAAGTGTGACCAAACTAGCCGAACAAGCTGCGCGGGATGGCTATGATGCCGTGATCGGTGCAGGGGGAGATGGCACAATCAATGAAGTAGTAAATGGACTGATGCAAGTGGAGTCACGTCCAGTTTTAGGCGTCATGCCAGTTGGTACCACGAATGACTATGCAAGAGCGCTGGGATTGAATCACGATCCGTTAGAAGCTGTGCGGATGATTGCAGATTGGCAAACGATCACAGTGGATGTTGGGCAGGCAAATGATGATTATTTTATCAATAACGCCGCAGCGGGAAAAATCACCGAGATTACATATGCGGTGGAAGAAAAAAAGAAAAATCGCTATGGACGGCTGGCTTATTTGCTGGATGGGTTTAAAAATTTGCCGAAGCTGTCTCCAACCAAAGTGGATGTCACCTATGATGACCAAAATTTTAGCGGCCCGATTTTATTGATGTTTCTTAATAAAACGCACACAGTCGGCGGTTTGGAATCTCTTTGTCCAACGGCTCGCCTAAATGACGGCTATGTAGATTTGCTGATTTTAAAGAAAGTTCCGCCGCTGAAACTTTTGCAGCTGTTCCTCAATTTAAAGAGCGGCAAGCATCTCTCAAACGAAAATGTCATCCATGCGCGCGTCAAAAAAGTGAGCGTTCACTCACCAGAAACATTGAATATTTCCTTTGACGGAGTGTACGGCGGAGAAGCTCCCTATGAATTCAAAGTTTGTGAAAGTGCGCTCAAAGTCTTTGCGGACAAAGAAAAGACGCGGGTGAAGCTTAGAGACTAAAGCGGTTTCAGAAAATTATTTCGCAGTTTTTATGGTAATTCACAGGTAAATTTGGTATCATAGTTGTGTTAGGGAAAAATAGCTGCCACTATTTTTCACGGCGGAAATTCAAATTGATTAAGAGGGCAAAAAGTCTTCTTAAATTCCTGAGGGAGGAAATTGTATTATGCCTATCGTTAACATGACAGATATGCTGAAAAAAGCATTAGCTGGAAAATATGCTGTAGGTCAATTCAACATCAACAACCTTGAATGGACTCAAGCTGTATTGAAAGCTGCAGAAGCAGAAAAAGCACCAGTTATTCTAGGAGTATCTGAAGGTGCTGCTAAATACATGGGAGGATTCACAACAGTTGTCAAAATGGTTGAAGGTCTTGTTCATGACTACAACATCACTGTTCCTGTTGCTATCCACCTTGACCATGGTTCAAGCTTTGATTCTTGTAAAGCAGCAATCGATGCAGGCTTCACTTCTGTAATGATTGATGGCTCTCATCACCCAATCGATGAAAACGTAGCAATGACTAAACAAGTTGTTGACTATGCACATGCAAAAGGTGTATCTGTAGAAGCTGAAGTTGGTACTGTTGGCGGTACTGAAGACGGCGTTACAGGTGGAATCAACTATGCAAATCCACAAGAATGTCTGCGTGTAGTAAAAGAAGCTGGAATCGATGCTTTGGCTGCTGCTCTTGGCTCTGTACACGGTCCTTACCATGGCGAACCAAAACTTGGCTTTGACGAAATGAAAGAAATCTCCGAACTTACAGGTGCTCCACTTGTACTTCACGGCGGTTCTGGAATTCCTGAACACCAAGTGAAAAAAGCAATCGAACTAGGTCACAGCAAAATCAACGTTAACACTGAATGCCAAATCGTTTGGACTGCAGCTGTTCGCGAAAAATTAGCTACTGACGACAAAGTTTATGATCCTCGTAAAGTTATCACTCCAGGTATCGAAGCGATCATCAAAACAGTTACTGAAAAAATTCAAGAATTCGGTTCTAACGGTAAAGCGTAAGCCGAACTTTATATGAAGAGAAAGGCGGGAAGCTTCGAGCTTCCCGCCTTTTCTTTTTGTAATCATTTATCAGCTGGTTAAAATTTTTGTTAGTTTTACGATAAATAATGAAGATTTCTTCATAAATATTGTCGCATAGAGCAAACAATGTTATTATGGAACAATAGTTGACCGTTCGTACTGAAGATCAATAACTGCAGGAGAGGCTTGCAGTTTTTTTATG
This sequence comes from Listeria costaricensis, assembly GCF_900183385.1. Lineage (GTDB taxonomy): Bacteria > Bacillota > Bacilli > Lactobacillales > Listeriaceae > Listeria > Listeria costaricensis. The sequence continues at coordinate 39,491 of NZ_FXUT01000008.1, forward strand.
CTTGCAACCTAAATACCTAGGAAAAAATCGTTCCGCAGTCGCATGTAAGTTTTACATAAGCAGGGCATAATTAAAAATGGAGTTAGTTGGGTAATATAGATACATAAAGAAGAACAGATGAATGAACCACAAGGAAAGAGAGTAGGCGATAAGAATGAATATTGGAATCTTTACCGATACCTACAGCCCGCAGATCAGCGGTGTGGCTACTTCCATTATGATTTTGGAAAAGGAGCTTCGGAGACAAGGGCATAACGTATATATTTTTACAACGACTGACCCGAATGCAGATCGTAAAAGTGAAGAAGGAAGAGTATTTAGAATGCCCAGTATTCCATTTGTCTTTTTTCCGGAAAGACGTGTTGCTATCGCTGGAATGAATAAATTTATCCGGCTTGTGGGAGAGCTTAAACTAGACATTATTCATACACATACTGAATTCTCACTCGGATTACTCGGGAAAAAGATTGCAAAAAAATATCATATTCCTTCCATTCACACTTATCATACAATGTATGTTGATTATCTACACTATATTGCGAAAGGGAAGATTTTGACCCCTTCGATGGTACGAAAAATGACACGTTCTTTCTGTGAAAGCTATGCCGCAGTGATTGCGCCAACGCAAAAGGTGCAGCATCATTTGGAAGAATGCGGTGTACAGAATTATATTTATACCATTCCAACAGGGACCGATATTTCCAGCTTCAAAAAGTCATCTGCTGAACAGGTGGCAGAACTGAAACAGAAATTAGGTTTAAATCTTGAGGCACCCGTCATTCTTTCTTTGGGGCGCGTTGCCCATGAAAAAAATATTGATGCGGTCATTATGGCAATGCCTGAAATTTTAGCAGAAAAGCCGGATGCCCAGCTGGTTATCGTTGGTGACGGCCCGGTTCGCAAGGATTTGGAAAAAATGGCAGAATTGAACGGCCTCACTGAAAATATCCTTTTTACAGGTGCAGTCGACTGGCAGGAAATCGGCAGTTATTATCAACTGGGGGACTTATTTGTTAGTGCTTCGACTTCTGAAACGCAAGGATTGACTTATTTTGAGGCGATGGCTTCTGGAATTCCAGTCATAGCCAAGCAAGATGAGAGCATTGAAGGCATTTTGACGAATGAAGAGACAGCATTCTTATTTAAAAATGACGACGAGCTGGCCAAAACGATCATTCATGCGTTAGAAAATCCGGAGCTGGTTAAGCGCGTGATTGAATCGGCAGACCATGTGGTGGAAGCAATGTCTGCTGAACAATTCGGCTTGAATGTAGAGGCTGCCTATTTGGAAATCAAGGCGTACTTTGAAGATAAAGAAAAATTGGCAGATCGAATGAAACCAACGCTGATTCGTAGTAAAATCGCTTCACAGGTATTTTCGATCTCTTCAAACACACACATAAGGAAAGGAAGGTCATCACGGCATGATTAAACTCACAATGCTTTCTTCTGCTGAAAAAGTGAAGGGGCAAGGAGTCGCCTCCGCTTATCGGGAACTTGTCAATTTAGTCGATGAACGGCTGAGCGATCAGATCGATATGAAAATTAATCAGTGGGGGAAAGCAGATATTACCCATTATCATACGGTTGACTTTCCCTTTTATCTTTCCACCTTTCGAAAACAAACGCGCGGGGTTCGTGTCGGTTATGTGCACTTTCTTCCTGAAACAATGGAAGGGAGCTTAAAACTACCCGGCATTGCCCGTGCGGTTTTTTATAAGTATCTGATTTCTTTTTATAAGCGAATGGATGAAATTGTGGTGGTTAATCCATCCTTTATCCCCAAATTGACCGCTTATGATATCCCAGAGGAAAAAATTCACTATATCCCTAATTTTGTCTCGAAAAAAACCTTCTATCCGCTTGATCAGCATGCCAAACAAGCAGCGCGGGCAGAATACGGTATTCGTCAGGATGATTTTGTCGTGCTCGGAGTCGGCCAAGTGCAGCACCGTAAAGGTGTCCTCGATTTCATTGAAGTAGCCAAGGCATTGCCAGATGTCCAATTCGTCTGGGCCGGTGGATTCTCCTTTGGGAAAATCACATCAGGCTATGAAGAATTGAAAAAAATCTATGATGCACCGCCAGCAAATGTCAAATTTATTGGCATTATTGACCGGGTCAAAATGAACGCCTGCTTCAATATGGCAGATCTTTTTTTCATGCCATCCTACAATGAGCTGTTTCCAATGGCAATTCTGGAAGGAATGAGTGCCGGTGTGCCCATCTTGCTGCGCGATTTAGACCTATATGAAGAGATTCTGGATGGGTATTATGCGAAGGCCGTCGATAATGATGGGTTTATCCAAGCTATTCAAAAACTGCAGGGAAAAGGACCGGAATATGCTGAATTACAAGTAAAGGCGGCAAATGGAGCAGCCTATTATTCCGAGGACCGCTTGACGGAGATTTGGAAGGATTTTTATCAACAATTAGTGAAGGAGTGACTGCTGATGAACGGAAGTGCCAAAAAGAATCTGATCAATATTTTACTTATTATAGCCATCAGTGCGGGTTTTCTTATTTGGCAATTCCGCGATATCAAGATTGCGCAATTTGGTGATGAACTTTCAAAAATCCATTATTCATGGATTCTTGTGGCAATGGGGTGCATGATTGTATACTGGCTACTGGAGGCTTCAGTGTTGCAATTGACTGTTCAAACAGCCAGTCAGGGGCAACGTTTTTGGTCCTCATTCCGCATTACGATGGCCGGACAGTTTTTCAATACCATAACCCCCATGCAGATGGGTGGTCAACCAGCACAGTTGTATCTGCTCGTGAAAAAGGGAATGGACGCTGGTGCAGCAAGTTCTGTATTACTTGTCAAATTTATCGTCTATCAAGCCATGATTGTCATCAACTTTTTACTGGTGATTATATTTGGCTTTCAATTTCTGCTTGGTGGTGTTCCGCAAATCAAGTATTTAGTCGTTATTGGTTTTAGTGTTCATTTGTTCGTGATTTTAGGATTGATGCTTGTTGGGAAAAGTAAACGAATTACGACTAAATTGGTGCACCTTTTTTTGATTCCTGTTTCCCTCTTTGTCAAAAAGGAACGAACTACGGATCTTCGCGAACTGCTGGATGAAAAAATTAGCTCTTTTCATGAAGAAACAAGTAAAATGAGCAAGGATAAACATGTGATTGGTTGGGCATCACTGCTGACTACTTTGCAGCTCTGGGTCTATTTTACGATTCCTTATTTCATATTAATTGGTATGGGGATATCGACCGTTTCGCTTTACATGGCGATTACTTTCCATGCGTTTATCATGATGTTTGCAACGGTTATGCCAACGCCTGGTGGGACGGGTGGCGCTGAGTATACCTTCACGCTTCTTTTCGCGCCTTTTATGACGCATGTGGAGCTTTTTACAGCCCTGATTATTTGGCGAATCATTACATATTACAGTTGTATTATTTTTGGCGGAATAGCCCTGATGGTGCGAGATAAGAAAAGACTGCTTCCGCGGGATGGAAATCATTCAGCCAAACAAGCTGCCCCCTGATTTTAGCGGGCGGTTTTTAATCTCCTTTTGTTGCATAAAAACGGAAATTCAGCGATAATAAGTAGTAACGTTGAAGAGAGAGAAGGGTAAACATGTCAGAAAAACTAGTCATTCACGGCGGGCGTAAACTCGCTGGAACAATTTCGGTCGATGGGGCCAAAAATAGTGCGGTTGCGCTTATTCCGGCAGCGATACTTGCGGAATCCGAAGTGGTGCTGGAAGGTTTGCCGGAAATCTCAGATGTTTTTACCCTTTATGATATTATTGGTGAACTGGGCGGCAATGTGCAGTTCGATAAAAATAAAGCAATTATTGATCCCAGTCATTTAACAGCAATGCCGCTGCCGAATGGCAATGTGAAAAAACTGCGTGCTTCCTATTATTTGATGGGGGCGATGCTAGGGCGTTTCAAAAAAGCGGTCGTCGGGCTGCCCGGTGGTTGTTACTTGGGACCTCGACCGATTGATCAGCACATTAAAGGCTTTGAGGCACTTGGAGCAAAGGTAACCAATGAACAGGGTGCCATTTATTTGCGTGCGGATGAGTTGCGCGGAGCCCGGATTTATCTGGATGTCGTGAGTGTAGGTGCGACGATTAATATCATGCTCGCAGCAGTTCGCGCAAAAGGCAAGACCGTGATTGAAAATGCGGCAAAGGAACCGGAAATCATTGATGTAGCCACTTTACTTAATAATATGGGGGCTAATATCAAAGGTGTCGGAACAGATACCATTCGCATTCAAGGTGTAGAGCATCTCCATGGCTGTCACCATACGATTATTCCTGACCGGATCGAAGCTGGGACCTATATGGTACTGGCTGCTGCATGCAGTTCAGAGCAGGGGATTCGGATTGAAAATATCATTCCAGATCATATTGAAGGCATCCATGCAAAATTATCCGAAATGGGCGTCCCAATGCAACTTGAGGACGATGCTGTCGTTGTTGGCGGAACAGCCGATTACAAAAAAGTGGATATTAAAACTTATGCCTATCCAGGATTTCCAACAGATTTGCAACAGCCGCTCACAGCACTTTTAACACAGGCAGAAGGAAATAGTGTCGTGACAGATACCATTTATCCAAGCCGTTTCAAACATATCGCGGAGCTTGGAAGAATGGGCGGTCAGTTTAAACTGGAAGGCCGATCTGCTGTTGTTCTTGGCAAAACCGATCTCCAAGGGGCAAAAGTGACGGCTACCGACTTGCGAGCAGGAGCGGCGCTAGTCATTGCTGGACTTTTGGCAGAAGGCACAACGGAGATATTTGGCGTGGAGCATATTGAACGTGGCTACAGTAAAATTATTGAAAAACTAACCTCTATTGGTGCGGAAGTCGCCAAAGTTTCTGAAGAAGAAACCTTCGTAAGTTAACTTTCCAAACAGGTATGCTGAATGTTTTGAATGGATTGTTTCAGTACAGCCCTCACGTGAGCATGCCTGTTTTTTATTTTCCTAAAAAGACCGAATAAAATATAAAGGTGGTAAGTATATGGCGAACCTGTCCATAGCTCAATTAGAAAATTTGACGATCAAAGAGATTTATGCGCTTGCAAAAGAACATAAAATCGCCTATTACAGTAAATTAACCAAAAAAGAACTTATTTTTGCCTTGCTTAAATCGAATGCTGAAAAAGAAGGTTTTTTCTTTATGGAAGGAATTCTGGAAATTATTCCGACAGAAGGCTTCGGCTTTTTGCGTCCCATTAATTATTCCTCCAGTTCAGAAGACATCTACATTTCTGCCTCGCAAATTCGGCGTTTCGATCTGCGCACAGGAGATAAAGTAAGTGGCAAGGTTCGTCCGCCAAAAGAAAATGAGCGATATTACGGACTGCTTCAAGTAGCGGCAGTGAATGGTGAAAATCCGGAAACGGCCAAAGAGCGTGTTCATTTTCCAGGCCTAACACCACTTTATCCAAACAAACACATCAACTTAGAAATCAGCAAATTCCCACTGTCGACGCGTGTCGTTGATATGATTTCGCCGATCGGCTTTGGACAGCGCGGCCTGATCGTGGCTCCACCTAAAGCAGGGAAGACGATCCTCTTGAAAGAAATCGCCAATTCGATCACAAAAAATCATCCGGAAGCGGAACTGATTGTCCTTCTGATTGATGAGCGACCTGAGGAAGTGACCGATATTGAACGTTCAGTCACAGCTGATGTGGCTAGTTCTACCTTTGATGAAGGGCCAGATAATCACATAAAAGTGGCAGAACTTGTTTTAGAACGGGCGAAGCGTCTAGTAGAACATAAACGAGATGTGATCATTCTGATGGACAGCATCACCCGTTTAGCACGCGCTTATAATCTGGTTATTCCACCAAGCGGACGTACCTTGTCGGGCGGGATTGATCCAGCGGCTTTCCACCGTCCAAAACGCTTTTTTGGCGCGGCACGGAATATTGAAGAAGGCGGCAGTTTGACCATTTTGGCAACTGCACTGATCGATACAGGCTCGCGGATGGATGATGTGATTTATGAAGAATTCAAAGGAACAGGCAATATGGAACTTCACCTTGACAGTCAGCTAGCAGAGCGCCGTATTTTCCCAGCGATCGACATTCGCCGGTCGGGCACGCGGAAAGAAGAACTCCTTTTATCCAAAGAGCAGTTGGAGCAGCTTTGGAAAATCCGCAAAGTAATACCGCTTCAGGGAGATGGCCTTGATTTATCGGAACGCTTTATTCGTTATATGAAGAAAACGGATAATAATGTGGAATTTTACGACCTTTTACAAAAGGAAATGTTCAAAAAATAAGTCTTGCTTAACTGAGCGATGCTTGTTATAATTAGCTTACTGTGTATTTCTTAACAGATAAATACTCTGTTTCAGATGATTCAGGGCGAAGGAGTTGAAAAGAAATGAAAGCTGGTATCCATCCGGAATACCGTCCAGTTGTTTTCGTTGACACTAGTACTGATTTCAAATTCTTGTCTGGTTCTACTAAACATTCAAGTGAGACAATCAAATGGGAAGACGGTAACGAATATCCGTTACTTCGCGTCGAAATCTCTTCTGATTCGCACCCATTCTACACTGGTAAACAAAAACACGCAACAGCAGACGGCCGTGTCGACCGCTTCAACAAAAAATACGGACTATAAGAATCCGCTATTTAAGAGAAGCCAAAATAAGAAGATTCAAGCGCACTCCAATGGGGTGCGTTTTTGCTTGGGCTCTTCGAACGATAATAGAAGAAAATCATAAAAAATACGCACAGACCAAAATAAAAAAAACAAAAAAATAATAAAAAACAAACCCAAGTGAGTTAGAGCCCAAGCACAAGGCAGAGCGAAGCGTCGCGTTGTATCCACCGTCTGCCAGATGAAGCAGAAGCAGTAGACAAGGCAGAGCCCCGACGAAAGCCGAGGGTGCGAAGAACAACACCCAAGAAAATAAGGCTTTTCCACCAAGCAAAAAGCAACCCCCAAGTGAGTTAAAGTTAGCATAGCCCCCAAATCAACATCCCCAGAAAAGTTCCCCCAATCGACCAACAACCGACCACAAGCCACAGACAAACGTCCCGCAAACTCAATTCAAATTCCACATAATGACACCGCATAAAAAGAAGTTTCATAAAAAATAATAAAATCGCCATTCCTATCCCATAAACCACCATAAACAAAATTATCAGTAAAATAAAAAAAATATGAAACTTCACCAAACCCTCTTTACTTTTACAAGCAAACTTGCTTATAATAGCACTAATTACTATTTTTCAGAAAAGTAGTAGCGCCAGATCAAAATTTGGCAGCAACCAATTTATTAAGGAGGTTTTCAAGTGGAAGCAAAATTACAAGTAGGTGTGCTCGGCTTTGGGACCGTGGGTAGCGGAGTCATTCATATTTTAGAAGAGCATCAGGAAAAAATCAATCAAGTGACTGGCTATGATATCGCGGTTAAAAGTGTCCTCGTTCGTGATCTCGAAAAAAATCGCAGATACGCGGCCAAAGGGTTCAACCTAACCACTGATGCGGATGATATTTTAAACGACCCGGATATTGCTGTAGTGATTGAGGTGATGGGTTCCATTACCACCGCGCGTGAATATATTTTGCGTGCTTTGAAAGCCGGAAAACATGTGGTCACTGCCAACAAAGATTTGATTGCGCTGCACGGAGATGAGCTGGTAGCCGTTGCGCAGGAAAACAATTGTGACTTATTTTACGAAGCAAGTGTGGCTGGTGGAATTCCGATTTTACGGACGCTTGTCAATGCGCTTGCTGCGGACAAAATCAAGAAGATCATGGGAATCGTCAACGGAACGACTAATTTCATGCTGACAAAAATGACGACTGAAAAGAAAAGCTATGATGAAGTGCTAAAAGAAGCGCAGGAGCTAGGTTTTGCAGAAGCCGATCCGACAAGTGATGTGGACGGGATTGATGCAGCACGGAAAATGGTCATCCTAACGCGTCTTGCATTTGGAATGAACGTCAAATTGGAAGATGTAGAAACTGCTGGGATTCGCGGCATTTCACCACAGGATATTGCGATTGCCTATCAGCTGGGCTACAAAATTAAACTAGTTGGACGTGCCGAAGAAAATAATGGAACGGTGAATGTCAATGTTGGGCCGGTTCTTTTGCCACGTGCCCATCCTTTATCGGGTGTCAACTATGAAAATAATGCGGTTTTTGTTACGGGGGCAGCTGTTGGTGAGACAATGTTCTACGGGCCAGGTGCCGGAGAATTGCCGACTGCAACAAGTGTGGTCAGCGATGTGATAACGGTCGCTAAAAATATCCGCTTAGGGACAAATGGCAACGCGTTTAGCAATTTTAAATATGAAACGAAACATACGCCGAAAGATCAAGTCTTTTCAAAATACTATTTGCGACTCGAAATGGATGACAAAACGGGAACTTTCCTAAAATTAACACAGATTTTTGCAGAAGCAGGTGTGGGTTTTGATAAAATTTTGCAGGAACCACAGGATGATTATACAGCTACCGTCGTCATTATCACACATCTTACAAGCAAAGCACAATTAGAGGCGGCTGTAAAACGTGCACAGGACGAGCCGGAATTGAAACTGATCACCAACTATTCAGTCGTGGAGGGATAATCAATGTATAAAGGTTTACTAGATAAATATAAAGAATTTTTACCCGTAACAGATAAAACACCGCTTATTTCACTTGCAGAAGGAAATACACCGTTAATTCCACTGCCAAACTTATCCAAAGAATTGGGCGTCACGCTGTACGGAAAATATGAAGGCCTTAATCCTACAGGTTCATTTAAAGATCGCGGCATGGTTATGGCGGTAGCAAAAGCGAAGGAAGAAGGAGCAGAAGCTGTCATCTGTGCTTCAACGGGGAATACGTCAGCTTCAGCAGCTGCCTATGCAACACGTGCGGGTATGAAAGCTTACATTGTCATTCCTGATGGCAAAGTAGCTCTTGGCAAATTGGCGCAGGCGGTTATGTATGGTGCAGATATCATTGCAATTGAAGGAAACTTTGACGAGGCGCTAAAATCTGTTCGGGAACTAGCCGAAACGGAAGCTGTGACGCTTGTCAACTCTGTGAATCCGTATCGACTAGAAGGACAAAAGACGGCCGCATTTGAAGTTTGCGAGCAGCTTGGCGGTGCGCCGGATGTGCTGGCGATTCCAGTTGGGAATGCAGGCAATATCTCGGCTTACTGGAAAGGCTTCAAGGAATGGAATGCCCATCAAAACTGCGGACTTCCGCGCATGCACGGCTTTGAGGCAGAAGGTGCTGCGGCGATTGTCAAAGGAGAGTCGATTGCTGACCCAGAAACAATTGCAACTGCGATCCGAATTGGCAACCCGGCAAGCTGGCAGTTGGCAGAAAATGCACGCGATGAGTCGAACGGCTACATTCATGCTGTGACAGATGATGAAATTGTGGCGGCTTATAAAAAAGTAGCGGCCTATGATGGCGTCTTTATCGAACCGGGATCTGCGGCAAGCTTAGCCGGTGTCATCCAGCATGTCGAAAAAGGCCTGATCAAACAGGGCGAAACGGTTGTCTGTGTGTTTACTGGCAATGGCTTGAAAGACCCTGATACGGCCATGAACGTACATGATATAACGGTCAAGCATGCAACAGATCTAGATTCCATTCGCACTCATTTGCGAAATGGAGTGGAAGCCTGATGCAGATTCGTGTACCGGCAACAACAGCCAATCTGGGACCGGGTTTTGATTCATGCGGGCTGGCTTTGACGCTCTATCTGGTGCTCGATGTGCTGGAAGAAACGGACGAATGGGTCATCGAGCATGAACTGGGGGCGGGCATTCCGCGTGATGCCTCCAATGTGATCATTGAAACAGCGCTTCGACTGGCGCCAGATTTGACGCCGCATCGGCTAAAAATGACATGCGACATTCCGCCAGCACGGGGCCTTGGAAGCAGTTCGGCGGCTGTTGTGGCAGGAATCGAACTGGCCGATCAGCTAGCAGGTTTACAGCTTCCAAAGCAAGAAAAGGTACAATTTGCGGCGGCAATCGAAGGCCATCCTGACAATGTAGCGCCGGCTGTACTGGGCAACCTCGTCGTGGGGGCCAAACTGGACGATGCGGACTTTTATGTGCGGCATCTTTTCCCAGAGGCAGCCATTCTGGTGTTCATTCCGCAAGCCGAACTACTGACCTCAGATAGTCGAGCGGCCCTCCCCAATCAACTGCCTTATAAAGAGGCCGTTCAGGCAAGTGCGATCGCCAATGTGATGATTGCGGCGGTTTTGCAGAACGACTTAAAATTGGCCGGCCAAATGATGGAGCGCGACAGATGGCATGAAAGCTACCGGAGCCATCTTGTCCCCCATTTGAATGAAATTCGGGAACGCACGCGCAACTTAGGTGCCTATGCGGCTTGTCTAAGTGGGGCAGGCCCGACTGTGCTGATTTTCACGCCGCACGAGAAGGCGGCAGAAATAATGGCAGAACTACAACATTATGATGAGACGGCAACCGTGCTGAGTCTGGAAGTGGATGGAAGCGGCGCACGAATCATCAAATAGCAGAAAATCGGTTGGCGATATGTCTTTGGGGCAGGTCGCCAACTTTTTTTCATCTCATGTGCCAATTCCGGTCGGTCTGTGATAGAATAGGAAAAGAGTTTATTAGTATAAGGGAGCGTAAATCGATGGCACAGTTATTTTTTCGCTATGGGGCAATGAATAGCGGTAAAACGATTGAAATTTTGAAAGTAGCGCATAATTATGAAGAGCAAAATAAGCCAGTCATTATTTTTACTTCAGGAATTGATGACCGTGAGCAAGTGGGCGTGATTTCCAGCCGGATAGGGTTAAAACGTGATGCAATCCCGGTTTTTCACGAGACGAATATTTTTGAAGAAGTCGCTCAAATGAATCCGAGGCCGTACTGTGTTTTGCTGGATGAATCGCAGTTTTTGGAGAAAGAGCATGTTTTCCAGCTGGCAAAAATTGTGGATGAATTAGGCATACCTGTGATCGCTTACGGACTTAAAAATGATTTCAGAAATGAGCTTTTTGAGGGTTCAAAGTATTTGCTGCTCTATGCTGATAAAATTGAAGAGATGAAGACGATTTGCTGGTTCTGTGCGAAAAAAGCGACAATGGTTTTACGTGTAGATGACAAAGGCCAGCCTGTATATACGGGAGAGCAGATTTTGATCGGCGGTAATGACAAGTACTATCCTGTATGCCGCAAATGTCATGCTCATCCGCCAATTTCGGAATAAAAGAGGTGTCGTGATCAATGTATGATCGTTTACAAGCGGTGGAAAATCGCTATGAAGAATTAAATGAATTATTGAGTGATCCGGATGTTGTTTCTGATCCAAAACGGCTGCGTGACCTGTCTAAAGAACAGTCGGGCATTACAGAAACCGTAGAAACTTACCGGCATTATAAAGAAGTTTCGAGACAAATCGAAGAAACAAAAGAGTTGCTAGGTGAAAAATTAGATGACGATATGCGTGAAATGGCGAAAGAAGAATTAAATGATCTTCAGGCTGAAAAAGTAACGCTCGAGGAAAAAATGAAGCTGCTTTTGGTACCAAAAGATCCAAATGACGATAAAAATGTCATCATGGAAGTGCGTGGTGCTGCTGGTGGCGACGAAGCAGCGCTCTTTGCTGGCGATCTTTTCAGAATGTACACGCGGTATGCTGAGGGGCGGGGCTGGAAAGTCGAAGTCATGGATGCGAATCCAACAGGCATCGGCGGTTATAAAGAGGTCATCGTCATGATCAACGGAGATGGAGCCTTTTCACGATTGAAATATGAAAATGGCGCGCATCGTGTGCAGCGTGTACCGGAAACTGAGTCTGGCGGCCGGATTCATACCTCCACAGCCACAGTGGCCATTTTACCAGAAGCAGAAGATGTGGAGATTGATATTCAGGATAAAGATATTCGTGTGGATACATTTGCTTCAACTGGAGCTGGAGGTCAAAGTGTCAATACGACCATGTCGGCCGTTCGCTTGACGCACATTCCAACAGGGATCGTCGTTTCCATGCAGGATGAGCGTTCTCAGATTAAAAATAAAGAAAAAGCAATGAAAGTACTGCGCGCCCGTGTTTATGATAAATTTGAGCGAGAAGCGCGGGAAGAATATGATGCCAATCGGAAGTCAGCGGTAGGAACTGGGGACCGTTCCGAACGGATCAGAACCTATAATTATCCACAAAATCGCGTAACGGATCACCGAATTGGTTTGACCATTCAAAAGCTTGACCAAGTAATGGAAGGCAAATTGGATGAAATCATTGATGCGCTGATCATGGAAGACCAAACGAGCAAGCTGGAGCATTTGAATGATGCTGAATAAATCCATCGGCACACTGCTTCATGAAGCCAAACAAATATTGACGGAGCGGCATTTGGATCTGAATGCCGCTGAAATTTTGATGGAGACAAGGTTGGGGCTCTCACGTTCAGCACTATGGCTTGGGCTAGACCGGGCAATCAGTGCAGCAGAACAGGCACAATTTGAAAAAGATTTTGCAAGATATCTTGATGGAGAGCCTGTTCAGTATATCCTTGAAACGGCCCCCTTTTACGGCTATGATTTCTATGTGGACAAACGTGTCTTGATTCCACGCCCAGAGACAGAAGAGCTAGTACTGCTTGCAGAAAACCATTTAAAGAAGATCCCTGCCCAAAATGCGCTGGATGTTTGTACGGGTAGCGGGATTATTGCGATTACGCTCAAAAAACTATGCCCAGACCTTCCTGTCACTGCCACAGATATTTCGGCGGATGCACTCCAAGTAGCTGAAAAAAATGCCCAGACACTTCAAGCAGATGTGCGATTTCAAAAGATGAATCTGATTGACCAATTTCTGGAAACGGGAGATAAATTCGACTTGATCACTGCGAATCCGCCCTATATCGCGGAAAGTGAGAAAGCGGAAATGTCGGCCTCTGTATTGGCACATGAACCATCTTTGGCGTTGTTTGCTGAGAATGAAGGATTAGCCCTTTATCAAGAACTTATCCACAATTTACCGAAGATCGTCATGGAAAAATATTGGATTGTCGTTGAAATTGGTTATACACAGGGGAATGCGGTCAAAGAACTTTTTCAGAAAAGTTTTCCACAAGCAAATGTGATTATCCACAAAGACATAAATCAGAAAAATCGGATGGTAAGTTGTACAAATATGCTGGTATAAAGGCGTTTCTCAAGAGAAGCGTCTTTTTCTTATGGAATAACTTATCCACAGAGCTGTGGATAAAATAATGCGCAAAAAAAATTTTTAATTAAATTCTAATGAGCGAAATAAAAGTTATAGACAGTGTTTCTACACAATATCCACAGATTCACATGAAGTTATACACATTGACAAAGTTATTATCCACAGAATGGGGATAACTTTTAAAGTATCGGCATTTGCGAAACAAGCATGAAAAACGTACAATAGAAGGCAAGTAGAAAAAAGGAGATCGAAATATGGACACGCATTTTTGGAAAATTGAGATGGGGCAAGCGAATACAGAAATTTATCAGCAAGCGGCGGAATTCCTGAAAAAAGGAGAGACGGTGGCATTTCCGACAGAGACCGTCTATGGCTTAGGAGCAGATGCAACAAGTGAACAAGCCGTCCAAAAAATCTATCAGGCAAAGGGGCGCCCAGCAGATAACCCGCTCATTGTTCACATTGCGAAAAAAGAGCAGATGCATGATTTTGTGACGGAAATTCCGCAGCAAGCGGCACAACTTATCGACGCATTCTGGCCAGGGCCGCTCACCATTATTTTGCCTGTTCGATCTGGGGCACTCGCTCGTAATGTGACGGCCGGGCTGCAAACGGTTGGTGTCAGAATGCCCTCACATCCGGTTAGTTTAGCCTTACTTGAAGCAGCCTATTTGCCAATCGCGGCTCCCAGTGCCAATCGTTCTGGCCGTCCCAGTCCAACAAGCGCGGCGCATGTTGCAGAAGATCTGACGGGGCAGATAGCTGGAATCGTGGACGGTGGCGAAACGGGTGTCGGGCTTGAGTCGACTGTCATTGACTGTACGACAGAGGTGCCGACCATTTTGCGTCCCGGTGGCGTTTCAATCGAGCAGATTGAGCAGGTGATCGGTCAGGTTCATTCGGCGAAACGAGTGTTGGATTCGGCAGAGGCTCCCAAGGCTCCCGGAATGAAATACACTCATTATGCCCCGAATGCGCCTGTTTTTATCGTGGAAGGTAGTGTGGAATTTTGGCATGAGACGATCAGAAAGCAGCAGGAAGCGGGCGAAAAAGTCGGTTTGCTGGTTTCGGAAGGATTAGCAGATAAGCTGATGGACATGGATAATCTGGAAATCTGGCTTACAACGAGTCGTGAAAAATCATTGGATCAGGTTGCGCAACAGCTTTATAAAGGCCTGCGTGCGTTTGACCATACAGATTGTAGCGTTATTTTAGCCGAAAGTTACGAACGGACAGAAATTGGTGAGGCGATCATGAATCGTTTGGAAAAAGCAGCCGGCAGCAAATATTTACGCGAGGCAACGGAGGGGCGATAAGGATGCACATTTTAATCGTATGTACAGGAAACACCTGCAGAAGCCCAGTAGCCGAAAAATTTCTGGCTGATCTGCGGCCGGATCTGGCCGTTCAGTCACGCGGTTTATTTGCTCAACCAGGTGCGCCTCTATCGGAAGGCTCGGCGCATTTATTGGAAGCGGCCGGCTTGTCGACTGAGCATGCAGCAACAGTGCTCACCGAAAAGGATATCATTTGGGCTGACGAGATTTTTGTTATGACAGCGGACCAGCTAGTAGCACTCGAAATGCGCTTTTCGCAAGCGGAAGGAAAAACAGGATTGCTTTCTCCGGCGGCGGAACCCATTCCCGATCCATATGGTGGAGGGTGGCAGGAATATCAGCAAATGTTTGAAGCGGTCAAACGAGCTATTTCCGAACGTTTTTAATAAGTGAAGCGCTTCACGACCATTTTTTTCTTAAAATAGAAGAAAAAACTTGCTTTTCGGACAATTTTAAGTGATTATAGGTGTAATACATAGTCTTTCCTACGCAAGTTTATCAAAAAATGGATGGGGGTTCTCAGATGGTTTATTTACAAAAACAAGACAAGGAAGTTTTTGATGCCATTCGTCTTGAATTAGGCCGACAAAGAAATAACATTGAATTGATCGCTTCTGAAAACTTTGTAAGCGAACAAGTGATGGAAGCAATGGGATCAGTACTGACGAATAAATATGCAGAAGGCTACCCAGGCAAGCGCTACTATGGCGGTTGTGAATACGTGGACATTGTGGAAGATTTAGCGCGCGATCGTGCCAAGAAACTATTTGGAGCTGAATATGCCAATGTTCAGCCGCATTCCGGTGCACAAGCCAATATGGCGGTTTACCATGCTGTTTTGAAACCAGGCGACACGGTGCTCGGGATGAACCTTTCCCATGGCGGCCATTTAACACACGGCAGTCCAGTCAATTTTAGTGGAGAGCTATACAATTTTGTTGAATACGGCGTGCGTGAAGACACCAAGCAACTGGATTATGAAAATGTTCGGGAAGCGGCTTTAAAGCATAAGCCTAAAATGATTGTGGCTGGAGCAAGTGCATATCCGCGGGCCATTGATTTTGCGAAATTCCGTGAAATTGCGGATGAAGTGGGTGCTTATTTAATGGTCGATATGGCGCATATTGCCGGACTTGTAGCAGCCGGCTTGCATCAAAATCCAGTTCCTTATGCTGATTTTGTTACTTCAACCACGCATAAAACGTTGCGCGGCCCTCGTGGCGGTCTCATTTTAGCCAAAGCTGAATGGGAAGCAAAACTGAATAAAGCGATTTTCCCAGGGATTCAAGGCGGCCCGCTGATGCATGTGATTGCAGGTAAAGCTGTAGCATTCGGCGAAGCGCTTCAACCAGAGTTTAAAACGTACTGTGAGCAGATTATTAAGAATTCCAAACAACTAGCGGAAACGTTACAAGCAGAAGATGTGGCTGTTTTAACAGGCGGCTCGGATAATCATCTTCTTCTGATCGACTTAAAACCGCTTGGCCTGACCGGTAAAGTAGCTGAAGGCGTGCTGGATCGTGTCGGAATTACCGTCAACAAAAATACCATCCCATTTGAAACGGAAAGCCCGTTTGTTACAAGTGGCATTCGTGTTGGTGTTGCGGCAATTACAACGCGCGGCTTTGATGAAGCAGCCACAGCTCGTGTAGGCGAACTGATTGCCAAAGTCTTGCATAATATAGAAAACGAAGAAGTTTTGGAAGATGTTAAGCAAAAAGTAGCCGAATTGACAAGCGAATATCCACTATATCCAGAACTTTAAAATTAAATGAACCGCTTTCTTTTATATAGAAGGAAAGCGGTTTTTTCATGGGCATTTATGGCAAATCGGTGAAATTATCATTTTCCCTTGTATTACTGACCTGTTTTGATACAATAAGAGAAGGAAATTTTTGATTTAACAAAGGAGCGAATTTATCAATGGCAAATGTACATGTAATCAATCACCCACTTATTCAACACAAATTAACGATTATTCGTGACAAAAATACGGGGACCAAAGCATTCCGTGAACTCGTTGACGAAGTAGCAACACTTATGGCCTACGAAATCACACGTGATATGGAAATGGAAGAAGTGGAAGTAGAAACACCGCTTACAGTAACGAAAACAAAAGTACTTGCTGGTAAAAAGCTAGGCGTTGTACCGATTTTACGTGCCGGACTTGGCATGACAGACGGTATTTTGAAACTGATCCCTGCAGCTAAAGTAGGACATGTCGGTTTATATCGGGATCATGAAACGCTAGAACCAGTGGAGTATTTTGTGAAATTGCCATCCGATGTGGAAGAACGACTTTTCATCGTGGTTGATCCGATGCTTGCAACAGGCGGCTCGGCAATCATGGCGCTAGATTGCCTGAAAAAACGCGGTGCCAAAAACATGAAATTCATGTGTCTCGTTGCAGCTCCAGAAGGCGTGAAAGCTTTACAAAATGCGCATCCAGATGTCGAAATTTATATTGCCGGCTTAGATGAAAAGCTCAATGAAGACGGCTATATTTTACCTGGCCTAGGTGACGCTGGCGACCGCTTGTTTGGTACAAAATAAACGTTAGAATCTGAGAAAATCCTTTTAAAAAGAAAAAATGTGCCGAAAACCGTAATTTCTGAATTTAAAGGAGATAAGTCATGAAAAAAATAAAAGTAATGAGCGTTTTTGGTACACGCCCGGAAGCCATCAAAATGGCTCCACTTGTTCTGGCATTAAAAAATCGACCGGAAGAATTTTCATCTAAAGTAGTTATTACAGCCCAGCACCGAGAAATGCTCGATCAAGTACTGGATATTTTCAACGTGGTCCCAGATGTCGATTTAGATATTATGCAAAAAGGGCAGACGTTGACGGATATTACGACGCGTGTGATGGAAGGGCTGCATGAAGTCATCAGCCACGAAGAACCAGATATCGTGCTGGTTCACGGTGACACAACGACGAGTTTTGCTGCTGGACTGGCGGCATTTTATAAGCAGACTGCTGTCGGCCATGTGGAAGCAGGACTCCGCACATGGAACAAGTACTCCCCGTTTCCAGAAGAAATGAACCGCCAGTTGACAGGCGTTCTGGCAGATCTTCATTTTTCACCGACTGATACGGCCAAGGAGAACCTGCTGAAGGAAAACAAACCGGCCGATAAAATTTTTGTGACCGGCAATACGGCAATTGATGCACTCAAAACGACCGTTCAAACGGACTATCATCATCCGATTTTGGATAACCTGAATGACAAGCGGCTGATCTTGATGACGGCCCATCGTCGTGAAAACTTAGGTGAACCGATGCAAGGAATGTTTGAAGCCATCCGTCAAGTCATCGAAGAACATCCAGATGCCGTACTTGTTTATCCGATGCATCTCAATCCAGCAGTACGCGAAAAGGCCATCAAAATCCTCGGCGATCATGAACGAATCCATCTCATCGAGCCGCTGGATGCCATTGATTTTCATAATTTCTTGAAACGGGCCTACCTGGTTCTAACTGACTCCGGTGGTGTACAGGAAGAAGCGCCTGGTATGGGCGTACCTGTACTAGTCCTTCGCGATACGACCGAGCGGCCAGAAGGTGTAGCGGCTGGAACCCTGAAACTAGTGGGGACGAACAAAGAAGCAGTTTACCGTGAAGCGAGTCATCTTCTCGAGGACGTGGCGGCCCATCAAGCGATGAGTCAGGCAAGTAATCCTTATGGTGACGGCGAAGCATCTGACCGAATTTTAGATGCCATCAGCTATCATTTTAATGGTGGCACGCGCCCAACTGATTTTACTGTTTAAAAATAAATGATCGCTAGCTTGGGTTCCAAAACCAGGCTGGCGATTTTTAATACTTCAATCACTCATTTTGCTATGTCCTTAAAAACATGAGGAAATCATCTGTCGATCAGTTTTACTTGGAAAAAGTGATTTTTATCTAAATTTCCGCACTTTTTTCTGATGAAATAAAGAATGAAAATTGTCGAATAAAGGAAAAGCACAAAATAGTCCTGATAATGAAAAGGCTTAATGTTACAGATTTATTACAGGCTAAAATTTCACTAGTTTCTTTATGAAACATGTGATAAGATTGTCAATGTTATTAATACAGGAACCCAAAGAATGGCTTTTCACGATGAATAGGGATCGAACGCTTTACAGGCATTTGGTACAATCCCGCCGGCAAAAAATTGCTGACTGAATTGGAAAGAAATGCTCTTTGGCGATTTAGATAATCTGTGTGCGTGTAGCTACTTTTCGTTCTTCTCATTTGAGAAAATGATATCTCGCCACTCCGCAAATGAAGGACTTTTGCCGCGATGGCAAAAGCTTTTTTTATTGGATTGAAACTTACAATGTGTGACAATCTGACCTGCATGGAAGTAAAGAAAGCATGTAATCCCGATTTTTGTGCGGATTATTGTGAAATTTTACACGATAATCGCTAAGTGTAGTGAGAATCAGCTTTTTGAATGAAATTGGAGGTGTGCAATTTTCGGTTAGCGGTCAATAAAGTTCTGGTCCTAAGTGTCCGATTTCCATATAAAGCAAAAAACTAGTGGAATTTATAGTCTATTCATTTATGATTGCTGTAAGATGTGGTACTATTACTAAGTAGATGCAATTGGTTTTTGTGAAAAATATTGACTTTTCTCTTTTTGCTGTTGTATGCTTAAAATTGGCACGCTGATAAGGCTTTCATGTATAACTTGCAGTAAATTAGAAGTCGCCAAATGTGTCTGTTTTCACAATGTTTGGTATGGTTTGTCCGGCATAGTAGCTGATGCACGGATAAAAGGAAGACAGTATTGTCAGACAGAAAGGACTGCACGGAATATGCTTGAATCGCTGATTGGAATGTATCATCGTCATCAGAAATATCTTGTTATTTTCATTGGTCTTTGTTTGCTTGGTTGGTTTTTTACACCTTATGTACATATTTTTCTAGGCCTAAAACTCGGTCTCGTTGTCGGCTGGTTCAATTATTGGCTGCTGATGAGGCGTACCCAAGCTATGACAAAAGCCCTTGCTGAAAATAGAACTTTTTACGGTATGGGAACCACTGCAAGAATGGGAAGCGTTCTGCTAGCGACAATCATCGCAGTCAAGTTGCCTGATTATTTTCACCTTTATAGTGTGATGATAGGGCTTGGCATCGCCTATGCAGTGATCTTTCTTGATTTTATTGTGTATTCTGCATACCGTCGAAAAAAGTATAGTTAAAGAGAGGGGTGAACTGAATTGGAAGAAAAGTTTCCTGTTGTCCATTTTTTAGGACTTGATTTCAACTTGTCGAACATTTTGATGATCACACTCACTGCTGTTATTGTTCTTGCAATTGCCATTATCTGTACGCGTAATTTAAAGCGGCGTCCTACTGGCAAGCAAAACTTTATTGAGTGGGTAATGGACTTTGTTCGAGGGATTATCAACAGCAATATGGACTGGAAAACAGGCGGAAAATTTCATGTTTTAGGGTTAACAGTTCTCATGTTTGTTTTTGTAGCCAATATGTTAGGGGTAGTTACTCAAATTGCCGTTAACGATGAAGTATGGTGGCGTTCACCCACAGCTGATCCGATCGTGACATTGACACTTGCAATTATGATTGTAACAATGACACATTACTATGGGGTCAAAATGCGCGGCTTCAAGCACTACTTTGTTGGAACATATCTGAGTCCAATGAAATTTTTATTTCCACTGAAACTGATTGAAGAATTTGCCAATACATTAACACTTGGTTTGCGGCTTTACGGGAACATTTTTGCCGGTGAAGTGCTGCTTGGAATCATTGCAACGCAGCTTGCGCATATCAATATTTTTACAGGAATTTTGGCAATCGTTCCAGCAGTTGTTTGGCAAGGTTTCTCCGTTTTCATTGGAGCCATCCAAGCGTATATTTTTGCAATGTTAACAATGGTTTACATGTCACACAAAGTTAGTGACGAGCACTAAAATCATTTTATAAATGAACAAAAACAAGGATAATTAAGGAGGATATTTATTATGTCTTTAGGTGTTATTGCAGCTGCTATTGCAGTAGGTTTGGGAGCGTTAGGTGCAGGTATCGGTAATGGTCTGATTGTATCAAAAACTGTTGAAGGTGTTGCACGTCAACCAGAAGCACGTTCTATGCTACAATCTCTTATGTTTGTTGGTATCGCGCTAGTTGAGGCCCTTCCAATCATCGCCGTCGTTATTGCGTTCATGGTTATCAATAAATAATCAGTTGGACCAACTTGCGGGGCATTTTTCCCCGCTGTTTCTTAAGTTTTGAACGAGAATAACGGTTAGCGAACGTTGGAAAGGAGTGAAACAGGCGTGTTATTACCACAATTAGTACTGGGTGATGCATTTACAGTAGGCGATTCTTTCTATACACTGTTCACTTTTGCGATTTTACTTGTGCTTCTTCGTATTTTTGCATGGAAGCCACTGATGAAAATCATGAAAGAGCGTGAAGAGCATATCGCTTCTGAAATTGACTCGGCGGAAGAAAGCCGTGCACAAGCAGAAACTCTTTTGGCTGAACAAAAAGATGTTTTGCAAAAAGCACGTGTTGAATCGCAGACGATGATTGAAAATGCTAAACAACTTGGTGAAAAAGAACGCGAAGAAATCATTAAAACAGCGCGTATGGAATCAGAACGCCTGAAAGAAGAAGCCAAGGCCGACATCAAACGCGAAAAAGAAGATGCCATCAGTGCGGTTCGCGAACAAGTGGGTACCTTGTCAGTTCTGATTGCCTCCAAAGTAATCGAAAAGAACTTGGATGAAAAAGCACAAAATGACTTAATCCAAGACTATATCGAAAGGCTGGGCGATGACAAATGAGTAAGGATTTGGAAGTTGCAAGTCGCTATGCCACAGCTATTTTCAAAGTAGCAGAAGAAAAAAATCTGGTGGATGAATTTTCCGACCAGCTTTCTTCCATTGAAACAGCGCTCAGTGAAAATGAGCCTTTTGTCAAGCTGCTGGAAAATCCGACTTTGACGACGGAACAAAAAAAAGATCTTGCCGGAACAGTCTTTCAAGGCATCAA
The DNA here is from genome assembly GCF_900183385.1 of Listeria costaricensis. GTDB lineage: Bacteria > Bacillota > Bacilli > Lactobacillales > Listeriaceae > Listeria > Listeria costaricensis. The sequence continues at coordinate 61,025 of NZ_FXUT01000008.1, forward strand.
TGATACACTGCGCGATTTCATCTTCTTACTGATTGATCGCGGACGGGAAGACTATCTTTCTGTCATTGCCAAAGTGTATCAGGATCGCGTAAATGAATTGCGCGGTATTGCAGAAGCAGATGTATATTCTGTGATCCCGCTTTCTGAGGATGAAAAAAAGGCGCTTAGTCAGGTTTTCGCTCGGAAATTAAACAAAAGCAAATTGCACATTCATAACCACATTGACAAGTCACTTCTTGGTGGCGTGAAAGTGGTTATCGGAACTAGAATTTATGATGATAGTCTCAAAACGAAATTAAAAGACATGGAACGGCAAATTAGAGCTTAGTTCCCGTTTAACGAGGGGTGAAATTGATGAGCATTAAGGCTGAAGAAATCAGTTCCATTATAAAGCAGCAAATCGAAAACTATCAAAGCGAAATGAAAGTTAGCGATGTTGGTACGGTTACTTATATCGGTGATGGTATCGCGCGTGCTCATGGACTTGATAACGCAATGGCCGGAGAATTGCTTGAATTCTCTAATGGTGTAATGGGGATGGCTCAAAACCTTGAAAATAATGATGTTGGTATTATTATTCTTGGCCCTTACACTGAAATTCGTGAAGGCGATGAAGTTCGCCGCACAGGAAAAATTATGGAAGTCCCAGTTGGTGAGGCACTAATTGGTCGTGTCGTCAATTCACTAGGTCAACCAGTAGATGGACTAGGACCAATCGCAACAACCGGTACCCGTCCAGTCGAAGCGGTAGCACCGGGCGTTATGCAACGTCAATCAGTAACAGAACCGCTTCAAACAGGTATTAAAGCGATCGATGCACTTGTTCCAATTGGTCGTGGTCAACGTGAACTTATCATCGGTGACCGCCAAACAGGTAAAACATCTGTTGCAGTCGATGCCATTCTAAACCAAGCCGACCAAGATATGATCTGTATCTATGTGGCAATTGGTCAGAAAGAATCAACTGTTCGTACAGCTGTTGAAACTTTACGTAAACACGGCGCATTAGAATATACAATCGTTGTGACTGCTTCGGCTTCACAACCAGCACCACTGCTTTATCTGGCACCATATGCCGGCGTAGCGATGGGTGAAGAATTCATGTACAATGGCAAGCACGTTCTGATCGTTTATGATGATCTTTCAAAACAAGCGGCCGCTTATCGTGAACTTTCCTTGCTTCTTCGTCGTCCTCCAGGTCGTGAAGCTTATCCTGGTGACGTATTCTACTTGCACTCCCGTTTGCTTGAACGTGCAGCAAAACTAAGTGATGCACTTGGTGGAGGCTCTATCACGGCGCTTCCATTTGTAGAAACCCAAGCAGGTGACATTTCTGCATATATCCCAACAAACGTAATCTCGATCACAGATGGTCAGATTTTCTTGCAATCCGATCTATTCTTCTCTGGGGTTCGTCCAGCAATCAATGCCGGTTTATCAGTATCCCGTGTAGGTGGTTCTGCACAGATCAAAGCAATGAAAAAAGTTGCAGGTACACTTCGTCTGGACTTGGCTGCTTATCGTGAACTTGAGTCATTCTCGCAATTTGGTTCCGATTTGGATGCCGCAACACGTGCGAAACTGGAACGTGGTAAACGTACAGTTGAAGTATTGAAACAAGATCTTCACAAACCTTTGAAAGTTGAAAAACAAGTATTGATTCTTTACGCACTTGTGCATAATTTCTTGGATGATGTGCCGGTTCATGATGTTCTTCGCTTTGAATCTGAAATGAACACTTGGTTCGATCATAACCACGCTGAACTTCTAGAAGAAATTCGGACAACAAAATCTCTTCCAGAAGAAGCGAAACTTGACAATGCGTTAAACGAATTCAAAAATACATTCGTTCCTTCAGAAGAAAAATAAATCTGAATGAGCGAAGCAAAGGTGGTGAAAATCTTTGGCATCTTTAATTGATATCAAACAACGGATCAGTTCAACAAAGAAAACAAGTCAAATTACAAAAGCGATGCAGATGGTTTCGGCAGCGAAACTAGGTCGTGCGGAGTCCAATGCCCGTGCTTATGCGCCATATGTGAACAAGGTTCGCGATGTCGTAAAACACGTTGCCGCTACTGGTAACAGTTCGGATCATCCAATGTTGTCGAGCCGTGTAGTAAAACGGACAGGTTATATTGTTTTTACATCTGATACTGGCCTTGCAGGTTCTTATAATAGCTCGGTTATCAAAGATGTTTATCAGGAAATCCTACAAAAACATCCGACTCCGGAAGAATATGCACTAATTACGATTGGCAGATCGGCACGCGACTTTTTCAAAGCTCGCAATATGAATATTGTACTTGAAGTTCAAGGATTATCTGATCATCCTGCATTTGCAGAAATTAAAGATATTGCAAGCAGTGCGGTTCAAATGTTTGAAGATGGTGTGTATGATGAAGTATTTATCTGCTATAATCACCACATCAATTCAATCTCAAGTGAATTGCGCAAGGAGCAATTATTGCCGCTGACTGAATTTCATGAAGAAGCAGACGAAAAAGATTTAACCGTCTATGAATTTGAACCTTCTGAACAGGAAATTCTGGAAGTGCTGCTGCCGCAATATGTTGAAAGCTTAGTTTTCGGTGCATTACTCGATGCCAAAGCTGCCGAACATGCTGCCCGTATGACAGCAATGCGCAGTGCAACGGATAATGCTGCTGATTTAATTGATAATCTATCACTTCAATATAACCGTGCTCGCCAAGCAGCGATCACACAAGAAATTACCGAAATCGTCGGTGGTGCAGCCGCACTCGAATAGGAATATTTGAACGACTATAACCCTGCGAAACCCTTTTTGGGAAGGTAAGTGAGGAGGAAAAATCGCATGACGAAAGGACGAGTAATCCAGGTAATGGGTCCAGTTGTAGACGTTAAATTCGAAGGCGGAAATTTGCCAGAAATCTACAACGCTCTTACTGTGGAACATAAAGCTCAGTCAAAAGAAGAATCTACAATTAGCCTTACCTTAGAAGTTGCCTTACAATTAGGTGATGATGTTGTACGGACAATTGCGATGGCATCAACAGACGGCGTACAAAGAGGTATGGAAGTCGTAGATACTGGCAGCCCAATTACGGTGCCAGTCGGAAATATTACACTTGGACGGGTATTTAATGTGCTTGGTAATACAATCGACCTTGACGAAGCAATTTCAAGTGATGTAAAACGTAATAAAATTCACCGTGAAGCACCAACATTTGATCAACTATCTACTACAACAGAGATTCTGGAAACTGGGATCAAAGTAGTAGACTTGCTGGCTCCATATGTTAAAGGTGGTAAGATCGGTCTATTCGGTGGTGCGGGTGTTGGTAAAACCGTACTTATCCAAGAACTTATTCACAATATTGCCCAAGAACACGGCGGTATTTCAGTATTTGCCGGTGTAGGCGAACGTACTCGTGAAGGAAATGACCTTTACTTTGAAATGAAAGAATCCGGCGTTATTGAAAAAACAGCCATGGTATTCGGTCAAATGAACGAGCCACCTGGTGCCCGGATGCGTGTAGCCTTGACAGGTTTGACCATAGCCGAATATTTCCGTGATGTAGAGCATCAAGACGTGCTTTTATTCATTGATAATATCTTCCGCTTTACACAAGCCGGTTCTGAAGTATCAGCACTTCTAGGACGTATGCCGTCAGCGGTAGGTTATCAACCAACCTTGGCTACTGAAATGGGTCAATTGCAAGAACGGATTACTTCTACCAATGTAGGTTCTGTTACTTCCATCCAAGCAATCTATGTGCCAGCCGATGACTATACTGACCCGGCTCCGGCAACAACTTTTGCTCACTTGGATGCAACAACAAACCTTGAACGTAAACTAACAGAGCAGGGTATTTATCCAGCTGTGGATCCGCTTGCGTCAACTTCTCGTGCTCTTTCACCGGAAATTGTCGGAGAAGAGCATTACGAAATTGCGACACAGGTACAACAATTACTTCAACGTTATAAAGAATTGCAAGATATCATCGCAATTTTAGGTATGGATGAATTATCTGACGAAGATAAGATGGCAGTAGCTCGTGCTCGTCGGGTACAATTCTTCCTGTCACAAAATTTCCACGTGGCAGAACAATTTACGGGACAACCAGGCTCTTATGTGCCGGTTAAAGAAACCGTTAAAGGATTTAAAGACATCTTAGCTGGTAAATACGATCATTTACCTGAAGATGCTTTCCGTTCAGTTGGCCGTATTGAAGAGGTCATTGAAAAAGCTAAAACTATGGGTGTTGAAGTCTGATAAAAACAGGAGGAGATACGCATGAGTGAATTAAATGTGAGCATTGTCACTCCAGACGGCCCTGTTTTTGAAGGCACCGCCACAATGGTGATTGCAAGAACCAAAGCCGGTGAACTAGGTATCTTACCTAATCACGTTCCGCTAGTTGCACCGCTGAAAATTGATATTGTCCGTATTAAACAGGAATCTGGTGAAGAATGGGTTGCTGTAAATGGCGGCTTTATGGAAGTAAACGGCGAAGAAGTAAACATTCTTGCTGATACAGCGGAGCGCGAACAAGACATTGATCTTGACCGTGCCGAACGTGCAAAAGCTAGGGCTGAAGAGAACTTACAAGCAGCCAAAGATCAAAAAGTGGATGAATTGATGGCACAGATTGCTTTACAAAAAGCCATTAACCGGATCCATACGAAAGAACACTAAAACACGAAACCATTCAATGGGAGATCCTTCTATTGAATGGTTTTTTATTTTCTCTGCATGGATCAGGTGCAAATAATGTATTTTACACGTGATGTTTGTTAAAATATATAGGTATTTATTGACTAAAAAGGATGTTTTGAATGTACAATATTGTAATGGAACAACCAATCACGATTATTATTTCACACCTGCTCTTTATTGTGATTACTTTTTGGGCACTGCAAGCCATTAATTATGAGAAATTTTTAAGAAAGAATCGAGTGATCCAGGCGCGCTTACTTTTTGCGATTTTGTCGATTGTTATTGGCTATACACTAAGCAATTTCTTTTTAGAGTACCTAGACGCATCGAAACAACTAGTAAATTATTTAGGCTGATAAGGTTTGAAATGCTGAAAAGTGGTCAATACTTATACAGTATACGATTATTAACATTGTTTTAAGGATACGTTAATATTTAGTTGATATTTTTAGTCAGAAGATGGTAAAATAAATTAGATGTGTTTAAAAATCAATGAGAATATTATATAGCCAGATGTAAAGAAAGTTATTAGTAACGCGGAGGGATATATTTTGGAAAAAATGATTGTGCGCGGTGGCAAACAACTTCAAGGAACTGTCAGAGTTGAAGGCGCTAAAAATGCAGTATTACCAGTAATTGCAGCCACCCTTTTAGCAAGTAAAGGTCAAAGTGAACTTAATAATGTACCGAATTTATCCGATGTATACACGATTAATGAAGTATTGAAATACCTAAATGCCGATGTTAAATTTGAAAATGGTGTTGTCAAGGTGGACGCTACAGGCGAAATTTCCTCAGACACTCCTTTTGAATATGTCCGCAAAATGCGCGCTTCAATTGTAGTAATGGGACCTCTTCTTGCGCGTACAGGCTGTGCACGAGTTGCGCTTCCTGGAGGATGTGCAATTGGTTCGCGTCCTGTAGACCTTCATTTGAAGGGCTTTGAAGCAATGGGGGCAACAGTGAAAATAGAAAATGGTTACATTGAAGCAACGGTAGATCAGTTAAAAGGTGCAAAAGTTTATCTTGACTTCCCAAGTGTTGGTGCAACACAAAATATTATGATGGCAGCTACACTTGCAGAAGGCACAACAACCATTGAGAATGTTGCGCGTGAACCAGAAATCGTAGATCTAGCGAATTTCCTTAATCAAATGGGTGCCAAAGTCGTAGGTGCTGGTACAGAAGTGATTCGAATCGAAGGTGTGAAAGAATTAACCGCGACCAATCATTCCATTATTCCTGACCGTATCGAAGCGGGTACTTTTATGATTGCAGCTGCAATTACTCGCGGAAATGTGTTGATTGAAGATGCTGTTCCAGAACATATCAGTTCACTTATTGCGAAATTAGAAGAAATGGGCGTCGAAATTATCGAAGAAGAGAATGGTTTACGAGTAATCGGCCCTGAAAAATTAAAAGCAGTAGATGTGAAAACAATGCCACATCCTGGTTTCCCAACAGACATGCAGTCACAAATGATGGTCATCCAAATGCTCAGCGAAGGAACGAGCGTTATGACAGAAACTGTTTTTGAAAATCGTTTCATGCATGTAGAAGAAATGCGTCGCATGAACGCCGATATGAAAATTGAAGGCCATTCCGTTATTATTAATGGCCCGGCCGAGCTTCAAGGGGCCGAAGTGGCTGCAACTGACTTGCGGGCTGCTGCTGCTTTAATCTTAGCTGGCTTAGTGGCAGACGGCTATACACAGGTAACAGAGTTGAAATTCCTTGACCGCGGTTATTATGACTTCCACGGAAAACTAAAAGCTTTAGGTGCAGATGTTGAGCGCGTAGAAGATGAAGTTTTAAAAGCAAATGGAATCGAAGCTGTATTTAATTAATAATTAAAATGTATAACAGAGTGTTCTTCTTTCGGGAGAATGCTCTGTTTTTTTGTTTTCGAAAAAATTCTTAATAAAAAAGATCATTCCGACAAATTATAAACTGTGATATAATTCAAAATGAGAAAAAGAAAAGGTTTTACAACAAGGAAAGGGGTATCATTTTGGCAAAAGATGTTGGGATCGATTTAGGTACTGCGAACGTACTAATTCATGTAAAGGGTAGAGGAATCGTTGTAAATGAACCGTCTGTTGTTGCGATAAATAATAAAACTGGTCAGATTCTGGCTGTTGGAACAGAAGCACGTGATATGGTAGGACGTACACCAGGAGACATTACAGCTATTAAACCAATGAAAGATGGGGTTATTGCTGATTTTGATATGGTTCAAGAAATGCTTCGTTTCTTCCTTCAAAAATTAAATCTCAAAACATTTTTTTCACGACCACGGATTTTGATTTGCTGTCCAACAAATATTACATCTGTTGAGCAAAAAGCCATTCGTGAAGTTGCTGAAAAAAGTGGTGGAAAGCAAATATTTTTGGAAGAAGAACCCAAAGTGGCAGCAATTGGTGCTGGTATGGAAATATTTGAGCCTACAGGGAACATGGTCATTGATATTGGCGGTGGTACAGCCGATGTAGCCGTTTTATCAATGGGCGATATTGTTACGAGCGAATCCGTTAAAGTTGCGGGCAATAGCTGGGATAATGATATTCTTCAGTATATTAAGCGAAAATATAATTTGCTTATTGGTGAAAGAACCGCAGAAGCGCTCAAGATTAACGTAGGCACTGCGATAAAAGGAACGCGAAATGAAAAAATGGACATTCGTGGAAGAGACCTGGTAACTGGTCTGCCTAAAACACTTACGATTGACAGTGATGAGGTGGAGGAAGCTATCCATGATTCTCTCTTTACGATGATTCGAGCAGCAAAGCATGTACTTGAAAAAACGCCACCAGAGTTATCGGCTGACATTATCGATCGCGGAATTATCATGACTGGTGGAGGCTCGATGCTTTATGGTCTGACAGAATTAATGTCAGAACAGTTAAAAGTCCCTGTACTTCTAACGGAAAACCCATTGGATGTAGTGGCTTTAGGGACTGGTGTACTACTAGAAGCCTCTTCCACTAAAAAACGTCGGTGGTTCTAAAGTATTTGAGAAGGTGAAAATATGCACCTCCGAATTGAGCAAATCGGAGTTAAGAATTGGCGTAATGCGATTGCTTTAAGTGTTGCGCCATATCAGAAAAGATTTATTGAGCCCAATTCTGAATCTATACTGGAAGCAAAGTTTGAAGAAGGCCTTTATCCAGTCGGTCTGTACGATCATCAAGAAATGATAGGATTTGCTTTATATGGATTCTATAATCGTATAGAACAGACAATTTGGCTGGATCGCTTTATGATCGATTATCGTCATCAAGGAAAAAAATATGGAACGCTTTTTCTGCCATTGATAGTAGAAAGAATATGCAAAGAGAAAACAGTGAAGCAAATATATCTTAGTATCGTTCCGGGAAATTTAAAAGCAGAAAAATTTTATCAAATGTATGGATTTCAAACTACTGGAGAAACAGATGAGTTTGGCGAATATATTTATACACTTGATGTCAAAGGAGAAGTATAAATGTTAGATATTAAAAAAATTAAAGAAATCTTACCACATCGGTATCCATTTTTATTGGTAGATCGCGTTATTGAAGTGGATCCGGGTAAACGGGCAGTGGCTTTGAAAAATGTTTCTGCTAATGAACCATTCTTTAATGGGCATTTTCCCGAATATCCTGTGATGCCAGGGGTTTTAATTGTAGAAGCATTAGCGCAAACATGTGGTATCGCTATTAATCAGAGTGAAGAAAATCGTAATAAAATCGGCTTGTTTGCTGGGATTAATAATTGCCGGTTTAAACGGCAAGTTGTTCCTGGTGACCAACTCAAACTTGAAGCTGAAATCACGCGGCTTCGTGGTGCTCTTGCAAAGGCTCAGGTTAAGGCAACTGTAGATGGAGAGGTAGCTTGTGAAGCTGAAATTATGGTAGCACTTAGTGAGGTAGAGAATTAAATGTAAAAGCGTACTTACGGGTGCGCTTTTTTTGATGGCATAAGCATAACATGGATAGAAAAAATTTCCAAAAGGCTAAAATTGATTTTTTAGCAAGCACTTCTTTATATAAGTAATTTTTGTCTTAGATGAAGAATGAACTTTTCATCCTGAAAAATGATTTTTAGTAATTTTACAATAAAACTGAATCAAGCTATCCTTATTTCAACAAAAAGAAATGAGGCGATAAAATGATTAATCAGGTAACCTTAGTGGGACGATTGACAAAAGAACCAGAAGTGAAAACAACAAGTGATGATACTGCGGTGTTAAATATCACATTGGCATTAAATCGATTTGGACGCGGACGAAGAATTGAACAGGAAGCCGATTTTATTCCATGTGTAATTTGGGGGAGACGTGCAGAGGAAACCGCAAAATATTGTCGAAAAGGCAGTTTGATAGGATTGACAGGTGAAATTCAAACGCGCAGTTATTTGAATAAAGAGGAAAAACGAATTTTTATTGTGGAAGTTGTTGCGCATAAAATCCGCTATTTAAGTTCAGCAAGAGCAGAACAGAAGAATGATGGGAACAAAGATGAAGCTTTTATGGTGGGTGAAGAAGATCTTTCCGTTACGACAGAAGAAAAAAATAAAGAATAAATAGAGGTAAGGAAGGATTTTCAAACAGAGATACTTAGAAGGCGTTCACTATAAATGGGAGCGCCTTTTTTATAACTCTGGGGATAGGAAGTAGGGGGGTTTTGTGATAAACTGAAATATAATAAGTAAATCTAGGAGTCAAGTATGGAAAAAAGTACAGTGCGTGTATTAGATATTCCTTTTTATAATATAAGCCAAGCAGCATTTATAGAAGAACTGCTTTTTTGTGCAGACCAAAATCAAAAAAAATTCGTTGTAACGGCTAATCCAGAAATTGTTATGAATACAAAGGCAGATGTTCATTTTAAACAAATTGTCACCAGTGCCGATTACATTGTTCCAGATGGTGTTGGGATTGTCATGGCGGCAGAAAGATTAGGAACCCCTTTAAAGGAGCGAGTAACGGGATTTGATACATTGGTAGGGATTTTGAATAAAGCGCCTGAAAAACAATTTAGGGTTTATTTTCTAGGAGCTACGCCAGAAGTTTCTAGTAAATTAATGGAAAAGATGAAAATTAGTTACCCTAATTTAATGATTGCTGGAAGCCATCATGGCTACTTCGATTTAGAAGAAAGCGAGAATATCACGCAGGAAATCATAGATACCGGGGCCGATTTTATTTTTGTCGCTTTAGGATCGCCTGCACAAGAAAAATGGATACTATCTCATTTCCATCGGTTTCCAAAAGGGATTTTTATGGGGGTTGGCGGTTGTTTTGATGTGCTTTCTGGATCGGTCAAACGCGCACCTCAATGGATGATCAAATGGAAACTTGAATGGGTATATCGCTTTATTACGAATCCTTCCAGATGGCGCCGCTTTTTTGCTATTCCTCGTTTCATGAGAGAAGTAAAAAAAGAAGTGCGAAGAAAAGAAGTGGGTAAATGAGAATTAAACAAGTCACTCTTTATCATGTCAAAATTCCGATGGTTGTGCCTTTTGTAACGAGTTATGGAGACCTGTATGAAAAAGAATGCGTCCTTGTGGAAGTAATGGATGAAGAGGGAATTCGTGGATACGGTGAATTAGAAGCGTTTCCTTTGCCGGACTATATAGAGGAATTCTTATTTGCCGCTAAATTTATCTTGGAGAAAGTAATCGTCCCCCAAATGAATGGTTGGGAGTTTTCACATCCCAGCGAATTTCAGACCCGTTTCTCTTGGATACGCGGCAATGAAATGGCAAAAGCTGCTGTTGAATCAGCGTTGTGGGATCTTTATGCAAAAAAAAATACACAGTCTCTACAAAAAGCTTTAGGTGGAGAAGGCATCTTTTTAGATGTTGGGGTTAGTTTGGGTATTCAAAAAAGTCCAGCAGAGCTTGTAGCCCGAGTGACAAGTTATGTCCATCAAGGCTATAAACGTATTAAAGTAAAAATTAAACCAGATCATGATCTAACTTATATCGCTGCTGTTCGTGAGGCATTTCCGGAGATACTATTGATGGCAGATGCCAATTCAGCATATACTTTAGCAGACTTTGACAGATTAAAAGATTTGGATAGATTTCAATTAGCAATGATTGAGCAGCCCTTTTCTATTAGAGATTTTATTTTTCATGCCCAATTACAAAAACAAATCCAAACCCCCATTTGCTTAGATGAAAATATTCGCTCTGTTAATGACGTGAACCAAGCGTATCGGATGGAAAGTTGCCGAGCAATTAATTTAAAAATGGCAAGAGTTGGCGGCCACACTGAAGCGCTCAAGATTATTAATTATTGCCATGAAAAAGGGTTGATTGTATGGTGTGGAGGCATGCTTGAAGCAGGTATCGGTCGGGCGCATAATCTTGCACTGGCTTCTCGAAAGGAATTTAATTTTCCAGGGGATATTTCAGCTACAAATCGGTATTTTAATGAGGATATTATTGAAGAGGAATTCAAATTGCAGGATGGCCGGTTGGAGGTTCCACAAAAAATGGGAATTGGTGTAGAAATAAGTATGAAAAAAATAGAAAAATTTATAGACAGCAAACAATTGATCAAGTTGGGGTAGAATGGAGCTGAAACAGGATTGTTGACATGGGTTATTATTACATTTATTAGCGGGATTATTTTGATCCCTATTATTAGGAAAGTAGCTTTTCTTATTCATGCTGTTGATACTCCTCGTGAGCGGCACGCGCATATAAAGCCGACACCAACATTGGGCGGATTAGCAATTTTTATCAGCTTTTCGATTGGTTTCTTTTTGGCTCCGATTGATCGTACAGGAACATTACCTGTATATTTAGGCGCGGTAATTATTCTACTTACGGGATTAATTGACGATGTGATTGAATTATCCCCTAAATTGAAATTACTTGGTCAAATATTGGCTGCTGTTTGCGTAACGATTTGGGGACAAGTTACGATTGAATTTATTAATGTTCCTTTTTTCGGCCCGTTAGACTTTGGTGTATTTGCGATTCCAATTTCTATTATTTGGGTGGTTGCAATAATTAATGCGATAAACCTCATCGATGGATTGGATGGTCTTGCCGGCGGGGTATCAATCATAGCTTTAATGACAATAGCAGGCATGGCCCTATTATTACAAGATGCTTTTGTGGCACCTGTAGCATTTTTATTAGTTGCAGCTACACTCAGCTTTTTGATTTTTAATTTCCCACCAGCTTCCATTTTCATGGGAGATACGGGAGCGTTATTTTTAGGTTATATGATTGCGGTATTATCATTAATGGGCTTTAAAAATGTTACATTCATCTCACTGCTTGTTCCGCTAATCATTCTAGGTGTGCCTTTATCAGATACGTTTTTTGCGATTGTTCGACGTCTGAAGAAAAAGATGCCTGTATCATCAGCAGATCGTTCACATATCCATCATCGTCTAATGGCATTAGGTTTTACACAGCGCCAAACGGTCTTACTCATTTATTGTATGGCATTACTTTTTTCAATTACAGGTTTTATTTTTTCATTTTCAACAACCTGGGGTTCTGTTGTCTTACTGCTTTTATTAGCACTATTGATTGAAATCATTGTGGAGTTCATTGGCTTAGTTGGAGAAGATTATCGTCCCATCTTAAATATTCTTCAAAAAATTCATCGCAAGAGACCATAGAAAAACGGTGTAACACTTTAGAAGTAATTAAAAACTTCTAAGTCTTACACCGCTTTTTTAGTTGCTTGTAGTGGAACTGTCAGTCGTTGTTGTGTCATCTGTATAAGGAGCAGCATTCGGATAGGGCTTTGCAATACCTAATTCGTCCGCAAATTCATTCGCAACACTTTCTACAGAATCCTCATCTAATTGATAATAATAGACTCCGCCTTGAGGAGCATCATAGCCAACAAGATTCAGTGACTTCATATCAATCGTATTTGTCATGCCGAATTTAGCAATGGATAGCATTTGGTTGAAAGATAGATTGGTTTTCATATTCTCACCAATGGCATCAATAATACTCGAATATTTGCTGATCGATGAAATTTCAGAAGCCTTATCCACAATGGCTTTAATGATTAATTGTTGCCTTTTACCGCGTTCAATATCATTGTCAATGTGACGAGTTCTTGCTAATGCCAAAGCTTCCTCGCCGTTTAGATGCTGTTCGCCTTTTTCTAAGTGGATGGCATCTGCTTCATCTTTAGAATTTTGTTCTGTAAAAGTAACCGGTACATTTACATCAATTCCACCAAGCGCATCAACAATTTTAATCAATGCTTCAAAATCAAAACGAACATAATAATCGATTGGAATATTAAATTGCTCTTCTACTGTTTTCATTGTTAATTCTGGACCGCCATAAGCATGGGCAGCATTTATTTTTGTATACATATCAATGTCTTTTTCTGGAGCACTGATATGCACGTAAGAGTCACGCGGAATGCTTGTCATTTCAACACGATGATCTTTTACATTTACAGTTGCAAGAATGAGAGAATCACTTCGAGGATTTCCATTTCCCTCTCGCGTTTCACTTGAATCCACACCGATTAGCAGAACTGAAAAGCTGTCTTTGATTGGTTCAATATCTTTTGTGCGAAGCGTTGAAGCCTCGCCATTACGAACACTGTCATAGGAATTATCAACAGCCAATTTTGTTTTACTGAACAGATAGGTACCGTAACCGATGCCTCCAAGTATTAACACTAAAATCGGTATCAAAATCCAATAGAGGATTCGACGACGCTTTTTATACTTGGCAGCTCTTTCATTATTGTATCTGCCATTTTTCATATATTAATTCTCCTTAAAATTCAATTCGCTTTGCAAGAGTTATCAGCACAAACATAATGTAAATTGTATCATGTCATAGAGCTTGCTATGTTACAGCCTATTTACGTTTTGTTTAATTTTTTCTTGTTCGTCTAATCTACATTATACAAAAATATGGCAAAGAATAATATAAAAAACTAATATCCTTTCAAAAATGTAATATAATAGCTGATTCAGATTGATAAATTGCGTTTAAATATAGAAATGTCACATAATCCATGATTGAAAAGATCAAATTCTTGTATCTGCTGAAATTCCTGAAAGCCTAATTTTTTAAGTAAGGATATAGAGGCCACGTTTTCAGGTAAAACTTTTGCTGTAGCTGCTTGGAAAGCGGAGTTTTTTGCAAGTATTTCTAAAAATGCGGTAAGCGCTTCTGACATAAAACCTTGGCGCCAAAAGTTTTTAGCTAATTCATATCCGATTTCAAAAGAAGCATCCTGGACTGAGATTTCATTGATTCCAATTGAACCGATTACAGTCTGATGATTAAAAATTGTATATCTACAAGCAGATTTTTCTTCTTCAATGACTCTGATCATTTCTTCCGCTTGGGAAACAGACTTGAACCGTTCGATATTCATAAATTTTGCCACTTCTTCATTGGACCAAATTTCTAAAAGAGCAGGTGCGTCGTCTAAAGTGGTTTTTTTCAACAATAAACGTTCTGTTTGAAAAGTATCGGGTGGTGTAAAGTAATTTTGAATCATAGTTCTGGAACATCCTTTTCCCGGTATTGTTGTATGCCTTTTTGGCAATGAATTTTGCCGCTTGAGAATTCCGTCATTAATTTTGTAAAAGGATCAATATCATCTTGATCTACAAATATGTCTAATGTTACTAAATCAGTATATGTTTTGTGGGCAATCTGATAATCCTTTTGTAGGAGCAAGTTTTCGAGTTTGTCTAATTGATTATAAGGGACAGGGACTGAGATAATCGTTGCTAAAGTCCGCTCAACAATCCCAATAGCCTTACATGTTTCGCTAACAGCCTTCCCATAGGCACGTACAAGGCCGCCTGCTCCTAATTTAGTGCCGCCAAAATAGCGGGTTACAATGACGACGGTATTTTTTAGGTTTTTCTTTTTGAGAACTTCTAACATAGGAATACCAGCTGTGCCACTTGGTTCTCCGTCATCATTTGCTTTTTGATGCTGATCATTTTCGCCAATGATGTAGGCAGAACAATTGTGGGTAGCATCTCTATATTTTTTCTTTATGGATGAAATAAAGGATTGCGCTGCCTGCTCTGTTTCTGCACGGGCAATGGTGCAAATAAAGCGCGATTTTTCGATTTCAATTTCATGCTGTCCCTCGTTTTTTATAGTCAGATACTTTTCTAACATAGGAAACCTCCTGTAAATCAGCGCATAGTTTGCTTCTATTTTAGCTGAAATTCAGATCGTTGTATAGCAAGTTTTTATCTTATGCATTGATATAGTAGATGAAGTGGGATCAAATTCATGTTATAATGATAATCACTATTACTTTAGGCAGGGCTATATTAATTTTCACTACAAAAATATAGGCAAATTGCAGTAATTTTTGGTGCATCTGCATTATAATAAAAGTAGTAGTTTTAAAATCAACAATGGAAAAAGTTACAGATGCAATAATCATTCAACAAATTATAGAAAATGACTTTCATCAATGTATGAATAATGGGAGTGCTTGAGACTACTTGAAAGCAAGTTAATTCAAAGATCGAATGACAAACTTAGCACAGATTGTTCGCTTGTAAAAACAGGTTATTAAGGAGGAATAGTCATTATGACGCTTAAGATTATGATTGTCGACGATCATCAATTATTCCGTGAAGGTATTAAACGGATTTTAGAACTCGAAAATTCTTTTGAAGTGGTTGCTGAAGCGGAAAATGGTAAAAATATCGTGGCAAAAGTAAGAGAATACAAACCGGATATCGTATTAATGGATATAAATATGCCCACAGTGAATGGATTAGACGCAACTGAAATGTTAGTAAGACAGTTTCCTAGTATCAAAGTGATTGTTCTTACTATTCATGACTCAGATGAATATGTAACCGAAGCGCTTCGTTCAGGTGCTGTAGGTTATTTATTAAAAGAGATGGATGCCAAAGAATTGGTTGATGCAATTAAAATTGTAGATGATGGTGGTGCTTACATTCACCCTAAAGCTGCGATTAAATTGATTCGAGAATATCGCCATTTAGCCAGCACAAATACCGCACAAGGCGTTTATGGTTATCAACAACCTGAGGTCAAAATGCCGCTCCATATCTTAACGCACCGCGAATGTGAAGTGCTGCAATTGTTGACTGATGGCAAAAGTAATCGTGGCATTGGTGAAACGCTCTTTATCAGTGAAAAAACAGTAAAGAATCATGTAAGTAGCATTTTACAAAAAATGAAAGTAAATGATCGTACACAAGCAGTTGTAACAGCAATCAAAAATGGCTGGGTGTACATTCGTTAATTACTTTGAGGTGAATTTATGAGTTTGGAAAAGATTGCCGTTGTAACAGACAGCACAGCGTATATACCTAAAGAACAACTCGCGCAATATGATATTCATATCGTTCCGTTGTCTGTAACGGTTGGTGGTCAGTCGTTTAAAGAGGAAAAAGAGCTGTCTACAGAAGATTTTTACGCATATGCAAAACAAAGTGAAGCATTTCCCACCTCTTCTCAACCAGCGCCTGGTGATTTTATTCATTTGTTCGAACAGCTAAAAAGTAATGGAATTGAAACAATCATTACAATCCATTTGTCCAGTGAAATCAGCGGGACTTATCAAAACGCTGTGTCAGCAGGTAGCTTAGTTGATGGAATAAATGTAATAGCGATAGATTCAGGGATTTCGTGTATGGCACAAGGCATGTTAGTTTTAAAAGCTGCTGAAGGTGTTTCGTCAGGAAAATCGGTACAAGAGATCCAACAAGATATAGCTGCTTTATTAGAGGTAATGGATGCTTATTTTATGGTGGATGACTTGAATAATCTTGCACGTGGTGGCAGATTAAATGGTGCACAGGCAATGATTGGCAGTTTACTCCAAATCAAGCCGATTCTTCATTTTGAAGAGAAGAAAATCGAACTGTTTGAAAAGGTGCGAACTCAAAAAAAGGCATTAAAACGAATTGAAGAGCTTTTAGCCGAGGCTGTTGAGAAGAACCAGGCTCAGCGAGCATATGTCATTCATGGGAACTGTCCAGAAAAAGGGTTGAAATGGATGAATGAGCTTCAAACAAATTTTCCTTCAGTAGAATTTAAATTAAGCTATTTTGGTCCAGTGATCGGGACTCACTTAGGTGAAGGGGCTCTCGGACTCACATGGTCAATTAAATAAAAGAGATTCGATGCTATTTCAGTATAATGGCATCGAATTTTTTTGTAAAAAGGCCAAAGTTTCATATTTGGGCTAAAAAATGAATTTTGAGCCTCAAAAAATCATTTTTCTCCTAGGGAAAATTAAGTTTTAGGCAGTTAAAAATCAATTTTAGCTTCTGCAACTTTTTTTGAAATTTGATATAACAATACTGCGAGGTGATATCAATGAGTTGCTATCCAGGAAAGTTATATCTTTCAAAAGAGGTAGATAATCCTTTCAAAATGAAAGTAATAAAGGCCCTTCAAAAAAAGCAGTCCCAATGGATGTGCATGCGATGCGGAAATGATAATCCAATTAAATTTGGCCAAATACCGAAAAATAATCTTCCTGCCGATTCTCTAATCTATTGTCGCAACTGTTTAATAATGGGACGAATGGATGAAGAAACAGATCTCTATTATTTGGAAGCGCAAGAGTTAAAAAAATGTAAGGAAGATTTTCTGAAATGGGCATTTCAACTGAAAGCAGGACAAATGAAAGGGTCAAAAGCAGTTATGAATGCTATTCAAAAAAGAGAGGAACTGCTTTTATGGTCAGTTGCAGGATCTGGCAAAACAGAAATGACTTTTGCGGGGATTGAATGGGCCTTGCAACAAGGCTTAAGAGTTTGTTTATGTTCGCCAAGGGTAGATGTGTGTATCGAACTTTTCCCTCGATTAAAAGAAGTATTTCCGACTGTGAAAATTACATGTTTATATGGAGATTCGGATCAAAGCTTTCAAGGAGAGCAATTTGTTATTGCAACAACACATCAGCTTATTAAATTCTATCAATATTTTGATGTTGTTTTAGTGGACGAGGTGGATGCCTTTCCATATGCCCAAGATCCTTATTTGGAATATGCAGTCAAAAAAGCGGCTAAAGATCATTCTGCACATATCTATATCACGGCTACTCCGTCTCCTGAGTGGCAACGAAGATGTTCCAAGGGTGAAATGAAACATGTGAAGATCCCAGCCAGATATCATCAATATAAATTACCAGAGCCGAGAACTTGTTGGATTGGGAATTGGTCGAAATGTCTTGCGAGAAGAAAGATTCCAACGAAATTAGTCAAGTGGTTAAGTGAGATTCAAAGAAAGAGGCAACGAGCCTTAATCTTTTTCCCGGAAATCAAAGTGATGGAAGAAATGAGAGAAATCATGCAAACAGAGGGCTATGAAAAATTCTCAACAGTACATTCAGGGGATAAAAAACGAAAAGAAAAGGTAGAAGCATTGCGGAATTTTGAAATAGAATTTTTGCTAACAACAACGATTCTTGAACGGGGAGTGACCTTTGAAAATGTCCAGGTTGCTGTATTTGGAGCAGAAGGACCGATTTTTACAGAAGCTGCACTTGTGCAGATTGCAGGAAGGGCTGGGAGAAAAATCGAATATCCAACAGGAGATGTTTGCTTTTTTCATTATGGAATAACTAAACAAATACGGCAAGCTATTCGTCATGTTCAAATGATGAATCGTTTAGGTAGACAGGAAGGGCTGTTAAGAGAAGGTGAATAACTGCCTCTATTGCGGCGTGAAGATGGATAAACACATAACATGGAATTTATTTAGTAGATGTAAGTCAACGGTTCTTTGTGAAATTTGTTGGGCAAGTCTTTCGTATATCAATCAAGCAGATGCGTGTTCTGTTTGTGGAAGATCAGATTCAAAAGGGATTTGTCAAGACTGTCAGCAAAGAGAAAGAGATAGGCAACGGTATTTAACACGCAATCGATCCATATGTCAGTATAATCAATTTGCAAAAGCCTTTATGGAACTTTATAAATATAGAGGAGATTATGTATTGGCAAAAGCCCTAGGAGAGATACTAACACCACCCCTTCAAGCGATGGTGAAGAACTGGATCTTGTGTCCGATACCATTAGCGGAAAACAGACTAGCTGAAAGAGGCTTTAATCAGGTTTCTGCTATTCTTCATGAAGCTGCCTTGCAGTATCAAGAACTGCTTATACGTGAAGAAGGCGAAAAACAATCTAAACGAAGCAGAGTAGAAAGATTGAACGCAGAGCAAGTTTTTCATATGAATGAAGAAGTAAATTTGTTCACCGATCAACCGATATTACTTATAGATGATATTTATACAACGGGCGCAACTTTAAATCTTGCAGCAAAAGCCTTTTATGATAAAGGATTTAAGAACATAGAGAGCCTAACGGTATTTAGATAAGTTTGTAAAATTTTTATTAAAATTAGGTTTGTGTTGGCTTAATTAGTGGAAACAGATAGTATAGAATAGAGGTAAAGCAGTTTATGCAAAACAGTGAATATTGTTTGTGTAAATGTTTGCAAAAAGGCGTTTTTTACCTTAGACTAGGGGTAAGGACATAAAGCTCCTTGCAACAAATTTGTTTTATCTCAAAGGAGGAATTACTATGCTTAAGTACAACATTCGTGGTGAAAATATCGAAGTCACCGAGGCAATCAGAAATTATGTGGAAAAGAAAATCGACAAATTGGAAAGATACTTTACCGAAACACCAGATGCCAATGTTCATGTGAACTTAAAGGTGTATTCTGATAAAAATGCGAAGGTTGAAGTGACGATTCCCCTCCCAAATCTTGTTCTTCGTGCAGAAGAAACAAGCGGAGATTTATATGCAAGCATTGATTTGATTGCGGATAAGCTAGAACGCCAAATTCGTAAACATAAAACAAAAGTAAATCGTAAATTCCGTGATAAGGGTGCAAGTCAAGATTACTTTGCTTTTTCTGAGGTAACAGGCTCTGCAACTGAAGAAACGGAAAGTGACTTGGAAATTGTTCGTACAAAACAATTTTCACTAAAACCAATGGATAGCGAAGAAGCAGTTTTGCAAATGAATTTGCTGGGACACAGCTTCTATGTATATACGGATGCTGAATCCAATGGAACTAATATCGTTTATCGCCGAAAAGACGGTAAATATGGACTAATTGAAACAAACTGAATTTGATCTAATAAACGCTCCGCCAAGATTTGAGGCGGAGCGTTTTCTATTTAAAAATTATTTGGTTCCAAGAAAAGGGCCATAGGTGTTGGCGAAAGAACTATTGTAAGAAACACCATTTTTATTTTTGCCTTCATCCCAATTAGCGGACCAAGTCATGATCCCTCGAATACCATTTCCGTTCGCCTGTAATTGGTTAAAGGCATCAAAGACATTTTGAGGGTTTGTCACATAGCCAGTTGCGGCAGCATCATTATTACTTGGCAAGCCTAAAACAAGTTTGTCAGCTGGAATTTGAAGAAATCCTCTAGAGCCGTGAATAAAAGAATCGGCCATATAATAAAGGAATTCTTTTTTCAAGGTATCATTGTTTTGGGCAATCCATTGATTGGTTTCATCTACCCAAACGCCGTCGCCTCCCTGATTGTAAAGTTGAGGCGCAATATAATCATAATAACCGGTAAGAGAAGTAATATAGGTTGCATAAGCACCGCCTGGTTTCAAATAAGGAAATTCTGGAGCCATTGTAATCAAGAAATTTTTTCCTTCTGCACGGTAATGATCTTTAACGATTTTGAGCGCTGCTGGAATAACTGTTTGGTTGTTTCCGGCGGTAATAGCTGTTTGTTCTAGATCAATATCTAGTCCATCAAAACCATACGTTTCGACTTGGCGAATAATTTCGTTTGCAAATGCTTGTTCATCTCCAGTTTGAAGTTGTACATGACCATCTGCCCCGCCTAGTGCGAGTAAAACGCTCCTTCCTTGGCTGTTTAAGGCTGCAACTTGGGCGCGAAAATCACTATCCGTCATTCCAACAGGTTTGAAGCTAGGAATGCGATTGACGCCATCGCCTTTCATGAAAGCAACAGGAATGATATTGTAGGCTTTGTTTACACTTGAGAGCGCAATATCAGCAGAAGTCCCTTGTTGATAGCCATCCTTTCCGGCAGATTTCCAGCTGTGCCAGTAGCCTACCAATACTTTTTTTCCTGTGATATCCGGCATTGAGGAGGCGGCATCTGTTGCAGCGAAGGCTTGTCCGCTTAATGAAAAACTGAAAAGCATCGCCGTTCCCGTTAATAGACTGCCTACCACCCATTTCTTTGTTTCTCCTAACATACAAAAAATCCTCCTTTTTTTGAATGTTTGCGTTTACAAAAAGAAGCTAAGCAACTAGCAATATTTAGTTGCAGTAAATCCATACCCGTAGTTAACGAGTCAAAACATAGGAATATAGTAAAGGAAAGCATTTTGGTATATACCAAAATAAATGAAATGATGTCCTGGCAGGAGAATAATGATAAACCATTCTTAAAAAAATTTTTTTATGTCACATAAAATACACATTCAACAAGTGATCATCGTGCTATAATAACTGTTATCACTATAAATACAACAAAATGATCGTGATATTGTCATTTTAGATGAATAAGTGATAAAATTAATAAGTGTATCTTAAATTAGAATCCTGATTTAACATAGTTTGCTTAACTACGATCGTAATGTAGTGAAAACAGTAGAGGAGAATCAATAATGGCAGGTTTATTGAAAAAGATTTTTGAGTCTGGCAAGAAAGATATGAAGTATCTCGAAAAAAAAGCAGATAAGATTGAAGCCCTTGCAGACGAAATGGCAGAGCTTTCGGATGATGCTTTGCGTGAGAAAACAGTTGAATTTAAAGAACGTTATCAAAGTGGGGAATCACTTGATGACTTACTTGTCGAAGCTTTTGCTGTAGCAAGAGAAGGTGCAAAACGGGTTTTAGGCATGTATCCGTTTCGTGTTCAATTAATGGGGGGGATTGTACTCCATGAAGGGAACATTGCTGAGATGAAAACTGGTGAAGGGAAAACGCTGACGGCAACATTGCCAGTTTATTTGAATGCACTATCAGGTGAAGGTGTTCATGTCGTTACGGTCAATGAATATTTGGCTCAGCGGGATGCAGTTGAAATGGGTGAACTGTATCAATTTCTTGGCTTAACAGTTGGCTTGAATCTTAATGCGCTATCCAGTGAGGAAAAACGCGAACAGTACGCTTGCGATATTACCTATAGTACGAATAATGAGCTTGGTTTTGACTATTTGCGGGATAATATGGTGGTTTATAAAGAACAGATGGTGCAACGTCCGCTTTCCTTTGCTGTCATCGATGAAGTCGACTCCATTTTAGTCGATGAAGCGAGGACACCGCTGATTATTTCAGGTGAAGCAGAAAAATCAACGCTTCTATATGTACGGGCGAATACATTTGCTACGACTTTAGTAGAAGAACGTGATTTTACAGTCGATATCAAAACCAAATCTGTCAACTTGACGGAAGAAGGTATGGAGCGCGGCGAAAAATACTTCGATGTAGAGAACTTGTATGATTTAGAAAATGCCGTTCTGTTACACCACATAGCGCAGGCTCTTAAAGCAAATTACACCATGGCGTTAGATGTCGATTATGTGGCGCAAGACGATGAAGTGCTTATTGTGGACCAATTTACAGGTCGGATTATGAAAGGTCGTCGTTTTAGTGAAGGATTGCACCAAGCGCTGGAAGCAAAAGAAGGCGTGACGATCCAGAATGAATCCAAAACGATGGCAACCATCACTTTCCAAAACTATTTCCGTATGTACAAGAAATTGGCAGGTATGACAGGTACTGCTAAAACGGAAGAAGAAGAATTCAGAGATATTTATAATATGCGTGTTATTGAAATTCCGACAAATAAACCGATCGTGCGGGATGACCGTCCAGATTTAATTTACACAACGATTGAGGCTAAATTTAATGCGGTTGTGGAAGATATTGCAGAGCGGCATGCTAAAGGTCAGCCGGTTCTTGTTGGTACAGTAGCCATCGAGACTTCCGAATTGATTTCAGGCAAATTGAAGAAAAAGGGTATCCATCATGATGTCCTTAATGCGAAACAACACGAACGTGAAGCTGATATCATCAAAAATGCCGGTGAAAAAGGTGCTGTTACGATTGCAACCAACATGGCTGGTCGTGGTACCGATATTAAACTTGGTGAAGGTGTCATCGAAGTTGGTGGACTAGCGGTTATTGGTACTGAACGGCACGAGTCTCGCCGGATCGATAACCAGTTGCGTGGTCGTTCAGGACGTCAAGGGGATCCAGGTGTGACACAGTTTTATCTTTCAATGGAAGATGAATTGATGCGTCGTTTTGGATCGGATAACATGAAGAGTATGATGGAACGCTTCGGTATGGATGAAGAAGCTATTCAAAGTAAGATGGTCAGCCGTGCCGTTGAATCTGCTCAAAGACGTGTAGAAGGAAATAACTTCGATTCTCGTAAACAAGTCTTGCAGTATGATGATGTTTTACGTCAACAACGGGAAGTGATCTACAAGCAGCGTTATGAAGTTATTACAGCTGAAAATAGTCTTCGTGAAATTGTCGACAGTATGATCGAACGAACTGTGAATCACATGGTAATGGCTAACGCATCGACGCATGAATCTGAGGAAGATTGGAATCTGCAAGGGATTGTGGATTATGTAGATGCTAACCTGCTTTCAGAAGGTGCCATAAAAGTTGAGGATCTTGAAAATAAACAACCGGATAAAATGGAAGCCTACATTTTAGATAAAATCAAGGAAGCCTATGATGCGAAAGAAGAATTGCTTCCAGAAGAACAATTTAATGAGTTCCAAAAAGTGGTTCTTCTTAGAGTCGTTGATACGAAATGGGTGGATCATATTGATGCGATGGATCATTTGCGTGATGGTATCCATCTGCGGGCATATGGACAAATTGATCCGCTACGTGAGTATCAATCGGAAGGCTACGAAATGTTCGAACAAATGGTTTCTTCTATTGACGAAGATGTGGCACGCTACATCATGAAAGCTGAAATTAGACAAAATCTTGAACGTGAGCAAGTGGCGAAAGGGGAAGCGGTGGATCCAGGAGAAGGAAAACCAGAAGCCAAACGCCAACCGGTTCGCAAAGACAAACACATTGGACGCAACGATCCATGTCCATGCGGAAGCGGTAAAAAGTATAAAAATTGCCACGGAAAAGAAGCCTAACAAACGGATGCGAGAAGCCAAATCTCAACAGAGGTTTGGCTTTGTTTTTGTCTAGCGGACGCGTTTGATAAGTCCCACTAGCCAAATCGAGCAATTTTCTATATACTAAGATAGATTGTGAAAAAACTTTTGAAAAGGTGGAAAAAACAATGGAATTAGCAGAAATCCGTAATGCCTTAGAGAATACGGCACAACAAATTAAAGACTTTAGGGGGTCTCTTTGACTTAGATAACATGGAAGTGCGTATTGCCGAATTGGAAGACCAAATGCTGGATCCTGATTTTTGGAATGATCAGCAGGCAGCGCAAAAAGTGATTAACGAGTCGAATGGGCTGAAAGAAGTTTACAATGCTTTCCACAAAATGGAAGAAGAACAAGAAAATATGGACGTTTCGCTGGAATTGTTGAAAGAAGAGGCAGATAGTGATCTTCAAGCTGAGTTGGAAGAAGAGCTTGGCAGCTTTATTCAAGAATTGGCGGACTTTGAACTTAAGTTGATGCTAAACGGTCCTTATGATAAAAATAATGCAATTTTAGAACTGCATCCAGGTGCTGGCGGAACGGAATCTCAAGACTGGGGTTCCATGCTTTTCAGAATGTATCAGCGCTTTGCTGAGAAAAAGGGCTTTAAGGTTGAAACGATTGATTATCAAGCCGGCGATGAAGCGGGAATTAAGAGTGTGACTTTGTTGATTAAAGGTCATAATGCATATGGCTATTTGAAAGCAGAAAAAGGGGTACACCGTCTTGTGCGGATTTCTCCGTTTGATTCATCTGGTCGCCGCCATACGTCATTTGTGTCAGTAGATGTGATGCCGGAAATGGATGAAGATATTGAAATTGAAGTGCGTTCAGAAGATCTGAAAATAGATACGTATCGGGCAACAGGTGCTGGTGGTCAGCATATCAATACGACTGACTCAGCGGTCCGGATGACGCACATGCCAACAGGGATTGTCGTCACTTGCCAGTCCGAACGTTCGCAGTTGAAAAACCGTGAGCAGGCGATGCGGATGTTGAAAGCTAAACTTTATCAAAAAGAGCAGGAAGAAAAAGAGCAAGAACTTGCTGCTATTCGTGGTGAACAAAAGGAAATTGGTTGGGGCAGTCAGATTCGCTCTTACGTTTTCCATCCTTATTCCATGGTGAAAGATCATCGTACCAACGAGGAAACAGGGAATACGCAAGCGGTTATGGACGGAGAAATTGATGATTTCATCAATGCCTATCTGCGTTCACAAATCGGCTAAAAGAGGGGCATAGTAGGAGTGAAAAATAGACGGAAAACTTTATCGCCGACTTGGCAAAAAGTGATTGAATATGTATATGTGGTACTCGGGGCAGCTATTATTGCACTTGCTTTTAATGTGCTACTTTTACCCAACCATATTGCTTCTGGCGGTGTTAGCGGAATCAGTACAATCGTCAATTATCTGACGGGATGGACACCGGCTTTTATCCAGTGGGCGCTGAATATTCCGTTGTTTATTGCGGGTGTTTTCTTTCTTGGGTATCAGTTTGGGATCAAAACCTTTATCGGTACGATGACGGTGCCATTATTTGTCTATTTGACGCAAGGACTTAAGCCGTGGACGACTGAGCCACTTGTTGCTGCACTGTTTGGCGGCGTTTTGGTTGGAATCGGTCTGGGGATCGTTTTTCGAGGGAAAGCTTCTACTGGTGGGACGGATGTGGTGGCTCAAATTTTACACCGCTATACACATCTGTCTTTAGGAATTTGTGTGGCGCTCATTGATGGATTTGTTGTCATTTCGGCGATGTTTGTCTTTGATATCGAATCAGGTCTATACGCGCTTATCGGTCTATTTGCAACAAGCAAAACAATTGATCTGGTACAAGTGGGATTGAATCAGTCCAAAACAGTATTCATCATTTCAAACAATCAAGAGGCAATTCGTGAGGCAATTCTTTTTAAAATTGATCGCGGGATTACGCGCCTTTCTGCAAAGGGAGGTTACACGGATGAGGATAAACAGATTCTACTTTGTGTCATTGCACAGCGGGAATTTTCACGCTTGAAAGAAGTGGTGAAGGAGATTGATCCGAATGCGTTTGTGGTTGTGATGAGTGCCAGCGAGGTAATGGGAGAAGGCTTTACACTATAAATTAATCCCCTTTAGAAAAGAGCAGATTGCTTCATTTTCTGAAGGGGTTTTTGAATATCAACTTTTATATAACAGTTTTATGACAACAGAAACTGTGTTATTGTTCACAAATGGGCGAGAATGCCTGAAATGGTCTGCACCACTTGCTTGGAGATGTAATCATTTTTAATCTGCTTGTAATGTTAATTTGTTCTAAAAAACGGTACAATAGGGACAGTGAAAAGATGAAGCAGTGAAAACGGCTTTTTTTGTTTGTCCAAAATGATGAAAAATTTTGTTGAACGAATTAGTAGAGACAAATGGTTATTTACACGAGATTTGATAATGTCATATGATGAAATATAACTGTAATGCAATTAACCCATGTATGAAAAACTACCATGTTATAATGACTCTTGTGTTGTATAGGCTTTCTCTATACACGGGTTATCATGGTATTACCTTGGGAAAAGCTGATAGAAAGGCAAGTTAGGTGATAAGATGATAGTAATGGAAGACGTTTATAAGAAGTATCCGAATGGGATTACTGCTGCTAACGGTTTGAACGTCGACATCAAAGACGGAGAATTTGTTTATGTAGTTGGTCCGAGTGGGGCTGGTAAATCTACATTTATTAAAATGATCTACCGTGAAGAGCGAGCGACAAAAGGTAAGATTAAGGTGGATAATTTTGATCTTATCGAGATGAAGAATCGTGAAGTTCCTTACTTGCGACGACATGTTGGCGTAGTTTTCCAAGATTTTAAGTTGCTTCCGAGTAAAACAGTTTATGAAAATATTGCATATGCGATGGAAGTTGTCGAAAAAGATCCGGCTGAAATCAAAGAGCGAGTCATGGAAGTCCTTGATCTTGTTAATTTGAAGCATAAGGTTCGGATGTTGCCCGATGAACTTTCAGGAGGGGAACAGCAGCGTATCTCGATTGCGCGTTCCATTGCAAATACACCGAAAGTTCTAATCGCAGATGAGCCAACAGGAAATCTCGATCCAGATACCTCATGGGAAATTATGAACATCCTTGAAGAAATTAATAATCGCGGAACGACCATTGTAATGGCGACACACAATAAAGAAATTGTTAACACGCTGAAACATCGTGTTATCGCTATTGAAAATGGAAGAATCGTACGGGATGAACAGCGAGGGGAGTATGGATATGAAATTTAAAACCTTTGGCCGACATCTCAGGGAAAGCTTCAAAAGTCTTTATAGAAACGGCTGGATGACATTTGCAGCAGCAAGTGCTGTGACTGTTACACTCATCCTTGTCAGTGTATTCTTCTCAATACTTCTCAATATGAACAAATTAGCATCCGATGTAGAGAATGATGTGCAAATCAACGTACATATTTCGCTGGAGGCGAACAAGCAACAAGAGGAAGAGCTGAAGAAAAACATTGAAAAGATTGATGGTGTGGAGAGTGTCAAATTCTCATCCAAAGACGATGAACTGAAAAAGCTTGTCGGAACTTACGGAGAAGATTTTGAGCTATTCGAGCAAGACAACCCGCTCTACGATGTGTATATCGTTCAGGCGAAAGAGCCATCTCAAACTAAGCAGGTTGCGAATCAAATTGAAAAACTTAAGTATGTCAACGATGTTAATTACGGAGAGAAAACCGTCGATAAATTATTCAATACCTTGAAATGGGTACGCTATGCTGGTATAGTGTTAAGTATTGGTTTACTTCTTACCGCAATGTTCCTGATTTCAAACACGATCAAGATTGCGATTTTCTCAAGAAGAAGAGAAATCGAGATTATGAAATTAGTTGGAGCGACCAACTGGTTTATCCGCTGGCCATTTGTTCTTGAAGGAGCGTGGCTGGGCTTGATCGGTTCGGTAATTCCGGTGGTGCTGACATTTGTAGGCTATGTCAACATTTACGATTGGCTGAATCCGAAGCTTGGAAGTTCATCACTTTCACTTCTGCCGCCAACACCATTTGCCTTCGAGATAAGTGCACTTGTTATTTTAATCGGTGTATTCATCGGTATTTGGGGAAGCGCGATTTCGATCAGACGATTCCTTAAAGTATAAGAATGTGTACATCATGTATATAACCTGTATATAAAAATTTAAACCAAAAAAACGAAAAGAGAAGCTAGGGAGCTTTTTAGGAGGTAAAATCTTTGAAAAAGAATGCGTTTATTGCAGTATCACTTGCAGCAGTTATCAGTCTAACACCTGCTTTTACGACGAATGTTTTTGCGGACGTAAATACTGACATTCAGGACCAAGATAAAAAAATTAGTGATCTTAAAGGTCAAAAATCAGATTTGGAGTCGCAATTAGCAACTTTGCAATCTCAACTTGATGAATCTCAAGAGAAAGCAAAAACACTGCAAGCAGAATATGATGAAACTAACAAAGAATTGAAACAGCTAAATGATGATATCGAAAAAATCAACGAACGCATTAAAGAACGCGAAGAGGTACTGAAAGATCGTGCGCGTGCGATGCAAAAAACATCGAATTCCAATGCATATCTGGACATTATTTTAAATGCAGAAAGTATCACTGACTTAGTTGGTCGTGTATCTGCTGTCAATCAATTGATGGACTCTGATCAGCAGATTTTAGAAGATCAACAAAATGATGAAAAAGCTTTACAAGAAAAACAAGCTTCTGTGAAACAAAAACAAGCGGATCAACAAAAAGCGATCCAAGACTATGAAGCAGAACAAGGTAAAATTGAAGCTCAAAAAGCTCAAAAAGAAGCGGTTGTGACACAATTAGCAGCTGATCAAGCAGCAGCAGAAAATGAAAAATCTGAATTAGTTGCGCAACGTGATCAAGAAGCTAAGGAAGCAGCCGAAAAAGCAGCACAACTTGAAGAAGCAACTACTGCACAAGCAACAGCTTCATCAAGCAGTAGCGATAACAGTTCATCAAGTTCAAGTTCTTCTTCTAGTAGCTCATCAAATAGCAGTGCAACAAATAACAGTAGCTCATCCAGTAATAGCATTCCAGCAAGTAGTGGCAGTGCGTATGATAAAATGATGTCAACTGCAACGGCGCAACTTGGTAAACCTTACCAACTTGGTGCTTCTGGTCCGAACGCATTTGACTGTTCAGGATTTACTTCCTATTCCTTTGCAGCCGCTGGAATCAGCTTGCCAAGAACAGCAGCTGGTCAGTATGCAGCTTCTCAAAAAGTCAGTGAAAGCCAAGCAAAACCTGGCGATCTAGTATTCTTCAACTATGGTAGCGGGATTGCACACGTAGGGATCTACGTTGGTGGCGGTACAATGATTAATGCACAAGACAATGGTGTTAAATACGATAACATTCACGGCGCAGGCTGGGGCGAATACCTAGTAGGCTTTGGTCGTGTAGCAAACTTCTAAGAACAGACAACTAAATGTGATTGAAAATAGAAAAGTACCTTTGTTGATTGACTTTGACAGGGGTACTTTTTTTATTGGAGTAGAGGGGACTTTTCCCTAGAGCCAAAGATTTTTTGAAGGGGGAAGATGATGAAAAAGAGAAATTGGACCAGCTATATTGTAGTCTTAGCTGGCGCGGTGGTTTTGAATAGTCCCATGCAAGTTTTAGCGGATAGCACGAATGAATTAGAAAAGCGTCAGAATGAATTGAGTCAAGAACGGTCAAACTTGAACCAGCGTATTGAATCGAAAAATAGTGAGATGGAAAGCATTGGAATGGAACAGCAAAATGCCGCCACGCAGTTGGAATCACTTTTAAAAAGTATTGAAGAAACAGATCGTAAATTAAAGGAACAGCAGTCGCAAGTAGATGATGAAAACGCAAAAATCGAAAAATTACAAAAAGATATTGCTGATTTGAAAGAAAAAATCCAAAATCGGCAGGAAGTCTTAAAAGATCGTGCGCGGGCTATTCAAAAGAATGGAAATGCCCAAAGCTATCTGAATATCTTGCTGGAATCACAGGACTTTAGCGACTTGATTGAACGTGTCAATGTGGTTTCAGTCTTAGTAAATGCCGATCAGAATATTATTAAGCAGCAAAAAGATGATCAGGAGCTGCTGGATCAAAAAGAAACTGCTTCGCAAAAGAAATTGACAGAACTTAAGCTTTTAGCAAGTAAAATTGAAGTTTCAAAAAATAATTTAGAAAGTCAAAAGGCGGAAAAAAATGATTTGATTTTGGCCTTGGCTGAAAAGGAAAATAAGACGGCTAGTGAGAAAACTCTCCTTGAAAAACAACAGGGCTCCCTATCTGCAGAAGAGAAACAGGTGGCTGCGAATATCCAATCGGCCAAAGCGGAAGAGGCACGTAAACAGCAAGAAGCAGCGGCTAAGGCGGAAGAAGCACGACGAGCGGCGACTGTGGCAAGTGCTTCTGAAAAAGCGAAAGGTGGGGGCACAGAATCAACCGGCTCGACAAGTGCGGCATCTTCGGCTGGTAGTTCGCAAGCTACTTCTCCGGCGGCTAACAAACCGAGTGGCAATGGCGGTATGTTTATCAAGCCGGCAGCTGGAATCTTAACTTCGGGATTCAGTGATCGGATTAATCCGGTAACTGGACAGCATGAATCGCATAAAGGGCAAGATATTGCGGCTGGGGGAACGGTGACAGTTTCGGCAGCGGCAGACGGTACGGTTGTGTTTGCTGGATACGGGGCACCGGGCAGTGGCTATGGAGGTTACGGCTATGTGGTCAAGATTGATCATGGGAATGGCTATCAAACGTTGTATGGACATATGCGGGCTGGAAGTTTGAATGTGGTTGCCGGTCAACGTGTGATGCAGGGACAAGCAATTGGCATTATGGGCTCGACAGGACAGTCAACAGGGCAGCATTTGCATTTTGAAATTCATCAAAATGGGGTACCGGTCGATCCGGCGCCTTATCTATAAAGAATGGCGATCCACTTTGTTGGGTCGCTTTTTTTATGAAGAAATAGGCGTGCCAGCGTTTTTATGATATGATAAAACAGAGTAAATGCAAAAAGGGGGCGCCACATGGGAATTTTGGCAGTGTTTTTGATACTTCTGCTTGTTTTAAATGTTTTCTTTGCGGGTGTCACTGTCTTCTTGGAACGTCGGGACACATCTGCTACATGGGCATGGTTGCTTGTATTGACGTTTGTTCCGATCGTAGGCTTTATTATTTATTTGATTTTTGGGAGAAAGCTATCGAATAAGAAAATTTTCGACTGGAAGGGACAGGAAAAAATCGGCATCAAAGAGTCGACTGCTAATCAGATTGACTTGATTCGACATAAAGAATTTCCATTTAGTGACACGAATGTAAAGAAACACCGTGACTTGATTTACCTGCTGCTCGTGAATGACGGGGCGATTTTGACGCAGGATAATGAAGTTGAGACGTATATCGACGGACATGAAAAATTTGATGCACTTATTAAGGATATGGAGAATGCGACGGATCATATTCATTTGATTTACTACATTTTCCACTCGGATGCGCTGGGGAAACGTGTCATGGAAGTCCTTGAACGTAAGGCAAAGCAAGGGGTAAATGTGAAAATTATTTATGACGCGATGGGTTCACGAACAACGAAAAAATCATTCTTTCGTGAATTGGAGCGAAATGGCGGACTGGTGCGGCCGTTTTTCCCGTCTAAGTTTCCACTGATTAATTTTCGGCTGAATTATCGAAATCACCGTAAGCTGGCGATTATTGATGGATCAGTGGGCTATATCGGCGGGTTTAATATTGGAGATGAATATCTGGGCTTGTGGAAGAAGTTCGGGTACTGGCGTGATACGCATCTGCGCGTTCGTGGGAAAGCTGTTTATGCGATGCAGACCCGTTTTATTATGGACTGGAATTCGGCTGCTCCGAATCAGAAAATTGATTATAAAGCGCGCTATTTTCCGGCTTTCTATGGGAATGGGCACACTAGTATGCAAATCGTTGCAAGTGGGCCGGATTCTGAATGGCAGCAGATTAAAAATGGCTATATTAAAATGATCAACTCGGCGAAAAAATCGATTTATCTGCAGTCGCCTTATTTTATACCGGATGCTAGTTTGATTGAGGCGCTCAAGATTGCCTGCTTGTCGGGGGTGGATGTGCGGCTGATGATTCCAAATAAGCCGGATCATGCTTTTGTTTACCGGGCGACGACCAGTTATGCAGGGGAATTGATGGAAACTGGGGCGAAAATTTTTATTTATGATAATGGGTTTATTCATGCGAAAACATTGATTGTTGATGGAGAGATCGCGTCGGTTGGGACTGCGAATTTGGATTTTCGGAGTTTTCGTTTGAATTTTGAAGTGAATGCGTTTATCTATGAGAAGGAATTGGCGCAAAAATTGGAGGATATTTTCTTGGAAGATATTTTGAAGTCCTACCAATTGACGCCGGAGCTTTATCAGCAGCGTTCTAAATGGATCAAATTAAAAGAAGCGGTCAGCCGGCTGCTTTCGCCAATACTATAGAAAATGTTTTTGGAAGGCAAGTGAAGTCTTATGGATATTTTAATGATAATAATCAAGGCAATTGGCAGTCTCCTCATGCAGCCGACATTTTATATTGCGATGATTCTGGTTGTTGCGGCCGGATTTAACCGTGTTAAATGGGAACGGAAGTCATTTAGTGTGCGGATTTATTCACCGTGGATGGAGTTGAAAAACTTCTTTCGGCTCAGCTTTTGGATCGCTATAACGATTTCGATTGCTACTTTTTTTGCCGGTTTCAGCGTGACGATTGAATGGCTGATTATCTTTAATATTGTGACGATATTATTGTTGCTTGTTTCAATGTTTCGGCTTAGCTCGACTGCTTTTACGATTGGGATATCCAGTCTGATTTTCTACATTTGCTATTATTATGATATTGATTTGACACCTTTTACGGATGCTAATTTTCCGTACGGTGATCTTTATATTGATAACTTTATGATTGCGATGACGTTTGTCTTGGCGGCGCTGCTACTTGTTGAAGGATACTTGATTCAGAATACCAGCGCGAAATGGCCGTCTCCATCTTTACGGAGGACAAAGCGGGGGAAACTTGCTGGTGCTTTCCAACTGCGAAAACTTTGGTTTGTGCCACTGATTGCTTTTATTCCTGGGGATGATATTCAGCGGTTGTTCGACTGGTGGCCGGTCTTTACAATTGGTACGAGCAGCTACTCATTGATCATTTTACCGCTGATTGTTGGTTTCCAGCAGCAGGTGCAGGGGCATTTGCCGACTGAAATTAGTAAGAAAATCTCCATGCAGGTGACGACTTTGGCTGTTATTATTGGGGTGACGGGCGTTTTGAGTATTATGATGCCGACGCTGACACTCTTTGCCTTTGTCTTGGCGATTATTGCCCGCATTTGGATCAGCTACCGCTATTATCGGGCGGATAAGCTGGCGCCAAAGGCTTACTTGCCGCAATCAGATGGCTTGGTGGTGCTGGGGGCACGTGAAAATACAGCGTCCGCACGTCTCAATTTGACAGCCGGGGAGAAAATTGTTGAAATTAATGGGGTGAAGGTCAACTCACGGGAAACCATGTATGAAGCGCTCAATGTCAATCGTGCTTTCTGTAAAATGAAAGTGGTCGATCAAGCAGGGGAGCCGCGCTTTGAACAAACGGCGCTTTATGAGGATGATTCATTTGAGCTTGGTCTGTTGTTTGTAGAGCCGCGGACATAATGAGCCCTTTTTTATCTAATGGAACAGAATCAACTGGACGTTTCGTTTAGCTGTTGATTCTGTTTTTTTGTGGAGCAAGCTCGATCCATTTAAAAGTGTTAAGCTTCTGTAAAGTTCTCTTTAATTGTATGGCTTTTCTACCCGAGAAAAGTAAATTCATGCTATATTTAATGTAATCAGTGTTAAAAATTAGAAAAGACCGGCAGAAAAAAGGGTCTGAAGGAGAGAAAAAACGTGGGAAAAATTTTAGTTGTAGATGATGAAAGCTCCATCGTGACGTTGCTTCAGTTCAATATTGAAAAAGCAGGTTATGATGTAATTACAGCTGAAGACGGCGAAGAGGGCTATAAACTAGCGCTTTCTGAACAGCCGGATTTGATCGTTTTAGATTTGATGCTGCCGAAAATGGATGGAATCGAAGTGACCAAAAAACTTCGTCAAAATAAAATAGATATTCCGATTTTGATGCTGACGGCAAAAGATGAGGAATTGGATAAAATTATTGGTTTGGAGCTTGGGGCAGATGATTATTTGACGAAACCGTTCAGTCCACGGGAAGTTGTGGCGCGTATCAAGGCGATTTTACGGCGGGCGGAAGGGAAACGTGAACCAGCCCAAGTTGAGGAGACGGAGGAAGTCAAACAGGTTGTAATCGGTGAATTGACCATCTATCCGGACAGCTATGAGGTTTATTTGCGTGAGGAGCTGCTTGATTTGACGCCGAAAGAGTTTGAGCTGCTGCTTTATTTGGCCAATCATCGTGGAAAGGTATTTTCGCGGGATCAGCTACTTGATGCGGTTTGGAACTATGAATATATTGGCGAGACGAGAATCGTGGATGTGCATGTCAGTCATTTGCGGGACAAAATTGAGCTAGATACCAAGCAACCGAAATACATTAAAACGATCCGCGGCTTCGGCTATAAGATGGAAAATGTGAAGGCGAACGGATGAAAAAGCTATGGTTGAAAATCGGGCTGTCGTTCGTCATCTTGTTTTTTGTGACAATGGGCGTTGTGGGGGTTCTTTCTGGTGAGCTGATGAAGTCAACCTATCTTACTATGAAGGAGAATCAGCTGGAAGACGACGCGAAAATTTTGCTGCGAACAACGGATATTGAGCATCTTGATTTAGATACACAAGCCGATCAAATTCAGGCAAGGCTTGCACCGCTGACAGAAGATATTGATATTCGGATTACGGTGATCGATCAAGATGGGAAAGTTGTGGCGGATACGAAGGAAGATCCGGCGACAATGGAGAATCACCTGAATCGTCCGGAAGTTCAGGATGTGCTTGTAAAAGGGGAGAGTGTCGGCAGTGCCATTCGCAAAAGTGAGTCGGTTGGTTACAGCATGCTGTATGTGGCTGTTCCAATCAAGCAGGATGGGCAGACGGATGGGGTTCTGCGAGTTTCGATTTCTCTTGAGTCGGTTGAAAAGGCCGTGCAGCAATTGTGGTGGAGTCTATTTGCCATTTTTGGTGTAGCGTTGCTGATTATTGCGGCGATTAGTATTATTATTGCAAGGCGGATTACGCGGCCGGTCAAGGAAATCATTGATGTGTCGACGGATTTGGCCAACTATAAATATGACAGTCGGATTCATGGGAAGTCGAGCGGTGAACTGGCCGACCTGTCGATCAGTGTCAACAAGTTGGCGGAAAGCTTGGAAACCCAGATGCATGAGATTCGTGAAAATTCGCAGCGACTTTCTGTGATTGTTCAAAATTTGGTCAGCGGTGTCATGTTGATCAATAATGAAAAAGAAGTCGTCATGACGAATAAAACGATGTATCAGCTGCTAGGCGAAACGGATATTACGGGCAAACCGTTTTATGAATCCTTGAAAAGCTTTGCCTTGAATCAGCTGGTTGAAAAAACACTGGAATCGAAGAGGATGCAACAGGAAGAAGTGACGCTATATTTCCCGCGGGAGATGATTTTGGATGCCAGCGTGTCACCGATTTTAAATGAAGAGGGCGAGATCAGCGGCATCATCTTGCTTTTGCATGATATTACGCAAATTCGCCATTTGGAGCAGGTGCGTTCAGAATTTGTCGCCAATGTGTCGCATGAGTTGAAAACGCCGGTCACTGCACTAAAAGGCTTTGCTGAGACCTTGCTGGACGGTGCGATGTATGATGAAGCACTGCTCAAACAATTCTTGCATATTATCAAGGATGAAAGTGATCGACTGCATCGCTTGATTTTGGATATTCTGGCACTTTCTCGCATTGAGCAGAAATCGCTGCCGACAATGAAAGAAGAAATCGAAGTGGGGCAAGTGATCGAGCAGTCCGTCAAAACTGTGCGTGCACTGGCGGCAGAAAAAGGCATTCAGGTGGAAGTCATGGGAGCGGATCATCCGGTTGTCATTGAAACGGATCGGGACCGCTTGCAGCAAATTCTGATCAACCTCTTGTCGAACGCGATCGCCTATACGCCAAAACAGGGCAGAGTCCAAGTGATTGCAGAGGAAACGGACGATCAAGTATGCTTAACGGTACAGGATAATGGGATTGGTATTCCAGCAAAAGATCTGGACCGGATTTTTGAACGATTTTACCGGGTCGATAAGGCACGAAGCAGGCATTCGGGGGGCACTGGACTGGGGCTTTCTATCGTGAAGCATTTAGTCGAAAGTGCTGGCGGCTCTATCAGTGTGGAAAGCGTGGAAGAGCAGGGCTCCAGTTTCCATGTTTATCTACCGAAAAAATAATCTTTACAGAAAACAGGTTTATCTTTAAAAGATAAGCCTGTTTTTTTATGATTTAGAACAGAAATGCAGATAATCGTTATTAAAATGCCATCATTTTACAAAAAAATTTACAATTTACATAAAAAAGCAGAGCCTTTACAAGATCTTTACAATCCCTACATAACAGCTTAAACGTTGGCGGTTATAGTTAGAACTGTAAGAGATAACCATTATAAAAAACAAGGGTGGGTAACGAAATATGAAGAAGAAGTTATTAGGAATCATTGCAGTACTTTCAGCGCTACTTTTAGTGGCAGCAGGTTGCGGCAGTGGCAGTTCATCTAGTGATAAAGCAAATGGGTCATCAAAAGAAGTATCTGGATCGATTACGGCGGTTGGCTCTACAGCACTTCAACCACTTGTTGAAGCAGCAGGCAAACAGTTCCAAACAGAGAATCCAAAAGCGCAAATTAATGTGCAAGGCGGCGGTTCCGGTACAGGTCTGACACAGGTTGGTGCAGGTTCTGTTGATATCGGGAACTCAGATGTATTTGCTGAAGAAAAAGATGGCGTGGATGCTTCAAAACTTGTGGACCATAAAGTCGCAGTTGTCGGCATGGCTCCTGTAACAAATAAAGATGTTGGCGTGAAAAACTTGAGCCAAGATCAACTGATCGACATTTTCACAGGAAAAATCACTAACTGGAAAGATGTTGGCGGTAAAGATGAAAAAATTACGGTTATCAACCGTGCAGAAGGAAGCGGCACACGTGCTACTTTTGAAAAATGGGGCTTGAATGGTGCGACACCAATTAAAGCACAGGAACAAGATTCTTCCGGTACGGTTCGTAAAATCGTCAGTGAAACGCCTGGAGCAATCAGCTATCTAGCATTCTCCTACATTGATGATTCCATTCAAGGACTATCCGTTGATAATGTTGAACCAACTGAAAAGAACGTTGCAACAAATGATTGGAAAATCTGGTCTTACGAGCACATGTATACAAATGGAAAACCGGACGGCGTTACGAAAGCGTTCCTTGAATACATGACAAGTGAAGATGTTCAGAAAAATGTTGTTCCTGAACTGGGCTATCAAGCAATCACGGATATGAAAGTTGAACGTGACGCTGATGGAAACGTGAAGGACGTCAAATAAAGCAAACTAAAAGAGATAAGAAATACAGGGACGTCTACCTTGGCTGATCAGGGTAGACGCGCCCTCGTTTGTAGGGAAGGAGAATGACTCGTGGAAGGTATCAAAGAAAGCAAACTTACCCAGACTTCCAAAAAGGCAAGACTCGAAACAAGAGGGAAAATTATCACCTTTATTTGTATTGCTGTGATGGTGCTTGCGGCAGTTTCAATTTTATATTTCGTTATCTCAAAGGGCTTAGCCACCTTTTTTGTCAATAAAGTATCATTTATCGATTTTATTACCGGGACGGACTGGAATCCGACTAAAACTGGCGCAAATGGCGAACCGCTTGTAGGGGCGCTGCCGATGATTATAGGTTCCTTTGCCGTCACGCTTTTAGCTGCGTGTATCGCTGGTCCGCTGGCGATTGGTGCCGCTATTTTTATGGTGGAAATCTCGCCTCGTTTTGGTAAACGGATTTTGCAGCCGGTTATGGAGCTCTTAGTTGGGATTCCATCAGTCGTTTATGGATTTATTGGGCTGAGTGTTGTTGTGCCGTTTATACGAGAGCATGTTTCGGGAAGTGGCTTCGGGATTGCCGCGGCCACGGTTGTTTTAACGGTGATGATTCTGCCAACTGTCACTTCTCTAAGTGTCGATGCGATTTCGGCGGTTCCTCGGCACTACCGGGAAGGATCACTTGCGCTGGGGGCTACTCGCTGGCAGACAATTTGGCGGGTTGTGCTTCGCTCGGCGCGGCCGGGAATTTTGACGGCGATTGTTTTCGGGATGGCGCGTGCCTTCGGGGAAGCTCTTGCTGTACAAATGGTCATCGGGAATTCAGCAGTGATTCCGACTTCACTCTTTGAACCTGCATCCACGCTTACGAGTATTTTGACGATGGGCATGGGTAACACGGTCATGGGAACGCTCGACAACAATGTATTATGGTCGCTGGCAATGGTTCTTCTGGCGATGTCACTCTTTTTCATCATTATTATCCGCTTCATCGGTCGTAGGAGGAAAGTGAAATGAATGTAAAGACAAAGGATAAAATAGCAACAGGCGTTTTTTATGCCATCGCCGCATTTATCGTTCTCATTCTGGCCGGACTGCTGGGCTATATTCTTGTCAGAGGTGTCCCGCAGATCAGCTGGCATTTTCTGACGGCACCACCTGAATCGTTTAAAGCGGGTGGCGGGATTGGTCCAGAGCTTTGGAACTCTTTTTATATGCTGATTATTACAATGGTGATTTCTGTTCCGATTTCACTCGGCGCGGGAATCTACATGGCAGAATATGCACGGAAAAACTGGCTGACGGACTTGATTCGCACGACGATCGAAGTGCTCAGCTCCTTGCCATCTATCGTTGTTGGTTTGTTCGGCTTTCTGGTATTCGTTATCCAAATGGGCTGGAGCTTCTCGGTACTTTCGGGGGCACTGACGCTGACGATCTTTAACTTGCCGCTGCTTATTCGCGTGGTAGAAGAGGCGCTGACGGCAATTCCAAAAACACAACGGGAGGCTGGGCTGGCACTCGGGATTACACGTTGGGAAACCATTACGCGCGTTTTGATTCCAGCAGCTTTACCAGCAATCGTAACGGGTGTTATTTTAGCGGCAGGTCGGGTCTTTGGTGAAGCGGCTGCCCTGATTTACACGGCGGGACAAAGTACGCCTGTTTTAGACTTTACCAACTGGAATCCAGCTAATCCGGCTTCTCCGCTCAACATTTTCCGACCGGCCGAAACTTTGGCGGTGCATATTTGGAAAATTAATGGGGAAGGAATCGTACCGGATGCACAGGCGATTTCTGATGGTGCTTCGGCAGTACTGATCCTCTCCGTCTTATTGTTCAACATTTTAGCTCGTCTGTTAGGTAAATATGTCTTTAAGAAAATGACATCCTCTTAATCGGATAAAAAGGAGTTTTTGATATGATGATTACAAAACAAGTTCCGATCAAAGCACTTGATCTTGATTCGCCGATTCATGTGACAACGCCAGCAGCAGAACTTCCAGCTGCAATGGCCACCAATGATCTGCATGTTTATTACGGGGACAATCACGCGATCAAAGGGGTTGATCTTGTTTTTCCTGAAAATCAGGTTACAGCCCTTATTGGTCCATCTGGTTGCGGGAAGTCGACTTACTTGCGGGCGCTTAACCGAATGAATGATGAAATTGAGGGCTGTCGCATGGAAGGCGAAATTCTCTACGGTGGTGTGAATATCAACCGGAAAGAAGTAGATCTTTACAATGTGCGACAAGAGATTGGCATGGTTTTCCAAAAGCCGAATCCATTTACAAAATCTATTTATGAAAATATTGCCTTTGGTTTAAAAAGACACGGGCTGAAAAATAAAAAAGAATTGATGGAGCGAGTTGAGAAGAGTCTGCGTGGTGCGGCGCTTTGGGATGAAGTGAAAGATGACCTGGGCAAAAGTGCACTATCGCTTTCTGGCGGTCAACAGCAACGTTTATGTATTGCGCGTGCGATTGCCATGCAGCCAAAAGTCCTTCTGCTGGATGAACCGGCTTCAGCACTCGACCCGATTTCAACAAGTAAAATTGAAGATTTGATCAATGAGTTGAAAAAGAAATATACGATTGTGATTGTGACGCATAATATGCAGCAGGCCGCGCGTGTTTCGGATTATACGGCATTCTTCTATATGGGGGAAGTTGTAGAGACGAAAGAAACGACGGAATTGTTTACCAATCCGACTGAAAAACGGACGGAAGATTATATTTCCGGAAATTTTGGTTAAGAAAGGAGCGCTTCAAACATGTTGACGGCAGAAAAAACAGATTTTTTAATTGAAACAAAGGACGTAGATTTATTTTATGGAGAGAAGCAGGCGCTCAAAAAAATCAATTTGTCGATCAAAAAGAATCGGGTTACGGCGTTGATTGGTCCCTCTGGCTGCGGGAAATCGACTTTTCTGCGGACGCTGAATCGGATGAATGATTTGATTCCGGGTGTCGCAACGAATGGGTCGATCCGAATTGCGGAGGAAGAAGTGACAGATCCGAAAATCGACATGGTAAATTTGCGGAAAAAAGTCGGCATGGTTTTCCAGCAGGCGAATCCATTTCCGTTTTCGATTTATGATAATGTGGCTTATGGACCGCGGATGCACGGTGTGAAGGATAAGAAGAAATTGGACGAAATTGTGGAGCGCAGTTTGCGGCAGGCGGCGCTTTGGGATGAGGTGCATGACCGTTTGCACCGTTCGGCACTTGGCATGAGTGGTGGTCAGCAGCAGCGGCTCTGTATTGCCCGTGTTTTGGCGGTCAAACCGGAAGTGATTTTGATGGACGAACCGACGTCGGCACTCGATCCTATTTCCACATCAAAAGTGGAAGAATTGATTTTAGAGTTGAAAAAGGATTATACGATTGTCATTGTGACGCACAATATGCAGCAGGCATCCCGGATTTCAGATGAGACGGCTTTTTTCCTAAACGGAGAAGTGATTGAATTTGATGAGACGGCAACAATTTTCACGAATCCATCGAAGCAGCAGACAGAAGATTATATCTCAGGAAGATTTGGTTAAGGAGGAACTAGAATGGTCGTTCGCAAGCTATTTACAGAACAATTGAATGATTTGCATCAACACCTGCTTGAGATGGGTGTTTTAGCTAATGAAGCTATCGTAAAAGCAGTAAAATCTTTGGTGGAACGTGACGAAGCGTTGGCCAAACGTGTGATCAGTGAGGATAAAGCGATCAATAATATGGAATTGTCACTTGAACAGCGCTCGTTTGAACTGATTGCACTTCAACAGCCGGTTGGCGCAGATTTGCGTAAAATCGTCACAGTGATGAAGGCTAGTTCAGATTTGGAACGTATCGGGGATCATGCGGTTAGTATTGCCAAAACAACGGTCATTTTAGGCGAGAGTAAAGTGGTGCGACCGATTCCTGAGATTCCCGAAATGGGTGCGATCGTTAAGAAAATGCTGCATGACGTTCTAAATGCCTATCTGGCGGAAGATGCAGATTTCGCAAGGGAAATTGCGGCTCGAGACAATAAGGTGGATCATTTGCACCGGGTGGTTTATCAGAAGTGCATCAGCTTTATGCAGGAAGATCCGGAGCATTTGGAAGATATTTCACACCTTCTACTGGTTGCGCAATATTTAGAACGAATTGGTGATTATATTACGAACGTGTCTGAGTGGATTGTCTATTTGAAGAGCGGGGAAATTGAAGAATTGAATCAGTGAGTCGGAAAATCCTTTTGCAAACGATGAGCAAAGGGATTTTTTTGTTGGTATAATGGCGGTAAGAAAAGGAGGGGGAAAGATGACAGAATTGCCGAATATTGGGAGACCGGCTAAGCAGGCTTTGGCAAGTGTGCAAATTCATACATTGGAGGATGTCGCTAGGCAAAGTCAAGCAAATCTTGGCAAGCTTCATGGTGTCGGACCGAAAGCGCTTCGACTATTGGAAACGGCTTTGCTCGAACAAGGGCTTCAATTTGCCGAGCAGATGGATTTTATTGTTGTGGCGCCGCGGGACTGTGAGAATGCGCCGAAAAAAGGTATCATGCGTGATTATCTGATTGCGTCTGGAGCGGTTGACAGAAAGCGGCTAACTGAACTTTTAACAGCTGATTTTATTTGGAGAGTGCCGGGTGAATTTGAAATGGCTGGACGAGAGCGTTTTATAGAAGAGTTGGAGCGGAATAAAGAAACGGTTTCTTCGTTAGTGATTGACTCGATCGTGAGCCATGGAAAAGAAGGCGTAGCGCACGGGACGATGACAACGACTCAGGGAATGCACGTTTACTTTGCGGATTTCTTCCGTTTTGAAAATCACAAGAAAGAGGCGCGCATTCAGTCTATCACCTCCTATGTCTTGATTCAGTCGTAATTTCGGCAAAAATAGTTGCGGGAAGAGGTGATTTCGCGCTATCATTGAAATATGACCCAAGTGATGGAGTGAAAATAATGGAGAAAAGTAAAAGTTTATTGGATGAAGAAACGCTTTTTAATGTGACACAGGTTTTTAAAGCATTGTCAGACCCAACACGTGTGCAGATCCTCAATCTTTTACAAGACCGGGAATATTCCGTGAATGAAATCGCACGAACACTCTCGTTTAATCAGACGACCGTCTCGCATCAGTTGCGTTTTCTGAAAAATTTGCGGCTGGTCAAGTCTCGTCGTGAAGGCACGTCTATTTTTTACACGCAGGATGATAATCACGTGTTAGAGCTGCTGTCTCAAGCTGTTCGTCATGTGCAGCATCATTAATAAAAAAGGACTATCTTGCCGTTATGCTGGAGATGTCCTTTTTATGAAAATTATATATGCTTATATGTGCATGTTTCTAAAATAAATGCTTGAAGAATGGTCGGAATGGCGTTATACTATATATGCATAGTTGTTCATATATTGATATTAAAATACATAGATAATGTAAGAAAGGATGAGAAAGATGGCTGAGAGTGGGACAATCCAAAAAGAATACGTGCTGAACGGACTTGACTGTGCGAATTGCGCGATGAAAGTCGAACGAGGCGTGGCGCAGCTTAAAGGCGTAAAAGGCTGTACGGTAAACTTTGCCACGACGACGATGATTGCAGAAATTGATCAACAAGAAGAAGCTAATGTTGAAAAGGCAATTCGAGCTAAAGTGAAACAATTGGAGCCAGAAATCGACCTGACGGATAAGGCAAGTAACGTGGCAGCAGCTGGCGGCCATGAACACGACCGGCAGTCGGGGGGCATCCAAGTATTGCTGTTACGGCTGGCGGTCAGTGCGGTTCTCTTTGCGGTGGGGAGCTTGGCACCGCTCGATGACAGCTGGACAGTGCTTGTGTTTCTGGCGGCGTATCTGCTGATCGGTGGGGATGTGTTGCTGCGGGCAGGTCGGAATATTATCCGTGGACAGGTCTTTGATGAAAACTTTCTGATGGCGCTCGCCACGATTGGTGCGTTTCTGATCGGTCAATATCCGGAGGGCGTGGCAGTCATGCTGTTTTATCAAATCGGGGAGCTGTTTCAAACGCTGGCTGTCAATCGGTCGCGGAAGTCGATCAGTGCGCTGATGGACATTCGGCCG
Organism: Listeria costaricensis; assembly: GCF_900183385.1. Classification (GTDB taxonomy): domain Bacteria; phylum Bacillota; class Bacilli; order Lactobacillales; family Listeriaceae; genus Listeria; species Listeria costaricensis. Next base: position 104,524 of record NZ_FXUT01000008.1, read on the forward strand.
GATTATGCCAACTTGAAAACGGATGGGCAGGTTGTCCGTGTTGCACCGGAGCAGGTGACTGTTGGGGCTCTGATTCTTGTGAAACCGGGCGAAAAGGTGCCGCTTGATGGGGAAGTCGAAAGCGGACATTCCATGGTCGATACGTCGGCGCTTACTGGCGAGTCGGTTCCTCGGAGTGTCAAACCCGGCAGCGAGGTGCTGAGCGGTTCCATCAATGCGAGCGGGCTTCTGACAGTGCGCGTCAAAAAGGCATTCAGTGAGTCGACCGTTTCAAAAATTCTCGACTTGGTGGAAAATGCGAGCAACCGCAAAGCGCCGACTGAAAATTTCATCACCAAATTTGCGCGCTATTATACGCCAGCAGTCGTCATCGTGGCGGCCCTACTGGCACTGGTTCCACCGCTTGTCGTACCGGGGGCAGCATTGTCCGACTGGGTCTACCGGGCGCTCGTCTTTCTGGTCATTTCTTGTCCTTGTGCCCTTGTTGTCTCGATTCCATTGGGCTTTTTTGGCGGGATTGGTGCCGCTGGTCGAAAAGGTATTCTAATCAAAGGCAGCAACTATTTGGAAGCATTGAATGATGTTCGTTTTGTTGTTTTTGACAAGACGGGAACGCTGACAAAAGGCGTTTTTGAAGTCACGCAAATCATGCCGCAAAATGGTTTTACTCGCGAGGAGGTGCTGAAAACAGCTGCCATTGCCGAGGCGCACTCGAATCACCCGATTGCACAGTCCATCAAGAAGGCCTATCAGCAGGACGTTTCAACGGAGGATGTTTCAAACTATGCCGAAGTCGCAGGCCATGGCGTGAAAGGATCGACTGGCGGTCAATCGTTTTTGGTAGGCAATGCACAACTTTTAAAAAAAGAAGGGGTTGCATTTGAAACGGTTCAAGCAGCAGGCACGATCGTTTATGTGGCGATTGACGGTGTTTTCGCGGGGACGATCACGATTGCGGATGAAGTGAAAACAGACAGTCGCCAAGCAATCACGGATTTGAAAGCGCAGGGTATCCGCCAAACGGTCATGCTGACGGGGGATAACGCCAGAGTCGGGCAGGCGGTGGCCCAAGAATTAGGGGTGGATGCCGTCTACAGCGAGCTTTTACCACAGGATAAGGTGGCCCAAATTGAGCAGCTGATTGAAGCAAAGGATGCACGCGAAAAGGTGGCCTTTGTGGGAGACGGCATCAATGACACGCCGGTACTAGCCCGTGCAGATGTCGGGATTGCCATGGGCGGACTTGGATCAGATGCAGCCATTGAGTCCGCCGATATTGTAATCATGACTGACGAGCCGTCCAAAATCACAACCGCCATCCAAATCGCCAAACGCACGCGGAAGATTGTCTGGCAGAATATTATTTTTGCACTTGCGGTCAAGGCGTTCTTCCTCATTCTTGGTGCGGCAGGAATCGCAACGATGTGGGAAGCCGTGTTTTCAGATGTCGGCGTAACGCTGCTTGCCGTACTGAACGCCACTCGCGTACTAAATGTCAGAAAAATAAGCTGAGCAGAATGTCGATCTTGTGAAAAGGTCGGCATTTTTCTGAAGAGCTGGAAATAGGCGTGCTGAGCCGTTTTTATTTTGTCAAAGTGCTTCTTTATGGTAAAGTAATTACAAATCAAATGTTGGAGGAAAATCATGAAAATGTCGTTTTCACAAAAATTGGCGATCATCACGGGGATCATTTTAATGGTTGCGATTGCTGTTCTGGGTGTGATTTTCAATAAAAATCTGGGAATTATCATTGCTTTGTCGGTGCTTCAATTTGTGTTGATTCAGGCAATCTGTTACATTGGGATCTATTCAAAAATGAAAGTTGGTACCGCACGGGGGCGCAAGCTATTTACATGGGGAATGGTAACCACACTGATTTTTTCAGGCATCATTATTTTGTTTGCCGCTGATAATTTCAGAACCTACGCACCTGCAATCATTGCGTTACTGGGTTATGCTTCTGCACTGATTATGCGCGAAGTGGAAAACACCAATCCGGCGAATAAGAAAGAGCAACGTCAGGAAAAATAAATCGAAAGGAATGAATGGCCATGGGAATCCATCAATATTTTCAGAGTTTATCCGATTTGGAGAATATCTATCGCTGTCCGGGAAAATTCAAATATCAGGAGCATTCTGTCGCCGAACATTCTTTCAAAGTGACAAATATCGCACAGTTTTTTGGTAATGTGGAAGAACAGGCCGGTAATGTCGTCAATTGGCGGACTCTTTATGAGAAGGCGCTGAATCACGATTATTCGGAGCTTTTCATCGGGGATATCAAAACACCTGTGAAATATGCGACGGCGGAACTGCGGGAAATGCTGTCAGAAGTGGAAGAAAGCATGACGCAAAACTTTATTCAGCGGGAAATTCCGGAAGAGTTTCAGCCTATTTATCGGCACCTGTTGAAAGAAGGAAAAGATACGACGCTTGAAGGCAAGATTCTGGCTATTTCTGATAAAGTGGACCTCTTATATGAGTCATTTGGCGAAATCCAAAAAGGCAATCCGGAAAGTCTATTTGTTGAAATTTACCGAGAAGCGCTAGAGACGATTTGCCAGTATCGGGAAATGGCAAGCGTCGACTACTTTATGAAAGAAATCTTACCAGAAATGCTGGCTGGAAAAGGAATTGCAAAAACGGAATTGCCAGAGCTGACACGATCCATCTTGGCGGAAGCTTAAAGGAGTAAAATCTTAAAGGGGAAGTGGAGCCGGTGGATCAAATCTTATCCGCACTTATTTTTCCAGCGCTGTTAGTTATGCTGTTTGCGCGCATCACCTACAATCGCTATGTCGCACTGGCTTTGATGGTGATTTTAATTGCGGCAAGCGCAAAATTAGGATATACACATACTTGGCCAGTCATCATTGCAGACGCCATTTCCATGGTTGTCGGTTTTGTCCTCGCAAAGAAAATGCTTGTGAAGCGGCGGGACAAGGATACTGACTGGTGAAATAGCTTTAGAGAGAGAAAACGTAACGGCTGTTTGTTGCGTTTTTTTCTATGGAACGACGGAAAAGCGAAAATACGTTCGCTTTTTGCTAGGAGATTCATAAGAAATATGATAAAATAGAAGAGCTACGGATGAAAGAAATCCGGTTTTTATATAGAAGAAATTCACTAAAATAATGGGGGAATGACCGTTGAAGGACCAGTTTGAATTAGTTTCTGAATATCAGCCGTCTGGAGATCAGCCGCGTGCGATCGAACAGCTGGTTGCGGGTCTCCAAAAGGGGCAAAAGCATCAGACGCTTCTAGGAGCTACCGGTACAGGGAAGACATTTACGGTCTCCAATGTCATCCAGCAAATCAATAAACCAACGCTGATCATGGCGCATAATAAAACCTTAGCAGGACAACTATATAGCGAATTTAAAGAATTTTTCCCGAACAATGCTGTCGAGTATTTTGTCAGCTATTACGATTATTATCAACCAGAAGCCTACGTGCCGCAGACGGATACCTTTATTGAGAAGGATGCCAGCATCAATGATGAAATTGACAAGCTGCGTCACTCAGCCACGGCTTCCTTGTTTGAACGGCGAGATGTGATCATCATTGCCAGTGTCTCCTGCATCTATGGTCTCGGTTCGCCGGAAGAATACGGGCATATGCTTGTGTCTCTCCGAACGGGGATGGAACTTGGACGCGATGAACTGCTTCGTCGCCTAGTGGATATTCAATATGATCGCAATGATATCGACTTTCAACGCGGCCGTTTTCGTGTTCGCGGCGATGTTGTGGAGATTTTCCCAGCCTCGCGTGATGAGCACTGTATTCGTGTCGAATTTTTCGGTGATGAAATTGAACGAATCCGAGAAGTGGATGCTTTAACCGGCGAGATTCTGGGAGATCGCGAGCATGTATCGATTTTCCCGGCATCGCACTTTGTAACTCGACCGGATATTTTGAAAAAAGCGATTGTCAATATCAAAGCTGAGCTGGCAGAACGACTAAAAGTTCTGCGGGCGGACAATAAATTATTAGAAGCACAGCGTCTTGAGCAGCGGACGAATTACGATATCGAAATGATGGAGGAAATGGGCTACTGTTCAGGTATTGAGAACTATTCGCGTCATTTGGCTTTACGTGAACCGGGTTCCACGCCTTACACACTGCTTGATTACTTCCCAGATGACTTCCAAATCGTTATTGATGAGTCCCACGTGACGATGCCTCAGATTCGGGGCATGTACAATGGTGACCAAGCACGGAAGCAAGTGCTGGTGGATCATGGGTTCAGATTGCCTTCAGCCCTTGATAACCGACCATTAAGACTGGAAGAATTTGAAAAACATATCAATCAAATCACGTTTATTTCCGCAACACCAGGTCCTTATGAGCTGGAAAAAAATCCAAACGTAATCGAGCAGATCATTCGGCCAACCGGCTTGCTTGATCCACTTGTGGAAATTCGACCAATCAAGGGACAAATTGATGATCTGATGGATGAAATCAACGAGCGTGTGGAAAAAGATGAACGCGTGCTGATCACCACATTGACGAAGAAAATGTCGGAAGATCTGACGGATTATCTGAAAGAAGCGGGCATCAAGGTGCAGTATCTGCATTCAGAAGTCAAAACACTGGAACGGATTGAGATCATTCGCGACTTGCGACTGGGCGTATTTGATGTTCTGGTCGGTATCAACTTGCTGCGTGAAGGGATTGACTTGCCGGAAGTATCACTCGTAGCCATTTTGGATGCTGATAAAGAAGGATTCCTGCGTTCAGAACGTTCGCTAATTCAAACAATGGGACGGGCAGCGCGTAATGAAAACGGACGCGTCATTATGTATGCAGACCATATCACAGATTCCATGCGCAAATCGATTGATGAAACCGAGCGGCGGCGCGAGATTCAAGAGGCTTACAACAAAGAACACGGCATCACACCGAAAACGATCCGCAAAGAGATCCGCGGTGTTATTGCGGCTACAAGTGCGGCGCCTGACGAGCAGGATGAAAAGCTGCGCGATTTGAGCAAGCTATCCAAGCAGGAACGCCTTGTATTGATCGAGGAGATGGAACAGGAAATGAAAGAAGCGGCCAAGGCACTCGATTTCGAACGTGCGGCCGAGTTGCGTGATGCGCTCTTAGAACTGAAAGCGGAAGGATGAAAGCAAATTGAACAAAGATAAGATTGTCATTCAAGGGGCAAGAGCCCATAACTTAAAAAATATCGATGTGGAGATTCCGCGCGACAAGCTGGTCGTCATGACCGGGCTTTCCGGTTCCGGGAAATCTTCCTTGGCGTTTGATACGATTTATGCGGAAGGTCAACGCCGCTATGTGGAATCTTTGTCCGCCTACGCGCGTCAGTTTCTAGGTCAGATGGACAAGCCGGACGTGGACCTGATCGAAGGCCTAAGTCCGGCCATTTCGATCGACCAAAAGACCACCAGCCGTAATCCGCGGTCAACGGTCGGAACGGTGACGGAAATCCATGACTATCTGCGGCTTCTCTATGCACGTGTGGGCCACCCGATCTGCCCAAATCACGGCATTGAAATCAGCTCCCAAACAATCGAGCAAATGGTCGACCGTGTGCAGGAATTTCCTGAAAAGACACGGCTGCAAGTTCTGGCTCCCGTCGTTTCAGGTAAAAAAGGCACCCATAAAAAAACACTGGAAGAAATCAAAAAAGAAGGCTACGTGCGCGTTCGCATTGACGGTGAAGTCTATGATGTAACGGACGAAATCACGTTAGAAAAAAATAAAAAGCACTCCATCGAAATTATTATTGACCGGATCGTCCTAAAAGAAGGCGTCCACTCTCGTCTATATGATTCGCTGGAAGCCGCACTGAAACTAGCTGATGGCTATGCCGTTGTGGATATTATCGGTGAAAAAGAACTGCTTTTCAGTGAGCATTACGCTTGCCCTTATTGCGGTTTTTCTGTTGGTGAGTTGGAACCGCGGATGTTCTCTTTCAACAGTCCGTTTGGCGCCTGCCCAACCTGTGACGGCTTAGGAACCAAATTGGAAGTAGATGTCGATACTGTCCTTCCAGACCGGTCACTAAGTTTGAATGAAGGTGTGATTGTGCCTTGGCGTCCAATCAGTTCGCAGTATTACCCGCAAATGCTGGCAGCGGCATGTGCAGAATTCGGCATTGATATGGATACACCTTTTGAAAAATTGCCGAAAGACCATCAAGAGCTGATTCTAAATGGTTCTGGAGACAAGGAATTTTTCTTTAAGTATCAAAATGACTTCGGAATGACTCGCGAAACATGGATTCCGTTTGAAGGCATCCTGCCAAATGTCGAACGGCGCTACCGGGAAACGAATTCCGACTTTACACGCGAACAAATGTCACAATATATGACGGATCTGCCATGTCCCACCTGTCATGGCTATCGTCTTAAAGAAGAGGCTCTAGCAGTCAAAGTGGGCGACCGGCATCTTGGTGAAATCAGCCAACTGTCGATCGACCAAGGCTTGACGTTTTTTGAGACACTTGACTTATCGGATAAGGAAAAACAAATTGCGGCCCCAATTTTAAAAGAAGTCAAAAGTAGACTGGGCTTCCTTAAAAATGTCGGCCTGAATTATTTAACCCTTAGTCGAGCGGCTGGTACACTTTCCGGTGGGGAAGCACAGCGGATCAGGCTGGCCACACAGATCGGCTCTCGTCTGACCGGCGTCCTGTATATTCTGGATGAACCATCAATCGGTCTGCACCAGCGCGATAATGACCGCCTTGTCGAGACGATGCAAAGTATGCGCGACATTGGCAACACGCTAATCGTTGTCGAACATGATGAAGATACGATGCTGGCAGCGGATTATCTGATTGATATCGGACCTGGCGCCGGCGAGCATGGTGGCCGAGTCATTGCGGCTGGCACACCGGAAGAAGTGGCGAAGAATAAACAGTCGATTACTGGTCAATATTTGTCAGGGGATAAATTTATTTCTGTTCCGACCGAGCGCCGCAAAGGAAACGGCAATAAGCTGCAAATCATTGGGGCTAAAGCCAATAACCTCAAAAATGTGTCAGTGGATGTGCCGCTTGGAACCTTTACATGTGTGACCGGTGTATCTGGCTCTGGGAAGAGCTCGCTTGTGAATGAGGTTCTTCGGAAGACACTCTCCCGCAAGCTGAACCGGGCGAATGCCAAGCCGGGCGAGCATAAAGAAATCAAAGGAATCGAACATCTGGAAAAAGTGATCGATATTGACCAATCACCGATCGGCCGCACCCCGCGTTCCAATCCGGCCACCTATACGGGTGCTTTTGATGACATTCGCGATTTGTTTGCCAGTACCAATGATGCCAAAGTACGTGGCTATAAAAAAGGCCGTTTCAGCTTCAATGTGAAGGGCGGTCGCTGTGAAGCCTGCAAAGGGGACGGCATCATCAAAATCGAAATGCACTTTTTGCCGGATGTATATGTACCATGCGAAGTCTGCAACGGACAACGCTATAATAGTGAAACACTTGATATTCGCTATAAAGGGAAGAACATTGCCGAAATATTGGAAATGACAGTGGAAGAAGGCTTGGAATTCTTTAAAAACCAGCCGAAGATTGCGCGCAAACTGCAAACGATTGTGGATGTGGGTCTTGGTTATATCCGTCTCGGTCAGCCGGCGACTACTTTGTCTGGTGGAGAAGCACAGCGGGTCAAACTTGCTTCCGAATTGCATAAACGCAGCAATGGCAAGTCATTCTATATTTTAGATGAGCCGACAACTGGCCTTCATGCGGATGATATCAGTCGTTTGCTGAAAGTATTGCAGCGTCTAGTTGATGAAAATGGCGATACTGTCCTTGTGATTGAACATAATCTGGATGTGATCAAGCAAGCAGATCATATTATTGATCTAGGGCCAGAAGGTGGCGATGGCGGCGGACAGATTGTGGCAACTGGCACACCTGAAAAAGTAGCCGCATCGAAAAAATCCTATACCGGCTATTATTTAAAACCAATTTTGGAACGAGATAAAAAACGAACCAAAGCAAAAGTGAAGCAAGCGGAAAAATAAATTCGTGCCCGCTCACTGCCAATAACTAATAGTAGCAAGCCTTCAAATGAACTGTTTTCATACATGCTCATTTGAAGGCTTTTTAGAGTGTCTGAAAAATTTCGCCAAAAGTCTAAAGGAAGAATGGGACTCTGGTTGTATGACAGAAGCAAGTTTCTGCTGCATAATAGAAACATAGAAAGTTATCCTTTAAAGCTGACGTGATTCTTTCTTAAGGAGGTAGTTGAGATGCCCCGCCCCGCAAACGTATTTTAGAACAACTGCAAATGGTGTGATCTCACCAGAAGAAGCGTGGCACTTTCTTGAAAGCAACACTGTCTCGTTAAGACGAAAATCAATGAACACATGGCCAACACGATTTTTAAGACGGTTTGACAAGCACTATCAGCCAAACGCTTACTTATTTTTTGTTTAATGAAATCAAGATCTTTAGGAGGGAATTGAAAGATGGAAAATGAACGCAAACGTATTTTAGAACTTGTAAAGCAAGGTATTATCTCGACAGAAGAAGCATTGACATTGCTTGAAAATATTTCAAAAAAAGAAGGAAAGACGGCTGCTTCTGAAAATATTCGCAGAGCACAGCCGGAACAACGCCCTGAACCAGAAGAACAACCAGAACAATCTTTTGACTACAGTCACGGTTGGAATTCACAAGGGAACCCGTATAAAGGCGCCCCGAAACAGGCGAAACGTCCGAAGAAAGAATATCGTCAAGCAGAAAATGATTATCGCGCTCATGACCGGCAGGAACGTCCGCAAAGAGACGAACAAGCACAGGAAAAACGCGATGAATCAATGAAAAACATGATGAACGACTTATCGCAGGCGGGCGAAAAAATCGGTTCATTCCTAAGCAGTGCTTTCAATCAAGTGAAAGATATGCCGTTCCCGTTCCTAACTTCTACAAAATTAGAACGCGACTTTGTCTATCATGATACAACTTTATCAATTCTAGAATTTGAAGTGGCCAACGGAAATATCGAGTTCAAGCCTTCTGATAATGATGATTTAACCGTCCATGCGATGATTAAACTATTTAAAGAATATCCAGAAGAAGAAGCAATGAAAGTATTTTTTGATAAAACCACTTTGCGTGTCGATGAAGAAACATTGCGTTTTGAATCGAAATCTAAACAAATCGTTACCAATCTGACTGTCTACTTGCCGCGCCGCGAATATGACTATGTTTCCGTTAAACTGCTGAACGGGAACTTCCATATTGATGAACTTACTGGCCGCGATTTGTTTGCTAAAACAACAAACGGTAATATCAGTGTGGGCACCTTGCAGGCGACGCTTGCTGAAATCGAGTCGATCAATGGCAATCTCCGCGTACAAAATGGGAATGTCCGGGATATCTCCTTGAAGACATTCAATGGCAATGTGGCTGCGAAAGGTTACTACTATTCGACGAACATGATCACGAAGAATGGCAATGTCAACTATCAGCAATTGGGCGAAGAAGCTGCCTTTGTAAAAGCAAGAACAGGTGCTGGAAATGTTGAGATTGTGGTGCCGAAAGAATTAGGGCTGGAAGGACGCCTCAATACCAACCTTGGCAAGCTGTTCCTTGATGTGAAAGAAGCAGAAGTCCTTGATTCCAAAACAGAATCGGTCAGCAAGTCGATGATTTTTACGAAGCTCCCAGTAGGATCAGCGGCTTCCCTGAAAATTGAAGGGGAAACAACAACTGGCAGTGTGAAAATTCGCGAGGCAAAATAAACCTAAGCTGGGAAGCGGCTTATAAACGACCGCTTCCCAGTATCAATAAATCATGAAGGAAAGGAAGCTGGAACATGGACAAAAAACTGAAAAGATCCCGTATCGATCGCAAAATCGGCGGTGTGTTCGGAGGAATTTCCGAATATACAGGGATTGACGCGACGCTTCTCCGTTTGATTTTTATTGTGGTGGCGATTATCACCATGAAAACGGGTATTGCAGTGATCGCCTACATTATTGCCCTGTTTGTGATTCCTTCTGACAATACAAGTACGGAAGAAGTCATTGAACACCATCGCCGTCGTGTAGAAGAAAAACGCTACAATGCTAATGAGCGTCGTAGAGAGCATTATGAACGTGCACAACAGCGTCGCAGAGAGCATATGGATAGAGTGCAACGTCATAATAAAGCACACCATGAACGTCATATGGAACGCGTCGATCGCAGCCGTGAGCATGTGGGTAGACAGCAGGGGATGGCAAGTGCCAGACCGAATGAAACATCACGGACACGTCCAGTTCGGGAATTTGATTTTGAAGCGACCACTTTCCAAAATCTGACTTTGCGGATTGCGACAGGGAATGTGACACTTCGCAGCTGGGAAAAAGAAGATGTGAAAATGCGTGTCGTTTTGGCTGTACATGAAAAAGCGCGTTCGATTCGCCAGTTGAATGAAGAACAGCTTTGGGACTACTTTTTTGCCCAAACGATGCTTGATATTAGTACCGATAGATTTGTTTTTGAGTCGAAAAAAGATATTTTGAAGACAGATATTGTGTTGACTTTACCAAAACGTCTGTTTGAACAAGTGAAAATTCAACTCCTGAACGGGAATTTGAAATATGATGATATTGCGGTTGAAGATGCCATTGTGAAATTACGTCATGGTGATGTCCGTTCAAAAGGTGCAAGTGGGAAATTTCTCAGCACTGAGGTGGCAGATGGCGAAATTTACTTTCAGAAAAGCAGTGTCGAAAATGTCGATATGACAACAGCGAAAGGCGATGTGGTCTTGGAAGGAAACTATCTGACTGCTGCTGCCAAGTCGCAAAATGGCGATGTGGAATTTCTTCTCCAAAATGACAGCGCCACTTCAGTCGATCTAGCCGCACCGCATGGCGATATTAAAATTGCTTTGCCGGCCAGCTGGAATGTGGATGGAACCCTTCATACAAAACGTGAAAAAATCATGTTTGACCTTAAAAATGCTAAAATTTGGGACGATACAGAACGGACACTTGTATTTACACAAAATGCCGAAGAAATCAGCACGGGTACTTTGCAGGCGAAAGTAGAAAACGGCATTATCAAAGTGGTTGAAGTCGAAAGCGAAAAACGATAAGATAGGAGGAGTAAAAATGAAAAAGTTACGGAAATCAAGTAACCAAAAAATGCTAGCTGGTGTATGTGGCGGTGTAGCAGAATATTTGGGGATCGATGTAACGATTGTTCGTATCGTTTGGGCAATTTTTGGACTGTTTGCTTTTACTGGCGTTGTTTTATACATCGTTGCAGCGCTCATTATGCCAAAGGATACGGAAGCGAACTGGAGTGATTTTTAAAAAATGCGGTGGTTAGTCGGAGTACTTATTAATGCAGTCTTGTTTGTAGCTTTGTCGGGATTCTTTTCCAGCTTCCATGTTGACGGGTTTATGACAGCACTGCTTGCCAGCTTTATACTGGCAGTCTTGAATATGTTGATTCGGCCGATTCTGCTGATTTTAACATTGCCGATCAATATTTTCACGCTCGGGTTGTTCACTTTTGTCGTCAATGCCCTCATGCTTGAGCTCACTACGTATTTTATGGGCAGCTCATTTGTGATTGATGGATTTGGAACAGCGTTGATTCTAGCAGCCTTAATGGCTTTTGCAAATATGATCATCAACTCAGTACTCTGGGACAATCGAAAATAAAGAAGTTGAATGTGACGGAACGTTCCGCGCATTCAACTTTTTTTATGGCTAAGAAAGAACTGTTCGTCCAGCGGCTTAAATGGTAAAATGGTGATAGCAGTTAAAAACAACCCGTAATGGAGGGAATACTTGCATGACGAAATCAGTAACAGTGAAGGATTTACAGGAGAGGCTTAATTTGGAAGTGGTTTGTGCTGATGAAGGATTGAGTCGTCCTATTTTAACAAGTGACTTATCGAGACCGGGGCTTGAGCTTACAGGCTTCTTCTCTTACTATCCGGAAGATCGGATTCAGCTTTTTGGAATGACGGAAATTTCTTTTTCGGAAGGAATGGAGGCGGCGGAGCGTTTGAAGCGTTACCGGCAGATGTGTACGAGCAGAACGCCGGCTTTTGTCGTGTCGCGCAATCTTGAGACGCCAAAAGAGCTTCTTCAGGCAGCCAGTGAGGCGGGTATTCCGGTTCTTCGCTCTCGGATGAAGACGACGCGGCTTTCTGTTTACATTACGAATTTTCTTGAAAGCAAGCTGGCGCCTGTTATTTCCATGCATGGTGTTCTGGTGGATATTTATGGACTGGGTGTGCTCATCACTGGTGGCAGCGGTGTTGGGAAAAGTGAGACGGCACTTGAGCTTGTGAAGCGTGGACATCGGTTGGTGGCAGACGACAATGTGGAGATTCGGCAGGAGGATGAGCTTTCATTGATTGGTTCCTCGCCGGCGATTATTGAACATCTGCTTGAGATTCGTGGCTTGGGGATCATCAATGTGATGACGCTGTTCGGTGCGGGTGCAGTGCGGTCCAGTAAGAAAATTACACTGGTTGTCCATTTGGAAAATTGGGATCCGGAAAAACATTATGATCGTGTTGGACTGGATGAAGAAAAGACACGGATTTTTGATATGGATGTGCCGAAAATTACCGTGCCGGTTCGACCAGGGCGAAATTTGGCAGTTATTATTGAAGTGGCGGCGATGAATTTCCGCTTGAAGAATATGGGATATAATGCGGCGGAACGGTTTACACAGGACTTGAACAACCTGATTAGCGACAACAGCATGAATGATTGAGTAGTAGGGAAGCTTGTTTGAAAGGAGAAAATCCGGATTTTTTAAACAAGCTTCTTTTCTTTTTATTGTAAAAATGGTAAAATCATATCTATTAGAAGGAATACAATTGAAGAAAGTAGGAGAATCATGGGAAATTCAATTCAGCCGCTCGATCCGGTGGCTTTTCAAATTGGTGGTATTGAGGTTCGCTGGTATGGGGTTATTATTGCATGTGCGGTCATTGTGGCACTTCTTTTAGCGCTCTGGGAGGCAAAAAAACGCGGCATCGACAGTGAGCTGTTTGTAGATCTCCTGATTTGGGCGATTCCAATTTCAATCATTTGCGCGCGCATCTACTATGTGATATTTGAATGGGGTTATTACAAGGATAATTTATCGGAAATTGTGAAGATCTGGCATGGTGGTATTGCGATTTATGGGGCCTTGATCGGCGCTGTTGGGACGGCCATTATTTTTTCGCGAATCAAGAAGGTTTCATTCTGGCAGCTGGCGGATATTGCGGCGCCTAGTTTGATCATTGCACAGGCGATCGGTCGCTGGGGCAACTTTATGAATCAAGAGGCTCACGGGGCTGCGACGACACGGACTTTTCTTGAAAATCTGCACTTGCCGGACTTTATCATTAATCAAATGTACATAGATGGTACTTACTATCAGCCGACGTTTCTCTATGAAAGTGTTTGGAATGTGATCGGCTTTATCGTTCTTCTGATCATTCGCCGTGTGGTGAAACTGCGTCGTGGCGAGCTTTTCCTGAGTTATGTGATCTGGTATGCTTTTGGTCGCTTCTTTATCGAAGGGATGCGGACGGACAGTCTGATGTGGGGGGATATCCGCGTGTCACAATTATTGTCGCTCGTTTTGATCGCTGGTTCGATTGGCATCATCATTTATCGGCGTGTGAAGATGAATCCACCATATTATATGGAAGATAAATTCGGACCGGTGCCGCAGAAAAAATAACTGACTGTTTCAGAAAGGACGAAATCATGACAAAAAAATGGACGACATTGCTTTTTGATTTAGATGGGACGCTGATCAATACGAATGAATTGATTATTGCTACTTTTGAAGCGACATTCAAAGAATTTTTACCGGATCAGGTTTTTTCGCGGGAAGATATTCTGCCGTTTATTGGCCCGCCGATTACGGAGTCTTTTGCCAGTGTGCTGCCTGACCGGGTGGATGAAATGGTGGATTTCTACAGGTCGTTTAATAGGGCCCATCATGACGAGTTGGTACTGGAATATGACGGTGTTTATGAAGGGATTCGTGCCCTTTATGAGGAGGATTTCAAGCTGGGCGTCGTCTCAACGAAGGGCTATGATGTGATTGTTCATGGCTTGAAGGTGACAGGGCTGGACAAGTTCTTCCAAGTGGTGATCGGGCTGGATCAGGTTCAACAGGCGAAACCAGATCCTGAAGGCATTAATATGGCGCTTTCTCTTCTGAATGCAGCACCGGAAGAAGCGATCATGGTCGGTGATAATTATCATGATATTCTGGCAGGGCAAAATGCAGGGACTGCGACGGCCGGCGTGGCTTGGGCGATCAAGGGTGCGGATTATTTGAACGAGTACCATCCCGACTATATGCTTCATAAAATGGGCGACCTGCTGGAAATTGTCCGGCAATCGGAGGACTAAGCGGATGAGGCGGCTCGAATATTTTGCCCCTAAAAAAGAACAGGAAAATCCGTTATTTCACATTTATCAAACAGTGTCGTTTTGGCGGACGTTGAAAAATACACTGGTCATCGAGTTTTGCCGCTTTTTTCCGTTTATGGCGGGGAAAAACTGGCTGTATCGCAAATGTCTCGGGATGGAAATTGGGGCTAAAACGGCTTTTGCATTCAAGGTGACGCCCGATTTATTGTTTCCAGAAAAGATTCACGTTGGCGAGAATACAGTGATTGGCTACCACACAACGATTTTGACGCATGAATATTTACCGCATGAGTATCGGGTCGGCGAGGTGCTGATTGGCAGTGAAGTGCTGATCGGTGCGAATGTGACAATCCTTGCGGGGGTATCGATTGGCGATGGGGCTGTGATTGCGGCAGGAGCAGTTGTTTCAAAGAGTGTTCCGGCGGGCGCTTTTGCAGTCGGCAACCCGCTTCAAATTAAAGAACGTAGTAAATAAAGACTCGGAAGTATTGGCAAATGGGCATGTTTTTCGACCGCTGGGTGGAAGGGATGCGCTGCTGCTTGCGGGTCTTTTTTTGATGGGGGATTGACGCACTTTTAAACTGTGATATACTCATACCAGAAGAAAGAACGGAGGGAGAAAATGAAGAAAGATAAATCAGATACGGCTAAAGTAATCCACTTTCTCCCCAATGGGCATTTTTATTTTGAACGCGGGATCACGGCGTTTCGCGAAGAACGAATGAAAGAGGCGATCCATTATTTAAAACGGGCCAGTGAGCTGGAACCGGGAGAGCCGATCATTTTGTGCCAGCTGGCGATCTGCTATACGGAGATCGGGCAATTTCATAAGTCCAATCAGCTGTTGCGCAAAATTTTAGAGGCGCTCGATCCGAAAATGAATTATTGCTACTATTTTATCGCAAATAATTTTGCCTATTTGAAAGATTTTCGCCGTGCCATGCAGTACGCGGGCCGCTATCTGGACCTTGAGCCGGAGGGTGAGTACCAGGACGAGGCGGAGGATTTGATGAATGTGCTGCTGGAAGAAATGCCAATCGGTGAATCGGCCGAAAATAAATTTCAAAAATTTGAACAAGAATTTTATGATTATAAAAAAGAATTAAATCAGTATCTGGCGGAAGAGGATAATGTGTCGGCCTGCAAAATCCTTGAAAAAGTGATCGATGAGAAGCCGCATTTTTGGCCGGCTTACAATCAGCTGGCGGCGCTCTATTTTGAACAGTTCAAGGAAGCTGAGGCGCTCAAGACGCTTAATCTGCTGCTGGACCGGTCGCCGGGCAACTTGCTGGGGTTGGCCGATCTGTTTACTTATTACTATTTCAAAGGGGACAAGGAGCAGGCGGGAGCGCTTTATTCGCAGCTGGAAGCCGTCGTGCCCATCCTGATTCACCACCGCGAAAAACTGGCGATCATTCATGCCATGGTGGGAAATTATAAGGCGGCATGGGCGCTTTTCATCGACGTGGAGGATTTGGAAGTCAGTGAACGGCCTAAATTTTATTATTATCGGGCTAAAACGGCATTCTATTTGGAGCGGTTTGAAGAAGCCGAAATGATGTGGGAGCACTTTTTGGCGCTGGATGTTTATGAACGGGAGGCCTTTCCGTGGCAGAGTCAGGCGGAGTTTGCAGATGACGCGGAGGTCGTGTTGGAGCTACTCCATGCAGAGGAGCCGGACTTGCATTTGCTGGGCGTCTATGCGCTTTCCGTTTCGGCGGCGCGGGCAGAAATCATGCTGTTCCATCCGCTTTTCGATATGAGCCAGTGGAGCTATGTGGAGCACCTGATTATGACGGAATTTGAATATTTGCCAGACCTTTATGAGCAAAATTGTGCCCGGCTGGTCGACATTTGGACGCTGTATCGGGCGCAGGGCATTCGGCTGAACCGGTCGAATCTGGCGGCTTTTCGAGCAATGGTCAGCTGGTTTAGTGGCGCGGAGCAAGATTATACAGCGCGTGATTTGCGGGAGCTTGCGGCCGCGTGTTATGTTTATTTTTTCCAAAAGACAACTGAAGAAGCGGCGCGGATACTGGAAGTTGATGCGCACGACATTCTGCCATTTCAATCTTGAGCAGATCAATAGACGTTTCACACGTTTCGTATTAAGCTTGGGATACATGAAAAGGTAGACGAGGAGGACAGGGACATGACGAGTGAAGAAAAAATTTATGATGTGATTATCATCGGAGCGGGTCCTGCTGGTATGACGGCAGCGCTTTACACTTCGCGTGCCGATTTAGATACATTAATGATTGAACGAGGCGTTCCAGGAGGGCAAATGGTCAACACGGCGGAGGTTGAAAACTATCCGGGTTTTGACAGCATTTTAGGTCCTGACCTATCAGATAAAATGTTGAGCGGTGCCAAGCAGTTTGGCGCAGAATATGCCTATGGAGATATCAAAGGCATTGAGGACGGCAAGGAATTCAAAACGGTTCATGCCGGTTCTAAAAGCTATAAAGCGCGTGCTATCATCCTTGCAACAGGGGCTGAGCATAAAAAACTGGGCGCGCCGGGAGAAGAAGAACTTAGCGGTCGCGGAGTCTCCTACTGTGCAGTTTGTGATGGGGCTTTCTTTAAAAATCGCGAACTGATCGTTGTTGGCGGCGGAGATTCGGCTGTTGAAGAAGGAACGTATTTGACGCGTTATGCAAGCAAAGTGACGATCGTCCATCGCCGTGACAAATTGCGTGCACAGCAAATTTTGCAGGATCGTGCCTTTAAGAATGAGAAGGTCGACTTTATCTGGGATGCCGGCGTGGAAGAAATCGTGGGTGACGGGAATAAAGTGACGGGCGTGCGTCTTGTGAACAGAAAAACGGGTGAGAAGCAGGAAGTAGCGGCAGACGGCGTGTTCATCTATGTGGGACTTGTACCGCTCACAGGTGCTTTCCGCGATTTGGGTATTACGAATGAAGAGGGCTACATTATCACTGACGAAGAAATGCGTACAAGTATTCCCGGTATTTTTGCAGCAGGCGATGCGCGTGTGAAATCTTTGCGTCAAATTGTGACAGCAACAGGTGACGGCGGTCTCGCTGGTCAAAATGCACAGAAATATGTGGAAGAATTAAAAGAAGAACTTGCTGGGCTTGAAGTGAATAAGTAAAATAGCAGGTTTGCAAATATATACCATGGTTTAGAATGAAATAGAAAAAGAGCCATGCGCGAACATGACTCCTTACAGTAGTACCGTTTCAAAGACGGTGACTATAGGTTTTTAATAATCATCTTTCCTACTCGTCAAAGTGTAAAGATGATTATTTTTTTTGCTTGTAATCAGAGTCGAGTATTAGCACAGCCAATGTCAGAGAGGCGATCATTAAGGTCAGCGCTTCAAACACAGACAAAGTCTAACTTCTTTCGGGGAGGTCAACTACACATGCAAGCATAGGCATCACCCCCGATACTAGGGATTTAGCCACCATCTCGTCCACTATACGGCTGTTTTTAAATTATAGCATCCAATGGAAAAGGTGTTAGAGGGGCTATTTATCAGGAAAAATTGAAAGTTTAAAAATGTTCATGTAGCTGGAAATATGGATGGGTTTTGTTAGATGAAAATTTGATTTAGTGGGGAATAAATTTTTTTAGGATGGGAAAAATTCAGGCTCGATTGGATGGGTATTTGAAAAGAAGAAGCTGAAATGAAGCAAAATCCATTTTGGGAAATGGGTCTCTAATGCTTGATTTTAGCTTCTCTTATTTTGAGTGATATGATGAAGCGCCCTTTTTATTTTTGCTATTAGGCGTCAGTAGGAAATTTCATTCTGGCAGACTTTCGAGCTTCAGTGAGCAGTTCCATCACTGTCAGACTGTGGGCAAGGGCTGCTTTGGCGGCTGTGAAATCCTGCTGATCAATGATTTTGGCAAAGGCGACAAATTCATCATACATGCGGTGCGGCTCTGTGCGCAGATCAATCGTGCTGCTTTCGCCGGAAATGCGATCTGTCCAGGTCACACTCGGCACCGTGTTTGCGGGTCCATTTACCTCAAGTGTGCCGTTTTCAGCTTGAATGGTGACACTAGACGTGGCTGCACAGTCCTTTGCCCCGATCAGAACGGCTTTGAACGCCCCGTAGTCGAGCGACAAAATCCCAGATGTATCAATGCCCTGAGCCAGATTGGCCGCATAGTCGAGCCGCTTCGGACGACCAAACAGCCCGACCAGAAAGTGCAGATTGTAGCTGTTCAAGTCCATCAGTGCACCGCCAGACTTGGCCGGGTCAAAAGCCGGCAGAATTGTCCCTGCCTTGAAAGCATCATAGCGCGAGGAATATTGGGAATAATTGGCCTGAATAATCTTGACCGGGCCGATTTTGGGCAGCTGTTCCCGAATCGCTTGGTAGTTTGGCGAATATTGGTTGGTGATCGCCTCGAGTAGCAGCAGATGACCTGCCTCCGCGACGGCTGCCAGTTCCTCCAGCTCAGCCAGGTTACTCGTGAAAGGCTTTTCGCAAATGACATGCTTGCCAGCCAGAAGTGCCTGCTTGGCGAATGAAAAGTGGAGATGATTCGGAAGCGCAATGTAAACCGTGTCGATCGTCTGCTCCGCCAGAAAGGCCTCCCAATCAGTAAATACTGCTGCAAGCCCGAATTTATTCTGCAATTCGGCCAAATGTTCCCCGGCAGATGGACGGCCATAGATTGCGGCTAATTGAATCTCCGGAATTTTCTCCAAAACAGGCAGCACGTCTTGCACGATCATGCCGTGCCCGATAATACCTAGCCTCATTTTAGTGACACTCCTTTATACCCGTTTCGAGCATCTGCATTTGCAGCAAAGTTTCTTCATCGCGAACAATTTTGGCAGCACCATGGCGAATCATTTCATAGAGACCATCATAAATGCGCCCGTAATCGCCTTTTTCAGAGGGGACTTTTTCCTCGTGATAGAGCCCATTTTCATCCAAATAGGTCAGTGTGCCGTAATGTTCCGGCAGATCAAGACCGAAATCAGGATGCCCTTCCGGCAGATAAAATAATTTCAGATGTTCTTCCTGCCGATCTTTGGTTTCTTTCACAAACATGCCGTTTTTTCCGTAAACGACAAAGCTTGGCCGCGGTTTGATCCGGTAGTAGCTGGAATTGACGGAGATTTTCAAACGGTCGTAAAAAAGATCCAAATCGAAGTAGTCATTCAGTCGACCGCTTCCAAGCAACTGCCGAACCTCGTAGTGAACGGAATCTGGTTTGCCGAAGTAGCTGATGACCTGATCGAGTGTATGGCAGCCGTGACCGTATAAAAAGCTGGCATAGGGATCAAAGTGATGTGTATTTTCGGGGACCTCTGGACGGAAATAGTCATAGTGCATTTCGACCTCTAGCAGATCACCTAGTTTGCCACTTTCGATCACTTTTTGAACCGTCAGAAAATCGGAATCGAAACGGCGGTTCTGATAGCACTGGACGATCAGCCCTTTTTGCTTGGCATAGCTGAAAATGTCCTCCGCCTGTGCAGCTGTCAGCATGAATGGCTTTTCAACCAGCACATGTTTGTCATGGTCGAGCGCCCGTTTCGCATATTCATAATGGGAATCTTGCAGGGTTGTAATCACGATCAGTTCGATTTCCGTATCATTCAGTAATTCATTCAGATCCGTTGTATAATGAATATGATCCGGCTTTTGCCACGAATCATGGTCAGGGTTTCTGCGATAGATGGTTTTTACTTGCAAATTTTCACGTTGCAGAACGAAAGGCAAATGATAGCGATTGGTGCTTTTTCCATTGCCGATGTAGCCGATTTTTAACATAACATTCACTCCATTTCTAACTGTTGCTTTCATTATAACGGGAGCGGGATGGAAAAACTATTGTGGACGTTGGTGTTAGGGGATTTAGGTAAAAAAGTTCATTTTCATGCTGAAATAGAATGATAAAAGTGGAAAAAAAGTTCAGAAAGAGGTTGTGAAAATGCTGTTTAACGACTTATTTAGGCTAAAAAAAGCGACAGATGCCGATAAAAATATTATGGAATATCTCGAAAAAAATCCCGAAAGCATTGAAAAATTAACGATTCAAGAGCTTGCCGCGCGCACATACAGTTCCAATGCAAGCGTTGTTCGATTCGCTCGCAAGCTGGGATTTGGTGGTTTCAGGGAGCTGAAAGTGCAACTGATCAAACTTGTCGAGCAAAACAACTATGCGCTGTCAGAGATCAACCCCGATGTGCCATTTCGGTATGATACATCCATTAAAAAAATCAGCCGAGATATGATGCAGTTGACAAATCAGACGCTGCTGGAAAGTTATCAGTCTTTAGACGAGGCGGCATTGTTCACTGCGACAAAACGGCTTTATGAGGCTGACCGGATTTTTATATATGCAGCAGGAGATTCGCAGATTCGGGCGCAAAGTTTTCAAAATAAGCTTTGGAAAATCAATAAGTATCCCATCCTGGCCACAAGCCGCAGCGAATGGGCGGTCAACACGACTAATATCACCAGCCGTGACTGCGCACTTTTTATCAGCTATACAACAAAGTCCAATCAGGATTTAAAAGCGGCCCAGTATTTGCAGCAGGAGCATGTTCCGCAAATTCTGATTACTTCTCATACGGATACAGAGCTAGCGGGATTGATGGATGTTCTTTTGAAAATTCCGCGTTTGGAGAGTGATGAACAGGAAAAAATCGCGACATTCTCTTCCCAAATGGCGATTGAATATACATTAAATGTCCTGTTTTCAACAATTTATCAGATTGATTATGAGGCGAATCGGGCGCATCAATTGAAGCGGGAAGATTTATCTTAATTTAAAAATACGTCGGATGGAGAGTGCTGCTTCATTCGATTTTTTTATACCAATAAAATTTTAGTAAAACTATTGATAAAATTTACTAAATGTATTATGATAAGGGCAAGAAAAAGCGAAGGAGGAAGATTTATGCAAATAGAACAGCTGACGGAACGATTTGAACAAGTTTTTGATGTGACAAATGGAAAGCGCTTTTTTGCTCCGGGGCGTATTAATTTGATCGGGGAGCATACAGACTATAATGGCGGACATGTTTTTCCCTGTTCGATCACGATTGGGACATATGGCATTGCGAAAAAGCGGGAAGACGGGCGGATTCGTCTCTATTCTGAAAATTTTCCTGAAATCGGTATCATTGAGGCAAATATCGATGAGCTAGCTTACAGAAAAGAGCAGAATTGGGGCAACTATCCGATCGGCATGTTTCATTTTCTAAAGGAAGCCGGGCATGCTATATCGACTGGCTGTGACATTCTTTTTTACGGAAATATTCCCAATGGGGCGGGGCTTAGTTCTTCAGCGTCCATTGAAGTTTTGACTGGCGTTATTTTGGAACACCTGTATCAGCTTGAGACCACGCGACTGGAGCTGATTTTGACGGGGAAAAAGGTCGAGAATGAATTTATCGGTGTTGCTTCGGGGATTATGGATCAGTTTGCGATTGGAAAAGGGAAGAAGGATCAGGCCATCTTGCTTGATTGCAATACCTTGGCCTATGAAATGGTACCGGTCAAACTTGGCACGGCAAAAATTGTAATCATGAATACGAATAAGCGTCGCGAGCTGGCAGATTCTAAATATAATGAGCGACGGGCGGAGTGTGAGGCGGCGCTTTCTGAGCTGCAACAGTTTGTGGAAATTGAGGCGCTGGGAGAGCTTGATATGGCGACTTTTGAAAAATTTGCCGATCGGCTTTCGAGTGATACTTTGCGGAAACGGGCGAGACATGCGGTTTCAGAAAATGAGCGAACTTTGCAGGCCAAAGAGGCACTCACGGCGAATAATTTGACGGCATTTGGCGAACTTTTGAATGCTTCACACCGATCTTTGCGTGACGATTATGAGGTAACTGGTGTAGAATTAGATGTACTCGCAGAAACAGCTTGGCAGGCGGATGGCGTTTTAGGCGCAAGAATGACGGGAGCCGGATTTGGCGGTTGCGCGATTGCCATTGTAGAAGAAGAGAAAATCCCTGCTTTTATTGCACATGTTGGCGAGATTTATCAAAAACAAGTAGGCTATGCGGCTGATTTTTATATTGCGGAAATCAGTGACGGCGCCAAGAGCTTGGAGGAGGAATAAACATGACAGTTTTAGTATTAGGTGGAGCAGGCTATATTGGTTCCCACGCGGTGGATCGATTGGTGGAAAAAGGGTATCAGGTGGCGGTTGTTGATAATCTTCAAACGGGTCACAAGCAGGCGATTCATCCGGAAGCTGTTTTTTATAAGGGTGACATTCGCGACAAAGCTTTCTTGCGGTCGGTTTTTGAAAAAGAATCTGTAGAAGGTGTGATCCATTTTGCTGCCAATTCACTGGTGGGGGAATCGATGGAAAAGCCGCTCGACTATTTGAATAACAATATTCACGGAACACAAATCGCGCTGGAAGTGATGGAAGAGTTTGGCGTTAAAAATATCGTCTTCTCATCAAGTGCGGCGACATATGGTGAACCGGAAAGCGTGCCGATTACAGAGGACATGGCAACAAATCCAGAAAGCACCTATGGCGACACGAAACTGATCATGGAGAAAATGATGAAATGGTGCGATATTGCCTACCAAACGCGTTACGTATCGCTGCGCTATTTTAATGTGGCTGGCGCGAAAGAAGGCGGCGCAATCGGGGAAGATCATAACCCTGAGACGCATCTTGTGCCGATCATTTTGCAGGTAGCGCTTGGTGAGCGTGCGGAACTTTCAATCTATGGGGATGACTATCCGACTGCGGACGGGACATGTATTCGTGATTATGTGCATGTCAGTGACTTGGTGGATGCGCATATTTTGGCGCTTGAATATCTGAAAAACGGCGGCAAGAGCAACATTTTCAACTTGGGCAGTAATGCAGGTTACTCGGTGAAGGAAATGCTTGAAGCGGCTCGTGAAGTGACTGGAAAGGAAATTCCGGCAAAAGTGACGCCAAGGCGCGCGGGCGATCCAAGTACGCTGATTGCTTCTTCGGATAAAATCAAACGAGAGCTTGGCTGGTCGCCTAAATTTACAGACGTAAAAGAAATCATTGCTTCGGCGTGGGCTTGGCATTCTGGACACCCGAACGGTTATAAAGACAAGGAGAGAGCGGGAATGTCAGTCAGTCAGAAGGTAGCGGCATTTTTGGAAGCATCGATCAAAGACGGGTTGGACGTGCGAGATGCCATCTATACCCGCAATAAGCTGCTTTCGCTTCTTGGTGAGGATGAGTTTGAGGAGGCGGCTGCACCGGCGCAAGTGGATAAGCTGACGCTGCTCGATCAACTGGTTGAGCTTGGCGTGCAGAATGGCAGGTTGGCGGATTCACAGGCGGAACGGGAAATTTTTGCCTGCCAAATCATGGACCTTGTGACACCGCGGCCGTCAGAAGTGATGGATCGGTTTGGGGCGCTCTACGTGGAGGATCCCAAGGCGGCAACGGACTATTTTTATCAGCTGAGTCAGCAGAATGACTATATTAAAACGCGGGCAATCCGTAAAAATATTGTTTATCGTTCGGAGACGGATTATGGGGCGCTTGAGATCACGATCAATTTATCCAAGCCGGAAAAGGATCCGAAAGATATTGCCAGAATGCGGACGCAAAAGTCGAGCAACTATCCGCTTTGTCCGCTGTGTGTGGAAAATGAAGGTTACCGCGGCAGGCTGGATCATGCGGCGAGAACGAATCACCGGATCGTCCGGTTTCCGCTTCTTGGCGAGGAATGGGGGCTGCAATTTTCGCCATATGCTTATTACAGTGAGCATTGCATCTTTTTGGCGGAGGAGCACCGGCCGATGACGATTGAGCGATCGACATTTGCCAAATTGTTTGCGATTATCGAGCAGTTTCCACATTATTTTGTCGGTTCCAATGCGGATTTGCCGATTGTCGGCGGTTCAATCCTAGCACATGATCATTATCAAGGCGGGGCTCATTCGTTTGCAATGGCGGAAGCAGCTGCCAGATCGCACTTTACGATGGAGGCCTTTCCAGATGTCCATGCACAGATCGTTCAGTGGCCCATGTCAGTGATTCGACTGAGCGGGACGGAGAAAGAAGCGTTGATTGAGGCGGCCACTTATATTTTGGAAAAATGGCGTGCTTATTCAGATCCAGAGGCGGATATTTTGGCACATACGACGGAGCCGCATAATACGGTGACACCGATTGCCAGATGGCGCGATGAGCAGTTTGAGATTGATCTGGTTTTGCGAAATAACCGGACGAGTGAAGCCTTTCCTGATGGCATTTTCCATCCGCATCCAGATGTGCAGCACATCAAAAAAGAAAATATCGGGCTGATCGAGGTCATGGGGCTGGCCGTCCTGCCGGGTCGTTTAAAAGCCGAGCTGGAAGAGGTCTCAAAGTTTCTACTCGGAGAAGCGCATCAAATGGCACCCATGCACGTCGATTGGGCTGAAAAAATCAAGGCAGCCCATCCAAGGCTTACACGTGAGCAAGTGAAAACAGTTGTTCAGCAGGAGGTGGGCAAGATTTTCCTGCGGGTGCTGGAGGATGCGGGTGTTTATAAAGATACGCCATTCGGCCGGGCGCGATTTGAGCGATTTACTGAAACGCTTTAAAGAGGAGGAAGCAATCGATATGAAAATCGAACAGCAGACTTTTGGAACTTTTGAAGGGCAGGAGGTCATTCAGTATCATTTGACCAATCAGTCGGGGATGACGCTTTCTGCACTGAACTACGGGGCGGTCGTGACGGCCATTCGTGTGCCGGATCGAGAAGGCCATTTTAAAAATGTTGCACTGGGCTTTGACAAATTTGCCGACTATCCTGCTTTTTCGCCTTACTTTGGGGCGGCAGTCGGTCGAGTGGCTGGACGGATCGATGGGGCTTCTTTCAAGCTCAACGGGAAGAAGTATACGCTTTCTGCCAACGAAGGAATGAATCAACTGCATGGCGGCAAGGACAATTTCAGCAAAAAGATCTGGCAGGTGGAGACCGCACAGCAAGCAGATCAGGCGAGTCTGATTTTTACATATGTGAGTCCGGCCGGTGAGAACGGCTATCCGGGCAATCTGCACGCCTGCATCCGCTACACGCTGAATGAGCAGAATGAATGGCGGATCACCTATTCGGCAGATACGGATGCACCGACGCTTTATAATCCGACGAATCATATTTACTTCAATCTGACGGGGTCGCAGGAACGGTCGGTGGCTGGGCATGAATTGCAGCTCGACAGTTCGCGCTATGCGGTTTTGCGGCGGGATTCGATTCCAACAGGTGAGCTGCGGTCGGTTGGCGGGACGGTTTTTGATTTTCGTGAGGCGCGCGTCATTGCTGATGGGCTTGTGAGTGATGATCCGCAAATTCGGTTGATGGGCGGTTATGATCATCCGTTCGTGCTTGACCATTCATCAAGAGTGGTGGCCGTGCTTTATGAGCCGCTTTCGGGGCGGAAAGTGGAGATGGAGACGTCAGAGCCGGCTGTTGTCATTTACAGTGGCAATAAACTGGACGGCAGTTTTAGCATTGACGGCATACCTGCAGAAGCATACGGTGGGATTACACTTGAAACACAGCACTTGCCGGATGCGGTTCACCACGAAGCGTTTGAGAGTATCGAGCTGCGGCCGGGTCGACCATTTTCATCCACCACGGTCTTTCGTTTTACAACAGCTGAAAAATAAGAAAAAGCCACAGATTGCCTTCTCGATCGGCAAAATGTGGCTTTTGACATCATCATGGACAAAATTTGGATTAGACGAACCCGTATGAACCTGTTAAAATCAAAAGGGGGAAGTACGGCGTTTGTGGAGGTGACATTTTGGCAACGATTAAAGATATTGCGGAAAAAGCAGGTGTATCGATTGCGACGGTTTCGCGTGTACTAAATTACGATGAAACGCTTTCGGTTGGTGACGAGACGAAAAAACGGGTGTTTGAGGTCGCTGAGTCTCTGCACTATACGAAGCATAAGAAGAAGGTCCAAAAGAAGAATGCCAAACTTGCAATCGTGCAGTGGTATACGGAAAAAGAAGAATTGATGGATCTTTACTATCTGGCCATCCGACTGGGCGCTGAGAAAAAGGCGAGTGAGCTGGGTTACCAGATCGTGCGGGTTTTTCAGGACGGTAACGATGAACTTTTACATAGTGTGGAAGGAATTATTGCGATCGGCAAATTTAGCGAACAGCAAATGCATCGTCTGCTCAGCTTCAACAAGCCAATTTGCTTGACGGATCAGGATATGGGTTCGCAAAAAGTAGACTCGGTTGTGGTGGATATTCGGCAGGCCGTGCAGGAGGTGCTAGGATATTTTCTGCAAAAAGGACACCGGAAAATTGGTTTTCTTGGCGGCCGGGAAGATTTTTCGGATCATTCGGCGACCATTTGCGACGAGCGGTCGGCTGTTTTCAAGGAATACTTGTCGGCTAGAGGGCTGTTTGATGAAAAATACTGTTTTAGCGGCCAATTTGCCGTCGATTCCGGCTATAAACTGATGCAGCAAGCCATTACTCAACTAGCGGACGAACTGCCGACAGCCTTTTTTGCGGCCAATGATTCGATTGCAATCGGTGCGCTGCGTGCCCTTCAGGAGGCGCAAATCGCTGTACCAGAACGGGTGGCTGTGATCGGCTTTAATGATGTCAGTGTCGCCAAATATGTATATCCGCCGCTCAGCACGGTCAAAGTTTATACAGAATTGATGGGTGAAACGGCTGTCGAATCACTCACAGACCGCATTCAGACAGACCGGGAAGTCATGAAAAAAGTCATCATCGGCACAGAACTTATTTTAAGAAAAAGCTGTTAAAAGATCGAAATGGAAGGAGTCAGACTATGAACTGGCAAGAAGAATATCAAAAATGGATGGACAATGAAAAATTGGATGCGGAACTTCGCACACAATTAACCAATATCGCACAAGACGAAAAGCTGTTAGAAGACAGTTTCTATCAAAATATGGCATTTGGAACAGCCGGCATGCGTGGCGTGCTCGGAGCCGGAACCAACCGCATGAATATCTATACCATCCGCAAAGCAACGGACGGACTAGCACGCTATGTGGCTGAAAATGGGGAAGAGGCGAAAAAACGCGGCGTTGTGATTGCCTACGATCCACGGCACATGTCGCAGGAGTTTGCTTATGAAAGTGCAGCTGTTCTCGGCGCGCACGGCATTAAAAGCTACGTTTTTGAAGCGCTTCGTCCAACGCCGGAATTGTCGTTTGCGGTTCGCTATCTGAACTGCTTCAGCGGCATCATGATCACCGCCAGCCACAACCCGCCAGAATATAACGGCTACAAGGTATACGGCGAGGACGGCGGACAAATGCCTCCACAAGGCGCGGATGCTGTCACAAGCTATATCAATTCCATTCAAGACATTTTCAGCGTGAAAGTAGTCGACGTGGAAGAGCTAAAAACGACGGGCATGCTAGAAGTGATCAGCGACAAAGTGGATATTCCTTATTTGGAAAAACTGAAAGAAGTGACGGTCAATCAGGCGCTGGTTTCAGAGAAAGGCAAGGACCTGAAAATCGTCTTCACACCGCTGCACGGAACGGGAGGCGTCCTTGGCGTACCGGCGCTTGAAAATGCCGGCTTTACGAATATCATCAAAGTCGAGGAGCAGTTCGTCAATGATCCTGATTTTGGAACAGTCAAGTCGCCCAATCCTGAAAACCACGAAGCTTTCGAGCTGGCGATGCAATATGGAGAAAAATATGATGGCGACATTTTGGTAGGAACTGACCCGGATGCCGATCGTCTGGGCGTTGCAGTCCGGAAGAGCGATGGGGAATATCAAGTTTTCACCGGCAATCAAATCGGCGCATTGATTTTGAACTATCTACTTAAACAAAAGCAAAATCAGCAGGAGCTTCCGGCAAATGCAGCCGTCTTGAAATCCATCGTCACGAGCGACCTTGGTAAAGCAATCGCAGATCATTACGGTGTCCAAATGATCGAAGTGCTGACGGGCTTCAAATTTATCGCAGAACAAATCAAAAACTTTGAAGAAAGCGGCTCACATACATTTGAGTTCGGCTATGAAGAAAGCAATGGCTATATGGTCAAACCGTTCACGCGTGACAAAGATGCGATTCAAGCGGTGCTAGCGATTTCCGAAGTGGCACTGGACGCCAAACAGCGCGGCAAGAATCTGGCGGATGAGCTGGATGCTATTTTTGAACAGTTTGGTTACTATAAAGAGGATCTGGTTTCCCTAACGATGAGCGGAAAAGACGGTTCAGAAAAAATTGCGGCCATCATGACGACATTCCGCGACAGCCTGCCAACCGATATGGGCGGCGTGAAAGTGGCGCGCGTGGAAGACTATCTGCGCCGCGAAACAACCTTTGTCACAACAGGCGAAACGGCACCGATCGACCTGCCACGTGCCGACGTGCTAAAATTCTATCTGGAAGACGGCTCCTGGTTCTGCCTGCGTCCGTCTGGAACAGAACCAAAAATCAAATTCTATTTCAGTGTGAAGGCTGACACACCGGAAAGCAGTCTGGAAAAACTGGGCCGCATCCGTGATGATCTAGTCGCACGCGTAGAAAAATAAACCATTCGTCGAGGCGCTTGCTGGTAAGCTTACCAGCAGGTGCCTTTTTGAAGAAGGAGGCAACCATGAAAATCGAACGGCAAAAACGCATCGAAGGAACGACAATCAGTGGGATTATTGAAAATGGCGGCTACCATTTTACCCATGTAGAAATCTATCAGGATGGGCTGATTAATGCGTGGGATCTAGAAGATCTGAACAGCATGGAGACGAGGCTTCAAGAGCCAAGGCTGCAAGTAGTCACAGAAGTTCCGCCTGGCAAGTTGTTGAGTATTTTCGGGCTTGGCAGCTATCAGATTCTTTCGGCCAATTGGGCACACACGCCTGCAAGCTATTTGGAACTGATCAAAGCAAAAGTAGCAGAACTGAATCCGCGTCTGGAAAATCTGTACACGTTTAGTGAGGAAGAGCGCGCCTTGTGGAAAGAACGTAAAATAGGGCTTTCCGCGAAAAGTAAAGTCTATCATGAAATTCCCGGCTGGTTCTACGACACGGAAGTTGGGGAAGCGATTCCGTTCTTTTTCAAAAAGGATGACGAAAACTATCTAGTGCGGGTGGCTGTTTTTAAAAGCGGACTCGTACAGGTCGCTTGTTCGGCGTTTGAATGGACACTGGATATCGCGGAAGTAAAGACGCGTTTCCATGCCGGAGATTTCTTTACCGAATTTCAGGAGCCGCTAGTCGTGCATCTTGGCGAGCTTGGAGTAGCGACGATTGGTCATCCAGAACATCACTACCCAATCGAGCTGGAAGACAAAATCGAAGAGCTGTTCATGGCACATGAACGGCTGAATGGCAAGGACCGTTTTCAAATATGCCGAGATGCCTATCACGCGTATTTAGAGTATCCGGAAGATTTCTACCGCGAAGAACTGCGCAAGGCTTATTTGGCGATTCCAGAGCACGAGCGGATGTATTTGGGCGATATGGACTCAAAGGATGGCGACTATCGGCGTATTTTATTCAGCGATGAGAAACGGGAAGTTTGAACAATAACTCATTTTTCGTTCTTTCTAGCGGACAATATGATAAAATAAAGGATATAGCAAAAACAGAAAGGATGAGTCCTTGATGGCTTCCAATCAATTGCAACTTGTTATTATTACCGGAATGAGCGGTGCAGGAAAAACTGTCGCCATGCAGTCCCTTGAAGATCTGGGCTACTTTTGTGTCGACAATCTGCCGCCATCCTTACTGCCAAAATTTTGGGAACTGATGAAAGAATCCGGCAAGATGAACCGGATCGCGCTGGTTATGGATCTGCGTGGTCGGGAATTTTTCGACTCGATTCAGTCCGCCCTTGATGAACTTGACAATACTTCTTTTATAACAACTAAAATTCTGTTTCTTGATGCCGATGATCAGGTGCTGGTTTCGCGCTACAAAGAAACCAGACGGCACCATCCACTGGCTCCGACCGGCTCAATCACAGAGGGCATCGAGGCTGAGCGGGAAATGCTGAGCGATCTGAAAGGCCGAGCACAACTGGTCATCAATACATCGAGCCTCAAGCCGCGTGAGCTCAGGGAACGAATCAACCGGGAATTTAAGACTTCTGAACGGGAAGTTTTCAATGTGCAGGTCATGTCATTCGGTTTCAAATACGGCCTGCCGATCGACGCAGATCTCGTTTTTGACGTCCGCTTCCTGCCGAATCCGCACTACATCGACAAGATGCGTCCGCTGACAGGCCGCGACCAGGAAGTCTATGATTATGTGATGAAATGGCCGGAAACACAAGAGTTTTTGGACAAAGTAGTCGACCTGCTGCTCTTCACATTGCCGTATTATAAGCGGGAGGGCAAGACGCAGCTGTTGGTTGCGATTGGCTGTACAGGCGGTCAGCATCGTTCGGTTGCACTGACAGAATATATCGGCAAAACGCTTCAAAATAAATATGAGACCGGCATTAGTCACCGGGACATGAAGCGGAGAAAGGAAAGCTGATATGGAAAGAGAAAATCGGCCAAATATCGTTGTCATTGGCGGGGGAACCGGCCTTCCAGTCGTCCTGCGGGGACTGAAAAAACGGGATGTCAATTTGACGGCGATTGTAACAGTGGCAGATGATGGTGGCAGTTCAGGCAAGATCCGTGAGCAAATGGACGTCCTGCCGCCTGGTGATATTCGTAATGTCATGGTTGCTCTATCCAATGCCGACCCGCGGCTAAGCGACCTTTTTCAATATCGTTTTACCGTCGATGGCGATCTTTCGGGACATGTCATCGGCAATCTCATTCTGACCGCACTCTCGCAGCTGAACGATAGCTATGTGGATGCGATCGATGTCTTGTCAAAAGTCTTTCGGATACGCGGTAAAGTCATTCCAGCAACCGACCAGCCGCTAATCCTGCGCGCCCGAATGGAAGACGGTACGATTGTAACTGGTGAGTCGATCATTCCGCTTCAGGGCAAGCATATCGACCGAGTCTTTATTGAGCCGAGCGATGTTAAACCGCTTGATACGGCCATTGAAGCAATTAAAAATGCCGACCTAATCTCGATTGGACCGGGCAGTCTGTATACCAGCTTGCTACCAAACCTGCTTGTGAAGGACCTGGCCCAGGCGCTAATTGCTTCAAGCGCACCGAAAGTCTATATCACCAATATTTTAACGCAGATCGGAGAAACAGATGATTTCAGCGATGCCGATCATGTGCAGGCGCTGCACGATCATGTTGGCCGACCTTTTATTGATAAAATGTTTGTCAATACGGCAGAGGTGCCGCGCGCGCTTCTGTTTCCAGATGATATCGCGCAAGTCACACATGATGCGGAGAAAATCAAAAAGCTGGGCGTAGAAGCGGTCTATGCGGACTTCTTGTCAACTGAAAATCGACTAGTGCGTCATGATGCGACCAAGGTGGCAGATGCCCTGCTTTCGATGATCGCCAAGTAAAGAATGAATGGAGCGTGGTCTGATGTCATTTGCCTCGGAAACAAAAAAAGAACTGACAAATATGGAAGTAACCGATGCCGAAGCGAAAGCGGAACTATCTGCTTTTATTCGGATGAATGGGGCAATTTCTTTCTCAAACGGCCTGCTGGTAACAGATGTCCAAACAGAGAACGCGGCCATAGCAAGACGCATGTACCAGCTGCTCAAGCGACTGTACGATGTGCCGATCGAGCTCCTAGTACGCAAAAAAATGAAACTGAAAAAAAATAATGTCTATATCGTGCGGCTGAAAGTACAGGCCAAGCCAATCTTAGAGGATTTGCACATCATTGGCGAGGGCTTCACATTCACCAAATCGATCGACCGCGGCTTTGTCAAAAAACGCAGTGCCAAGCGTGCCTATCTACGCGGTGCCTTTCTAGCCAGCGGATCGGTTAATAATCCGGAAACCTCTTCTTACCATCTCGAAATTTTTTCCGTTTATGAAGAGCATAACGAGGCCATCTGTGCACTGCTCAATCAATTCGATTTGAATGCGCGAATTCTCGAACGAAAAAACGGCTTTATCACCTACTTGAAGGAAGCGGAAAAGATTACGGAGTTTCTAAGTATCATTGGTGCCACAACAGCCCTGCTTCACTTTGAAGATGTGCGGATCATGCGTGACATGCGCAACTCGGTCAATCGGCTGGTCAACTGCGAGACGGCCAATCTGAACAAAACGATCAACGCGGCTGTTCGTCAAATCGACAATATCCGCTTTATTCAGCAGACGGTCGGCCTGGAATCTCTGCCCGAGCGACTTCGTGAAATTGCAGAACTCCGGATCACCTATGAAGATGTTTCACTGAAAGAATTGGGCGAAATGATACCCGGTGGTGCGATCAGTAAATCAGGCATCAACCACCGACTTCGCAAGATCGACCAGCTGGCAGAGCGGCTTAGAAACGGCGAATCGCCCCAACAGATTGGACTTAAGGTTCCACAAAATTAAGATAAAGGATGCGAATTTTGATGTCGAAATTATTTTCCAGCTATCAATTACAGGATGTGACTTTGAAAAACCGAATCGTGATGTCCCCAATGTGCATGTATTCAGCCGAAAAGGAAGACGGAATTGCCACAGACTTCCATTTGGCACACTATGTATCTCGGGCAGCCGGTGGGACAGGACTTGTTCTGCTAGAAGCAACAGCGGTTCAGGAAAACGGCCGGATTTCCACGAAGGATTTAGGCATCTGGCGTGATGAGCAGGTGCCCGCACTGAAACGAATCACAGACGGTGTCCATGCACATGGTGCCAAAGTCGGCATTCAACTTGCCCATGCTGGCCGCAAAGCAGAGCTGGCTGGAAAAATCGTTGCGCCATCGAGTCTTGCTTATAGTGAAGATTACAGCACGCCGGAAGCACTGACGACAGAAGAAATCAAAGAAGTGGTAGCAGATTTCCGAAGAGCGGCTTACCGGGCGGCAGAAGCAGGCTTTGATGTGATCGAACTGCATGCGGCACACGGCTATCTGCTGCATGAATTCCTATCACCAATTACCAATCGCAGGGAAGATGCATACGGAGGCCCAGCCGGCAATCGTTATCGCATCGTCAGCGAAATTATCAAAGCGGTGCGAGAAGTCTGGGACGGCCCAGTAATCGTGCGCGTCTCAGCAACCGATTATGCACACGGCGGTCTGCAAGCGGTGGACTATGTGCCATTTGCCAAATGGATGAAAGCGGACGGTGTGGACCTGATCGACGTCAGCAGTGGCGGTCTGGTTCCCGTTGTTCCAACCAGCTATCCGGGCTATCAGGTACCATTTGCCGAACAGATCCGTACTGGCGCTGGGATTGCCACAGGCGCAGTTGGCATGATCACAAGCGGTGCCCAAGCAGAAGAAATACTGGGCAACGGTCGAGCAGACTTGATCATAGTAGGCCGCGAATTGTTGCGTAACCCTTACTTTGCCAAAGATGCCGCACTGGAACTCGGCGAAAAAATCGAAGCGCCTGAACAGTATCGCAGAGCTTGGCGTTAAAAAGCAATTGATTAAAAAAGTTTGCTAGGAGACTGAAAAACAAAAGAACCTAAAAGCAGGTAACAGAGCCATCATTTAAAAAATGGCGTGTGCTTGATTTTAGGTTCTTTTTTCATTTTTCTCTATATAATGACCACTTGATCCAGCTGTAAAACTGAAATATAAAAAAATATATGATGGAATGGCATGTTTCATTTTTTTTGTGTGAACAGCCATTTTTTGTTGTATAAGAAGGTGTATAGGGCTTTTTCATCTATAAATCAATCAGTATAAAAAACAATTCGTTCAAATAATGTTCACAATGATTGTTATATTAGTATTTTTAAGGACATTTCAAGATGGTGTTCGGTAGTATAATGATAATTATAAGATCAAATGATAAATTGTTAAATAAATGAAGGAGATTTATGATGAAAATTTCAAAATTAATCATTTTCCCATCGATGTTAGTCGTTTCTTTATTAAATCCTATGGCCAGTTTTGCAGATGAGATAGATACCGAACAAGGTGAGAATGTTGAGACAATACAACAACCAGAACAAGGTGCCACAGATGAGCGTACAGCTTCTACTGGGAACCTTAAGGAAAGCACACAAACGTTTAATGACTATTTTCCAGATGATAACTTAGCGGATTCTGTGGCCGCTACATTGGGAATGCAACCAACAGATCCAATTGACTTGGAAGAATTGAGCAAAATGAAGTTTTTAGATTGCGCTGATTCAAATATTTCTGATATGAGTGGATTGGAGTATTTACCTAATCTAAATACACTTTTTTGTTATAATAATCAACTGACGACCTTGGATGTCAGTCAGAATCCTAATATGACGCATCTGAAATGTTCAGGCAATTCACTGACAAACTTAAATGTAAGTCAGGCATCAAATTTGAGTGAACTTTACTGTTATGATAATCAATTGACCAGCATAGATGTTAGTCAGAATCCCAAGTTGACTAATTTTTACTGTTATAATAATCCACTAACGACCTTGGATGTCAGTCAAAATCCTAATTTGAGTGATTTGTACTGTTCAGATAATTTGCTAACGGCCTTGGATGTCAGCCAAAATCCTGATTTAAGTGAGTTTCAATGTTTTAACAATTCGCTGACGACCTTAGATGTCAGTCAGAATCCTAATTTAAATGATCTTAACTGCGCAAATAATTTGTTGACAACCATGGATATAAGCCAGAATCCTAAAATGGAAAATTTCTACTGTGGAAATAACCAATTGACGAACCTAGACGTGACTCATAACCCAAGTTTGACTGACATTGACTGCTCGGGTAATTTACTGACAACCTTGGATGTCAGCCAGAATCCCGATTTAGGCTATCTTAAATGTTCAAGTAATTTACTGCCAAGCTTAGATATAAGCCAGAATCCAGATATCAAATATCTTTACTGTTCTAATAATCAAATCCAAGACTTTTCCTTTATGAATTTAATTGATCCCTATATGTCTAGTGCAGGCAATCAACAGGTTATGGCTGAAAAGCAAATGTGTGAAGGCGGCGCCTTAACTGTTCCAGTTAGTGAGGATTTGAAAGATGAGACGGGGGCTTCGATGAATATTTCTGTGCCAGATGGGGGTGTCTATGATGCAGCGACAAATACCATTACGTGGACAGGTTTAGACGAGTCAGGAACTGTCCAGTATGATTTTGTTTCAGACAGTGGACTATGTTCGGGAACGGTCACAGTGCCTTATCAGCAAACGGAAGCAGTCACTCTTTCAGCTGATAATGAAATCACCTATAATGTCTCAGATAAAATATCCGAACAAGCATTTTTACAAGATATTCACGCAACAACCGAAGACGGGAATCAATTATCGAGTGATTTTGAAACAGTGGTTGATTTTTCAACGCCAGGAGATTATCAAGTAACCCTGACAGCCAGCAACCAAGAGGGAACAAAATCTGTTGATAAGAAAATGACCGTGCATATTGTCAAACCTAAATCAAATCATACAGATCAGGTCGTGCCAAGTAATCAGGATGCGACGGA
The DNA here is from genome assembly GCF_900183385.1 of Listeria costaricensis. Lineage (GTDB taxonomy): Bacteria > Bacillota > Bacilli > Lactobacillales > Listeriaceae > Listeria > Listeria costaricensis. The sequence continues at coordinate 140,344 of NZ_FXUT01000008.1, forward strand.
TCAAACAGTGAACGATGATTCAGGAAAAGCGAAGCGAGTAAATGCTGATAAAACAACGTCTGATCAAACAGTCGATTCTAAAACGACAACTACGCAAAATGCCACAAAAGTAAACCAAGAAGATCGAGCTACTTTGCCCAATACAGGGGATCAATCCATGTGGGGATGGGTATTAATAGGCGGCATAATCGTTGCCGCTGGATATTCTCTCTTGAGAAAGAAAAAAGTTTCTAAATAGCTTGTGTCGAAAAACGTCTTTTCCAAATGGAGAAAAGGCGTTTTTTGCATGGCGAAATTTAAAAATAGCTTTGCACAATCAAAATAGGACCAGAACGACGTTTTCCGTCATTCTGGCCCGCGTATTAATCAGCATATGTCCACTTGAATTCGTCTACTATCTGCTTGCCACGCTCTGTCAGCTGAATCTGATTTTTTGAATGGCTGATGAGGGCTTGTTTTTCAAGTTTCACAAGCATTTTCGTAACAGAAGAGGGCGAAACAGCTAACTTTTGGGCAATATCTGTATTGCGAATGGAGAGGTGGTCTTTTTCCAGCGTGTCGATAGCCAGTAAATAAAAGATATCATGCGTCTGCCTGACCATTTGTAGCACACCTTATTTTGAAAGGCCTTCTGCAATTTTATCTAGATTCCATTTCATCATTGCATAATAACTGTCTCCATTTTCTCCTTTTTCAGCCACCGAATCTGTGAAAATTTTTGCGTAAATGGGGATGCCTGTATCTTTGGAAACAGATTTCATCGGCCGCTCGTCTACACTGCTTTCAACAAACAGGGAGGGAACATGAGTGGCTCTTAATTTCTCGACAAGGCTGGTAATTTGGCCGGGAGTGCCTTCTTCCTCGGTGTTGATTTCCCAGATATAGGCAGACGGCACATTGTAGGCTTTCGAGAAATATTTGAAGCAGCCTTCACTAGTGACAATCATTTTTTTGTCAGCAGGAATCGCGCCGAATTTATTTTTGGCTTCTTTGTCAAGCGTGGCTAATTTTTCCACATAGGTATTTAGGTTTTTCTTGTAAAAATCCTTATTTTCCGGGTCTTTTGCAGAAAGCTGTTTTTCGATATTCTGAGCGTAGATGATTCCATTTTCAAGGTTCAACCAGGCATGTGGATCTTCTTTGCCTTTTTCATCAGCCCCTTCAAGGTAAATGACCTCCACACCGTCGCTTGCTGCAAAATAGTCTTTATTTTCCTTTTTATCAGCGTTTTTGACGAGCTTTGTAAACCAGGCATTGCCGCCAGTCTCCAAATTGATCCCGTTATAAAAAATCAAATCGGCTTGAGAGGTTTTTTTCACATCTTCGGGAAGCGGCTCGTATTCATGCGGATCCTTTCCAACTGGAACAATGCTGTGCAGGTTGATTTTATCTTGAGCGATATTTTGTGTCATATCCGCCAAAATGGAGTTGGTGACGACGACATTCAGCTTGCCGTTTTCTTTCTCGGAGGCCGTATCATTAGACGAACAAGCCCCTAGAATAAGCAGCAGTAATAAAGCTGGAACAATCCCTTTTAAAAATTTTATCATTTACTATAAACCTTCTTTCTTAAAAAATTTTGTTTAGGCGAGAGAAAGAAACTAATCAGGAAGAATGTAGCGGAGGTCAGAACGATGCTGGAACCGGCAGCAATATTGAAGCTGTAGCCAATAAACAAGCCTAGCAAAGAGGAGAGGGCGCCGAGGCTAGCAGATAAAAACATCATCGTTTTCAAGCTATTGGCGTAAAGATAGGCGGTTGCAGCGGGGGTGATCAGCATGGCGACAATCAAGATGGTTCCAACGCTTTGCATGGCTGTAACGGCGACCAGCGTCAGCAGGATCATCAGCAAGTAATGGTAAAAATTGACTTTCATGCCCAATGCTTTGGCCATCAGCGGGTCGAATGAAGTGATCAACAATTCTTTGAAAAAAATCACGATGATCAGTAGAACAAAAATTGAGACACCGATCGTAATATATTTATCGATATCCTGCACAGCCAGAATGTTCCCAAACAGGATATGAAAGAGGTCAGTCGAGCTGTTGGCGACACCAATCAGGATAACGCCCAGTGCCAGAAACGAACTGAATGTAATGCCAATCGCCGTGTCACCTTTGATCACGCTGTTGCTTTTAATATAGGTAATGATGACCGAAGCGAAAAGCCCGAAAATAATCGCCCCAATAAAGAAATTCAGCCCCAATATGAACGAGATGGCCACACCGGGCAGAACCGCATGAGAAATGGCGTCTCCCATCAGCGACATTCCCCGAAGAATGATGAAACAGCCGACCGTTCCAGAAACAATCCCAATCACCAAAGCGGTAATCAGTGCATTTTGTAAAAAGTGAAAATTCTGTAATCCGTCAATAAAATTTGCGAGCATTTAGTCATTCCCCCCGTCCACAAATATATTTTCTCCATAAGCCTGAAGCAGCGACTCCTTCTGAAAGACCCGTTCCGTGGGCCCAACTGCGACGAGCTGCTTGTTCAAAATGACCAGCTGATCGAAATACTGTCCCACTTTGCTGAGGTCATGATGGACGATTAGAATCGTTTTTCCGGCATTCTTTAACTGGCGGAGCGTCTGCATAATGATCTGCTCGCTAATGGAATCAATCCCGACAAACGGTTCATCTAAAAAGATGAAATCTGCCTTTTGGACGAGGCAGCGGGCTAGGAGGACGCGCTGGAATTGACCGCCGGACAGTTCGCTGATTTGTCTATTTATAAACGCCTCCATGCGGACCGTTCGCAGAGCACGTTCAACATCCGCCCAGTTGGAGCGCTTCAACCTTCTGAAAAGGCCGACTGCTGGATAGGTCCCAAGCGAGACGCATTCCTTGACAGTTATCGGGAAGGTAAAGTCAATGGCACTTTTTTGCTCGACATAGGCCACCCGTTTGAGCCATTTTTTAGTAGCATCCCCATTGATGAAAATTTCTCCTGTATGAGGTGTAATCTTTAAAATGGCTTTCAGTAAAGTAGACTTGCCAGCGCCATTTGGCCCAATAATCCCAGTAATAGTCGGTCCCTGTAAAGAGAAATTAATATCCTCCAGCGCCATGACATGATTTTGATACGCGACATGAACATTTCTACATATAATCATAAAAATCACCTTTTTTATGCAAATAAAGCAAAATAGTCCCTTTCTAATTGATAATAGTAATTATTTCGATTTACACCCAAGAAGTATGATCATGGGGCAATATCCATCACTTTGATGAGCGAAAATCAGCTTGCGCAAGCGGATACTCAATGGAGTGGTTTTTCTGTAATTTTACTATATATAAAAAAGTTTCCCTTGTCAAACTTTTTTTATTAGAAGAAACAATAAGCGAGACCTGTTGTGAATTAGACGCATAGGGAATTCCTTTATGCGTAAGCGTTTATCGGATATTCACTCAAAAAATCCTTACAGTATGAATATCGAATGATGATTTTTATGAAATGTCACAAAATTGTTGGATTTATCTGTTGAAATCAACTATTTTTGATTGAATTCGTATGATATTATAAAATTCGGCCATTAGAAGGGAGCGAAATCACATTAAATTTTCAAAAGTAGCACTTATTATTAGCTTGCTTATTGTCGCATGTTCGCCTGCAGTTTTCGCAGAGGATACCACGAATCAACCAGAGAGCAATGCGAGCAGTCAAGCACAAGAAAATCAACAAACAACAAATACAGAATCAATCCATACGGAAAAACCTCTCTTGAAAAATGAGGAATCGGTGGATGCGTGGATGCCGGATCCAGTTTTACAGCAAGCAGTTGCGCAAAAATTGCAGATTGCTGATCCTGCCAGTATCACAAAGGATGACATGAAAAGACTCACATCGTTGTCTTTTACAGAAGATCAGCAAGCCTTGAGTTCTTTACAGGGGTTGGAATATGCGGAAAACTTCTATTATCTCTACATTCCCAAAAGCCAAGTCAAAAGCATCGAACCGCTCGCCAATCTGAAAAAAATGTCGGTTTTATATATCATGTATTCGCAGGTGGCGGATATTGAGCCGTTACGCGGTTTGAGTGAGATGAGAAATCTTCATTTGGATGCCAATCCGATTGCAGATTATTCGCCGATTGCCTCTTTAACCAAATTGCAGGAGTTCGGGTGCCGATACAACAACATTCAGGATGCGTCATTTCTGAGCCATTCACCAGGGCTTAAATTTGTGTACCTATGGGAGAATAAAATCAGTGATGTCTCTTTCATTCAAAATTTGGACCAGCTGCAGGTTTTGGAATTAAGCTATAATCAGCTTGATGACAATGCCCTGCCCCTTATTGCGCAAAAATCACAGCTGATCCGATTGTATCTTAGCGGAAATGAACTGACCACAACGGCAGGTTTGGATCAACTGACGCTGCTGCAAAATTTGACATTGAATAAAAATCATATTCGTGACCTATCACCACTTGGCGGATTGCCGAATTTGATCAATGCAGATGCGCGTTTTCAAACAATCACCCTGGATGAAGTCACTGCATCTGAAAGCTTTTGGCAAACCAGTCCAGTGATAAATGCGGCCGGAGCAACAGTTCCCATCGCACCAGCAGCTGAAAATGAAGCTATAGGAACGCCTCAGGATGCGAATATTCTATGGACGGATTTAGAGGACGCGGGACAGGTCACTTCTACATGGGATGATCCGTCACTTGGCAGTAAGTTCTACTTCTCAGGGACGATTACCCAAGGCTACAAACGGCAACAGGAAGCGGCGCCAGTGACCGTCAAATTTGAAGACGAAGCGGGCAACAGTTTGGCAGATGCGCAGATTCTGACGGGGAAAATGGGAGAGACCTATCAGACGACAGCTAAAAGCATATCTGGCTGGCGTTTGAAAGAGACACCAAGCAACGCCGCCGGACAATTTTCAGCAGAGCCTCAAGAAGTCATTTATCTTTATGAAAAAGAGGCGCCTGCACCAGAAGATCAAGATTCCGATCAGGAAACCCCATCTGATGATCAGAAGCCGGCATCAGTCGACCAGCAGAAACCTACAGGTGCCGCAGCTTCAGTGGTCAAGCAGGCCAATGAGCAGCCAAGCAAGCCGCTAGCACAGATAAACAAGTCATTGCCGAAAACGGGCGATCAACAAAATTCGCTTAGTTGGATTCTAGGCAGTGTACTAATTCTCACTTGCGGTGTCTGGTTGAGAAAACGTAGCTAAACAAAAAAGCCCTTGAAAGTGCTCGACACACTTTCAAGGGCTTTTAACATCTTATTTCAGGCTGTTCTTGCTGACGATGATGTCATCAATCAAGCCGTATTCTTTTGCTTGTGCGGCATCCATGAAGTTATCACGATCTGTATCACGCGAAATCACTTCAATTGGCTGACCAGTTTTTTCAGAAAGAATCGTGTTCATACGTTCTTTAATTTTCAAAATGTGACGAGCAGCAATCTCAATTTCAGTTGCCTGCCCTTGTGCGCCGCCAAGTGGTTGGTGAATCATGATTTCCGCATTCGGCAAAGCAAAACGTTTACCATCCGCACCAGCTGCTAGTAGGAAAGAACCCATGGAAGCAGCCATCCCCATGCCGATCGTTTGTACATCTGCTTTAACGAAATTCATTGTATCATAGATGGCCATACCAGCGGAAATGCTGCCGCCTGGAGAATTGATATAAAGGAAAATATCTTTTTCAGGATCCTGTGCATCAAGGAAAAGCAGTTGTGACACAATCGAATTGGCCACGTTGTCGTCAATCGCACTGCCAAGCATGATGATCCGATCTTTTAACAAACGGGAGTAAATATCATAAGCACGTTCACCGCGGCTTGTTTGTTCAATAACTGTAGGAATTAAATTCATAATCAAGAAACCTCCTGTGATTTTCAGTTTAAAAAGTGTATTCTCTTACTTACGTTGATTATATCATATAATATTGGTCAAAGTAGGTCAAATAAAAGAACTTTCCACCTTTTTCTGTATCCATTACCCCAGCTCTCGATTAGGTAATCCTACTTATGAAAATAATTGTTTATTTTTCGCGAAAATAAGTCATTTCCACATTGGATGGCAAGATAAGTAGTTCTTTCGGCTTATCAATATGGAGAAAAGTTAAAGTTTTCTTTAGAGATATTTACTTCAATATAATAATTGTTTTAATATAGAAATATAAAAAAACAACAGGAGGACAAATATTTGAAGAGAATAACTAAAATAGTGGGGTTTTTGCTTGTCATTGGAATTAGCTTATTTTGTATGAAAGTGGATGCATCGGCACATGGATATATTTCTAAACCAGCAAGCCGTGCCTATCTTGGCAATTTAGGCATCAATAAAAATGTAGGTTCCGTACAATGGGAGCCGCAAAGTATCGAAGCGGCAAAAGGGTTCCCGGCAGCAGGTCCGGCAGATGGACAAATTGCTGGCGGAGGAAAATATCCACTTTTGGATGAACAAACCGAGGATCGCTGGGTAAAAGTAGACATGCAGCCAGGTCTTAATACATTTGAGTGGACGCTGACGGCTCCGCATAGCACGGCAAGCTGGCAGTACTACATTACTAAAAAAGGCTGGGATCCGAATGCACCTCTAACGCGTGCAGAACTTGAGCCGCTTAAAACGATTCAGGATAATGGATCAAAACCAGGCACAAAAGTGGTTCAGCAAGTGGAAATTCCAGCTGACCGCTCTGGCTACTATGTAATTTTAGGCATTTGGAACATTGCAGATACAGCGAATGCTTTTTACCAAGTGATCGATGCGAATATTGTGAACGGAGACGGGGAGCAGCCGAGTGGAACAGATACCGAAGCGCCAACAGCTCCAAGTGAACTAACTTCAACTGCTCAAACTTTCCATTCCGTTCAATTAAGCTGGAAAAAGGCAGTCGACAACAAAGGGATTGCTGCTTACGAAATCTATCGTGATGGCAAAAAAGTCGGCGAATCGACGACAACAACATTTACAGACGAGCAACTGGCGGCCGATACGGCATACAGCTATCAAGTCTATGCACGTGACTTTGCGGGCAACCGTTCTGCAGCAAGTGAAGCATTGACGGTTCAAACGAAAGTGAAGCCGGCAGCTGATAACGTGGCACCAACTGCACCGACTCGACTAATGGCACACGCGAAAACGACTTCAACGGTTGATTTCTGCTGGCAACGTGCAACGGATAAGGTGCAGGTCGACCACTATGACATTTATCGAAATGGCACAAAAATCGCTTCCACAACGTCGAATATGTATCAGGACAAGGGGCTTAAAGCAGATACAAGCTACACCTACCAAGTGTTTGCTGTTGATACGTCAGGGAACCGCTCGGCAGGAAGTAATCAGATGACAGTTAAAACAGAGCCGAAATTAGAAGGCGTTTGGGCAGCTGATGAAACCTATCTAGCTGGCGATACAGTCACTTTTAATGGGAAAAGCTACCGGGCAAAATGGTGGACAAAGGGCAATAATCCAGAAACCAGTGATGTCTGGCAGCTGATCAGCAAGGATATTCCAGATTGGAATTCGACAAAAGCCTATAGCGGCGGAGATAAAGTTCGCTACAATGGCAAGCTTTACCAAGCAAAATGGTGGAACAAAAATGTCCGTCCATCCGGCGCTTCTGAATGGAAAGAAATTCAAGAATAAATCGATGAAAGTCCACACTGTAAACAGGAAAATGGTTTGCAGTGTGGGCTTTTTCTGTTGCGGGAATTTTCTGCCAATATAAAGATACACCGAAAAACAACAGAGATAGGATAGAAGTATTGTTTTTCCAGAAAGCTACTTGTTTTATAATGTAAGCGATAACAAAGAGAGGAGTTTCGATTATGTTGTTTTCACGAAAGCAGTATCTATGGATTGTGCTGGGCTGTGTGGTTGCCCTCATTCTTTTCAGTTTTATTGATTTACCGGTTTCAAAAGCCATTGCAAATCCAGACCCAGCAGCGCGACCGTTTTGTCAATTTATGTATATTTTTGGTGAAATGGCCTCCAGTCTATTTTTGCTGATCGGTTCCGTGATCTTTTTCCGGGCAGCTCAATATAAAAATCATCCAATATTACGGATTTGGAATGCCTTTTTCACGATTATAACCTTTTTGCTGGCTGTATTTATGGCAGCAATGATGATTAATTTTCGGGTGGAAAGCTTGTCGAACACAACACTATCCACGATTTTTATTGTAATCATTCTGGCTGCTGCTTGGATTTTGTGCGATCGACTATGGCTTTTAAAAAAAGAGAAGGCAGAGATTCTTCGACTTGAGCGAGTAGCCTATCTGCTGATTGTATATTCCGTTCTGCTAAATGTCATCATCAATGTCATTAAACCAATCTGGGGACGCGTACGTTTTCGCGATTTGCTACCAGACTACAGCAATTTTTCCCCTTGGTATTTGATTCAAGGTGTGGCGGGCGCGGCTTCATTCCCATCCGGTCACGCGGCGAATGCAATCAGTATGATCGGACTGGCGCTCTATGTTGATCCATCCAAACCATCGCGCGTGAAGAAAGTCTTTTATTTCGGCGTGATCTGGGGGCTAACAGTTGCAATCAGCCGCGTATTCTTCGGGGCGCATTACTTGTCTGACATTACGATGGGCATCTTGATTTCCATCAGCCTCTATGTTTTCTTGTGTTGGGTCTTTCGATTAAAAGAATATCATGCCGGACTTAAGCTCTAGCAACAGAACTCTTTTTTATAAAAAAACCACCGAGGGTACTTGTATTTAAACGATTTTTCAAGTATAATAACTTCTTGTACGGTGAAATTTTTCCCGTTACTTGATAGGCCCTCGTGGTGCAACGGATAGCACGTGAGATTCCGGTTCTTAAAATGTGGGTTCGATTCCTGCCGAGGGCGCTTATTTAATAGCCAAAAACGCTGCCGTAGAGCCGTTTTTGGCTATTTTTTACTTTGGAAAGGCTGGGGGGAAGATGATGAAAAGTGTGCATGAGTTGATTGACCTGCTTCAGGCCTTAGAGAAGGAGATTGATTTTTTCACATTTACATGTGAACCAGTTGAGCCTGCCCAGATCACCCGGATTGAGCAGCAGTTTGGCATCACGATAAATGCTGATCTGAAAACGATTTTAACACATGTCGGCTGCACGACTTTTGGCTTCAATGATATGAGCTGGTCTTGGATCGAGGCATCCAATCAGCAGTGCCGGTTGGATTATCAGGATGCAGAAAGAAGCAGCCTTTTAAAGGACGGCTTTATATTTTCAGATGACGGCGCGGGCAATCAAATTGTCGTAAAGGAAGATGGTGCGTTGTTTCTTTTATACCATGATGAGCCGGGGTATGTGCAGATGGAAGGCACTATCCATTCGACTATCAATGATTTTTATGTATTTTTGCGTAATAAGCGCATTTGAAGGAGATGACGGATTTTTTGCATGGAAAAGTGATAAAATTAGAAGGCATGGAAGTGGATCTGACAAAACCCATTATCAATTTGGAAATAGCCGATCATTTTTTATGTGAAATGATGGAAAGGCCAGAAGTAGCCGAGTTTTTTTGTGAGCTCGATATTCATGAAGAAATGACAGCAGAAGAAGTACTGGATCAAGCCAATTATATACGAGAAAAATACTTGCAAGCAACGAAATGAAAAGAGGTTATTAACATGTTTATCATTGAATTGAGCTATACGGCTCCTTTGGAAAAAATCAATGCTTATCTGGAAGAGCATCGCCGCTTTTTGGATCATTATTATGAGAAGGGGCAATTTATCTGTTCAGGCAGAAAGGAGCCGCGGGATGGCGGGATTATTCTGGGACAGTTTTCTGCGCGTGAAGAGGTAGAAGCGGCTATCCAAATGGATCCTTTTCATAGAGAAGGACTTGCAACGTACCGGATTATTGAATTTTTACCAACGAAGGGCTTATTTTCCAGTGAAAGTTAAAATGTCCATTGGATAGAAAACAAGAAGTTGCGCGAGAAACCATCTGATAAAATGGTTTCTCGCGCAGCTTCTTTTTTATGTCTGTTTGCAACCTAAGTTACAAGTGGAGATTAAGTCATTAAACGTAAGGATATTTTTGCGAAATTTCTCTTTTATTATAGATGAAACTACAATATGAAATATATTTTTTATAATTTGCGGAATAATAGAATGAACCTTTAATAAAAAGAGAATAAGGCCAGGAGATGATATTTTTCCAAAATGAATTGTTGAAAAATCGCCATAAATTATTTTGAAATAAGTGTTCAATCAATACAATTATGAATGGAAAAAGCGCTATTATATTTTATGTTGGAAAAAATTCGGGGGGATTTATGATGCGAAAAACAAATATAAAATCACTTCTTGTCGTAGCGCTGATTTTTATGCTGGCCTTTCCACTGTATTCTTTTGCTGATAATACAGATGAGGACAAGGCGATAACTGCTGAACAGGAAGAAAATACACAAGTAGTGAAAGAATCGGCTGAGCAAGAAGCAAGCGATTCAGAAGCGGCAGCCACTACTACAGATGATGGAAACACTGCACCTTCTGAAAGTGCAGCAGATACGCAACAGGAGCAAGCTCAATTAAATGAGTCGGACGCTGCAACAACAAATAATCTAAAATCAAGTGGGAAAATAGATTATGAAACAATGAGCTTTAGCGATGGCTCAAAAATTGAATATGGATTTTCAGGAAATTCTAACCCATCAGCAACTAAGCCATATGCTTCTTATTATGATAAAGATGGCAATAAAGTAGATTTTGAATTTTTTAAAAACAATTATGCCAACTGTACTCTACTTCGGGCTTATTCGCCTGGAACTGCTGATGACTTGTCTCTCAGTGTAGAAACATATAAAAGCAGTTCAAGGGCCGATACTGGTAAGAAAGATGCAGCTGGAAATAGTATTCAATCAATTACGTATACTACAAATTTAGCAGTTCCATCAGGTGCATATGGGTATGATTTCTTGCTTACAACTACATTGACACCGCGACTGGATGGTATCATTGATGTTTCAGCCACCATAAAAGATCTTAGTCGGGGCTACGCGCTTGAAGAAGCAGAGCATGCTGGCTTTATCTGGTCTTTTGATACGAAAATTAATAACGTGAACTACCCAGTTAAGGCAATTGGGGATAATAAGGGAATGTTTATTGAAGATGGAACCCATCAAATAAGTTTTCTTACAAAAGATGTAGAGAGTTGGACTGCTGGTAAGGCTATGGATAGTGATACATATGATGCTGCTGGCTTTGTACATGACAACCATATATTTGATACTTTTAATCGAGATATCATGATGTCAAATTCAGCAGGAGCTGTCACTGGTAAGGAAGATGATAACTTAAAATACGGAGATACGGTTTATGCCGGTTCAGATAGTGCAATATATCTTGAATGGGGGCAACAACAGCTGGATTATAATGACAGCAGAACAATTGACTTTGCTTTCTATCTAGGAACTTTTGAACCGCCAACAATCACCGTGGATCAACAATCAACAGTTGAAATTACAGGTGATGAGGGGTTAGAAATCTCAGGGACATGGGAGGATTCTTCAACGTCTCAAACAGCTGATTTCTATTACTCGATTGATGGTGGCGAACCTGTAGAATATTTAAGCGACTATCCAGATTCTAGCAGCAGCTGGGCCTATACTATACCGAGCTCTGTCACTCAAGCTCTTTCAACAGGGAAGCATACGATTCAAATGTATTGTTTGAACACGTTAAATATGGAATCAAATAAGGTTTCCTTTGATTTTGTAAAAGGAGAAGTCCCTAAAGCTGACCCTGTGCCGCAAACTGTTTCATTAGGAACAAATCTAGATCCCGCTGATTTAGTAACCAACTTGTCGAGCGGAACGAATGTGGTGGGATTTGCGCCAGATGGTATCCCTTCCACGCAGCATATCACAGGCGGAACTCCGATTTCAGCTAAAGTGGTGATTCAAAATGGAGACTTGCAAGACACGGTTACGGTACCTGTAAATGTTGTTTATGGGGATAGTTTAGCGATTCCATCAACACAAAGTGGAACAGATGGGACAGTCTTAACCTTGCATCATGACAGCGGTGAACCAAGTATCACGGCAACTTATGGGAATAACACGAAAAGTGATCAAATAATAGGACCAGTTACAGTTAGTTACTATCATACGAACGATGCCGGAAATATTAATTATACAGAAGATGGCAGTCATTCATACGTTTTTGAAACAGCAGATGATTTGACAACGTCGGCAGCTTTTCAATCAAATTACAGCTCTAGCACACCTTATCCGAGCCAAAATGTTCGATATGGAGATATTGTGATTGTTGAAACGAAAGCCGCTCAGTTATACAATGACGATGATGAACATCCGAGTGTTCCGGCAATGAAAGACAACAAAGTAGCGTATCAAGTAACAAATGAAGGTTTTGTTCCTTTAAGTGATATTCCGCTTGGGGAACTGACGATTAAACATGTAGATGATTTGGACTTTGGCACACATTCCATTCCATCTACACCTACCCGTTATGCCAATCAAAGTAGTTCCTGTAAAGTAGTTGTGGATGACACACGTGCGTGTGAAAAAAGCTGGCACTTGTCTGTTGCACAAACAGAAAAATTTACCACGTCTGGCGGCGATGAGCTGCAGCAATCGCTTTACTACATTCCTAACGGTCAAACAACAGGTTCTAGTTTAGTCGTTGATGAGCCTACGGATGTTTATTCTTACAGTTCTTCAAGTTTAGATAGTCATGAGTCCACCATCAAGTGGGATCAGAACCATGGTTTCTTTGTTCAAACAGCGGGCAATGAGCCGCTCGCTAATGACTATACAACGGAATTAGAATGGACCATCATTGAAGCGCCATAACTTTTAACAAATAATTAGCCAAAAGCCTTGCAGTCAAATTATGCAGGGCTTTTTGGTTGAAAAAGGGCGGCAGGGTTTTTGTGGGAATTATGACAAAACAAGCAGAGAAGCTCCATCTCTAAAAATTTTGATGCTATGTTATAATGTTTTCAGATACTATAAAGAGGTGGGAAAATGGGATTTAAAGAACGACTGGAAAATGAAGTTCATGAATATGCAGCGACCAATCACTTTTCTGTAGATAAAATTGATTTTCTTTATGCCGGACCGACCATGCGAACAAGACATACGCTGGTTTTGGGCTTTACTGATGCCGGTCTGTTTACCTTTTTGTTCAAACTGGGAGAGGCCGAAATGCACTATCTGGCAAGCGAAAAACTCCGGCAGATGCAACTTCAACCTAAAAGAATGGTTTACACATTGACCATTACAGGCATAGATGAGGACGGACAGACCGAGGAGGCGCGCTATTTGGTCAGCAAACGGGTTCTTGGGCGAAAATGGCACAGACAGACCCTGCAAAAACTGATTGAAAAAGATGGCAAAACGTGGTAAAAATTTTTTCACTTTTGCTTAAAAGGGTATATAATTGACACATGAAAAAGGAGGATCAGCAAATTGAAAATAGTAGATATGCATTGTGATGTACTTTATAAGCTTCAAGCCAGCAAAGGAAGGCTAACCTTTCAGGATTCCTCGGAGCTCGATGTGAATTTTGAGCGTCTTGTTCAGGGGGACATCCTTTTGCAGGGCTTTGCGATTTTTCTTGATCCTGATGTTCCCGTCGAGCAAAAATGGAAAAAAGCCGTCGAGCAGGGGAATATTTTCAGACAGCACATCCTGCACCGCGATGGCATCATCAAGCCGCTAAAACGCTGGGCCGATCTTCCCAATCTGCCAGAAGGAAAAATTGCCGCCGCGCTGACACTAGAAGGCGTCGAGCCAATCGGTCGTGACTTGGACCGCCTAGAGCAGCTGCTTGACGGAGGCGTCCTTTCTGTAGGACTAACATGGAACAATGCCAATCTGGCAGCAGATGGTGTTGAAGAACCACGCGGAGCCGGTCTCACCGCATTCGGCAAGCAGATCGTCCAGCGACTCAACGAACGAAAGGTTTTCACAGATGTCTCCCATTTGAGTATTAAGAGTTTTTGGGACGTGATGGACATCGCCGAGTACCCAATCGCCACCCACTCGAGTGCCAAAGCGATCTGCCCACACATTCGCAATCTCGATGACGACCAAATTCGGGCCATGATCGAGCACAACGCCATGATTCATGTCATTTTCCATCCGCTTTTCACAACGGAGAGCGGTACGGCAAGTATGGAGGATGTGATCCGTCATATCGATCATATTGCTGAGCTTGGAGGCATTCGTCATATTGGTTTCGGTTCTGATTTTGATGGCATTCCTTCCCATGTCAAGGGACTAGAAGACGCCGGCAAGTATCAGGATTTTATTATCGAACTCGAAAAGCACTTTTCAAAAGAAGAGGTGGCAGGATTCGCCCATCAGAATTTTATCGATCATTTACCACAATAAAAAAGTGCAGTTTCTCTTTTTAGGAGAGAAACTGCACTCTTTTTTTATTTCAATAGGTAAATATGATAAAAAATCTAAAAATAAGAATAAAATTCATAATTTGTACACAGGAATATAAGAAGAAATTTAATATAATTAAATATGTAACATAGAATATGCAGAAAAGAGGGCGAAAATGAAAAAATTTATTGGGAGTTTAGCGATTATCAGCCTCATCATGTTGGCTGGCTGTGGAGGGACAGCAGATCAAAAAAAGGAAAAGAACGCAAACAAAGTGGCAACAACTGCTTCTACTGATTTAGCAAAAGTAGAGGTACAGGAAGGGAATTACGTCATCCTTCCAGATGTTTCTGAGGATGAGCTGAGTACGATTGCATTAAAAATGAAGGTGACGAATACAAGTAAAGGAAAGCTCAGTCTAACTGCAAGAAATTTTGTTCTGTACGAAGCAGGCGATGATGAAAAGATCAAGGCTGAAGATGTTTATGCAGATGAGCTGAATGTTTTGGATTATGACACGCTAAGTAAGGATAAAAGCACGACAGGGTCTATCTTTTTCAACATAGATCCTAAAAAAGAATATAAACTTGTTTTTGAAGCCATGAATGACAACGGAGATAATGAAGATGTTGAATTGACGCTCGATATGGCGAAATATGAGGATTCAAAAGAGGGTTTTAAAGAGAGTGAAAATGCAGCCAATGCTTTTCTAGATGTTCAATTCTTAAATAACGAGAATGAAAACTACGCCAAGCTTGTTGCTAATGATAAAGAAGAGACAAAGGCTGAGTTTTTAAAGACGTATAAGAAGGAAAATGAAGACAGGCTCTTCTCAGAATTAACTCTTAGTGATCAGGATTATCAAAATTGCTTCAATAGCTTTACTTCAACACAAGGCAAGCGTGCAAAGCTAAACACAGAGTTGTCAGCTTATTATGGAGACCAGGCGATTTTAGAGATCACGCTGGATGAAGCTCTATCGAACAGCAGTATTTATGACTTATCCTATCAGTATGAAAGAAATTATATCGATTCTTCGGATAATTATGATTATGATGCAGCCGAAAAATATGCTTATTCAAAATACACTGAAATTCTTGAAAAATCACCACTTAAAAGTGAATCCGATGAAATCCATTTATATCTTAAAAAGAAAGATGGAAAGTGGTATGTTGATTTAGATGAGATGCACAATGAGCAGACGATTTCTGCATTTTTAGGAAATATTTATTAAGTGAAAAAGCAGTTCTTAAGCAATTTTATAGGCTTGAGAACTGTTTTTTAATAAGCTACTTCTTTGCATTGAAAACATAAATATATTTGAAAAAGGGCGTTTAAAACAGATTATGTGATTTTTTGTTGATGAAAAGTACATGATAGTAGTGAAAAATGGTGATTCATCTACAAAATTCACACTTTAGACACAGAAATACGAACAATATTTTACTATAATAAAATAGAATACAAAATAAAAAGAAATGAGGAAGAAAATGAAGAGAGTAATAGGGAGTTTAGCAGTTTTAAGTCTTATGATGTTAGCGGGATGTGGCGGGACATCAGATCAAGAGAAAGAAAAAGAAACGGGAAAAACAGAAACGGCGGAAACGTCAAATTTTGCAAAGGTGAAGGTGGAAGATGGCAGTTATGCGATTGCACCAGAAATTGCAGAAGACGACCTAAGTACACTTGCTTTGACAATCAAAGTGACGAATACGGGGAAAGGCAAGCTTGATGTCATGCCAGAAAATTTTGAGCTTTATGAAGATGGCAGTGACGAAAAAGTGAAGCCAGAAGATGTATATGCGGGGGATGAAATCGATACATTTGATTACGAGACAATCAGCGCAGATAAAACTGAGACAGGGACGGTTTTCTTCAATGTCGATCCGAAAAAAGAGTATAAATTAGTCTATGAAGCATACAATGATGAGGGCGATACGAAAGAAGTCGAACTAGCATTGGATCTTACACAATATGAAGATTCAAAAAAAGCATTTGATGAAAGTGAAAAAGCAGGAAACGCTTTTCTCGATGTACAGCTTTTAGGAAAAGAAAATGAAAACTACGATAAATTAGTCGGTAACGATAAAGAACAAACAAAGGCTGAACTACTTGATGAGTATCAAAAAGAAAATGAAGACTATCTCTTTTATGATCTGGATTTAAGTGATGAAGATTACGAAAACTGCTTCAATAGCTTTATCTCCACACAAGGAAAACGTGCAAAATTAGATATAGAATTGGCTGCCCAATATGAAGACCAAGCTGCTTTGAGCATTGAAATCGATGAAGCTTTATCTGAGGATAGTATTTCCGATCTGTATAGCCAGTATGAAAATGACTACACAGAGTCAACAGATGACTATGATTATGAAGCTGGTGAAGAATATGCTTTCTCCAAATATGCGGAAATTCTGGAGAAATCTGATTTGAAGAGTGAATCATCCGAGCTTTATCTCTATCTTGAAAAGAAAGATGGAAAATGGACAGTAGACTTAAAAAACGATAATAACGAAAGAACAATTTCTGCACTTTTGGGAAGTATGTATTAATAATAAAATCAGTCTCTAAACAACAGAAAATAGGTTTTAGGGACTGATTTTCTAAACGGGAGGACATCAATGAAACACAAAAAATGGTGGCTGATAGCGGCTGGTGTGGTAGTGGTTTTAGGCATTTTCTTCATTTGGGGAGCAGTGACGCATTCTAGATCAACATACTACGAAGCATTCAAACAAGCGCTAGATGACAAGAATGCCAAAGAAATGACGCAGCTTTTAACAACCAGTGATACGGCGCTCAAAATCGATGAAGCGGGCTGTCAGGCATTTATTGATTACTTAACAAATAATCCGGAAGATCGGACGCAGTTTCTAAAGAATTTAAAAAAAGAAACGGAAGCCGACCAGACGATTTATTCCAATGAGTTTCCATATACTTTGGTAAAAGACGGTCATGATATGCTTTTCTTTCCACATTATGCCCTCAGTATCAAACCGATGTATTTTACCGTCACAACAGATGCAGATAAAGTGTCTCTTTCAGCGAATAAAAAAGAAATTCCTTATTTGAAGAAAACAGATCGTTACGGCCCGCTCATGCCTGGTGAATATGATGTAGATGCGACACTCGCCTGCTCAATCGACGTGCCAATCGTTCATGAAAAAAATCAGCAGCTGGTCAGAGAAAATCAGAATCTGGATTTGCAGGTGGGCGATGTTTTAGCAGAGGATAAGTCGTTTCAAAAAGATTTAGGCAATACAGCGGATAAGTGCATGACTGAATACGCACAATTTATGGGCGGCGGTCTGGATGAAACAAAACTTGTTACAGGGACGGACGATTACAGGGAAACCAGTGCAGAAGGAAAAGAGTTGATTCTGCCATTTGTGACCAAAATCGATATGGCCTATCAGGAAATTCAAATCAATAATGATAGCATCAAAGTGGAGAAAAAGCTAGATGATTGGGAAGCGAGCATGGATGCCAATATTAAAATGCAAGGGAATATTGCTTTTAGTGTGGAAGATCAAAGTGCTTCATCTGAACTGGAAATAAATGGTGTGCATGAGCTGATTTTCATTTATGATACGAAGCAAGACAAATGGCTGCTTGATTCAGCAGAGGAAACTTACAGTGATACAAGTGGCGGGGATAACATCAACAAAATCGCCCATGAAAATCCTCAAAATTATGAATGGACCAATAATGGCGAGGCGGATTTTTAGAATTTAAAAAACTAGGATAGGCACACTTTGTGGGGGTGCTTGTCCTAGTTTTTTTTATGGAATTCATCAACAAATTCACCTAACTTAAAAAGCGGAGAGATGCGCAAAGCGTTGGGTGCTGTCTCGGTTTTTCGGCTTGACTGGCTGGCTTTTCAAATTTCACATGTTATAATGAAAGGTAGTGAAGTTTAGCAAAAAAGGAGGGTGTATCTGTGAGGTTAGAGTCGAATTTTGTCCAGAAACAACAACAGAAGCAGACGATGAAGCTTGCTATGACACAGCAGTTGTCGCAGTCTATTGCCATGCTGCAATTTACGACCGCCGATCTGACCGCCTTTTTAGAAGATAAAGCGCTGGAAAATCCGCTGATCGAAGTGGTATCCGGGACGGATGTATCAACAGATTACAATTATACGAAGCGAAAAAACAATACCGGGGCAGATTTTGACTGGCTCGATCAGGTGCCAGACACGAAAACGACCCTTTCCGAAGCGCTCAAAGAACAGATGAGTCTAATGAAGCTGACACCCGTTCAGAAAATCATTGTGCTCTATCTGATTGAAAGTCTGGATGAAGCGGGCTACCTGACGGCGGATTTGAATGCGGTCAAAGAAGCGCTACTTGTAAGTGAGGCGCAGGTGCTCGAAGGACTTGAAATTTTGCAAAGTATGGAACCGGCCGGTGTTGGGGCAAGAGATGCGCGCGAGTGTATTTTACTCCAGATTGACCGCACGATGGCTGGACCTGAAATTGCCTATGAAGTCATTCGCGATTATTTTACCCTATTTGCCGAAAAGAAATGGAAAAAGATTTCAGCAGATATGAATGTCACGCTAGCAGAGATCCAGGCGGTTTCCGATTACATTCAAACACTTAGTCCGAAACCAGGGGCGGAATTTGAATCGGAACGCGTTCAGTATGTCACGCCAGACTTGATTCTTCTTCAAGAAGGCCAGACGCTGCAAGTTTCCGTGGCGAAGCAGTTTCAGCCGGAGCTTAGGTTTCAGGAAGACTACTATAAAATGATGCAGGCGACGCAGGAGAAGGATGTGGCCGCCTTTTTGAAAGAAAAAACAGGTGAATTTGACTGGCTTATGAAAGGTCTCGAGCAAAGGGAGTCGACGTTGAAACGGGTGGGAAAAGCAATCGTTGCCCATCAGCAGGCCTTTTTCACACAGGAAGGCCATCATCTTGAACCACTCACACTCAAGGATATTGCCGAGGAATTGGATGTCCATGAGTCGACCGTCAGCCGCGCGGTGAATGGCAAATACATCGAAACAAGCGGCGGCGTTTACGAACTTAAGTATTTCTTTTCGTCGGGAATCCAGAAGAAAACGGCAGATCCGGGCGAAGAAGGAGATGTTTCCAGCAGTACGATCAAGCATTATTTGAAAGAAATGGTTGAAGGCGAGGATAAAAACAAACCGCTTTCCGATCAAAAAATTGTCGACCTGCTGGCAGAAAAAAACATTGATGTGTCGAGACGTGCCATTGCTAAATACCGAACGGAACTTAAAATCCCAGCATCATCCAAGCGAAAAAGATTTGACTAACAGGACGTATTTTGCCCCATTTAGATTTATTGGTGGGACAAAATGCGTCTTTTTGCTTAGTTTAAATTTAGAAAAAGGGTGGAATAAAAAGAAAGTAAGTTATATGAAGGGGTTTAAGTGTTAAGGAAGTGTGAAAAAAAGATGATTTTTTCATAAACGTCCCACTTTAGACTTGAACATTGCAAGCGATACTGGTAGAATGAAAGGCGTAGGGTAATTAAGAGAATGGTTCTACTAGCTTCGATAAAAACCAAGGACTGAGAGAAAGGTCAGAAAGTGAAAAACAAGGTGAGAAAGGAATTAACTCAAACAAGTTAATGACAAGGATTTACCGCTTGTTTCAATTTTTGAAACCTTGATCTCTACTTTTTTTAGTTCTATCGGGACGCGGGATGACTTAGCGGGTCGTAAACCGTCCATCGCAGTAAGGAGCAATGATAATGTCTGATCTAATTAACATTCAAAAGAAACTATTACCCGACATACTTGCCATCATGCAGAAACGCTATCAGATTTTACGCTCGATCTATTTTGCAGAGCCAGTTGGCAGACGGACGCTTGCCGGAATGCTCGGTATGAGTGAACGGGTGCTCCGCGGCGAAGTAGAATTTTTAAAAGCACAGGGTCTGATTGATATTGCTTCTTCTGGAATGACCGTTACACAAGTTGGTTTAGAGGTGTTTCGCGAACTCGAAGGAGTGATGAACCAGTTGTCCGGCTTACACAGCATGGAGGATCAGCTGGCGGCGAAGTTGCAGATCGACAGATGCCTTGTTGTTCAGGGCAACAGTGACGAGGCGCCTTGGGTCCGGGAAGAAATGGGACGCATGGCAGTCAAACAGCTAGATTTCGCACTCACTGAAAAACGCAATATCGTAGCCGTTATGGGCGGATCGACAATGGCGACGCTTGCCGAAATGATGACACCGGATTTTGCCAAAGGAAGGGAACTGCTTTTTGTTCCGGGACGAGGCGGAATTGGTGAGGATCTTGACAATCAAGCCAATACGATCTGTGACAAACTGGCCACTAAAACCGGCACAAAACACCGCGTACTTTATGTACCGGAACAGCTTGGTGAAGAAGCCTACCGTTCACTTTTAAAAGAACCTGCGATTCAAGAAGGTCTCAGTCTCGTGCAGTCAGCCAATGTGATTGTTCATGGAATTGGTGAAGCGATGACGATGGCGAAACGAAGACATACCGGACAGGATGTCATGCAAGAAATTACAGAAGCAGAAGCCGTTGGGGAAGCATTCGGCTACTATTTCAATGAACAAGGCGAGGTTGTACATAAAGTCACGACATTTGGCCTGCAATTTGAAAATCTCGACAAAATTCCCCATATTATTGCCGTAGCTGGTGGGAAATCGAAAGCGAAGGCAATCAAATCGTATATGAAGAGTGCTCCGCATAATACGGTTTTAATTACAGATGAGGGAGCCGCAAATGAGCTTTTAAAAGGGCGTAACACCCTTTTGAAATAAAAATTTTACGTATTTTCAAGGAGGAAAATGACTTATGACAGTTAAAGTTGGTATTAATGGTTTTGGACGTATTGGACGTTTGGCATTCCGTCGTATTCAAGATGTAGAAGGAATCGAAGTTGTTGCAATCAACGACTTAACAGACGCTGACATGTTGGCTCACCTATTAAAATATGATACAACTCAAGGTCGTTTCGACGGCGATGTAGAAGTACACGATGGTTACTTCAACGTTAACGGCAAAAAAGTTGTCGTTTCTGCAAATCCTAACCCAGAAGAAATCAAATGGGGCGAATTAGGTGTTGAAATCGTTCTTGAATGTACTGGTTTCTTCACTACTCAAGAAAAAGCTGAACTTCACCTTAAAGGCGGCGCTAAAAAAGTTGTTATCTCCGCTCCAGCTACTGGCGACATGAAAACAATCGTTTACAATGTTAACCATGAAATTCTTGATGGAACTGAAACAGTTATCTCTGGCGCAAGCTGCACAACTAACTGCTTAGCTCCAATGGCAAAAGCTCTTGACGAAAACTTCGGTATCGTTGAAGGTTTGATGACAACTATCCACGCTTACACTGGTGACCAAAATACTCTAGATGCTCCACACCGTAAAGGCGACTTCCGCCGTGCACGTGCTGCAGCAGAAAACATCATCCCTAACTCTACTGGTGCTGCTAAAGCAATCGGTGAAGTACTTCCAAGCCTTAAAGGTAAACTTGACGGTGCAGCTCAACGTGTTCCAGTTCCAACTGGTTCCCTAACTGAACTTGTAACTGTTCTTGACAAACCAGTAACAGTTGAAGAAGTAAACAAAGTGATGAAAGACGCTAGCGATCCAGACACTTACGGTTACACTGCTGATGCAATCGTATCTTCTGACATCAAAGGTATGACTTTCGGTTCGTTATTCGACGAAACTCAAACAAAAGTTCTTTCCGTTGGCGACAAACAACTAGTTAAAACTGTTGCTTGGTACGATAACGAAATGAGCTACACTGCACAACTTGTTCGTACACTTGAATACTTCGCAAAAATCGCTAAATAAGTTTAAACTTAATAAGCTGTAAAACAAATAAGCGGAGACAAACTATTGTTTCCGCTTGTTTTCTGAAAATGCCTCAAAAAATGGATCCTTTTAATAACATTGGAGGAATTGTAAATGGCTAAAAAAGTAATCACTGATTTAGACTTAAATGACAAAAAAGTACTAGTACGTGTGGACTTCAACGTTCCAATGAAAGACGGCGCAATTACCAACGATAACCGTATTGTAGCTGCTCTTCCAACAATCAAATACATCATCCAAAACCACGGGAAAGCAATTCTATTTTCCCACCTTGGAAAAGTAAAAACAGAAGAAGATAAGAAGGACAAAACGCTTCGTCCAGTTGCAGAACGTCTTAGCGAACTGCTGGGCAAAGAAGTGAAATTTGTGCCGACTACACGCGGTCCAGAACTTGAAAATGCGATTAACGAATTGAAAGACGGCGACGTACTTCTTTTCGAAAATACGCGTTTTGAAGATATCGACGGCAAAAAAGAAAGCGGCAATGATCCAGAGCTTGGTAAATACTGGGTAAGCCTTGGCGATGTATTCGTCAACGATGCGTTTGGTACAGCTCACCGGGCGCATGCTTCTAACGTAGGGATTGCATCCAACCTTGATTCAGCTGCTGGCTTCCTGATGGAAAAAGAAATCAAATTCATCGGTGGCGTAGTAGAAAATCCGGATCGTCCACTTGTTGCTATTCTTGGCGGAGCGAAAGTTTCCGACAAAATCGGCGTTATCGAGAATCTGCTTAAAAAAGCAGACAAACTTTTGATCGGCGGCGGCATGGCTTATACATTCATGAAAGCGAAAGGCTATGAAGTAGGGATTTCTCTACTTGAAGCTGACAAAGTGGATCTTGCTAAACGCTTGATGGAAGAAGCTGGCGACAAATTGGTCCTTCCAATCGATACAGTGGTTGCGAAAGAATTCAGCAATGACGTACCTTTCCACACAGTGACTTCTGATGGCATTCCTGCTGATGAAGAAGGTCTTGATATCGGCGAAGAAACGATCAAACTATTTGCAAAAGAACTTGAAGGTGCTAAAACAGTTGTTTGGAACGGTCCTATGGGCGTATTCGAAATGAGCAACTTTGCAAAAGGCACAATCGGTGTTTGCGAAGCGATCGCGAACTTGCAAGATGCAACGACAATCATTGGTGGCGGGGACTCTGCAGCAGCAGCAATGCAACTTGGCTATGCTGACAAATTCACGCATATCTCTACTGGTGGCGGCGCATCGCTTGAATATCTTGAAGGCAAAGAACTACCTGGCGTGGTTGCAATTTCTGAAAAATAATTCGGCAGCAATCCGCTACAATTTAAAAAACGAAAGGAAGTTTATCATGCGTAAACCTATTATTGCTGGTAACTGGAAAATGAACAAAACAGCTGCAAAAGCGGCAGAATTTGTTGAAGAAGTAAAAGGAAAAGTCCCTTCTAAAGATGTGGTTGATTCCGTTGTTGCTTCTCCAGCGCTATTCCTTCGTGATTTAAGTCGTCTTGCAGAAGGAACTGATCTTCGTGTAGCAGCGCAAAACTGCTACTTTGAAGACGAAGGTGCATTCACTGGCGAAACAAGCCCGTTTGCCCTTGCTGACTTGGGCGTTTCCTATGTGATCATTGGTCACTCTGAACGCCGTGAGTATTTCCATGAAACAGACGAAGACATCAACAAAAAAGCACATGCAATTTTCAAACACGGCATGGTTCCGATCATTTGCTGTGGTGAAACATTGAACCAACGTGAAGCTGGCCAAACCGACACTTGGGTACGCGGTCAAATCCGTGCAGCAATTGAAGGCTTGACAGAAGAACAAGTGAAGCAACTTGTGATTGCCTATGAACCAATTTGGGCAATCGGTACAGGTAAATCTTCTACAAGTGCAGATGCCAATGAAACTTGTGCAGTGATTCGGGAAGAAGTGGCTGATGCCGTTTCAGCGGAAGCAGCAGCAGCAGTTCGTATTCAATACGGCGGTAGCGTAAAACCTGAAAACATTGCAGATTACATGGCAGAATCTGACATCGACGGCGCGCTAGTCGGCGGTGCAAGCTTAGAACCTAAATCTTTCTTAGCTTTATTGGAGGCAGTAAAATAAATGAGTAAATCTCCTGTAGCAATTATTATTCTCGACGGATTCGGTTTGCGTAACGAAACAGTTGGCAATGCCGTTGCCCAAGCGAATAAACCGAACTTTGACCGTTACTGGGCAGAGTTTCCACATAGCCAGTTGAAAGCTTCCGGCCTTGATGTCGGCCTTCCAGACGGCCAAATGGGGAATTCCGAAGTTGGTCATACTAATATCGGTGCTGGGCGTATCGTTTACCAAAGCCTGACACGTATTGACAAAGCGATTGAAGAAGGCGAATTCCAAGAGAATAAAGCAATCAACAACGCATTTGAACATACGAAACAAAATGACTCTGATCTTCATTTGTTCGGCCTATTGTCTGATGGCGGCGTACACAGCCACATCAATCACTTGGTCGCACTTCTTGAAACAGCCAAAGCAAAAGGCGTTAAAAATGTTTACATCCATGCTTTCCTAGATGGCCGTGACGTTCCACCGCAATCTGCTAAAGGCTACATCAAAGAATTGCAAGAAGAAATCAGCAAGTTGAATTATGGTAGCATTGCAACAGTTTCCGGTCGCTTCTATGCAATGGATCGCGACAAACGTTGGGAACGTGTTGAAAAAGCTTACCGTGCCCTTGTGTATGGTGATGGCGAAAAATTTGCAGATCCAATTGAACTTGTCGAAGCTTCTTATCAAAATGAGAAGAATGATGAATTCGTTATTCCGGCAATCGTAGCAAAAGACGGCGAAGAAGCTGCAACTGTTAAAGACAATGATGCAGTCATCTTCTTCAACTTCCGTCCTGACCGTGCGATTCAGCTATCCAATGCATTTACGGATAAAGAATGGGAACATTTTGACCGCGGTGCTAAACACCCAGAAAACGTCAAATTTGTCACTATGACTTTGTACAATCCGAGCATTGATGCAGAAGTTGCCTTTGAACCAATCGAAATGAAAAATGTGATTGGCGAAGTTCTGGCTGATAAAGGCTTGAAGCAGCTTCGTATTGCTGAAACGGAAAAATATCCGCACGTGACTTTCTTCATGAACGGCGGACGCAACGAAGAATTCCCTGGTGAAGATCGTATTCTGATCAATTCGCCAAAAGTCGAAACTTACGATTTGAAACCTGAAATGAGTGCGTATGAAGTAACAGATGCACTTGTAGCAGATATCGAAGCAGACAAACACGATGCCATCATCTTAAACTTTGCGAACCCTGATATGGTTGGTCACTCCGGCATGCTGGAACCAACAATCAAGGCAATCGAAGCAGTGGATGAAAATCTTGGCCGTGTAGTGGATGCCATTTTGGCAAAAGGTGGTTCTGCGGTCATTTTCGCCGATCACGGAAACTCCGAAACCATGTCCACACCTGAAGGCAAACCACATACAGCGCACACAACAGTTCCGGTTCCAGTAATCGTAACGAAAAAAGGTGCGACGCTTCGTACAGACGGTCGTCTTGCTGATGTGGCGCCTACAATGCTTGATCTTTTAGGTGTAGAAAAACCAGTTGAAATGACTGGCGAAAGTCTCATCAAAAATTAATTTGGTTTTTGCTTTCGTTTTTTACAAAACGAGGCTACAATAAGAATGTATCTAATAATTGGGACAGCAGAGTGAGTGGTGTTTCCAATATATGTGAGAGTGAATGCGCGAGGGAAGTTTAGCGGCGAGGCGACGGTCTTGTCTCTAGCGTACGGAGCTTTATGGCTGAGTGTGCGGCTTCTTTTGCAAAGGGGTTTTCTGTAGCTCGAATGACTTTTTGAATGGTTGATGTGCTATAAACCATAAAAACATTTGGAGATATGGCGGGGCCTTGCATCCAGTATGTGGTTCCTTTTTGGGGAGTACATACTCGCTTTGCTTGCAGGTATATTGGGACTGGAACTCAAACTTTGCTTTCGAACAGTCCCAACAAAGGAGAGAGTTAAATGTCCATTATTACTGAAGTTTATGCACGTGAAGTCCTTGACTCCCGTGGTAACCCAACTGTTGAAGTCGAAGTTTATACTGAAGCCGGTGCTTTCGGTCGCGCGCTTGTTCCAAGTGGTGCTTCTACTGGTGAATACGAAGCTGTTGAATTACGTGATGGCGATAAAGCACGTTACCTAGGTAAAGGTGTTTTGAAAGCTGTTGAAAACGTAAATGATATCATCGCTGACAAAATTATCGGTTTTGACGTTACTGATCAAATTGGTATCGATAAAGCAATGATCGATCTTGATGGTACTCCTAACAAAGGTAAATTAGGTGCCAATGCTATCCTTGGTGTTTCTTTAGCTGCTGCTCGTGCTGCTGCTGACGAACTAGGCGTTCATCTTTATGAATACATCGGTGGAACAAACTCTAAAGTTCTTCCAGTTCCAATGATGAACATCTTAAACGGTGGGGAACACGCTGATAACAACGTGGATATCCAAGAATTTATGGTTATGCCTGTTGGCGCTCCTAACTTCAAAGAAGCACTTCGTATGGGTGCTGAAATCGTTCACGCTTTGAAAGGTGTACTAAAAGGTAAAGGCCTTAACACTGGTGTTGGTGATGAAGGTGGTTTCGCTCCTAACCTTGAATCCAACGAAGAAGCAATCGAAGCAATCATCGAAGCAATCGAAGCTGCTGGTTACAAACCAGGCGAACAAGTAAGAATCGCTATGGATGCTGCATCTTCTGAATTCTATAACCGCGAATCCGGTAAATATGAATTGAAAGGTGAAGGCGTTGTTCGTACTTCTGAAGAAATGGTTGCTTGGTACGAAGAAATGATCACTAAATACCCAATCATCTCGATCGAAGACGGTCTTGACGAAAACGACTGGGAAGGTTTCAAACTTCTAACAGATCGTATCGGTGACAAAGTTCAACTTGTTGGTGACGACTTGTTTGT
This sequence comes from Listeria costaricensis, assembly GCF_900183385.1. GTDB lineage: Bacteria > Bacillota > Bacilli > Lactobacillales > Listeriaceae > Listeria > Listeria costaricensis. The sequence goes on from NZ_FXUT01000008.1 coordinate 167,468, forward strand.
AACAAACACTGAAAAATTAGCTGAAGGTATCGAAAAAGGTATCGCTAACTCTATCCTAATCAAAGTTAACCAAATCGGTACTTTGACTGAAACTTTAGATGCAATCGAAATGGCTAAACAAGCTGGCTACACTGCAGTAGTTTCCCACCGTTCTGGTGAAACTGAAGATTCTACAATCGCTGACATTGCAGTAGCTACAAATGCTGGTCAAATCAAAACTGGTGCGCCTGTTCGTACTGACCGTGTTGCAAAATACAACCAATTGCTTCGCATCGAAGACAACTTGGCTGAACTTGCTGAATACCGCGGCCTAAATGCTTTCTACAACCTTAAAAAATAATTTTTGAGGAAACAACAAAGAACCATCCTGCTAAATGCGGCAGGGTGGTTCTTTTTATACACAAATAGTGGGTTCTCTGATAAAATGAAAAGAAAACAGAAGAGAGGGCGTTTCAATGAAAATACTCATCGTTTTAGTTCTTCTCATCGTTTTGCTGCTTATTATAGCGGTCAATTTAAGGAAACCTAAGGAACATCCGCGAGTAACAGAGTGGAAGGAAACCAATGCGGAAATTATCGCCAGCAACCTCCATTCGTTCACATATGGAAATGAATTCACCCAAGGAAAACGAACGCGATTTGTGACACTTACCATCCGTTTTCTTACTTCACAAGGGCATGAAATAACGGCTACGAAGAAAGTGGCCATTTTTAGCAAGTATTCTGGACGTTATGCGCAGGGAGAAGTTATTTCAGTTTTGTATGATGCAGCCGAGCCAGAGCGTTTTAAAATCAAATATGATCGTCCATAAGAAAGTTGGTTTTGTGTATGTATGCAAAAATTAATGATATACAGTTATACTATCAAATTTACGGCGAAGGTAAGCCGCTTCTCATGATGCATGGCAATGGACAGAATCATCAGGATTTGGACAAAATGATCCACTACTTTGCAAAAAATTATCAGGTAATCGTTCCGGATACGCGGGCACACGGCAGATCGGAAGTAGGGAGTGTGCCGCTTGACTATGAGCTGCTGGCAGATGATATGCTGGCACTGCTGGATTTTCTGGATGTCACTTCCTATCATGTGGTGGGCTACAGTGATGGCGGCATTATTGCGCTTATTATGGGAATCAAGCAGCCGGATCGCCAGTTGAATGGGGCGGTGATTGGTGCCAATTATGACGTGGGGCAGGTGCGGACTTTATCCAATCTGTTTTGTCAGGCAGGCTACTATCTTTGCCGAGCGCTTGCTGGTGTGAGTTCGTTTTTCAAGAAATATCGGGAGCGGTTGCGGCTGATGGCTTTTTATCCGCGGATTGAAAGACTGGATCTGGCTAAAATTCGTGCACCATTTCTTGCGATCATTGGTGAACAAGACCTGTTTATTTCGGTAGAAGAAACGCAAAAACTCACGGCTTCATTGGCAAAGGGGACGATGGAGGTCGTAAAAGGCGGCACCCATTTTCTGCCCATGCAAAATCCGCAAATTTTAAATCGGCTGATCGATCAATTTTTAACAAATAAAGGAGTGCAGGCATGTTCCCGTTAAATCATAGACAGGCACAACAATTGGTGGAAAAATTGATGCAGGATATTCCCTATTCGGTCAATTTGATGGATGAATTTGGGCGAATAATTGCAAGTGGGGATGATCGGCGTCTTGGCGAGCTGCATGCCGGAGCCTTGGAAGCAATCCGCTTAGGGGAGCGCGTCGACATTCACGAGAACCAGCCGACGGTCCGGAAAGGGACAAATCTGCCCATCCGCCTTGATGACCAGATTGTTGGAGTGGTTGGCATTACGGGCGAGCCGGAACAGGTGGCACCTTTTTGCCAAATTGTCAGTACGATGGTTGTATTGCTGACGGAAGAAGCGATTCGTGCGGCAAAGGAAGAGTCAGCGCGGCTAAGTCGAGACAGGCTACTTGAAAAGCTGCTTTTTGAGGAGGCTCGACTATTGGCAGACGAGTTGCGGCAGCTGGCTGAGCTGGGGATTGATCCTGAACAGCCCATCCGGTTTTTTTGCAGGACTGAGAAGTGGCCGATCGAAGCACCGCAAATCGCTTTGCAGGGAGAGGAATGGCTGCTGTTCTGGCAGGGGGAAGCGGCGGCAGAGCGGCAGACAGGAGAATTGTGCGGCACGGCCCTGAGCCAGAACGACGAGCGGCTGAAACTGGCTGCCCAAAAAGCGCAAACTGCTTTTCGGATTGGCCGAAGCTTGGGGCTTTCGGGAGCGGTCGACTATCTGGATGTCGGGCATTTGGTGAACCGCGATCTGACAAAGGAGCAGTATGCGTTTTTGCAGGCAATTGAGTGTGCGCCCGAGCTGCTGGAAACTTTGAAGACGTATTTCCGGCTAAATGGGGAAATGAAAGCCATCAGTGCCGCCTTGCATATTCACCGCAATACGTTGCTTTATCGACTCGACAAGATTGCGGCTGTTACAGGGAAGGATCCACGGAATTTCATGGATCTACAATTGCTGATCACTGCTTGGCTAAGCCAGGAGACCAGCATCAAATAAAGACCACCAAAACGGATATACTTGGAATTAGGAGAGATGATGACGCGCCAAATAGAAGGTCATCAAAGTGGATATACTTGGAATTAGGAGAGATAATGACGCGCCAAATAGAAGGTCATCAAAGCAGATACACTTGGAATTAGGGAAGATGATGACGCGCCAAATAGAGGTCATCAAAACGGATACACTTGGAGTTAGGGAAGATGATGACGCGCCAAATAGAAGGTCGTCAAAGCGGATATACTTGGAATTAGGAAGATGATGATGTGATAAATAGAGATGGTCAAAGTGGATACCTTGGAATGAGGAGAAGTTATCATGTGGCAAATAAAGATGGTCGAAGCGGAGACATTTGGAATTAGGAAGATGATATTTGTGACACGAAAAATAAAAGGCCGTCAAAGTGAGATCCCATGGATACGGGGGCACTTTGACGGTCTTTTAATGTTGAGGTAAGTTTAGTAGGCGGGCGATATTTTCACAAGTTCGGGCGATGTTGGTTTGGCTATCGGCTAGTGCCTGCTCAAGAGGAACGGCCCCCTGAACGATTCCGAAAATCGCATCGATTCCTTCTGGATAAAGTGTGTCCGTCCCGTCACCAATTCGGCCGGCAATGGCAATCACTGGAACGTGCTGCTTTTGTGCGGCATGTGCCACTCCAATCGGCGTTTTGCCGAATTTTGTTTGGGCATCGATTCCGCCTTCACCAGTGAAACAAAAATCCGCCTTTTGCAGCGCTTTGTCGAGACTGGTCATTTGCATAACGAGCTCCACGCCTGAATGAATCGAAGCGTCTGTAAAAGCAAGTAATCCGGCGCCAAGTCCCCCGGCAGCCCCTGCTCCAGCCAGATCTGCCACTTGCTTGCCAGTTTCCTGCTGGATGACCTCCGCATAGTGCCGCAAGTTCTGATCCAATTGCTCGACCATCTTAGGTGTGGCGCCTTTTTGTGGACCAAATATTTGTGACGCGCCTTGCGAGCCGCAAAGTGGATTCTTCACATCCGAAGCAAGCAGAATGGTCACCTCGTTTAGCCGGGGATGCCGTTTGCCCAGCTCAATTGATACTAGGTCAGCCAGCGCCTCGCCGCCAAAGCCAATGGGATCATCATGCCAATCTAACAGTTGAACGCCAAGCGCTTGAGCCATTCCGGCGCCCCCATCATTCGTCGCACTGCCACCAAGGCCGATAATCAACTGGTCGATCGGATAGTCAAGTGCTGCTGCAATCAGTTCGCCAGTTCCATATGTGGTCGTCTTGAGTGGGTTCTTCGTTTGGGCATTTACATAATGAAGACCACTTGCCTCGGCCATCTCAATCACGGCGGTTTTCTCATCGCCTAGCAGGCCAAATTGTGCTTCGACTGGTGTGCCAAGCGGACCGGTGACCGTTTTCTTGATGAAGCGTCCGGAAGTCGCGTCGACAAGTGCCTGCACAGTGCCTTCGCCGCCATCAGCCATCGGAACATGCAGATAGTCGCTTTCCGGAAAAATTCGTTTCAGACCGACTTCCATGGCTTGGCATACTTCTTTGGCAGTCAGACTTCCTTTAAAAGAATCAGGTGCTAATACAAATTTCATGTTTATCCCTCCTATTTTAGTATAGCCAAACTACGTGAAAGAAACGATAGCGGTTTGACTGAATTTTTTTAGGCGTATGCACAAAAAACTGAAGCATTATTAAAAAAGAACCGAGAATCAAACGATAGTCTTTTCGCAAAACGGCTATCGTTTGATTCTCGGCTTGCTTATTTTTTAGTTATTTACGTTTTCTCCAAAGAAAGGCTGCTGTGAGGCCCATTCCAACACCGATCAGTGGCCATGCTTTGCTGGACTGATCACCTGTTTGTGGTAAAGCAGTATTTGACTTGCTTGCTGTATTTGCGGACGTGTTGCCGCCAGTTGTTACATCATTATTTCCTGTAGGCGTGCCAGATGGAGAGTCTGACGGCGTGGAGTCAGCATTATTTTGATCATCATTCGTGTCTCCATCATCAGCTGGCTCTGCATCAGCGGTTACGTTCACAATTAGCGTGGCTGTGTCTGTTTGTCCCATTGAATCGGTCACGGTATACGTAATCGTGGTTTGTCCAGGAGTCGAAGTATCTACCGTGCCAGAAGTTGTGACAGTAAGGGAATCTGTAGCATCTTCCAAATCACTGTCTGTTTTCAAATAACGCATTGGATCAAATGTTTCGCCTTCTGAGATTGAAACTTCTTCGGTAGTGAGCTCAATCGAAGGACGAGCATCTACATAGACGGAAAGCGTTTTTTGATCAGCGGCAAGGCCTAATGAGTCTGTTACATTGAAATCAAGGGTATACGTTTCGCCAGGTTTAGTGGTATCCACGTCACCCGTTACTTGAAGGGCTGCTGCTAGATCCTCTGCGCTGTCCTGATCGTCTGACAAGGTGACTGTCGTATAGTCAGAATAGTTGAAAGTGCTGTCCTGTTTCACTTTGACTTGTTCTGGATCAAGCGTAATGGCGGGTTTTTCATTTGGCAAGCCTTCCCCAGTTACAGTGAAATTCGTTTGCGCATTTTGATTGGATTTATCTTTCAAGCCTTCCAGTTGTACATTAAGTTCATACGTACCGGATTTGAGGATTTGCATGTTGGTCGTTGAATTACCGTTTTCGTCCGTGCCTTTTGTAAATTTGACACCATCAGGATCGCCACTTACAACATAGGCATCCACATCTAAATATTCTTTGTTATATGTGCGGAGGTTGTTCTCAATGTTGTATGTTTCACCTTGTTCAAGCGCTACCTCGTCCTGAATAGAAGTCAAATCATACTGGGCATCCGCAAGCTTTGTAGCAGAGGAATTCTTGGTTACAATATCGTTGGCATTAAAGAAATTTAAACTTCCAGATGCTGGGTAAGTGTCGGTGGCAATGTCGTATAAAAAGTTGGAATAGATATTGACATTACTAACTTCTCCATTTAACAGGTAATCCGGCACTTCACCATGAATGCCGTTACATTGGACTTGAAAAGTTTCAAGTGTGTCACGAAGATTGGCATAGGAATCCGGAATGGTACCACGAATGGCATTGTATCCTGCGTAGAGAGTTTGAAGTTTTGGACAGCTGCCCAGTTCGGGAGGTAAATATTCTAGCTCCATTTGCGAAATATCCAGATACTTGAGGCTTTCGCACTCCCCGATTTCAGCTGGAATTTCTGTTATATAATTATAGTTACCGACAATAAGTGTGTCGAGCTTTTTCAGATTGCCAATGGAATGCGGCAGGCTGTCAATGCCCGTACCATCATAACCGCTCAGTGTGGTGTTCATCCCGTTGCCTGAGATGTCGAGCCGCTGTAGTTCCGTACAATTACCGATTTCTTCAGGAACAGCACCGTAAAGTTCATTGTCAAATATCCTTAAGCTGGTCAAATTTTTCAGATTCCCAATCTCAGCCGGAATTTCACCAGTCAGTACACCATAACCATAGCCGGATCCTTCACAGTTAGAAACCGCCTGAAGAGAGGTTAAACCAGTGAAAAGACCGATTGCTTTAGGGATATACTCTGTTTTACCATAGTCGATGTGGGCTTGAATCATCGTTATTTTCGCCAGATCGCCATAGGTAATCTGCGCAAGCGGTTTCCCGACATAACTAGTCGCAACGTTGATCAACCAGGTCTGATTTTCAAATAAAGAAGCGTCAACAATTTCATCATTATGCGTGCCATCCGTCAATTCTTCAATTGAAAGAGTAGTGGTGGCAGTTAGTGGCTGTTCTTGTTGCGTGGTTGCAGTCTCTGCTTGAGATTCTTCTATCACTTCAGCGGAGTTCGTGGATTCGTTGGAAGTAGTTGTGTCTACTTCTGCGGAGTCTGTCGTTTCTTCGGATTCCGTTGAGGTCGAGCTTTCTTCTGTTGCTGTGCTGTCGCCATCTGTTGAATTTTTCTCTGTATCGTCTGCTGTTTCAGTTGTTTGTTCACTTGTTTCCATTTGCGTTGCTGGCAAGACATCTTCGGCAAAAGCGAAAGTTGTAAAACTAAGCATACCGATGGAACAAACAGCTAATACTTTTTTAAACAAAAAATCCCCTCCTTGTATTTCATCTTAAGTTTATGTTACTACTTATGAAATAGAGGAGGGGATAAAAATGGGAAAATTCAAAGAAAGTTCGATTTTAAAGTGGAATAAAGTCCTCGTGCAAAGCAATTGTTCGCTATTTTTCTTTCCGCAAAGCACGCCATAGGAAAAAGGCAAGCGGTAGAATCAGAAAAGCCATGATCGAAGCGGTCAGAAACACATGCTGGTAAGCAATTTCGGCTGCCTGATGAATGGCGCTTTCTAGGGCGCTTTGAATCTGCGGGACGGGGATTTTGTCGATTTGGCTGGCCAGATCATTCATATTTCCTGTGCTACTGGAGAATTTTTGCCACTCTGATGCCGGAATATCCTGCGGAGAGATACCGTTTTGCTGAAGCTTTTCAGGAATGATCGTTTTGAGCTGTCCAAAGCCATTTTGAATGAGTGTCGCATAAATGGTCGGCGCGATGGTGAGCCCGATTTGGCGGGCAACGGACAGCGTGCCAAGAGCGGAGCCTTTTTCTTCACCGGCGGCATTTGAGGCTAGCACGGATAGCGGTGCTCCAATTAGGAAGCCAAAACCGATCCCGGCGACAATGGACGCAGCAATAAACAGTGGCTTGGTATCTGCAAAGTAAGCCAGCCAGCCGAAGCCGATGACCGCAACGATACTGGCATAAACAAGCGTCTTGACGGGTCCTTGCTTATCGACAAAGATGCCACCCATCGAAGCGCCGACACCGGCTGCCAGTGCGAGAGGTGTCATCCAGTAGCCAGAATTTGCTGCTGTAACGCCTAGCACAGCTTGCACGAAAGATGGCACGAAGATAACGGCCGCAATCAGCGTTCCGGACAAGAAGCCCATTAGAAGCGTCAACAGGTAGGCCTTTTGGCGGAGCAGTGAGAATGGCAGAATCGAATCGACATTTCGTTTTGGATTGCTTTTTTCGATTAGAATTAGGATAACGAAAAGCAGAATTCCCAAAATCAGCAGGCCGAGTACTTTGAGTGATAGGAAGCTGCCAAGGAGGTCGTCCGAACCAAGATTCGTGATGGCGAACATGATGCTGAGAATGGCGGTAGAAAGGAACACGATGCCCCAAAAATCGGTTTTGGAAAGCACATTTCCTTTGGTTTCAGGGATGACGATTAGGCCGAAAATCAGTAACAGCAGGGCAATGGGCACATTGATCAAGAAGAGCCAGTGCCAGCTGCCGGTCCAGTCGAGCAAAAAGCTGCCGATGTTGGGCCCGAGAACCGAAGCAATCCCATTCATTGCACCGAGAATTCCAAGCAGGCTGCCTTGTCGCTCTTTCGGCATCGTACTGAGCACATGCGAGCTGGCAATGATAAAGATCCCGCCGCCGCCAAATGATTGAATCAGTCGAGCGGTCAGGAAGAACGTGAAACTAGGACTCAGTGCCACAAGCAGCGAACCTAGCCCGAAAATCAGTATTTCAATAAGAAAGAGTTTTTTCCGGCCGTAACGATCAGCCAGTTTGCCGACGATTGGTGTGCTGACCGCCATGCCAAGTGTGTAAAGCGTGATGCCCCATGCCCCTTCAGTCGCCGAAACCTGAAAAGACTGGTTGATTGTTGTGAGCGCGGCACTGATAATCCCATTGTCCAGCGCTGCCATAAATACCCCGATGATGAAAATAAGCAAAGAAGTTGGTATCTTTTGACTTTTGGATACATTTTCCATGTTTTTCATCTCCATCTATTTTAGTTAATTCTAAATTAACTATTAATGAGGATTTTGTCAAAGATTTCAACTTACAGATCATGCGGGTGGAGCATTTGCGGTTCTAGATGTTTTTCGAGCAGTTGGAAAGCTTCTAACACGGTTGCCCGTTCGGTGGGTGTCATTTTTTGCAAAGCGGTGGACAAATTTTGTAATCCGCCGTCCAAGGCTTCATTAAATAGCTGTGCGGCTTTTTCAGATAAGGCAATCAGTGTCACGCGGCGATCTTTTTCAGAATTGTAGCGGACGACAAGTTCAGCAGCTTCCAAACGGTTTGTAATGCCATTCATATTGGGCATGCTAGTTTCCATTTGATCCGCCAGTATGCGCATAGGTGTTTCGCCTTCAATCATTAGATATAGAAGGGTTTTCATTTGCGGCATACTGAGATGCATCCCGACCCATTTGGTAAAATCACCGATCCCGATTCGGTAGATGACGCGTTTATAAAGTGACCATAATTCTTCCATTTGACATGTACCCCTTCTCGCGTTATTATATGTCTATTGTACTTGAAATCACTCAAAAAAAGCCAGTTGTAAAAAGCGATCAAATCGGCTACAATGGAGTGAATACAAGATTGATATGGAGGATTGCTAAAAAATGAGTGCGGATCGTAGCTTTAGCTTGAAGGCGGGTAAACGTGCGGTTTTGCTCTTGCATGGTTTTGCAGGAACGACAGAAGATGTCAGAGAACTTGGCGAACGTTTGGCAGAAAATGGCTATACCGTTCATGCTCCGAATTTTCGTGGACATGGCGATGAGCCGGCCATCTTTTTAAAGACGACACCAGAGATGTGGTATGAAGATGCTGTTGCAGGTTATGAGGCGCTTCAAAAAGAAGGCTATCAGGAAATTGCGATTGTTGGCGTGGCAATGGGCGGCGTATTTGCCTTAAAGATGGCAGAGCAGTTCCATCCGAAAGCAATTGTTCCATTATGTGCCAATGTTAACCGAAAGATGCGCTATATTCCTGTAGAGCAGTATTTACAGAAGCAATTAGAAAAAGACGGCATGCAGGCAGAAGATGTAGCGGCGATGATTCAAAGCTATCAGCCAGAGATTGCGAAGATGGCAGAGGAACGTTCATCATTCTACAAAAATGTCGCAATCAATATTGAAAAAATCCAAGTACCAACAATGATTGGCCAGGGATGTCAGGACGAAGAAATTGATGCAGACAATGCCAATTATATCTTTAAACACATCCACACTGACGAGAAGCAGCTTTGTTTCTATCAGGGGAGTGGTCACGACATTGTCAATGACTGCGAGAAAGATCTTTTGGAAGAAGACTTGATCTACTTCCTAGATGATTTGATGTGGCTTGACGAAGAGGTTGGATGAATCGAAAACTTATACACCAGTATTGGCCGTTTGCTGATACTGGTTTTTTTAAACGGACAGGCGTTTTATTATATTAATGAAGAAAGAAGGGATTTTAGATATGACCAAGCATCGGATTTTTACAACAAGTGTGGCAAGCGTTTATCCGCATTATGTTCAGAAGGCTGAACGAAAAGGACGTCAAAAAGCAGAAGTCGATGAGATCATTCGCTGGCTGACCGGCTATAGCCAAGTTGGACTTGAAAAGCAACTGGCGGATGAAGCAGATTTTGAAACTTTTTTTGAGCAGGCGCCGGAAATGAACCCGCACGCTTCACTGATTAAGGGTGTTGTTTGCGGTGTGCGTGTAGAAGAGGTGGAAGATCCCCTGATGCAGAAAATCCGCTATTTGGACAAACTGGTGGATGAACTTGCGAAAGGGAAAGCGATGGAGAAGATTTTGAGATGACAACGAGCTCTCACATATAATAGACAGTTGAAAGTTACTAATAGCCCCCTGCTAATCAAAGTAGGAGGCTATTTTTATAGTGTCGCTATTTTATGTTTATAAAAGGTTGTTCAAATGGTTGAAAAAAGATTAAAATATAGAAGTAAATTGAAGCAGAGGAGGTGCGAAAATGAAAATCAAAGCAGATAGTCGAATTTTATTTCAAGGTGATAGTGTGACGGATGCGGGGCGCGACCGGAGCAAAGCTGATCACCTGGGTGAAGGATATGTCAGTATGATTGCGGAGAAATGGGACGGACCGGGCACTTTGCTAAACCGCGGGATTAGTGGCAATACGAGTGCGGATATGGCGAAACGGTGGCAGGAGGATACGATCGATCTTCAGCCAGATGTGGTGACCATTTTGATTGGCATCAATGATACTTGGCGGAGTTTTGATACTTGGCAGGATACCTCGACGTCGGCCTTTAAGGCGGTTTATGAGCAGGTTTTGAGAGAGACGCGGGACAAGACGGAGGCACAGATTATTTTGATGGAGCCGTTTGTTTTGCCTTGGCCGGAAGATCGAAAAGAGTGGCGGTCTGACCTCGATCCGAAAATTCAAGTGGTGCGCGAACTTGCAGCGGCCTATAAGACTGGGTTTATTCCGCTCGACGGTCTGATGAACCAGGCGGGGATTCAATATGGTGCTGAGACGATTGCGGCTGACGGCGTTCATCCAACGGCGGCGGGTCATGCGCTGATTGCGGATATTTGGCTGGACTATTTTCATCAATGAATGTGAGCGGTGCTGTGCGTCAGTTTTCATTCTGGCTGGCGAATGTGACGGCGGGACATCCGCTTCTGGAAGGAATCGATTATTTTGAAGAATTTCAGGAGAGTCCGAGTTTGATGGGGCTGTTTATGCGATTTTTTTGAATGACCTGATACTTGATGAGCGGGGGAAGCTTTAAGTTTTAAAGCGGCAGAATACCGGTCTGCGCAAGTATATTCGGCAGTGATGTGACAAGAATTATCAGGCCGATTCACCATTTAATAATGTTAAATGATATTTGTCTTGAAGGAGTGCTAACGAGATGGAAACAACGGAACTTAGAGAGCTGTTTGCAGATTTTGAGCTGAAGCTGAAGGAGAATTTGGCCGGGCTTTTGGGACAAGTTTTGCAGGCGGAGGATCGTGTGCGTTATATTGGTTTTGTGACGACGGATGATTTTTATGGGGCGTTTGTGACTTATAATCAGGCGGGCGAAAACAATATCTGGGAACATTTTGAATGGAAAAAAGGGCTGTCGCCGGATTTTCTCTATCAGCCGCTTGTTGATGTGGTGGAGAAGAGTGAGGGAATTGATTTTATGGTGCCTTCAATGGAAAAATGGCAGTTTGCGGAAACTTTGATCGATGTTTTTCGCGAACAATTACAGCGGTTGCCGGATGAGATTTTTACTGCGGCAGGGTACAAGCGGGATGAATTGATTTTCTTTATGACGATGTCGGATGGGGATTACATGGATGAAATGTTGACGGAATCGGTGGAGCGGTTTAATTCAAAGGAAGCGATTCAGGTTGGTTTAGGGGATCGTTGGAAAGAGGTTTGAGCAGGGGAGTTTTCTCCTGCTTTTTGTGGTAGCAGGGGCTTCTTGGGATTCGGGCAGACTTTACTTGGGGGATAAAATTTTTTGAGAATAGATTGCCAATTTTGCTGCTGGCGGATTACAATAAGAATATCGGAATCTGAAAGGGGACGTTGGAATGACCCACTTGAAAGGAAAAGCATTACTTGAACAGCCATTTTTAAATAAAGGTACGGCTTTTACGGAGGAGGAACGGACGCGCCATGGTATGCATGGATTGCTTCCGACGGCGGTTCGGACGCTTGCAGAGCAGGTTCAGCTGGAATATGAAAAAATGGGCGATTTGGCTGATAATTATCAGAAAAACCAGCATTTGATGGCGCTTTATAATACGAATCGGACGCTTTATTATGCGATTGTGGCGGCGCATGTGACGGAGCTTTTGCCTGTGATCTATACGCCGACGATTGCGGACAGTGTGACGCGCTTTTCACGTGATTATGTGTGGCCGAATGATGCGGTTTATCTGGACAGCGATCATCCGGAACGCATTCGGCAGGCGCTCGTTGCGGGGGCTGAAAATTTGGAGCAGGTCGACTTGTTGGTGATTACGGACGGGGAAGGTGTACTTGGCATTGGTGACTGGGGGATTGGTGGCGTGATGATTTCGGTCGGCAAGCTGTCAGTCTATACGATTGCAGCAGGTATGAATCCGGGCCGCGTTTTACCAATCGTGATTGATAATGGGACCAATCGAGCGGAGCTGCTGGACGATCGGTATTATTTAGGGAAGAAAGCACCGCGAAAAACCGGTCAGTCGTACTTGGCTTTTATTGATCAGTTTATCCAAATAGCCAAAGAATTATTTCCAAAGGTTTTATTTCACTGGGAGGATTTCGGGCGCGGCAATGCCAGTGTGATTTTGGAGAAATATCGCGAGCAGATTACGACGTTCAATGATGATATTCAGGGGACTGGCGTGATGATGGCTGCGGCGGCACATGCGATTGCTGTAGTAACGGAAAAGCCTGTTACGGCGCACAAATACGTGATTTTCGGCGCGGGGACGGCTGGTGTCGGCGTGACGGAACAGATCAAGCAGAAGCTAGTGCTTGCGGGGTTAAGTGAGGCCGAAGCGGTCAGTCGTTTTTATTTAGTGGATCGGGATGGCTTGATCACGGATGAAATGGCGGAATTGACGGACGGACAAAGGAAATATGCGCGGAGTGAAGTCGAATTTCGCGGTTTGAAAGATTTGGCTGCGATTGTCGAAGCGGTGCGGCCTTCTGTTTTGATTGGGACATCCGGGCAGCCGGGAGCCTTTACGGAAGAGGTGGTGCGCAAGATGGCGACTTATAACGCGCGGCCGGCGATCCTGCCGATTTCCAATCCGACAAAACTTTGTGAGGCAAAAGCGGAAGACTTGATCAAGTGGACAGATGGGACGGCACTTGTTGTGACCGGAAGTCCATCAGCACCAGTGGATTACAAGGGTGTTACGTATCAAATTGGTCAGGCGAATAATGCCCTGCTGTATCCGGGACTTGGGCTTGGGATTGTGGTTGCGAAGGCGAGCACGGTGACAGAACAGATGCTTTCGAGTGCGGCGAATGGAATTGCAGGGTTGCAGGATTTGAGCCGATTAGGTGCACCGATTTTGCCGCCTGTCAGTTTGGTGAGAGAAGCCTCGCGCATGGTAGCGGAGGCAGTTGTGCAAACGGCGATTGATGAAGGCGTGGCGACGCGGGAGATTACGGATGTCGCGCAGGCTGTTCGGGATGAGGTTTGGGAAGTGGGTTATTAATATAAAGCCTAATTTGAAGTTTTTGAGAAAGACTTTCAAATTAGGCTTTTTTGTAACTTTCTTAATACGTGTTTTACGATTGTATAATTTTGAAAAAACTATCTTGTCAGGATTTTGAAATTGTCGTATAATAGTTTTTGTAAACGGTTTCTTTTGCTTGTTGTACGCTTTTTATTGTGAAATGTAAATGAACTAGAACTGGCTCACAGAAAGCAGGGGGAGACGTGTTTAAATACTTATTGTGAAATGTAAATTGCGAAAAACCTATTTGTTCCTTGCGTAATGTACGTTTAAATACTTATTATGAAATGCAAAATCCAAGAGCTTGGCTGGCAAACTCTTGGGGCTTCTATCATTATGAAATACTCAAAAAAATCAGTATCCTAAAAACAGCAGAAAAGCAAACCAATGCCACCAACCTGGCACTTGATTCGCTTTTCTGCCTTTCTATTCCATCTTCAAACTGTCCGTCCAATCATCTTTTTAATCGCCACTTGCTTCATCAGGAAATATACGATCAAACATGAAACCACTTTGTCCACTAGATTTGCCATGATGGTTGCAATGAATGTAGATGTAAATAATTCTTGGCCGGAAGCGCGTAAAATGAAAATAATGACATCTGCACCTGAACCTGTTGCGCCGCCAAAGAATGTAATCCGAATAATTGTGCCAATCAAAGGGCAAACAATCGCTAAAATAAGTCCGGCGATCAAAGCACGGCTTAAGGTGAATCCCTTCTTCGCAATTAGCCCAACCACGATCGCTACGGCTACATTGACTAGTGCGAAAGGCAGCGAGGTGATCCCTGTCGTTAAACACATCAACAAATTGGTCAAAATACCTGTCATCGCTCCGTAAAAAATTCCGAATGATGCGGCAATGAAAATGGTTCCGATCGTATCTAAAAATAATAATGGAATGTGCAATATTGAAACAAATGAGCCTACTACAACATTTAATACCACGCCGATTGCACAAAAAGCAATAATTCTTGCGTTAAACTCCTTCAATTCGCCCTTACCTACTTTCCCAGAACTTTATTTTTCTCATGAAATTTGTAAAAAATCCCTGATTTTTTGCTCAAATTTTTCTTTTCTATCCAAAATATTTACTGGGACTTCCAAATGGGCTAATGTAATTCCGCGTGCTTTCACTTCTTCCCAGAAAATCTCCATCATTACTCCGCGGCGCCCGGAAATCGCGCAATTTGGACTTTCAGCAATTCCCAGTACGCCTAAAATTTCATAATCTGCTTCTAAAAACCGGTCAATTTGCCAAAATGTCGGTTCCAAACTTTTCTGGCAACACGCCCGGTGCTGAGCGGTATTGTAATCTTCGTATTCCAAAGGTGGTCGCTCCATGCCGAGGTGAATCAGTTCAGGGCAGGGAAGCTGAATCAAGCCAACGCCTGCCTCTAAAATCAACTGTACAAAAGGAAATGCGCCATTCGCTCGCTCCCATTCATGGATAACGGCATTCTGGTTAAGCACGCAAAAAGGAACAATGATCATTTTTCGGGAACGCTCGATAGAAGCTGTCACGATAAAACACGCTCCTCTGCCAGTATGGCTGCTCCGATTGCGCCGGTGTATTGGGCGAGTGGATGTGTTTCGACGGGTCGCTTGATGTACTCGCTCAGGAGCATTCGGATGGCCTCACTACTGGATGGTCCGCCGGAGAAAAAGACGGTTCCTTTTGGCGATGGGCTAACGCGGGCAAATTGATTGGCGACACGACTGCAAATGGAATGAAGCACGCCAAGCGCAATATCATTTCTGGAGGCCCCTTTTGAAATCAAACTGATAATTTCTGATTCGGCAAAAACGGTGCACATGCTGTTGATCTTGACGGGCTGGGCATTTTCAACAAAGGAATCGATTGCGGAAATATCTTCGCCAAGCGTTCGTAGCATGACTTCAATAAAGCGGCCAGTTCCAGCGGCACATTTGTCATTCATATTAAATTCTTCCATAGCCCCGTCTGCATCTAGTCGAATCGCTTTGCAGTCCTGTCCGCCAATATCAATAATGTTGCGCGTTTCAGAGGCGAGCCATTTTGCACCTTTGGCATGGCAGGTGATTTCAGTCAGACTTTTATCTGCTTGGATCAGCTTTCGACCGTAGCCGGTTGTCACGACTGGGATTTCAGATTGGTGGGAGAAGCGCGACAGAATTTCTTCCATAGCGGCTTTGGGTGTTCCGCCGGTTGGCATCAGTTCGGTTTGAATGATTTTTCCATTTTCCAACAGCACGCCTTTGGTTGTTGTGGAGCCGGAATCGATTCCAATTGCTTTCATGGCGATCTTATCCTTTCATCAATTCGATAAATGCGGCGATCCGTGTATTGATTTGCTCAATGTCCGCATTTGAATAGTCTGTTTCTAAATATAGATAGGGAACTTGTTTTTCTTTTTGGCAAAATTGCTTGATTTTACGCGATTCAACGGAGAAGGGGGTGCAGAACTGCAAGACCATGTCTAACACGCCGTCCACCTGGTAGTCGTCGATCATTTTGTCCAAAAGGTCGATCCGTGGCTGATTGTCGGAAAGGCAGGCACAGCCGATGTCTAAATACTTGGCTGCGATGGCTTCATAGACATCTGCTTCGGTTTCGTCAACAAGTCGCTCGATCGGTTTGGCAACGGTGCAGTTTTCATAAGCGACTACTTCACCGCCATTTTCTTCGATCGCGCGAATGACTTTTTCAGTGGCACCGCCAATTGGAGAGCCTGTAATCAGAATCCGTGGCTTGTCAGAAGGTGTCTTGTCGCGGGTTTCATAATCGGCTAAAATTTGTTCGCGTGTCTCCGTCAGATTTTGAATTAAGGCAGGTTTGTCAAAGGAATAATTGGCTCCATACATGACTTTGAAAATTTCACTGCCGCTAATTGGAAGGGGATTTAGTTTGCCCAGACCGTAAAAATTCTTACGTGCGGTTCGTTCCTGATTTTTCAGCTTGATGGCTTCACGAATGGCCTCTTCTGTAATTTCCACTTCCAGATAACTTTCCAGCATCTCTTTATAACGAATGATTTCAGCTTTCCAAAGGGCGAAACTTTCAGGACTGTTGCGCATGTTTGGCAGATGCATCAGATACAGATTTTTAAAATCCGCCATGTATTCATACATTTTTTTCTTGCCGTCACAAGTTGCTTCACCAACAATGATATCCGAAAAGTAGAAGTAGGGGCATTTGTCCGTTTTGCCAAAACCATAACTTGATTTGATCAGCGGGCAGAGGTTTCGCGGCAAATCTTCCTCTGCGTCGGCAATGGTTTCATCAGATGTGGAGCATAGGCTGATTTGAAGAGCGCCGGCGGCCATGGTGATTTCCTCCGGCATGAATGTGCAGTAGACTCCAACAACCGGCGTGCCTTGTTCTTTCAGTTCTTTGACCGCAAGAAAACCTTTTTGACGCATTTCACCAAATTCATCGAAAATTTCGGGCAGTTCTTTTTTTACTTGCATCACTTTACACGTCCTTTTTATGGATTTTATTCGGAATTATCCGTTTTATTTACAGCTGAAAGAAAAGCGGTTTCATAACATGTTCATCATATCACAAATTCAGAAAAGAAAGATTGAACCGAGAAAATAAGGACTTTGGATTTGAAAAAATACCACTTTTTGAGAAAAAGCGATTGACATGATGATGTAGGTAATGTATTATGAGTTTATAAAAGTAAAAAATACTTTTATTAAGAGGTGATCAAATGACCAAGCAAGAAAAAAAATATTATGAAACAAAGGCAACAGAAAAAGAGTTTTTAACTTGGTATCAAGAAAAAGATCAGCCAACCTATGAAACGCCATCTGTTACGATTGACAATGTTATATTTAGTTATGACAGACAGGAAGATTTATTAAAAATATTACTGATCAAGCGAAAGAACCATCCGTTTCAAGATTACTGGGCTTTACCAGGAGGCTTCATACAAAAAGGTGAATCAGCTGATGATTGCTGTATTCGCGAAACATATGAAGAAACAGGCATTAAGATTTTTGCTGATCAGATTGAACAGCTGTACACTTTTACTGAACCGGAACGTGATCCTCGTGGGTGGATTTTAACTATTAGTTATTTAGCTTTTTTGCATCAACTTCCTGTACAGGCTGGGAGTGATGCAGGGGAAGCAAGATGGTTTGATATTTGGATTGATTCAAATGAAATAAGTCTTGTAAGTGGAGACGATACGCTGATTTTGACAGACCAAAAATTAGCTTTTGATCATGTGAAAATTATACAAATGGCGATTAAGCGGATTGTTGGTAAATTATACTACCAACCCAAACTCTTATTACTTCTTGAACCTCCATTCACAATTGTAGAGGCTCGAAAAGTATTTGGGAAATTTCTTGGAGTTCCGTATAAAGAAATTGATCATTCTAATTTTAAAAAAGAGATACTGAAGTTTGTCGATGAAGTAGGCGAACGTCCAACAGGAGTTGGGAGACCGTCCAAATATTATCAACTGAAAAAGTAGTCGAAGCAGACATTTTTTCATACTTCAATAAAGGTAAAAAATACTTTTAAAGAAAAGAGGCATAAAAATGGGTAATTTAACGAAACCAAAATTGAAAGCTAAACGAGTAGGAGTGGTATTTGGTTGTTTTGCACCTTGTCATCTGGGACATTTAGATACGATTATCAGAGCGAAGCGGGAAAATGATGGGTGCATTGTTATTGCTTCTGGAAGAACAGGGGATAGAGGGGATAAAATCGGCCTTGATTTAAATAGAAGATTTCGCTACTTGCGCGAGTTATTTGCAGATGATGAACAAGTGTATGTTGTGTCACTAAATGAATCTCATCTTCCGGAATACCCACATGGCTGGACCGAGTGGCTAAATATAGCACAGGATAAAATTTCGGCTGCTAATCTTGCAGAACATCCTGCTGTTACTTGGTATGTTGGAGAAGCTGCATATAAAGAAGAATTAGAGCAACGTACAGTTGATCGTGTGCAGCTTGTAGATCGCACAAAACGAGCAATTTCAGGGACAGCAATTCGGAATAATCCGCTCAAATATTGGCAACAAATTACAAAGCCATTTCGGCGCGCCTTTTCCATCAATATTTTGGTAATGGGGACTGCTAGTGGAGGAAAAACCACACTGGTTCGTGATTTGGCAAGAACGTTTGGCAGTCATTTTACGGATGAATATGCTCGGCGATATGAAGAAAAATATAATGTTCGGGATGAAGAGCTGACAGTTAATGATTTTCAGTACTTGGCCTCGGGACAATTTGAGAATAACAAACAGGCAATTCTGTCAGACGCTAATAATGGTCTATTTTTTGCTGATACAGATGTGATGGTTACGAAAGTTTATGCCAAGTATTATTTGCCAGAGAATGCTTACTCTCAAATAGCACCCAGCTTTGATCTATTCATTCAAAGCCAGAAATGGGATTTGATATTTGTTATTCCGCCTATCACTCAATATGTAAATGATGGTTTTAGGGACATGAGTTACTCGGATGATAAAATACGTTGGCAAATGCACCAAATGTTTATAGAGGAAATCGAAGCAAATCATATGAGTGAAAAAGTAATCGTGTTAGATCAAACTGGCAATGAAACAGATAAAGAAGGATTCTATGCTCGATATGAGGCTGCTTGTGAGGAAATCAATCATTATATAGCAAATTATGAAGGGGAGGGAGTTACATGTTAAAAAAATGGCAGAATGAGTTGTTTGGAAATTGGACTGCTTTTGAAAAAATGTATATTAGCTTATTACTTTTATTGCAAGTGATTGTTTTCTACTTTAATCCGGATAGTTTGATATCGATGATTGCCGGGATAAGCGGTGTCTTATGTGTCACTTTTGCTGCAAAAGGAAAAATTAGTAATTACATATTTGGGTTTATTCAGATCATGCTCTATCTAATCATTAGTATTCAGTTTGTTCTATATGGAGAAGTATTATTGAATGTGTTTTACTTTATCATGCAGATTGTCGGTTTTTGGGTTTGGCGGAGAAATATGACTGTCAGTAGAGATGAAGAGGTAAAAATCGTGAAGGCAAAAGCTTTGACTGTTAAGCAATGGGGTTGGATGATTCTATCTGTTATCATTGCGTGGTATCTATTTGGAACACTTTTGAAAGTAATCGGAAGCAATAGTCCTTATCTAGACAGCATGACAACAGCACTTAGTGTAGTGGCGCAAGTTTTAATGACACTACGTTTCAGGGAACAATGGGTATTATGGATTATCGTGAACCTTTTCTCTATTGTACTTTGGATAGTAGCTGGTAATGCTAGTATGGTTGCTATGTGGGTGGCATTTCTTTTCAACAGCACTTATGGCTACATGAATTGGATTCGTCTTTCAAAGTGCACTTTGGAAAGTGAGTAAATAAATGTTGGTATGAATAAGAAAACCTCTAAAAGTTAGATTTTTAGTTCTAACTTTTAGAGGTCTATTTATTTCTAGATTAAATTCGAGAGATTTCTATTTTAGCGTCCATCCCCATATTCCCAATCCATCACACTGTCCTCTTCGTCAAATGTAATCATGACATCGGAAATATTGTCGATTTGGAGCAGGTCATCCTCGATTCGGTTGCGAATGTCATCAATTTCTGCCAGTGTCAGTGCCGAGTCAAGTTCGACTTCCGCATCCACATGGAAAGTATCGCCTTCCTTGATGACGGTCAGAATTTGAATATCACGGACATCAGGGTCGGTCATAATGCGCTGACCAACTTGCAAGTGCATGCCTTCATCTGATTTACCGATGGCTCCGCCGGCATTATCTAGGAAAACTTCGCCGACGACGATGAACATCATAATCCCAATAAGAATGGAGGCAATACCTTCCGCCTGGTGAAACGGGGTGAAATGTGAAATCACAACGGCAAGTGCTGCTAAAAGTCCGCCGCCTGTCGCCACGGTGTCTTCCATAAAGACTAGCTTGGTGGCTGCTTTGGCCTGTTTCAGATTTTTTATTGCCGCTGGAAAAATGGCCAATCCTTTTGCCTCAGCACCGGTCTCGTGAACAATTTCTCGCATTGCTTTTAAAAGAACGGTCGACTCGAGTGCCGTACAGCCCAGAAGAACGATCAGATTGATTAAAAACCCAGTGGATTCAGTCGGATGGAAAATGTGGCTGACACCCTCTTTAATGGTCTCATATGCCATAATCCCCACCACGATAACCGCACCGAGGAGCACCAGATTGACGACCCGGCCAAAACCTTTAGGAAAGCGCTTTGTCGGCCGCTTTTTGCTAAGTGCTGAGCCGGTGAAAACGAACAGCTGATTGGCTGCATCTCCCAAGCTGTGCAACGTTTCTGCAAACATGGCCACATTGCCGGTGAATATATATGTCGTGCCTTTAACGAGCGAGACCACTGCATTGACCACCGCCGCCATTAAGGCCGATTTATTTCCTTGTTTCAATAATTGAAAAAACTCTTTCAAATAGTTCATCCTTCTTTCAGTCCATTATTCATTGTGTCATTTTACTATTTTACCATGATAATACCCAATCTGTCAGCGGTAGAAAGAACAGTTTGACATAATTTGACCTTTGTGTTATTATTTGGATAGTTACTTATGAAAAGTAACCGAATAGAGGAGGGATCACATGAAAGAGTTATTAGCACAAATCAATGCGTATGCAGCCAAACAGAAAGAAGGCAGCTTGACGGAGCATGAGAAGACGCATCAAGCAGAACTTCGGAAAGAATATTGCGCAATGATTCGCGGCACAATCAAAGATAATTTACATCATGTGACCATCATTGATCCACTGGGTGATGATGTGACACCACGTAAATTAAAAGAAGAACAAGCGAAACTAAAAGCATAAAATAGAGAAGAGCCGGCATGTCGATATGCCGGTTTTTTCATTGGCAGAGATGCGGAACTGCGGTAAACTGGAAGTAACGATGTCAAAATGAGGGATGAGGGGAAGTATGTTTCAGCTATTTGATTCATTTATTGCGGTCTACGAAAATCGGAATTTTACCAAGGCGGCAAGCCAGCTTTACTTATCGCAACCGACCATTTCCGTACATATCGAAAAATTAGAAGAGCTTGTCGGGGCAAAATTATTCGAGCGGAGTGGCAAAACGCTCATCATTACTGAAGCGGCGCACCATTTATATATGCAGGTGAAACTGTTAAAGAAAAATTGGGAGGTCATCAAAGAAGAAACGCAGATGATCGGCGAAAGAAAGCGGCGCAAATATACGATTGGAGCCTCCCAAACGATTGGCCAACATGTCGTGCCGCAAATCATTGAAAAGTTGCAGCGCTCGTTTCAGGATGTGGACTTTGAAATCCGGATTGCCAATTCGCTGGCGGTTCTTGGCCTGGTGCACTCGTTTGAATGTGACATCGGCCTGGTCGAGTCGCCAGAAGTCGTGCCGGATATAAAGCGGACCCCATTTAAAGAAGATGAGCTGGTGCTGATCGGGCCACCTGATGCTTCGACATGGATTGTGCGCGAGGAAGGGTCGGGGATTCGCAAATATACGGACCTCTATTTTGAACGGCATAATATCGTGCCTAAAGAGCTTCTGGTGATCAACAGCAATGAAGCGATCGACGAGTTGGTTGCACGTGGCCTTGGCCGGTCGCTACAGTCGGTCTATATCGGCAGAAAGCATCCGGATACAATGGCTCAAACTGGCATGAAACGGCCATTTTACCTGATTGCGAGCGACAAGTACCCGTTTCAGGATGAAGAGCTGAAAACACGGCTGGAAGCCCTGCTGAAAGAACTTGATTAAGGGGTTAATTTTCACCATAGAGTTTTGTATAGAATTGGAGCTGTGCATCAGTCAAGGGGTAGAAGTCGTCGCTAAGTTTATAGATGCAGGTTCCCCCGTAATTGTATTTGGTGATAGTCGGATCAAGGGTCAAAAATTCCTGCATGAACGAATCGAAATCAATCGTACCGTGCGAGGGTGAGAGTTCATGGAGCTTCTTGAAAAACTTTTGCTGGCACAGGGCAAAGGCTTCAAAGTGTGCATTGCAATAATTCAGCGAGTCTGTTGTTAGCCAAACGACCGTTTTACTTGTTAGCACCACCCTGAAATAGCCTGTGAAACTATGTCCGAACAACTGGTAAGTTTCCCCATTCTGAGTGAACAGAAATTGCCGGTCACGATAAGAGCTGATTCCCGCATTTTCGTAAGGAAGTAGTGAAGTGGTATCAAGGAGATTTTCTGCTGTAGGGTGCAGGGCCTGTGAAATGTCTTCACAAAATAAAGGGAACGTTATGTTCATCTCTCCTTCGTTTACAAATAAAATGATTATGGTATAATATAAGAAAAAAGAGAGCTATGTGGGGACATAACTCTCAAGAGCAGCACCGTTTAAAAGACGGCGGTCTAGAAATTGATTAGTGAATAACCATCTAATTTCCTTCCAAAGCGATTAGATGGTTATTTTTTGTGCTCGTGGTTGAAGTCAAGTATCAGCACAATCAATGTCGCAAATGCGATCATTAATGTTAGTGCTTCAAATACTGACATTGTCTAACTCCTTTCAGGGAGACAGGCATTACATACAAGCATAAGCCTCACCCCCAATACTAGGGATTTAGCCACCATCTTTTTCACTTTGCTGCTTCTTTATTAGTAAAATACGCATTGCATTTGGGTATAAAGTATTAAATGAAAAAACCAGAAATTCACATGACAAACCATTTTGATAGTGGTGTGTCGATCGAATTTCTGGTCTTTTTGTTAGGATAGGCTGCTTGTTTTTGGCTCTTCTGCACGCTGTTTTTTGCGGACTAAGATGATGATCAAAAGGGTTAGTCCGAACAGGGCCACGAGCGCATTCAACAAGTAGATATTGGCAATATTCGTGCGTGACATGGCACCGGCGACAATTGGAATACCGAAAACGGCAATGCCCTCTGCAATTGTGTAAAGACTTGTGACAAAGCCTTTCCCTCGCGTCGAGACTTCCGCAAGAAGCGTCAAACCAAGTTGTATCAAGCCGCCAGCTGAGAAATAACCAAGTAAAACGGAACAGATTGTTGCGACAATTGGGTTTGGTACTGCCCAAAGGACTAGCGAGATAAACATGGTCATAGTCAGGTAAGTCAGTAAAATCTTAAGCGTCGACACGCCGCGGCTGCCCAAAGTAAAGGTTACAATCACGCAGATGATCGCTCCGATACTTTCCAAGCTGACAAGCATTTTTGACGTGTTTTCAGACATACCGACAACAATAGAACCATATTTAGCGATCCAGTTGCTCAGCAGGTAAAGCAGTGCCTGAGCAACAAAGCCAAAACAAATCAGGCAAATTTCATCCACGCTGAAATGCCATTTGCTGACAGGTTGTTCTTGTGTTTTAGCAGGGGTATCCGCTTCGACCATTGGCGGAAATTTACGCGTCGCAATAAAAATCGTATTGAGTGAAAGAACGGCAATGAGGAAAATAATGCTCCAGCCAAACCATAAATGCTGGCTCATAATAAAGGCAATCATAAAGGGCAGCAAAAATTGACCTGCCTGTACGAAGGCTTTTACGACGATATTAGCAGAAGCGGCTTTCTTTGGATAGGCTTCCATCAGGGCTGGATAGGTTCCTGTATCAAGGAAAGAGTTGGCAAATCCGGCGCTGATCCCAAAGATATACGCAATCTCTGTATTAGGACTGACGAGAATACCGATAAAGAAGGCCAAATAGAAGAGTGCACCCACAATGATCGATAACTTTCGCCCAAAATGATCTGATAGTTTACCGGAGAAAAATACGGCAATCAATTTTCCGATTCCGAAAGAAGAAACGACAAAAGCAACGCCCGCCATGTCTGTATGCCACTGATCGGCAAAGGCATCCATATTTTGCGCGATAATAATCAGCGCCATACCATGAACGAAGTAATTGATATATAGACCGAGTGATGTTGAAAAATACTTGCTTTTCATAGATGGTTCTCCTTACTGCAACACGCTGTTGCAAAATTTGAAAGAGTCATAAAGATAGATAGAGAAATTTAATCGATTTATCAAATTATATAAGAAATTTCAATATATTGTTCACTGGTTCACAAGTGCTTGGCAGAAAATGCCGAGTCTAAGAGAAGCCCCCTAGACTCGGCCATTTATTAACTAAATTGTATTTTAGCAGCTTCAGGATTGGTTCTTTCAAGTTCTTTTTTATAACGCATATTAACAAAGATTGCGAGAAGAATACCAATAACGGTAATGGCTACATTAAATAATAGCACATATTTTGGTCCGTCAACACCCCCAGCTTTAGTAATGTAGCTGGCAATGTTCAAGATGACATAGTTGGAAATACTGGAAGCGATCATGACAACCGAGGTGATTTTCCCTTTATTGGCAGGGAAGAATTCATTCGCTGTGGAAACAGCTAGTTGCAAGACACCGCCGGCAGCAGCATAACCGATGACAAAGCCGCCGATTAGACAAATTGCTGGTGTTTGGACGAAATAGATGATCAGTAGCATGATTGTTGCGACTGTCGGATAGATGATGAGTACGCGTACTGGCATGATCCATTTTTTAACAAGTACAGCTGTTACAAGGATGGCAAGCATGCTCCCCATTGAATAGAAGGATTGAATCTTACTTGGATCACTTAAGCCGTAAAGCGCCCCCAGCTCTTGGTTACAGTTCAACCATAGTTGGAAAGTGGCTGTACAAGTAAAGCCAATTGCGATAACTGCCCAGCTGGTTGCAGAGAAGCGCATTTTTTCTTTCTTCGCTTCTGTTGCTACTTTTTCAACATTTGCATTCATTGGAGGGAATGGCAGGAAGGCGATGATCAGGCCATCAATAACGATCAGAATACAAGTTGCGATAAAGATCGTTTTGAAGGACATGTTAGCCCCTGCAACCATCCCGATAACAAATGGCAGGATAAATTGCCCGATCGAAATGGAAAATTTCGTAAACATGTTGGCAATAGCTCCGTTTTTCGGGAAAATTTCCAGTACGGAAGGTGTAACGGCTGTATCCAAGAAGGAGTTTGCAGCCCCGCCCAAAAGTGCAAAGAAATAAGCGACGTACATGTTGGGTGAAAATACCAATCCGATAAAGTAGCAGGCATAGAAAGCTACACCAATCAGTGCGGAAAGGCGGCGACCAAAGCGGTCAGAAATCGGCCCGGCAAATGGTAACGTGAAAAGTCGACCAAGACCAAGTGCTGCGATAACAGCTAGCACCATACTGACATCAAAAGTACCATCAGCAAGCTTGTCAGCTCCCCACATGCTGGCGAAATCTTGTTTATATTGCCCGATGATCGAGACCCCGATTCCGTGAATAAAATAAGTAAAATAAAGAGCTAAAGCTGTCGGAAAGTATTTTTTTGCGTTCATTCATTTTCTCCTCTCGTTTCCCTTTTTGGAAACTACGTTGTTGCATTCATTTGAAAAATTTGGTTTTTACTTCTTCAATCGGCATATCAAGGCCTGTGTAAAGTTTGTAAGCAGCAGCCCCCTGGTGGAGCAGCATGCCAAGACCGCCGATTGTACGCGCGCCATGCATTTCAGCCTCGCGCAGCAGGCGTGTTTTTTCCGGCGTATAGATGACATCCGTTACCGTCAAGCCTTCATGGAAGACGCTTGGATCAGGAACAGGTGACAGCTCTTCATGCGGATGCATACCAACAAGCGTTGCATTGGCCAAAATGTCACTGGACGTAATTTCATTTTTCAGCGCATCATGGTCTTCTAAATCAAAAAGCTGTACCTGACAGTCCGGCATTTCAGCGCGAATCGCTTCGGCCGTTTTTTCAGCTCGTTTAAAGAAAGCATCTTTTTGGTTGAAGATGGAAATAGCCCGAGCCCCGTCAAGCGCACATTGAACTTGGATGGCTGTAGCGGCTCCACCGGCTCCGATGATGGTGATTTTTTTGCCAGCAACCGAAATACCATGGTCGAGCAAATCGTTCACATAACCCGCTCCGTCCGTCATATGCCCCGTCAGTCGACCGTTCTCATGAATGATCGTATTAACAGCGCCAACCAGACGAGCGGCAGGAGAGAGTGCGTCGAGATGCTCAATAACAGCTGCTTTACAAGGCATTGTCACATTGGCGCCACGCATGTTGAGCGTTTTGAGTGCCGCAATCGCTTCGGGCACCTGATCGATTTGAATATCAAAAGCAAGATAGGCATAGTCAACGCCGGCTTTTTGAAAACTATAATTGTACATGACAGGCGACTTGGAATGATCCACTGGAGACCCGATCAGACCAAGTAGCCGTGTTGTACCGGAAATTCGATTTTCCATACGAAAAAACTCCTTTAAAGCGGGGAAAACGCTCCCCGCCTCGGATTAAATCGCCATCACAACATTCAGTGCGTCGGTTGTTGCATCAAGTGCCCGTCTAGCGCGGACAGCATCGCCGATTACGAATGTATCAGGAACGATTTGTTTCACTTCTTCTTCAAGCGGATTGTAGGCACGGGAACCCATTGCCAGTACGACTGAATCAAAGCCGTCTACACGTGCTTCCGTTCCATCTGCCTGTGTATAGCTGACGCCGCCTTCAAAGAATGAGGCAACTTTTGCGCCAGTGATGGTATGAATATCATATTCATCAAAGTCTTTCATCAAGAATTTACGATGTTCACTGCGAACGTCTGCACCGACTTCATCACGAAGCTCGACGACAGTGACTTTATGTCCAGCCTCGCCTAGGAAGGCCGCCGTTTCACTGCCGACCATGCCGCCGCCGACAACCAGTACATTTTTGCCCGCATGTGATTTGCCGTCTAAAATATCGACCGCATGCAAAAGACCGGATTCATGGATGCCCGGAATCGGCAGAACAAGTGGTGTTGCACCGGTTGCCAAGATGGCGACATCCGGATTTTCCTGCTTGATCAAATCAGTGGTGACTTCCGTATTCATGTGGATTGTAACACCATACTGCTCACATTTTTGAATGTAGCTGCGCACCATATTGGTGAGATCGCCCTTGCCGGGAGGATACGCTGCCAGCCGCATTTGGCCACCGAGCGTGTCGTTTTTTTCAAAAACAGTAACCGCGTGACCGCGTGATGCCGCCAGCCATGCTGCATAAAGACCGCCCACACCGCCGCCAACAACCAGTACCTTTTTGGAGGCGCCAGTTGGTTTGTACATCTCGCTTTCACGTCCAAGCAGCGGATTGACCAGACAAGTGATCGGTTTACCGGCATACATATTCGCCACACAGCCTTGCAGACAAGCAATACATGGTAGCATCTCGTCGAGCTTGCCAGCCGCTGCTTTATTCGGCGTTGCAGGGTCAGCCAGACTTTGCCGTCCGAAAGCGATCAGATCGGCCCGGCCTTCACGAACCATCAGTTCTGCAAAATGAGGTTCCGTAAAGCGGCCCACCATGATGACTGGAATCGAGACAGCCTTTTTGATTTCCGTTACGAGGTCGGCATTGAAACCACCATGTAGAACGGTCGGTGCCCACATGTATTCATCGCGAATGTGAACGCTTCTTGAAACGTGCAGTCCGTCAACACCGGCATCTTCCAAGTAAGCCGCAATTGCTGCACTGTCATGCACGCTAAGACCGCCGTCCACGCCGTCCGTACTGTTGATCCGGCAAAGAATCGCGATCGAGTGGCCCACTTTTTCGCGGATGTCCTCGATGATTAGTCGAATAATGCGTACCCGGTTTTCAAAGCAGCCGCCAAATTCGTCGACCCGTTTGTTGGTACGTGGCGACAGGAAGCTGCTGATTAGGTAGCCGTGTGCACAGTGGATTTCGACCGCATCGGCTCCGGCTTTTTTCGCACGTAAAGCTGCATCGCCGTATAGGCCGACCAGTTCATAAATTTCTTCACGGGAAATCTCGATCGGCACATCTCGACCCTCAGCAGAAGAAATGGAGGAAGCGGCCCGAAGCGCATGACCGGCCACCTTGGCATTTCCTTCCGGCCCAGCATGCTGAAGCTGAACGGAAATCTTGGCACCATTTGCATGACATTCGTCAATCACGCGTTTCATGGCAGCAATTTGATGATCGCTGAAAAGACAGGATTTGTTCGCACCGCCTTTTGCCCGCTCGTCAACCACCGTTGCCTCAAGTGTAATAAGTCCGAATCCGCCCAGTGCCCGTTCTCGGTAGTAAGCAAGTGTCCGGTCGCTAAGTGTTCCGTCTGTATTCGCATAGTTGTTGCACATTGGCGAAACGACAAAGCGGTTCGGCACAGTCATCGGTCCAATTTGGATCGGCGTAAACATCGAGTTGAATTTCAAAAATAACACTTCCCTTTCAAAAAATAGTTCATCAGTTAGTCACGTTTAGGGGAAAGCTCTGGCCAAGCTTCGTCCAGCACTTTCTTGGTTGCTGTGTAGACTTTATTAGCCGCATATTCCAAGCCAGTTGCTACGAATGCATCGGAAATGACTTCCACGCCCATCACGCAAGGTTTGACACCGTGGTCACGTAAAATTTTAGCAAAGCCCACTGTATCGCCATAGCCTTCACCTGGAGCCAAGCGATCATGCAGAGATTCGTCGCGCAATTTGATATAAGGTGCTTCACGAACATCGCACAGTTGGATGGAGACGATTCGTTCAGCTGGAACAGGAGCGATATCAGCGGCTGTTTGTTCCGCGCGCGCCCAGTGCCAAGTATCACAGATCAGTTGGGCATTCCAGCAGCCGGAAGCTTCACACACACGCCAAGCAGTGGCAAGATCTGGCACACCGCTGTACGGCATGAATTCAAGCCCGATAATGATATCGCCGGCACGTTCGCAAAGTTCGCGTAGAGCCACCACGATTTCATCTTCTGGGATGATTTCAAGCAATCCGCAGTTGACATGCTTCACGTCGAAAAGTTTCGCCATATGGAAAACCGTCCGTTCTTTGTCCTGCTGTGCTTCTGTGCGGTCTTCTGCACGTCCCCATTGGGTGATATATTCCACTTCTGTTACTTTGATATCATGTGCATCTAGAATTCGCAGCATATCCTCATCAGTCAGACCGTCACTAAGGGCATCCCAGTAGTTCTCCGCACGCAGACCTATACCGTCAAAACCTCTTTCAGCGGCAATTCGTACGCGTTCCGGAAAGGATACCTCTGTTCCAAGTGTATAAGAGCTGATTGTTAGTGGGCATTTTGTAGGTTGATTCTGTACATCTGTCATTGCATTTTCTCCTCTCTTGAAAATGAATTTCCCTTGGTTGTGATGCGTGAATCTCTTTAAACATTGCGATTTTTTTCACAAACGTTTGTTAAGAAAAAAGTATCGTCTGGCCGGGACCATACTTGCTTGCCACATCTTTATGTGAGAAACGTCACAAGTCATTCTAAAAAAAGATAGGCAAATTTGATAGATATTCAGTTTTTTTCACATAGTACTTTTTAATTTGATTACAACTTAATTGTATTATGCGACTAAGTTAAAAACAAATTGATATTTTCGACATAATCTATAGAAAAATTATATAGGTCTGTGTTATAATCTGTACGATTATTTGAATCGAGAGAGAAGGCGGGAAAAATGAATCTGCATCATTTACAGTATTTTATTCGATTGGCACATATCGAACATTACACAAAAGCATCAGAAGATTTAATGATTACACAGCCGAGCCTCAGTTACGCGATTTCATCTCTTGAGCAAGAGCTTGGCGTGCAGTTGTTTGAAAAAGAAGGTCGAAATGTGGTTCTCACCAAGACGGGCAAGATCTTTTTGGACTATGTGGAGCAGGCGATGCAGCTGTTTGATGAAGGCGTTGAGAAAGTGCAGAGGGAAGGCCAGGGAGAGGGACGGATCGATTTGGCTTTTCTGGAAACCCTCGGGACGAATTTGGTTCCGGACATCACGCGCAAATTTCTTGAGGCGAGTCCGGGCAAGGATATCCAATTTCATTTTCATACCGGCGTCACGACAGAAATCATTCAGGGGCTAAAAGAAAAGAAATATGATATGGCTTTTTGTTCCAAACAGGAGCAGGAGCAGACGATTGAATTCGTACCGTTTGCCCGTCAGGATCTCGTTGTGATTGTGCCGCCGGACCATCCGCTCGCTGCAAAAGAAGAAGTGGATTTGATCGATACGATTCCCTATCCGCAGATCGTTTTTGCTAAAACAAGCGGACTTAGACCTTTGATCGACAGCCTTTTCCAAAAAATCGGCGCAGACTATCAGGCGGTTTATGAAGTGGAAGTCGATCAGGTGATTGCCGGCTTGGTATCGAAGGGCTTTGGAATCGCCGTTGTGCCCTACATGCCGATTTTGCGCTTTTTAAATGTCAAAGTGCTCAAGCTGGGCAGTCCAAATTGGGAACGAAAATTTTATCTGGCCTATTTAAAGAAAAACTATCTGACACCTGCTTCCAGTGATTTCATTACTTTTGCCAAGGAGCATGATATGTTGGGCTAGAAATACCATTTGCGAACGAACACGCGGTTCTATATAATAGGTATGTATTCTTATGTTGTGGAAGGAGAAAATCATGGCGAACGAAATGAAGCTTTTTTCTGTTACAAATGAACGTCCATTAGCGCTTAAGATTGCGGAAAATCTGGGCGTACCGCTTTGCGAGGTGGAACTGCAAAAATTCAGCGACGGTGAAGTGAAAATCAATGTGGAAGAAAGCATTCGGGGGACGAACTGCTATGTGATCCAGTCAATGAACAGCAATGTCAATGAACGCCTGATGGAGCTTCTCATTATGATTGACGCTTTAAAACGCGCTTCGGCACATACAATCACTGTGATTATGCCTTACTATGGCTATTCCCGCCAGGACCGGAAAGCACGGAGCCGTGAACCAATCACAGCGAAACTGCTGGCCAATCTGATTCAGCGAGCCGGTGCGACCCGTCTGATTTCCGTCGACCTGCATGCGGCACAAATCCAAGGCTTTTTCAATATCCCAATCGACCACTTGTCAGCACTGCCGCTACTTTCTGCCAGACTGATTGAGGAGTATGGCAATGAAGAGAATCTGGTCATCGTAGCGCCAGATCATAGTGGCGTTGTTCGGGCTAGAAGAGTGGCGGACAAGCTACACGCGCCAATTGCGATTTTGAACCGCAAACCGCGGCCGAATGAGCGCGAGATTACGAGTATCATTGGCGAGGTGGAAGGCAAGCTTGCGATCGTGGTGGATGACATCATTGATACAGGCTACCGGGCGACCACTTCCGCTGAAAAACTACTCGAAGCGGGTGCCAGAGAAGTTGTCACCTGTGCGACACATGCCGTTTTGGCAGGCGATGCAGCAGAGCGACTGGCGGCTTCTCCGATTTCGAAAATTTTTGTGACCGACTCGATTGATGTTGTTGGGGCGAAAAAAATCGACAAGATGGAAGTCATTACGATTGGGCCGGCGCTTGCAAGAGCCATTTCCGGCGTACAGGAAAATCGCAGCTTGCACCCATTGTTTTAATATTTGAAGAGCGAGACGTTTGGCTATTCAGGCAGGCGGCTCGCTCTTTTTTTGATCAGCCGAATTGTTTAAAAAATAAGCGTAGATTCGTTATAATAGAAGAGAAAGCAGGAAATGATTCTGCCAACATGGACGAGCTACACGATATCAGAGCATTCTGTTGAAAAAGTGAACGAAACGGCTACGAAAGGAAGCGAGAAGATGATTACAATTGGTCTTACAGGTTGGAGCGACCATGACAGCCTGCAATTAGATGCAAAACATAAACTGGCAGATTATGCCGCACATTTTCCCTTAGTAGAAGTGGATACGAGTTTTTATGCGATTCCGTCCCCGCGCACAACAGCCAACTGGGCAGCCGGCACGCCTGATGCTTTTCGTTTTGTTGTGAAAGCGTTTCAGGCGATGACGCGTCACAAGGAATGGAACCAGTATTTTGACAGTGAAAATGAGATGTATCAAAAATACATGGAGGCAATCGCGCCGATCAGCGAAAGCGGCAAACTAAAGGCCATCCTTTTCCAATTTCCGCCTTATTTCCAGTGCAATCAGGAAAATGTCAGCTACTTACGGCATATCCAAAAGCAGATGGGCAGCTTGCCGGTTGCGATTGAATTTCGTAATGCTAGCTGGTTCAGTGAGGCGCATCAGGAGAAAACGTTGGCTCTTTTGCAGGAGTTAGGCTTTATTCATACCATTGTGGACGAGCCGCAAGTGGGTGTGAGAAGTGTGCCAATCGTTTTGCGGGCCACAGATCCTGAACTGACCCTCGTGCGCATGCATGGACGCAATCAATATGGCTGGATGAAGGCGAATAGCCCAGAATGGCGGGAAGTCCGCACGCTTTACCGATACAATGCCGAGGAAATCAAGGAATGGGCTAAGTATTTGACGCATTTACAAAAGGAAACCAAGGAAGTTGTCGTTATTTTCAACAATAACAGCGGCGGTGATGCGGCTGATAACGCCAAACATTTGCAGGAAGAACTAGCAATCGAATATACAGGTCTGGCCCCGATGCAGATGGATTTGTTTTCGGAGTGAACACAAGGAGCGGCCCGATCATCTCAAGGAAAAATCGTGATGATCTGCTTATTAATAACGCATTTTTCATCTCTCTTTTCATATATGGAAGGGGAGATTTTTTTAAGTGTCTCATTGCATCATGCATATAAATGACTATTCTTTAGGCAGGAGGTGCTGAATATGGCTAGTGGGCGATTATGTGCTAAATTATACGGTAGAGGATCGGCAAAATAATCAAGCGACTTTTGAACGGACGGTAATTGTCACGAATGCGCCAACGATTGAGGCTAAAGATCAAACGATTCAACAAGGCGCTAATTTTAATTCACTGGAAAATGTCACAGCTTCTGATAAAGAAGACGGTGATTTGACGAAGCAAGTAATAGTGAAGCAATCAGATGTAAATCCGCAGGCACCCGGTATTTATCACGTGACGTATGCGGTAAAAAATGCAGATGGCAACTATGTGGAAAAAACAATCCAAGTGACAGTGCAAGCACCCGTTCCAAAAGAAGAACTGTTTATCACAGAAACGCCAACTGTAACGGCTGAGCCAGTTGCACCAGAGGTACCACAACCAGTAAAGGCACCCGCTCAAACATTACCGAAAACAGGTGATCAAGGTGATTGGCCGCAAGACCTCGCGGGAATGCTTTTCGTGCTAGCGGGTCTAGAAATTTTAAGTATGCGTAAGAAATAACTAACAGAGACTGGCAAGCTCACTTTTAGCCACTAAAAAACACAGGCAGGAAACAAGTAGAAAAGTTTCTCGCCTGTGTTTTTATATGTAAGAAATTCCCAGTGGTAAGATAATCGTTAAGATCACCCGCATAATCACAGCCCCCATTTTTGCCAGTCTGAAGCTTTAGTAATAACGGGAACCAGGCAGTCTATGTCGAATTTACCTGTTGTATAAGGCTTTGTAAATCCGTCAATAATTGCGGTTCCAGAGCACTTTATATGGGCAATGTCTTGGTCAATTTTAAGAATGGTGAGGGTATAATTTTCCAAAGGCTCGTGTTCGTAAAAATAAAAGGTATCTTCGCGCTGCTGGGATTCATTGATATTCGCTATACTAAAACGCGCTCCTGTCAGTGCCTCTTTGTGGGAGAGCGTCGTTTTGATCGGGTTGATGCATAAAGAAGGCGCAAGATGATCACCATGGAAAGTATGGGCCTTAAACGAGCAATCAAGTGCATATTCTAGCTGGCCTTCTAAATTTTCAAAGATAAAAATCGCCGTGTTTCGAGTGGTTGTATCGAGCTCAAAGGGGACGCCTTCAATGATTAATGCCATTTTGTAACTCCTTTTCGGGTATTCTAATGGAACGTATTATTCTCTTCCGAGTAGAAAACTAATCGCCAAAATTACCAGCACAATCGCGGTAATTGCGACATACAGATAATCCTTTTCCTTCAAAAAGGTGAACAGTGATACGACGACCCGCAGTACGGGGGTTAAAATCAGGCAGAGCAGTCCGAACATGATGATTGCAAATGGCTTGAGGGCCGCTAGTCCGCTGAAAATCGCGCGGATGGTGGTTGGATAGGTGTCGCCGGGATAGCCGCTATCACCAGTAAAGATAAACAGGGCCAGTCCGATGATAATGATGGCCGCGCTTAAGATGACGCCAATGCGGAGCAGGCCGCCAACGACCGCCTCGACTTTGTACATTTCTTCTTCTTTGGTATCGTGTTTTTCTGCCATCCTATATCCACCCCAATCCTTGTAGAATCATTTGCAGGGCGACATAGATGAGTACGGGGATGAAAATCAGCCGGATGATTCTGCTTTTGAGTCGCTGCATGATTCTGGTTCCAAGTGTGGCACCGATTAGAACGCCAATTGCGACGGGTGCTGCGATCGTTGGCTGAATGTCGCCTTTGAAAAGATAGACCGTTGCGCTGGCTGCTGCCGTGACGCCCATCATGAGATTGCTGGTTGCACTGGAAACTTTTAGCGGCATTTTCATGAATACGTCGAGTGCCATCACTTTGAAGGCGCCGCTGCCAATGCCGAGTAGACCGCTTGCCACGCCGGCGCCGTACATCACGCCAAAGCCTGCTGGGACATTGGCCACTTTGTAGTCAACCTCTTTACGAAGCGCCTTGTCATAATAGTGATCGTGGAGGTTCAGTTTTGTGGCGATCGGGTCAGGTTTAACATTAGTCGGGATTTCTGTACCGGCTTTTTTGATCATATTGAAAGCAGAATATAAAAGCAGTAAACCGAAAATCATATAAAGGGCCGTTTCAGAAAGCAGACCGCCGATAAATGCCCCTGTAACAGCTCCGATCGTTGTGGCAATTTCTAAAAACATGCCGACACGCAAATTGGTAATGCGGTCCTTGATATAAGCAATCGCTGAACCGCTACTGGTTGCAATGACCGAAATGATACTGGCGCCAATCGCATACTGGATTGGAATATCGAACAGCAGGGTCAGTGCTGGCGTGACGATAATACCGCCA
This sequence comes from Listeria costaricensis, assembly GCF_900183385.1. GTDB lineage: Bacteria > Bacillota > Bacilli > Lactobacillales > Listeriaceae > Listeria > Listeria costaricensis. The sequence continues at coordinate 202,818 of NZ_FXUT01000008.1, forward strand.
CCAAGTCCAAGCATTGAGCCGATGATTCCCGCTGCAACAGCGATCAGTAAAATTTCGATCGTTTGTGAAATATCCATTTTCTCACATCCTCAAAATCTCTCATTTCCTATCATACGACAAACAAATTAAAAATGCGAGATTCTCATGAAAAAATTGCCGGGGCGTGTCAAAATAATGAAAGTAGGCTACAATAAGAGGAGGAAGGGGATGGAGAGATGAAACGGTTCACGATTTGGCACACGAATGATGTGCACAGTCATTTGGAACATTGGCCGCGTATTTTTTCCTTTTTGCGTAAAAAGAGAATCGAAGCGGAAGAAAATGCCCTCTTTTTTGATATTGGTGACTATCTGGATCGTGTGCATCCGCTGACAGAAGGGACAAATGGTCTGGCGAATGTCGACCTGCTGAACCAATTGCCGTTTGATGCGGTCACGATCGGGAACAACGAAGGGACGACACTTGCGCACGACAAATTGGCCCGCCTTTATGAGCATGCGGCTTTTCCGGTTGTTTGCTGCAATGTGTATGCCGATCAGGCACGAACGAAGCATCCAGATTGGGCGCTCCCAGTTGTTTATTTTGAAAAATCCGGCTTGAAAATAGCTGTTATCGGGGCCACTGCGCCGTTTAGTGAATATTATGAGGCGCTGGGATGGGGCATTGAAGAGCCACTTTCGGCCATCAAACGGGAAGTAGCGGCTCTTCCAGATGATCTTTCGGCCGTCGTGCTGCTTTCCCATCTGGGACTGCCAACAGACGAGCGGATCGCAGCTGAAATCCCGCAAATCGACGTGATCCTAGGCGGTCATACGCACCACCTTTTGGAAGACGGCAAACGGGTCAACAAGACGCTGCTTGCGGCATGTGGCAGATGGGGCGAGTATGTCGGCAAGGTCGAGCTGACTTTTTCGGACGATGGCCAGCTTGAAACCAGTCAGGCGACGACTTTCCCCACAGAAAGCTTACCGGCACCCGCGGATGAGCAGGCACAGATCGATGCTTTCTTTGAAAAAGGAAAGGAGGCCTTGGCGGAAAAAGTCGTTGCACTTCCAGCGAAATTGTCGCATAATTGGTTTGGCGACTCACAAATTGCCGACCTATTTTATGAAGCGGCTTGTGAGTGGACACATGCAGACGGTTTTCTAACGAATGCCGGGATCTACATGACGGATTTAGGGCCGGGCAATGTGACGGCTTTTGATATTCATCAACTGTTGCCGCATCCACTCAATCTGATCGTACTTTCGATGTCAGGGCGGGAACTTGGCATCCTGATTGAGGAGATCGACCGTAAAAAGGTCGAACTGCAAGACATTCCACTGCGGGGCTTTGGGTTTCGCGGCGAGTATTTTGGCGCCATTCTACTTAAACGAGGAAGCTATGATCGTGAAAAAGAAGTGGCTCTTTGGGATAATATGCCGATTGACTTGCGGCGGACTTACCGGATCGCGACACATGATACCTTTGTGTTTGCGCCGTTTTTCCCAATTATCAAGCAAGTGAAGCAAAAGGATGTCTACACACCGGAATTACTCCGTGATATATTGACTTGGAAATTGAAGAAACGTTATCAGAGTGAGGAGGAGAACGCATGATTACAATCGGAGGCCATGAATATGAGCTTGTCGAGAACTATCGGGATTGTTATGATGAAGAAAAATTAAATGAGCGCTACAGTGATATTTTGGGGCGCTATGATTATATTGTCGGCGACTGGGGTTATGATCAGCTCCGGCTCAAAGGATTTTTTGAGGACAACAGCCGCAAAGCCAGCTACGATAATAAAATCAGTACCATGCGCGAATATTTGTATGAATACTGCAATTTTGGTTGCGCCTATTTTGTACTGAAAAAAGTGAAGAAAAGCAAGGAGCAGAAGAAATCGTGAAAGACTACCAAGCCTATCTGATCGACCTTGACGGCACCATGTATCGCGGAAATGCGGTCATCCCGGAAGCGATCAGTTTCATCCACCGTTTAAATGAAAAAAAGATTCCCTATTTATTTGTGACCAATAATTCGACGACGACACCGGAAAAAGTAGCGGCGAAACTTGTCGGAATGGGCATTGAGACAACCGCCGACCGCGTGTTTACTTCTTCGCAGGCGACGGCTCTTTACATGCTGTCCAAAAGTGCCGAACGCAGTGTCTACGCCATCGGAGAAGCAGGCCTGATCGAGGCGCTGGACGAAAGCGGCTTCCATCGGCAGACGGAAAATCCAGCGTTTGTGGTTGTAGGACTCGACCGGGAGCTGACGTATGAGAAGCTGGCTGTGGCGAGTCTGGCGATCCGTTCGGGCGCAACGTTTATTTCGACAAATGCCGATGCGGCGATTCCGACCGAAGCAGGTCTCTTGCCTGGCAACGGCTCACTTACGGCTCTTCTGGCTGTGGCGACGGAGACAGAACCCACTTTCATTGGAAAGCCGGAAGCGATTATTATGGAACAAGCGATTGCCAAACTGGGTGCTCGAAAAGAGGCTGTCATCATGGTGGGCGATAATTATGAAACCGACATCTTGGCAGGCATCAATTTTGGCATTGATACGGTAATCGTGCACACAGGTTTTACTTCCAAAGAAGCGCTTCAAACGAAAAAAATACAGCCCACTCATTCGATCAATACGCTGGATGATTGGCTGATTTGATGTGCGGGGACGCCTCCTCGTACATTTTTTTACGTGAAAAAGGGTATATGGAGCTTATAGGAGGAACAGATTATGGCCGTTTTTAATGATTTCTTTGTCATTTTTTTGATTGTTGCCACCGCATTTTTTGTGGCATCTGAATTTGCCATTGTGGCGATTCGCAAACCGACTGTCGCAAGTCTAGTTGCAAGCGGGAAGAAGCGCGCCAAGTATGTGGCCCAGGTAACGGCGAACATGAATGATTATCTGGCAGCTTGTCAACTTGGCAATACACTGGCGGCACTGGCAATGGGGTGGGTCGGCGAAGAGACAATGCGCGGCTGGCTGGAGCCGTTGTTTACGATTTTACCGCTTCCGGCTGCTGTGGAAGGCCCCATCTCGATTTTCGTTTCATTTATTTTGATTACCTTTTTGAATGTTGTGCTGGGCGAACTGGCACCTAAGACACTCACGATCCAAAGCACGGAAAAAGTGGCGCTGTTTGTGGCACAACCGCTTGTCTATTGGTATCGGGTGACTTTTCCGCTCAATTGGCTGCTCAATCATTCCGCCAATCTGATCACACGACTGTTCGGCGTGAAAAATGGGCAAGATCCCGATCAAATGACCCCGACTGAGCTCAAGATTATTTTTGAGGACAGCTACCGGCAGGGGCTACTCAACCCGCAGGAATTCCGCTATATGAGCAATATTTTCAAGCTCGACGATGTGCCGGCTCAGGAAGTGATGATTCCGCGCACGCAGATGATTGCGATCGACCAGACGGCAACCGTTCAGGAACTGCTTCAGCTGACATCACGGCATACCTATCATATTTTTCCCGTGACAGAAAATGAAGATAAGGATCAGATCATCGGTGTTTTACAGGTCAGCAAGGTGATGGCTGGATTGGGGGAAAATCCGGAAATCCTTCACCATTCGATTAAAAAATTCATGACACCGGTTTTGGAAGTTTTTGAGGGGATGGTTTTGCAGGAATTACTGGTGAAAATGCAGCAGGAAGGGGAGTCATTTGTTGTACTGACGGACGAGTATGGCGGGACTTCGGGTATTGTGACTCTAGAGGATATTATGGAAGTGATTGTAGGCGACATGGAAGAAGCCAGTCAGCCGCGTGGCATCCGCAAAGTAGCCAAGGATCACTATATGATGGCCGGAAGTGAGCCGCTCGTAAGTGTAGAAGAAGTTCTCGGCATTGAGCTGGAAAGCCCGGATGTTCATACCCTATCAGGCTATCTGCTTCTGCAAAAATTCGATCTGGATACAGGCTTTGTCTTGAAAGAAGGAGGATACCGCTTCATCGTGCGTTCCATGAATAAAAATTCAATACGACAAGTTGAAGTCCGAAAAATAAACAAACAGTCTAAAGCCTAGCAAGCCTATAAATAAGTCATTTTAAATAAAACGACAAATTTGAAAAGAGCTCGAAATAAAAATAGAAAGAGAAGCTAAACCCAAGTAAAAGTCATTTTGAAAAGTGGCTTTAAAACTTGAGTTTAGCTTCTTTTGCGTTTCCATTCATCATGTTGAAACCTCCCGATGTTATAATTCTAATGATTTCGTACTAAAAGTTCATAAATCCTTCTTATTATTTGAGAAGATTACTCCTATCTCAACATTTATCAATGTATATAATGGCGTATTATAGACAAGTGTGTGATTAACAGATAAGAGACGGAGGAGATTAAGAGTGGGGCAACTAAAAAAAATAGTCACTTCTATGATTGTTATCTTACTGGCATTTGCTTGTTTGCAACCAATCCTAGCTGAGACGACTTCATCAGTTGAGCTGGAAGTGGATGCAACAGCGCCGGTTTCAAAAGAGAAGACCTTTTCATTAAAGGTGACAACACATCATTCAACTGGTTCTGTAGAAATGGATTTTCCCGAACAAATCAGCTTTATAGGTGTGGATGATGAGCATGCAGTTGTAACAGAGGATGGACAGCATGTATCTGTTACCTGGCCAAATGATTCATCTGAAACGAAACAAATTGTGTTACAGCTACAAGCAAAAGAAGCAGGGGACTTTTCTGTTTCAGCCTATACAACTGATGCACAGGCGCAAGCAGACATTCACGTGGCTGAAACACAGGGGGACTCCGTGGAGAATGCTGATCCATTAACTGATGGGGAGAACACGGAGCAAGCTGGAACGGCGAATGATGAAATTCAAAAAGATGAAGAAGTGCAAGAAAATGATGCAGTCCAAAACAGTGATGACCAATCAGTGAACAATGTGAAAACGGAAGGCTGGACAGAGCAGACGACTTTTGGGTACAGCTCGATTCCTTTAAACGACTCGACCAGTTTGCGTTTTCAGTTCGGTGGAAGTGAGCTGATGGGGGAAAATGTGTCAAAATCGACGACAAACGATATGTTAGCGGTGAACTATATACCGAATGTTTATTTTATTGACAATGGGAAGGAGATAAATTCCCTATATGAGATGAGTGGTGAACTACTCTCAAGTCGAATTGCTTTCTCAAATGGAAAGAATGATTCACATGAATTGTTCAGTTTAGCTTTAAGAGCTAAGAATCCTCACTATTATACAAAAGAACAAGCAAATGGAATCCAAGCAGAAAAATTAACAGTGGATATCACACTTTATCAACATAGTGCTACATTTTCGATGGAAATGTATGGACGTTCAGATGGCACAGTTTTAGTGACGGAATCCTTAACGAATAATGATACTTCTGCAATAGCAGATTTTTCAATGCTGAATATTGATGATACAAAACTGAATGGTGATGATGATGTTACCATTCATTATATGGGGGACGATCAAGGCCTATATATTGAAAGTGGAAAATATCGCTTGAATTATTATTTTAATCAGCAGTATTGCTTTCCCAATTGGGTAGGAAGCAACTTTGATATGTATTCTTCCAACCCTTTTGAAAAAGCTTTCCCAGCCGGCAATCACTATGACGAACCTGGTCAAGAAATCAATCATGGTGAAGCAGGTGCAAACGCCTTTACTGCCAGTGATTCGGCGATCTATTTCAAGTCTCAGCCGCAGACACTTAATCCGGGTGAAACGATGACTTATGATTATGTGGTCAGTATTGAAGATAACTTTGTGCCTAAGGTCTCGCTCGATCAGAATACAGGCGAGACGATTCCGTATTATGGAGATGATTTTAAAATCAGTGGTACATGGAGAGATACGGATAGTTCAACAATGGATCTTTATTATAAAGTAGATGGTGGAACGCCCGTATTATTTTCAAATGATGCGCCAAAAAATACAACAGAAACCGCCTTTACCTATGAAATCCCTAGCTCGCAAATCATCTCAGGAGAGCCGGAAATCGGAAAGGAGCACACCATTGAAGTCTACGCGATTGATCCTGATGGAAACCAGTCCAACCTGGCAACAGCAGTGCTGAAGGAAGCAAATTCCACAGTAAAAGCACGTTATGTAGACATAGATGGAAAAGAACTACATGAATCCGTTGTTTATAATGGCAAACCTGGAGAGGCTTATCAAACAGAGCAGTTGGCGATTGATGGCTATACATTCAACCATGTGGAAGGGAATACGAAGGGTAACTTTACAGAAGCGCCTATAACTGTCACCTATGTATATAGGGAGAACCCGTATATTGCCAGCCTAACTGCAACGAAAACGGATGGGACAACAGCTGTCACCGTACAGCCAGGTGAAACGATCCATTATCAATTAACACTCACGCCACCATTTAGCCAAGAAAATAGTAACTATTATCAGACAGCGACCTTTTCATTCAATGAAATAGATCAGCACCTTACAAACATTACGAACATTCAATTCACAGATAGCACGGGTCAAACGATAGGAACTGGTCAGTTTGACAGCCAGCAGGCAAAAATCCAGGCGACTCTAACGAACCAAAATGTACCGCGCAATCAAGCATTAAAAGTATCTTTTGATGCAACTGTCGATCCTAATACAGCATCGGGTACTACAATCACTGAAAAAGCTGCAGTTTCAGGAGCGCTAACGGATCAAACGAGCTTTCAGGTGGATTCTAATGAGATTACAGTCACTGTGAACGAAGGCAGTCTGGCATTTGTTTCAGCGCCCGATGAAATCAGTTTTGGTGCTGACACTGGAGAACCAATTCCGAATAAAAATGAAAGCTATTTTGGCCATCTTAGTGATGGGGCGTTGATCGTTCAAGATCAGCGTTCAGCGGGACATAATTGGTCACTGACCGTTCGACTGGAAGAGCCGCTAACGGGAATTGACCGACACGATCAGCTGAATGATTGTCTGTTCTATTATCACGATGGGGCAAAATATATGCTTTCCACGACTACGGCTGCTCCAGTTATGACGGGTTCATCTGCCACACATCAGCCGATCAACATTTCGGACAAGTGGGACGAGAAACAAGAAGGATTGGAATTAGAAATAGCGAGTGAACAGCCCTATTCAGAAACTTATAATGGCACGCTCAGTTGGGCATTGCAAGACGCTCCTTAATGACATGTAAAAAACCTTTCAAGCTTTTGAGGATCATTCTAACACCGCACACTTTAAGGTAGAATGGTCCTTGTCGCTTGGAAGGTTTTTTAAAACGGATTTTCTTCAATAAATTGGTAGATTTTCTCCAAAAGATCAGCGGCAGTCTCCGCACGAATGACCTCCCCGTCCACAAGCGCAAACAGGCTCGTGGCACAAAGATCGCAATAAGTCAGACAGTCGTATTCAATGACATCGATGCCGGGATCCTTATCAAGCGCCTCGTAAACCTCCTGGGCCCCGCTCGCTAAATTGTTCACACAAAATTCCACAATTGGATTCATAACAAAAGCCTCCTCTATGCTTGGAAGCCGCATACTTCACATGGTTGCTGTATAGCCGCGACTTGTCATCACCTGATAAATGTCCTTCAGACGCGGACTACCTTCCGCTATGATATCGCCATCTACAACAATCACTGGATACATATAGTCTTCCTCAATAATTTTTTCAGCCATTGCTTTTTCTTCTGCTGATAACTGTTCCCGGGCGAAAATATCGACATATTCAACAATAAATGGCTGACCGCCAAATTTTCTTCCAATCGCAGCTCGCAGCCATTCCTCCGTTTCCTTGGAGGACGGGGCGCCTACACAACTTGCACAAATCACCGAAGAACCATAGACATACAGCTTTGCTTCTTTTAACATGCCTCTCACCTCACCGTTATTGTACATAAATCTTTCAGTAAAAGCGATCAAATGGTTTGTGTAAACAGGCGCATATTTTGAAGTGCGAATTATCAATAAAATCCGATAATTGATTGACAAGCACTATCCGGTATATTATAATGAAAAACAACTTTACACGCTTTATCTATTTGAAGCGTTAAAGCTGGCCAATGTGTTGGTCACAGTAACACTCCCTTTTTTGGCTGGGCATCCAGTCAACTTTGATCGCGGATTTATCTCTCGCGGTCGGCACGTTCCTTTCTGAGCCTTAGGAACGTGCCTTTTTCATGCAGGCAACAGGCTTCCTATTTTAGCGTAACCTGTTATAATAGAAGATATTAATGATAAAAGGAGTTCGGTAGCGCATGGGAAATATTAGTTACCAAGAAGTCGAAGCGGCTCTAAAAAAATTTCGCCCGTTTTTACTGCGTGATGGCGGCGACTATGAACTAATCGATGTCAGTTCGGACGGGATTGTCAAAATTCGCCTGCTCGGTGCTTGTGAAACTTGTCCGAGCTCTGATTTAACGCTTAAAATGGGGATTGAATTGACACTAGCCGAAAAAATCCCTGGCTTTAAAGAAGTTGTTCAAGTGTATTAAAAGGATAGAAGCGTGACATAATGTCGCGCTTTTTTTAAAATAAGGAGCGTGTAAGCATGGTAGAAAAACAAAGTAAATTAGAAGAAAAAGCCCGGAGCTGGATGATTGAACGCGGTGTAACCATAGACGACATTGCCGATTTGGTGCTCTTTTTGCAGAAAAAATATCATCCAACCTTGGATATTGCAATTTGTCGAGACAATGTGGACCACGTCTTGCGGAAACGTGAAGTGCAAAACGCAATTCTAACGGGCATTCAGCTGGATGTTATGGCGGAACAGGGTGAGCTCGTGCAACCACTGCAAAATATTATTTTCGAGGACGAGGGGCTGTATGGGGTTGATGAGATCCTAGCGCTGTCCATTGTCAATGTATACGGCTCGATCGGCTTTACTAACTATGGCTATATTGACAAGGTGAAGCCTGGTATTTTGGCCAAGTTGAATGAACATGACGGCAAGAATGTCCATACTTTTCTAGATGACATTGTGGGCGCAATTGCCGCAGCTGCCGCCAGCCGATTAGCGCACAGCTATCATGAGGATATCGTGCAGTAGAGGAACAATCGCTCTTTTTTGTGTGAATAGGTTTATACTTTGTGAAGAAATGGTATAAAAAAGTATGAAACAAATTTCACAGAGAGGGGTTTTACAAGATGGTCAAAAGATATGGACATATTCTTATTGCGATGGATGGCTCAGAGGAAGCGGAAAAAGCGTTTGAGCGGGGAATAGAGTTGGCACTTGAGATGGGAGCCGAGGTGGCGCTGGCTACAGTCATTGACACGCGTTCTTTCCCGACAATTTCACCAGATGGTGGTGCTTTTGAATATCAACTTTCAGCTGAAGCAGAGCAGAGTGTGAAAAACCATGTCGAGCTGGCGAAGGAAAAAGGCGTGGAATCAGTAGGCAGTTTTGTTGAAAAAGGAAATCCTAAAAAGCTATTGGCGGAAGAAATACCTACTGTCTATGGGGCAGATCTGATTGTTTGTGGAGCAACAGGGCTTAACCGGATTGAGAAAGTTTTATTAGGCAGTATTTCTTCCTATGTGGTACAGCATGCGGTTTGTGATGTACTTGTTGCAAGGTGATAAAATAAAAAAGAAGCTTCATCTGTATTTTTCATTGACAGACGAAGCTTCTTTTTTATGGGGGATGAATCAAGGCGCATCTACAATCGACCAGTTAAAGTGGGTTTAGTAGGTATTGGCCTTGACTGCATTTGTATGGTATTGAAGCAGCGGACCTTCATTTTTACCAAATGAAAGGGTGATGGTTTCTTTGTCACCGCTAGTTGTCGAAGCCAGTTTCCCAACTTCCATCGAGCTGCCAGGAATTAGCAATGTTTCGGTTCCATCCGCTGATTTCCAGATAATCGCGCCATCGAGTTTGTCCCCAGGGTGTTAAATACAGTGTATTTTGTTATAAAGTAAATAATCATAATTAATGATGTGGAAACATAGCAATTATTAACGAAGATAAATGCGCATAAAAAAGCTAGGAAAAGCAAGTGCCGAGTGGCTTTCTTCCTTGTTCTCCTAGCTTTTTATTAGTTTAAGAAATGTTGAATGGATTGATCACCAGTGGCGAGTTCATAAATTTTTTTATAGCTTCCTTTGAAAGGTAAAACTGCAGTGGCGAATGCAGCAACATCGGCGCGAGGGATTGTTGTGTGACCGCTTGCCTCAGGGGAGCTGATTTTTCCGACTTCCGGCTCGTCTGTCAGCGTGACTGGGCGGATGATGGTATAGTCTAGGCCACTTTCAATCAGGGCTTTGTCTGCGTTTCCTTTGGCAGTCAGGTAATGTGCTAAAGAATTCGGGCCTTTATTCGGCTCGCCTGCGTGGATCGAGCTGATCATTACAAAACGTCGAACATTTTTCTCCTTGGCGAATTGAATCGCTTTGATCGCACCTTCTTGATCGACTGTGATCGTTTTATCAGGGCCGGTATGACCACCGGAACCAGCTGTAAAGATGACGGCATCCACTTCATCATAGGCATAACGAAAATCTTTTTCCAAATCGGCAATAACAGGTTTTCCGCCTAACTCTTCAAGTGCTTCGGTCTGATGGACATCACGGATCATCGCTCGGACGAAGTAGCCTTTTTCAAGGGCTAGCTTTTGAACGATTTGCCGTCCAATTTGACCATTCGCACCAATTACTAAGACGTTCATAGTATACCTCCTTGTTTCTTTGGCTAGTGTTCTTTTTCCCGACGGCTTTTTTTTGAAACGTTCAGGCAAAAAGAGAGGTAGAGTGCATGGGCTGAATGCGGGCTTTTGGATCGATATAATTCATGGCATTGTTGACCGCTGTTGGAGCCTCGCCAAAGCCTGTTGCGATCAGTTTAACTTTGCCATCATACGTGCAAATATCACCTGCACTATAAATGCCGGGAATGGAGGACTCCATTTTAGAATTGACAACAATCGAATGGCGTTCAATATCAAGTCCCCAGTCTTTAATGGGACCAATTGAGGAGACGAAGCCATAATTGACAATGAAATCATCTATTTCAAGTGTTTTTGTTTCGTCGCCTTTTACTTCTTGCAATTCGACAGCAGAAATTTGATCAGCTGCACTTTGAATGCCAGTCGGGATGAAGGGTGTCAAAATCTCTACACGAGAATTCTCCAATTTTTCAACACTGTGCTCATGTGCGCGAAAGGCTTTGCGCCGATGGATGATGGAGACGGAAGCCGCGACAGGTTCCAGCATCAGTGCCCAGTCAACAGCAGAATCGCCGCCGCCGCAAACTGCTACATGACGACCTTTAAAGCGGTTCAAATCATTGATAAAATAATGCAGGTTCTTGCTTTCAAATTGTGCAGCTTCTGGTAGCTCAAGGCGCCGCGGTTGGAATGCTCCGTTCCCTGCTGTGATAATGATGGCTTTGCTATAATGAATGTCTTTCGACGTGGTTATTTCAAAGGTACCGTCCGCTTGTTTTTCGACCATTGTGACAGCCTCTTCTAAACAGGTGACAGGTTTAAACGGCTGCATCTGCTCGATCAGACGGTTGACAAGCTCCTGTGCGCGCACGGCCGGAAATCCGGGGATATCATAGATGTATTTTTCAGGATAGAGTGCTGCAAGCTGTCCGCCTAATTGTGGCAAACTTTCGATTATTTTCACGCTTGCACTGCGCATACCGGCATAAAAAGCTGCGAACAAGCCAACAGGACCGCCGCCGATAATTGTTATATCATAAATTTTGGTTTTTTCGTCCAAAACTTTTCCCTCCAATACGTGTTCTATAGCTGATTGCTACAATAAGGTCATTCTATCATAAAAATTTCAAAAAGAATGTTTTGCGGATTGTGGTAATTCAATGGGAAAGCTACCGTTTGTGAACAATCTCAACTCAAAGAAGAGAAGAAGTTACGTTTTAGTTTTCACAAACTCGGGTATTTACTACTAAACTTCATTACATGGTGAAAACGCTAACAACTAGACCGATTCATAGACTTCCAGGAGAAAAGCTGGGTGGATATGCGCAGAGGAGGCTTGCTCGGAAAAATTCATCTATACCATTGAAAACAAATGGAAAAGTCGATCTATCTTGAGCTTGCTTTCTTGAAATGAAGGGATAAAAATACTATTATATAGTGTGTAAGTGGAGAACTTCACTTATTTCGTAGGTTATTAGCGCAATCTACATAGTTGTAATGAAGCAGATTTTATTGCAAGCATGTTTGTGAGAAAAAATATAAAGGGAAAGTAGATGTGATGACAGATGAGTAAACCAAAAGTTGTCATTCTTGGTGCAGGTTACGGTGGTTTAAAAACACTCAAAAAATTACAGCAGGCGAATCTGAATGCAGAATTTGTGCTCGTCAATAAGAATGACTATCACCATGAAACGACTTGGCTGCATGAGGCGGCTGCGGGAACTTTAGAACCGGAAAAACTGATTTATCCGATCTCAAAAGTTGTAAATCCAGCCCAAACGACCTTTATCCAAGATATCGTGGAAAAAATCAATAAGGATGAAAAAACGGTCACACTCGCACAGGAAGGTGAAATTTCCTATGACTATCTGCTGATTGGTCTGGGGTCTGAAGCTGAAACATTTGGGATTCAAGGCTTGAAAGAGTATGCTTTAACCATCACAAGCGTTGAATCTGTGAAAAAAATCCGTGCTCATATCGAAGCACAATTTGCCAAATGGAAAACGGAACAAAAAGACGAACTTTTAACCATCATTGTGGGTGGTGCCGGCTTTACAGGGATTGAATTTCTGGGCGAGCTGACAAACCGCATTCCTGAGCTTGTCAAAACGTATGATGTACCTCGTGAAAAAGTTCGCATCGTTTGCATGGAAGCAGCGCCAAAAGTGTTGCCGCAGTTCGATGCCAAACTGGTCGATTATGGGGTCGGCATTCTTGAAGATCGTGGTGTGGAATTCTATGTCGGCAAACCAGTCAAGGAAGCTACGGCGAATGGTGTCAAATATGCGGAAGGCGAAGAAGTGAAAGAAATCAAAGCGGGAACGATCATCTGGGCAGCGGGAGTTCGCGGCAACAGTGTGATCGAGGCATCTGGCTTTGAAGCAGGTCGCGGCCGCGTGAAAGTCAACAATAATTTGACCGTGCCGGGCAATGAGGAAATTCTGATTGTTGGTGACTGTTCGCTGATTATTAATCCAGCCAATGAACGGCCATATCCGCCAACTGCACAAATCGCAATGCAGCAGGCCGATGTAGCAGCGGTCAACTTGGCGAAACTGATCAAAGGGGAAACCGATCTGGTCGACTTTGTTTATCATGAAAAAGGAACCGTCTGCTCACTTGGCGACAACGATGCGATTGGGGTTGTTTTCGGCAAGAGCTTGAAAGGTTATCCGGCGAGCGTGATGAAAAAAGTCATCGATGACCGGGCGCTTCTGCAAATTGGCGGCCCTGGCGTTATGATGAATAAAGGCAAATTTAAATTTTATAAATAAGCAGTAAGCAGACTTCCGAATGGTCAAGTGGACATTCGGAAGTTTTTTTATGGAAAAAATTAACCTTCTCCTTTAAATTTCTTTAAATTTTCTTGCTGAAAAATTCAAACTATTTTTTCTATAATGGTTCTATCCTAGTAAAAAAGGAAGAGGAGGATTTTGAAATGAAAAAAGTGGCGGTTATTTTTGGTGGTAAATCGACTGAATATGAGGTCTCATTAAAATCAGCACGGGCAGTAATTGATGCACTCGATCATGAAAAATATCAAATTTTGCAAATCTGCATCACGGAAAAAGGCGAGTGGCGGCTACTTTCGGGTGACTATGTGATTGACACAAGTAGTGAGCGCTGGCTTCGGGCGAGCACTCAGATCCAGCCGGTCATCTCGGAAACGAGCAAGGGTTTATATGACCGCGATCAGATGGAATTTCATGTGCCCGATCTAATTTTTCCTGTGATCCATGGGCAGCAGGGCGAGGACGGGATTCTGCAAGGTGTTCTTGAAATGATGGAGATTCCCTATATCGGCTGCGATATTACCAGCTCGGCGATCTGCTTCAATAAAAAACTGACCCATCAGCTGGCGGGCGTGAATGGCGTTCAGGCAACCCCGTCGATCACTTTGACCAAGCCAGAATTTCCAGAAGCATTTATCGATCAAAATGGCTATCCGGTTTTTGTCAAACCTTTACGAGGCGGCTCGTCGATTGGCATTTCAAAGGCGCAGACAAAGGAGGAGCTGATTTCGGCCATTGAAGAGGCGTTTCGCTATGACCGAATCATCACCATTGAAAAAGCGGTCGAAGGGATTGAGGTTGGCTGCGGCATTTTGGAGCAGAATGGCGAGCGGATCATTGGCAGTGTGGACGAAATTGAACTGCAGTCTGGGTTCTTTGACTACCACGAAAAGTATCATCTTGAACAAGCGGAAATTCATCAGCCGGCACGCGTGGCAGATGAGGTGAAAAGACAGGTGGCAGAAATGGCCGAACGACTTTTTGTCGCATTTGGCTGTCAGGATTTGGCACGGATCGACTTTTTCATTGACCGGACTGGGGCGATCTATTTGAATGAAATCAATACCATGCCAGGCTTTACCGGGCAGTCGCGTTTCCCACGCATGTTTGCTGAGCTGGGGATTGATTATGCGGCATTGATCGAGATTCTACTGCAAAATCACCTGAGGAGTGAGGAATGATGAAGGATTATCTGGTGCTTGTTAATGCTGAATCACCGCTACCATCAAACTACAGCCCGGAACCGCTCAAACTGGTGGATGCCTGGCAGGGAATTTTTCTGGAAAAACAGACGGCCGAAGCGCTCAGTGCTCTTTTGGCAAAAGTTGACCCGGACCACCTCATCCAAATTACGAGTGGCTTTCGGTCAATTCGTGAGCAAGTGGAGCTCTACCAAACGTCAATGGAGGAAAATGGTCTTGCCTATACGAATGCTTATGTGGCAAAGCCTTATTGCAGCGAACATCATACGGGCTTAGCTGTGGACCTTAGCATAAAAAGTGGCGCAGTTGGTGAGATTGCACCGGACTTTCAGGATCATCCAGTCGTCGAAGCGTTTCTAAAGGAAATGGCAAATTTTGGGTTCATCATGCGCTATCTGCCGGACGAAAAGACTGAAATTACGGGAATCTCCCATGAGCCGTGGCATTTCCGGTATGTCGGACTGCCGCACAGCCAGCGGATCACAGAGGGTGGACTCGTGCTGGAAGAATATCTGGAAAAAGCGGTGATCCAATGAGAGCCGCCAAGCAAGAGACCCATTTGGCGATTGATGACTTTCGACTAGTTGCAGCCATCATGGTGATCGCCATTCATACATATCCATTTGCTTCTTTTTGGCAAACTGGCGACGATTTGATCACACTGACGCTATTTCGTGTGGCGGTACCGTTCTTCTTTATGGTATCCGGTTATTATCTGCTCGGCCCCTATGCAAAGGCGCGAACCTATTTGAATGAGCGACATTTGAAAGCTAAAACGCGGCAAATGCTCGTGCTGTATGGGCTGGTGACGCTGCTCTATCTGCCGCTTTCTGTCATGAATGGCAATTTGTCGCCAAGCATGTCCTTGTCTGCCTTTTTGCAGGGCGCATTCTTAAACGGCTTTTTCTATCATCTCTGGTATTTTCCTTCGTGGATTTTGGGTCTTTGGATCAGTAAGAAAATGCTCGACTGGTGGGGGCTGAAGCGAGCGCTGATTGCTTCTGGCAGTTTATATGTGGCAGGAACGCTGATCGAAACGTACAACGGGATTTTGCACCAGATTCCAGTGCTTGGCGGAGTGGCTGATTTTATTTTGACAATTTTTGGGACTACACGTGACGGATTATTTTTAGCGCCATTATTCTTTTTATTAGGTGTGGTCTTTTACAGAAAGGCTCGGCTCGGTTTTGCCAAATATCTATGGCTGTTTGTCCCGCTTCTTCTGGCGGAGGGCTGGCTGGTGCATGCGTTCCAGTTTGCGAAACATGACGCGATGTACCTGATGCTACCGTTTGTAATGCTTGGCCTTTACGAATGGCTGCTGAGTCTTCGCGGACGCTATTTGAAAAATGTTCGCCCGTTGTCGCTCTACATGTACGTGATTCATCCTTGGTGGATCTATCTGTGCTATCTGGCAACGAAAATGGCGGGTACACAGCTGAATTCTATGGTTCAATTTGTGCTGATCGTCGTCTTGAGTTTCCTAAGTGCAGAGATTTATGTCAACTGGAAAAAGCCGAAGCTGAAAAAACGGCGGCGACGGGGCAATGGGAGACGCGCTGAAAAGGTTCTTCATTTGGACAATCTGACGGATAATCTCAGGCAGATTCAAGGACTTGCGCCACATTCGGAAGTTCTGGCCATTGTGAAGGCAAATGCGTATGGTCATGGCGACGTTGCCATCTCTCGACATTTGTTGGCACAAGGCGTGCGGTATTTTGCAGTGGCCACTTTGCAGGAAGCGATCGATTTGAGGAAGGCGGGCATTGGCGGGGAGATTTTGATTCTCGGCTATACGCCACCAAGTGAAGCCACTACGGTTCGTTACTATGACTGCATTCAAGCTGTTGTCAGTTACCAGCATGCCACCGAACTGGAAAAAGTTATCAAGGGGCAGCCGCTTCGTGTGCATTTGAAAATTGACACAGGGATGCATCGCCTAGGAATGGCAGCGGAAGAGACGGCTCCAATTGTCAGCTGCTACAAGGCGCCCCATCTGAAAGTGGAAGGAATTTTTTCGCATCTGGGTTCTGCGGACCGGTTGGATGCCCTTTCTGTCCGGCGCACTCGGCAGCAGATCGACCGCTTCGACAAGTTGCTTGCTTTTTTACGCAGGCAGGGAATCAAGCCGGGGCTGACCCATCTGCAAAGTAGTTACGGCGTTTTGAACTATCCGGAACTTCAGTACGACATGGTCAGAATTGGTATTTTTCTGTATGGCAGTCTAAGCGAAGTGGCTCAGCCGGGCAGTCGAACGTTGCCACTGAAACCGGTGCTGGAAATCAAAGCGACCCTAATCGACCAGAAACGCGTAGCAGCTGACGAGTGGATTGGTTACGGTGCCAATTTTCAAACAAAAAAAGCCACGAATATCGGTATTGCATCGATCGGCTATGCAGACGGAATTCCGCGTGAGCTTTCGCAAAAAGGGCTCCAAGTGAAAATTGGTCCTCAAATTTATCCTGTGATCGGCAATATTTGTATGGACATGTTGATCATTGATCTTGGCGACCAGAAAATCGAGCCGCAGCAAACGGTCACCATTCTTTTCGAGCCGGAAAAGACGGCCAGCAAACTGACCACCATCACCAACGAACTTTTCAGCCGAATTGGTCCGCGCGTCGAATTGAAATAAAGTACGAGAAGAGCCCCCTGTCTGATTCGATGGGAGGCCTTTCGTTAGGCACAAATAAAACAACACCCCCGATACCCGAGAGTGTTGCGAAAAGTCAAAGTGCGCCCATCAGATAGGCCATGATGAAACCAATCACGATCCCTGTCACGGCACCAAAGAACACTTCCATGGGTTTATGACCGAGCAGTTCTTTCAAATGTTTCGTTTTTACTTCCGTTTCCGGGTCAGTTAGTCCTTTGGCATGCTCAACGAATTCCTGAAAATCCTGAACGAGCTGATTGAGGACGACTGCATGTTCACCGGCTTGGCGTCTGACACCCGTTGCATCGAACATGACGATAATCCCGAAAACGACACTGATAGCGAAATAAGGAGAGTCCAGCCCATATTGAATGGCAAGGGTCGTCATCAAAGCTGTGACGGCAGCGGAATGGGAACTCGGCATACCGCCTGTTGAAAACATCAATCCTGGTTGAATTTTTCTAGAAACGATCAAATAAATCGGAACTTTGACAACTTGAGCAAAAACGATCGCCGTAATCGCAGCGACTAAGGGCAAATTAGTGAAAATGGACATGTCTATCTCTCCAGTCATTCGTGTTATGTCATTATTTTACCACAAATCAGCGGATACAAACGTTGAAAATATGCTATGATGGAAAGAAAAGGAGGGATCGAAACGTGGGTCTACAAGAAACGATCGGCATTCAAATTATTTCTGTTGAAAAAGGTCGAGCGGTCTGCGAGCTTGAAGTGACAGACAAAGTATTGCAGCCTTTCGGTTACCTGCATGGCGGAATTTCCGTGGCACTGGCTGAACACGCAGCAAGTCTTGGTGCCGCAAAATCGATTGAACCCGACCAAATTGTTTTCGGGCAGGAGATCAATGCGAACCATTTAGCTTCAAAACGTGATGGGAAAATCACGGCTGTGGCGGAGGCAATCCACCTGGGCTCAGCCACACAGGTCTGGAAAATCGACATTCGCGATGAAAATGACCGCCTGATTTGCGTGAGCCGCGCAACCATTGCGGTGCGAAAGAAGCGGAATTAATTAAAAAAAGATGAAACAGATTTGCGCCGCGCCGCAGGTCTGTTTTTTTCTGTCGACCGGAGCTCATGCGAATTTAGCGGGAGGTCGACAGAAGTGCGGGAAGTGTTGTGTGGCAAGGGGAGAACGTGGGGGATAGCTTGGTGGGAATGGGAGGAAGGAGAGATTTTTGAGGAATTTATGATAGGTCGACAGAAACGAGGGTTTGAGGTAAGATGAGAGTAAGCGTTTGGATGAGCGGGTTTAAATACTTATTGTGAAATGTAAATTATTGTTTATACTCTTCGGTTTGGGCAAGGTCTTGAGTTTAAATACTTATTGTGAAATGTAAATTTTCTTGCAACGGCGGCTTAGTGCGCGATTTTGGAACAGGT
>NZ_FXUT01000006.1:0-5488 GCF_900183385.1 Listeria costaricensis
GTTGGGAGTCAACGTAAACAGCTAGAAGCAAACCTGTTTTTCCGAGAGAGGAGGCGTATTTGGCAAAAAAAGTTGGACAAAACGAAAAAAGAAGCCAAAACCAAGCGAAATCCATTTGAAGAAATGGCTTCAATCCTTGCTTTTAGCTTCTTTTATTTTCCAATAATGGCTTTATGTGTTAATTTTCCTTCCCATCACAACGCATTCAACAAATCAAACTGCGCCTGATAAAGATGGTGATAGTAACCGCCTTGCGCGATCAGCTCATCATGACTGCCGGCTTCTTGAATCTGCCCGTTGTCAATATAGAAAATCCGAGAGCTGTTTTTAATCGTCGAAAGTCGGTGGGCGATAATAAAGGAGGTTCGACCTTCCAAGAGCCGCTCCAGACCTTCCTGCAGCAGAATTTCAGTTTTGGTATCAATGCTCGAAGTGGCTTCATCAAGAATCAAAATTTTCGGATCAGCAAGCAGTGTCCGCGCAAAGGAAATCAGTTGCCGCTGACCAGCCGAAAGCGTGCTGCCGCGTTCTTTGACCTCTGTATGGTAGCCATCTTTCAAATCCTTGATAAAATCATGTGCCCGAACGACTTTTGCCGCCCGCATCACTTCTTCATCAGTGGCATCCAGCTTCCCGTAACGAATATTTTCGATGATCGTTCCAGAAAAAATGAAGGTATCCTGCAGCATCACACCCATTTGTTTGCGCAGAGAATGAAGCGTCACCTCTCGAATATTTTGCCCATCAATCAAGATCTCGCCTTCATTTATATCGTAAAAGCGGCTTAGCAAATTGATCACGGTCGTCTTTCCAGCCCCGGTCGGCCCCACAAGAGCGATGGATTCGCCAGCAGTCACGTGGAAGTCGATTCCTTTCAGAATATCCTTCCCTTCCTCGTAGCGGAAAAAGACGCGGTTGAAATCCACACGGCCGGTAATCGGCTGCATTTCCTTGGCGCCGGGCAGATCGCGAATATCCGGTTCGACATCCAGCGTCTCAAAAATCCGTTCCAGATACGTCGTGGCGGTAATGAGGGAATTGTAAAAGTTGCCGATATTGATGACCGGATTCCAAAAGTTGCCCACATAGCCCACAAAAGCAATCAGCGTCCCTGTCGAAACATCCACGCCAAGACCTCGAATCCCGACAAAATAGATCAGACAGGTCGTCATCACGGCGATATTCTGCACACCCGGCCAAAGCAGGAATTGAACCCGTACAGCCTTCATCCACGACTGCCGATACGCATCACTGACATCACTAAAAATTTCAAAATTCTCTTTCTCACGGGCAAAGCTTTGCGTTACTTTGATGCCGGCAATGCTTTCATGAATATAAGCATTCATGTTGGACGTCTTGTTACTTAGTACCTGATAGGCCTTGCGCTGCGCCGTTTTAATCACCATCACGATCACGAATAAAACAGGAACGAGCGCCAGACTGTAAAGCGTCAGCACGGGGTCGATTGCCAGCATGAAACCAAGCGTCACGACCACACTTAAAATATCTGAAATCAGATTGATCAAGCCGTTGGAAAGCAGGTCGCTCAACATGTTAATATAATTGACGACTCGAATCAAAATTTTCCCATGCGGCCGACTGTCAAAGTAGGAGAACGGCAGCTTTTGTAAATGGCTGAAAATCGCCGTCCGCATGTCTTTTAAAATATCCTGCCCAATCACTGTGATCGACCAAATCCGGTAGCGCATGCACAGCCCGGTGATTACAACAGAGAGAATAAAAATGACGGCGATCCAGAAAAGCTGCTGGTAGTCCTGATTTGGAATCGTCTGGTCAATGACGATCTTGGTCAGGTAAGGGCCGGCCATCGTGGCGATATTGGCCAGCAGAATGACAAGTAGTGTCAGATAAATGGGCTTTTGGTAAGGCTTGATATAGACAAAAATGCGTTTCAAATGACTGGCATTGAAGCCTTCTTCCAGCTCCTCATCCACGTCGAACTTATTCCGTGCCATCTGCATCCACCTCCGTTCCGAGTTGCTTATGATAGATTTCGTAATAATAGCCCTGTTTTTGCAACAATTCCGCGTGATTGCCGCGTTCAATGATTTCACCATGCCGCAGAATTAGAATTTCGTCTGCATCTTTTACCGAAGAAATCCGGTGGGCAATAATAAAAGTGGTCGTCTTGTGCGTCACTTTTTTAAGCTCATCTTGAATCTTGACTTCCGTTTCCATATCGACCGCAGAAGTCGTATCGTCTAAAATCAGAATGGACGGCTGTTTGAGCAGTGCGCGGGCCAGTGAAATCCGCTGCTTCTGTCCGCCAGACAAGCCAACGCCCCGTTCGCCGACAATCGTGTCATAACTTTCCGGCATTGTTTCAATAAAGTGATCGGCATCGGCAATGCGTGCCATCCGTCTGACATCCTCCATCGAGGCATCCGGTGCGCCGAAAGCAATGTTGCCTTCAATCGTATCGGAAAAAAGGAAAATATCCTGCATCACCGTTGCAATATGCTGACGAAGCTCGCGGACATGCCAGTTGCGGGCATCCTCGCCATCAATCAGCACCTGCCCGGATGTCGGGTCATAGAAACGGCAAATCAGATTGACGAGTGTCGACTTTCCAGCACCCGTTTCCCCAAGAATCGCAATCGTTTGCCCCGGTTCTGCCCGCAGTGAAATATTTTTCAGTACATCGGTGGTCGGGTCGTCCTCAAAATGAAACGATACATTTTTAAATTCGACATAGCCATCGATCGAATGGGCCGATTTTTCAGCATGGAGCGGAATCTTGGCTTCGGTTTGCAGCATGTCGCGAATTTTAAAGGAAGAGGCGATAAAGCGTTGGACGTCATTGATCAGCCAGCCGCTCATCCGCATCGGCCCATTCAGCATCCATAAAAAGCCGTTGAATGCGACCAGGTCACCGAGCGACATTTGCCCCTTCATGACCAGATAGCCACCAAAGACGAGCGTAATGATCACAAGCGTTCCAGCAAGCGAGTCGAGAACCGGCAGATACTTTTTGGAAACTTCCGCAGAATCCAAATTTCGTTTTTTAAAATCGAGATTATGCTCATGGAATTTCTGCATTTCGTAGTCTTCACGCGCAAAAGCCTTGACGACCCGGTTGCCGCTGATATTTTCCTCCACCATGGAATTGAGGCGGGCAAAGCTTTCCCTGATTTCATAAAAAGCAGGCTGTGCCTTTTGCGACATCATCATGGTGAGAATGGCGATAAATGGTGTAACGGCAACGAGAGCGAGCGTTAATTTCCAGTCGATCGTCAGCATGATCCCAATGGCGAAGATGAAAAGAAGCAGATTTTCGAGAATGTTGTAGATGACCCATGAGACGAAATGACGAATGGCATCTGTGTCACCGGTCATTCGCGCCATAATATCGCCCACGCGCGTGTGGTTGAAAAAGTCGAAATCCAGCGCCTGCAATTTTTTATAAAGGTCTTCGCGAATTTGAAACAGGCTGTTTTGCCCGACCCGTTCAAAAAGAAGCTGGTAGGAGTAGCGGAAGATCGTCCGGAAAAACGTGCTGACAATCATGATCAGCAGAATGGGGATGAGAAGAGACGCTTTGTTTTGATAAACGACCAAATCGATCACCTTGCCGCCCAGCAGTGGATAGAGAATGCTGATAAACGATGCCAAAATAATCAAAATAAGAGCAAGAAATAATTTGAGCCGGTAAGATCGAATATATTGCCAAATCCATTTGATACTGTCCAAGCATGAACACATCCTTTCTATTTTTTAATATACAAGTACTTAGTTTACACGGCTTTTCTTAAAAAAGAATGGTTAATCTTCCCCATCATGATGGAATATATTATATAATTGAAGCAAAGAAAAACGAATGAATGTAAGCGTTTCAGGTGAGGGAGGGAAATTGATGTTCAAAATTGATACCAACACGTTCAACCCGCAGATTCTCTATGTAGGCGACTGCTATACAAATGAGCCGCGGATTGGCGAGAATCACCATCATGATTTTGTCGAATTCTCGATTATCTATGAAGGGCAAGTCAAGTATAATATTGAAGGAAAAGAATACTGGTTGAAGCAGGGGGACATGCTGGTGCTGAATCCGGGCGTGCGCCATTTTGATATTGCCGAACCAGGCATGCATAATGTCCAGCTCCATATTGGTTTTCGGAATTTTAGCTTGACTGGCTTTCCGCGTAATACGTTTCCTTTTAAAGAAGCGGTTTTGCGTCAGCATGATACCAGCACGGAGATTTTGCCGATTTGCGATGAGATCCTCCGTGAAAAATCAGAGGAGAAGCCGGGCTATGATTTGCTGCTTAAAACCTATGTCATGCAGCTAATCATCCAAATTTTACGCGAAACTGAGCCGAGACAAATTCGAACAAGCGGGTTAAAATTGTCGATGGAAGAACTTGAAAAACAGCAGCTGGTCAATCAAATCATCTATTATATGGAGAAGCATCATACAGAAGAGGTCTCTTTATCCACACTATCCGAAACCATGTATATCAGCCCGGCCTACATTTCCCGCGTCTTTAAAGAAGAAACCGGAGATTCGCCCATCCATTATTTAATTAAAATCAGGCTGGAAAAAGCCTATGAACTATTGAAAGATGAGCGCCTGACCGTCAAAGAAGCCGCCAAACTGGTCGGTTACAATGATGCATATTACTTTAGCAAGCTGTTTAAAAAGCATTACGGCTTCCCGCCATCGCACATTTTACAACGGACAAGTTAAGCAAGCACCAAATATAGCAGTGATGTTACAATCCTGCGGTATTTGGTGCTTTTTTTATGAAAATGGCTGAATACCAAGCGTTTTGTTGATTATATTTAGTGTGAAAAATAAGTTAATAGATGTTTTTATGTAAATTTATTTTTTAAAATTTGAACAAAATGTGAAGTATATTTATTTATAGTGAGTTAAATTGTAATTAAATACTGATAGCAAGTGGATTCGTATATATAATGAATGATTTTATGGGAAAAACGGTTACATTATTTGTACAGAAACAATATTTTTCCATTTTGGTTGTGTTGTGTAAATTATTAAAATGTTTACGAAACCGTAGATTAATAATGCTATTTTTCATTGATTGTATTTATGGAGAGGGGCAGCCCAAAAAAGGGTGGACTTGCTCTATAATAACGTTGGGTGTAATAATCCTATAAAAAAACAGGATAAAGAGGTGAATCAATATGACATTTTTCGGTCAGTTCTTAGCAAATCTTTCAGGAGCATTACGTTTTCCTGACGTAGTAGAGGTGCTGAATAACCTTATCAAAGGGATCTTTGGTTGATAGCCAACATTAGCTTATAGTAGAAGGGAGGTTACATATATGACAGGATTTATTCAATTTCTAGCAAATCTTTCAGGCGCAATCCGGTTTCCAGATGTAGTCGAAGTACTGAACAATCTGATCAAAGGAATCTTTGGTTGATTATTAGCCATCATCTATAAAGAAGGGAGGAAATAAACATGACAGGATTTATCCAATTCTTAGCAAATCTTTCAGG